>NZ_LNZC01000001.1 GCF_001467535.1 Legionella worsleiensis
AGAATGAAGTCCTGGTTGCAAGCAACCAGGCTACATGCTAAAGGGATTAATCTTCAAAGAATTCGTCACAGGGTGTTGCGGTGGCAGCAGAACAACAACAGGAAGTACAACAGCTGCAACAGCAGGAACTCAGTGATGAGTCAACCACTATTCCTGTATCAAATAAAATTTCAAAACCCAGATTTTGGCTGCTTGTAATTTCACTAGACATATTATCTCCTTATAATTTTTAACAGTTAAAATATAACCCTTTTTTAATTGTGTTCTATCCGATACACCACTAGCATTATTTAGCCTTAGTACACCGTGATTTGCAAGCAAGCGACATGGAATTGGGCTAAAAAATCTGTTTATCGATGCGCTGATGAAAAACTCATCTTAGGTACAAAACCCTGTTAACTCGTCCTTTACAGGGATATACAAATCCTTGTTACGAACAATCATGCGTCCTTTTTTAAAAAATAGTACTGATAATAATCTGTCATATAGGTACTTCTAACCTCTATCCCTCCTTGTCGTGATTAAAAAATGTGTTTTATGTATCAAAAGTGATTGAAAAAAACATTTTTTTGTATATGATCACATGCTTTTAATGGATGTGTTACAAAAAATCAGCATAAATTTTTCTTATTAAACCACATGGTGAATACGTTATCATGTGATGTGCCGCCCTGTATTTAAAGGAAATCAGACCATGGATAACAGCAAGTCCAATACACCTAAAATAATCAGTAAAATATATGAGCAACAAAGAACAATAATAATTGCTGCGATTACCAATTATCTTGCCTGGCGCAACAATAAAAGCGCTCCAGATAATAGGGGGTATATTGTGACCTTCTTTACTTATCTCAGACATTTTACCCCTTTTGGCGAAAATAGAGCCACTCAGTTGCACTCCTTCCTTTCTGACAATCCATTGATTAATCCTATGAGCGTATTGCGCACTCATTTAATGCAAAACTCAAGATTGATGAATCATTCTTTAGATACTTATATTCTGGAAGCTCTAATAGAGCATAGAGAATTGTTCCTTATAAACGAAGAGATAACTGAATTACGTTCTTATGCAGCACGAGCCGATTTAAGACAACTCATCCTGTTACACAAAACAAGAGTTCCTCATGCAGAATATGCGTTTAATATTGGCTTACAATACGAGCGTAGTGGATCCGATGACGCACTGCAAAAAGCGTGTTATTTTTACGCTTTGGCCATGCAATTAAATCACCCACGAGCCACAAAGGCATTAAAGCAATTAGCTGACCATGGCAACAGTGATGCCCAATACTCTCTGGGCTGCAAATTTTATCACCCCAGAGGAGCCTTTTCACAGGCAATTCATTATTGCCTGCGGGCAGCGGAACAACACCATTTAAAAGCAACTGCATATTTAAATAATGCCAATTTTGATGAACAGCATTACCTTCATCTTGCTCATCATTACGAGCAAAAAAATAACATTCCTTGTGCTATTTCTTTTTATGAAAAGGCCTTGGCTCTTGAAAGTCAGAATGCGGCTTTACGTCTTGGCGAATTGCATGATCCCTTTTATGGCTGTACATTAAGTGCCAGTTCCAGTCAGGTTATTGCTCATGAGCGAAACGCATTAAAGGCATTTCATTATTTTAAAGCCGCAGCCGAACAACTGAATGAAAGGGGATTATCTTCTATGGTTTCGCTTGCTAAACAATTAAACGATGATGATTTGTACTGGCAAACCGGTTTAATTTATTTTCATCCATTCGGCAGCCTTCGTGATGCCTGTTTGATTTTTAAATACCTCATAGATAAAAATGCAGAATCGACAATTGAACAGATTAATACCCTGTTAGCTCATCATGCTGATTTGGCGTATACAATGGGTAAGTTATATGAGCGCAATATTGATGTGAGTCATCATTTAGAAAAAGCTTTGGAGTATTATGTTGTTGCGATGAAATCAGGGCATGCCAAAGCACAAATAATCGTGGAGTATTGTGCAACAAAAGGGGTGAGTCATGCGCAATATTTGCTGGGTGTTGCCTATCATCATCCGCTAAGACAATTTTCGGAAGCAATAGAGTATTGTCTTGCTGCTGCCGAACAACACCACGTCCAGGCAATCGCCTATTTAAATAACACGTCGTTTGACGAACAACACTACCTGACACTGGCACAACACTTTGAACGCAAACAGGATATGCGCTCTGCCTTGTCTTTTTATGAAAAAGCACTGCTCACTTATAATGCAGATGCCGCTTTTAGATTGGGGGAATTGTACGACCCATTTATGGTGTCCGGGTCTTTGGAAAAAGATGCGAGTAAATCATTTAACTACTACAGGATTGCTGCAAAAAAGAAACATGAAAAGGCATTTTTCAACTTACAAAGACTGGCAAACGAATTGGATGATGATCTTTTTCATTACAGCATCGCCCAGTTATACCTTGATGAATATGAAGATTTGAATCAGGCTTTGGCGTGTTTTATTCGCCTTGCTGAAAAAAATGTGGGTATTGCCATTGATAAATTAAGAGAACTGACCCTTGGCAGCCCATTATACGCCCATAGAGTTGGTCGTTTATATGAGGATAATACGGTCATTGAACATCACATGCAAAAAGCCGGATTTTATTATTTATTAGCGAGCCAACAGAATAATGAACTCTATAACCATTTCTTTTACTCCTTTATTGATACGGACAAAGTAAGTTCAGAGGAGTTAAATAATCTGGCATTACTGTGTGTGAATGGCTCTGAGCATATTCAACCTGACCCAAACCTGGCGTATCAATGTTTTGAAAAAATAATTCAAAGACAACAGTCAAATGATTCACAGAGCAAAGCTTTAGCTCATTACCATCTGGGACTGCTTCTGCTTGGTCATTCTGGGGCGCCAGCTGATTTGGTCCATGCTGCAAAACACTTTATTCTTGCTGAGGCTCAAGGGGCGCAGGAGGCTACAGTGCAACTAGAGACGCTCATAAGTTCCACTCGGTTAAATGCGCAGCACTTTATGGACATAGCCAATCTGTATTTTGGTGAATTGCACGAGATGAAAACCAACTGGCCAAGGGTTGTTCGTTGCTATAAACATGCCAGTGCAAAGGGTGATCACAGTGCCAAGCGGTGGTTGGCGCAAGCGTATCAGGTCGATCATGTTGACGTTCCCAGGAACGATAGAAAATCATTTAAATTCTATTTTCAACTCGCATCATCAGGGGATAGAGATGCTTTTCCACCTTTAGAGCGTTTAGGAGGGGAGCTTGACTCCCGGGAACAAAAATTATTGAGCCAGTTATTTAAAAATGTATCCAATAACGAAAAAGCAGTTTATTGGCAGGAACGAGCGGAAGAAGCAGAAGGAATAACGCTTATCCTATCAACAGGGTTGTAAGGAGTTAAATGAGATGAGCGATTATTACAAAATACTGGGTATATCCCGTAATGTGACCACCAGAGAAATAAAAACAGCCTACAGGCAAAAGGCTGTTTCTTTACATCCTGATAAAGGCGGAGATGAACAGCAATTCAAGCAACTTGCTGAAGCATACGCCGTATTAAGCGACCCAATAAAACGGCAGCACTATGACATGACTTACGAAGTGCTGCAGGACGTTGATTGTGCTCAAAGCAGTTCGATCAGAGATGATGGACTGTTGATGCCTGGAAAGATGAAACCGTATTCATTTACTTACCGACAAGAGCACCTTGCCTTGGTCAATCAATATAAAAGTGCACCAGTGTTTTTTAATACGCCTTATTTACATCGTGAACATTTTAAATCAGAACTGTATGTTTTGCGTTATGGCGAGAGAGAAGAACGGTATCACGATATTTATTCTTTTATTAACCGAAAACAGCAACTTTGGCAGTGCCTATCCCTGCCTTCTTTGGAAGCATTGCAATTATCGGCACGTAATGCTCTTAAAATACTGCGGAATTTTTTAAATGGAGACTACTTTGGTGAGACTTTGAGCCATTTAATCCATTGCTTTGGCAATTCGCTGCGCTCCAATAAATCATCTCCTGAAGCGCTTCTTTATGAGGCTGTTTATGAGATTTTAGTGATGTCAGAACGTTCAGAAAGCGCTCATTATTTGCTGATCAATGCTCTTATTAAAATCACTGATTATGCTAAAAATAGTGATGATGAGTCTTTAAAATTTATTGCGCCACTGTTTTACAACAAACAGTTCCGAAATTTATATGCCTATGCTCTTCATCTGGATTGGGATAATCGTAACGATCTTTTTAATCCTCAATATTTATCGTTGTTTGATGGTATAGAACCTATACAAAATCAGATTCATCAATTGCAAGCTCATTTGTATTCCAGCCAGAATAATCACGATGTCATCAAAGTCATTCGCTATTTAAAATTGCTGTACTCCTTTGATAAAGAGATGAAAAGAGAATTATTCTTTGCGTCCAGCGCAGAACAACTTCGAGAAAAAGCCTTTCGTTTACTCGATTGGCTTCCTTTTCTTATGGAGACCAGCAGCGAAGAACTATTAATCAATACGTTATTACAAATTGGTCTGAGTTTTCAGCGAGCCGGCTTGCAAGAGCCTAATCCCATCATCCAAATGGCTGATGAAACAACCGCACTAAAAATTTATACTCAAGCCATGAGTTTAGCGCACCACGCCACCCCGTTCACTGAACTGTATGCAAACACCAAAATTATCAAATTCATTTCAGCATTTGGTTTTGAGATTCCTAAGGCAAATGAAATAATGCTCGCTTTTAAAAAGAGTTGCCTAACGGTTGCTGATGTGTTTCCGTTTTTAGATATTCAGCAATCCAACTTTGATTTTTTCGAGCAAAAGAATAAAACACGTGCATTGATGCGCCGTTATCTTAATCTGTTAATGGCTGTTTATGAGTACAATAAAAATCATGAAGACACTATTGTCGTACCTCATGCCAACTCCACCATTCTTTATCATGCTTATGAAGCCTGTTTGAAAAACTGGTATCAGGAACAACATGATCCTGATTTAGAACAAAAAATCCGGCTGGATTTAATGGATGAATTATTATTTGCAAAAGGATGGACTTTTTTTGATGTAGAACAGCGAGTCAGTTCCGAATGGATTATGGCAAATCGAGATGCATCGGGTTGGTTGAATCCTTCACGCTCCTTGCCATTTCCCGAGTCACCGCAATTAATGACTTATCGCAGGATCAATGGCGTTGAAGTGAATAAAAAAACAGGTGAACTCTCTTTTTTCATGGCGCCATGGTCGCCTGATTATCCTCCATCAGAGCAACTGTTTACCTTTTTCGATCTGGAGCAATTGCTGCGGAAAAAAATTACGCACGGTATTTTTAGTCTTGATCCCATTGATTCGGATAAACCCTATCACCCATTTAACTTGATGCGCTTTGCTCCTGGAAAACTGGGTAATAGCGAATTGTTAAATACCATGTTAATGACTGATTATTTATTAAAATTTTTAACAACAAATCAGGAAGTCCAGGGGCAATACCCCTTTGAGCAGCGTTCAGTGGATCAGATGATAGAGCATCTTCCCGATTATTTGAAAAAAATAATTTATGATTATCACAAAAAACAGCATTCCGGGGCGCTACACCGATTTTGGATAGAAGCCGAAGAACAACAAATCGTGACGGATGAACAGAGTGATGCAGACAGCATCCGCATCGAAGTAGGCTCTCTAAAAATGGTGTTAAAAAAACATCGTATGGAACGAGATATTCATGGTGAACTTAAAGATGTGGGTAATGAAGATGAGGGATGGCCTGTTTATGTCCTGACTCAGTCAGAATACAGCGATTTGTTAAGTGGGCGCAGAGTGATAAGCGGCCATGCCATGATATTTATTTACCCCGAAACAAAAGTAATGTACTGGGAATATAACGAGATTGTTCATGGTCATCTTATTGCGGGATGCAATGAAAAACTGATTCGTTTGTATCGTCAGCCCAAAAACAGCGCTGGTCAGATTGTTCCCAAAACACAAAACATGCACCTTTTGTATCAGTTAACGAATGAATTATCCCGTCAGACGGGTATTTCCACTCGCTATTCGCCAGAGTTCGTTTTTGCTCATGAATTTACCGTGCATTATGATGAGTTTGCTCAGTATTTCCCTGAGTTTGGGCGTTTGAGGGAGCTTTGTAAAATAACCTCATTAGTGAATTTTTTAAGTGGGATGCATAATAAGAATACTATGGAGTTAAGTGCCATACGAGGATTATTAAATCGTGACGCCTCGTCATCCGCTGCTACTGAACCATCGGTAGACCCTTTAATCAATTTATATTATAAAAATGCCTTTGAACAAATGCGTCAAAACATTATTAATCAATTTGATGCTTTAGTAACTGAATTAGCTACCTCGGTATTAAATAAAAAATGGTCGGAACAGCTAACGAATATTACCCGACAAATTGGCAGTCTGGAAATAAGTCCTTATTCTAAAGAAGTGAATGAACTGTGCAGACAGTACTCGCAACAACTGGCTAAAGATAATCCAGGAGCCCCTTCATCGCTTATCCATGCTGAAGTCGAGCGTCAACGCAATGATCTTGCCAGGACTATGTCGCAAAGAAAGCAATCGTCAATAAAACAAGAACTAAAGACTCTTTTTTCTGCAAGTTTGTCAGGAGTTAGTTCGTCGCAACTGGAGCATGTGATTCATTTATTCATGCGAGGCACTCCTCAACCTCTTAGAGATCTTTTAGTTGCAACTGAACGTTCAAAGGTATTGGCTGTGATTAAGCCACGATTCGCTCATTGCAGCGCAACGCTTGTTGCCAAAGCCCTCGATGATTACGGTCGAGATGCGGCTGCAGAAATTGGCCTATTTGAGGCACGTCGTCAGTTGAACGAAATCATGTTGATTAAAGAACGATTAAAATCCGGGTTTGAGGAAATTCATCTTGGAGAAGAAGAGAGCTCTGATGATGACCTTGATGAGCAATGTTATTGGGTACCTGCAAGTGTCCGGCACGATGTGGATAAAAGAAGCAATCGCTATTCCTTTTTTGTGTACGGTGGAGTCAGCTTGTTGCCACAAACCAGAGTCACATCCGGTATCACGGCATTAAGTGGTTCCATGATCAGTGGCCAAAGCTTTAGGCACATCATTACCCAGGGGTTTCAAAGCCATCACATTATAAGCCCAACAAACCATGCTACTAAGGATCATGAATTATTAAGTTTAGCTGGATTTAATAACAAACGAGATATTAATTCACAGGTTAATCGAATTTATTTACCTGATGGAAAGCGGTCATTTCACCCAACTCGTTCAGTTCATTCAGGCCGACATACCCAGTTTGCGATGGATGATATTGGTAAACGGATGGATGTTGTTGTTGAAAAAGGAAAAAGTAATAACTGGAGTCAAAGCCAATACCGTACTTCGCTAAGAGAATTAATCTCGGAGATGAGGCAAGAGCTTCGGGGAGGGAGGATGGATTTATATGCTAAAATGAAACCATCATCCTTTTAATTAAAGATAAAGACAGGAAATTCAGATGATTTATTTATGGGAAAAACCAAGAAATTGTCCAAACAAACTGATTGCTGAATACGATAGAGCACTGTCTCCAGATAGATTTTTATTTCGCAGAGGTACCTTCATTGCTCAGGATCAACTGGCGCAAAAGGCTATTTTTCATCATGATATGTCTGTGGTTAAACTTGAAGGCTTTGATTGCATTCCGAATAATTCAGCATCTCCTTTGGTGAATGAACGAATTGTAGACATTCTTAAAGAGTTATGCCCCAAGGATATTCAGTTGATTGATGCTGAGGTTCACTGTAAAGACGGTATATTAACCAACTACAAACTTTTAAATATCACAACAACTGTAGTTGGGTTGGATCATGATAAATCCGTATATAAAACAGATGGTACTGCTATTAGCTCTATTTCGTATGGAACTTATAAAATGGGTTGTATGGATGAGCACCATATTGCTCGAGATGAAGAATGGAAAGGCAATATATTAGTAACGGAATCAATAAAGTCAGCTTTTGAACAAAAAAAAATAAAGGGTCATGAATTTGTGACCCCTGAGGATTATTATACTTCTATTTATGGACATCCGTAGTTTTTTACTTAACATCTCAGGTGCTTAATTAAGCGTATTGTTTTTCTTCTTCTCTCTGCTCACAGCGTAGGAGAAGAGGGAGAATTAAATAATCGATCTCATTAAGAATGATTTGAGGTTAATCAGTTTTGCCTTGATTTATCCCCTTCTCCCCTAGGGGAGAAGGGAGTGATTTTCGTGCAAATTGATTTTTTTTGATTATTACTCTGTTTTCTCACCATTCATTAGGGCGTGATGGATAGTGTGCTAAATGAACTTGAGATTGTTCTGGAAGTCTCCCCCTCATCCCCTAGGGGAGCAGGGAGAATTTGAGTACAAATTTTTTTATGATCATTACCTTGCTTTATCACTATCCATCAGTTTTCCTGTAAAATACTCCCTTCTCCCTTGAGGGAGAAGGGTTGGGGATGAGGGTGTGGTACGCACGTGAATCACGAGATTGACAAAGGATAAACAATAAGATTATCTGCGTGTTTTTATTAGTTAATCGAATGGATACAGAAGAATTGAACACAGGATGTAACCTGTTCATTTGAGTTTTAAGTGATCTATCTGTAGCGCTATTTAAATTGTATCCACTATTTTATTGCATCAAAATTTTTAGACAGAGCATGAACAATCGAGCAAAAGCATTAAGGCAAACTATGACGGATGCGGAAAACCGCATGTGGTATTATTTGCGTAACAGGCGATTAAGTGGGTATAAATTTATTCGACAGCACGTTATTGGCAATTATATTGTTGATTTTGTGTGTCGTGAAAAAAAACTGATCGTTGAAATTGATGGCAGTCAACATATGGATGCAGTTGATTATGATTTACGGCGTTCTCAATATTTGGAACGCCGTGGCTACAGAGTGGTGCGCATATGGAACCATGATGTATTTAAAAATATTCAAGGCGTGATGGATAGTGTGCTGAATGAACTTGAGACCGTACCGCAAGCCTCCCCTCATCCCCAACCCTTCTCCCCAGAGGGAGAAGGGAGTGAGTTAAGTGCAAATTGATTTTTTTTGATCATTACTCCGCTTTCTCACCATCAATCAGTTTTCCTATAAAATACTCTCTTCTCCCCCAAGGGAGAAGGGAGTGAGTTGAGTACATACAACCATGATACCAATCCTGCAACCTCATAATGCTCATGAAGCTTAGGGATTTATCTATTCTTTGCAAAGAAATGTGCTGATTCGTTAATTTTGCATTCAAAGGTAATTTTGTCTGATAAGGGAGTGTAATTGGTTGCATTTAAGGGGGTGAAACTCACCGCAACAGTGCCATTACTTGCAATAGTATATCGGTTAAATTCATACACTGCCTGACCAGGAAATTGAGGGTGATTCAGCGTAAAATGCAGCATGGAGGCAGCAATATATCCCGCATCATTATTTACAGCGATTTCATTAGGCGTATAGGCTGAATTGTAGTGAGCCATTTTGTAGTTTTTATTAGTCCCTGTACATTTGGCATAATCGACAACAATACGAACTAATCGTCCCTTTGTAATGGCGTTGTTGATTTTTTCATAAGAATCCAATTGATTTGCATAAGTATTTAATGCAGAACACATCAGGGTCAAGGTAATGAGTTTTTTCATGGAACATCCTTTTTTTGAGAGTTATTAAATCCATAAGCGAGCAGAAAAGTGCTGGCTCAATGACGATTAATGTACAAGACAAGTAATTTATTATCAACAGAACAAAACAGAATTTATCTTTGCGGCTTTTTCATCAAAGATAGTGACGTGATCTATACTCAATGGGTGCTCAGTAGCAAAACCATGAGTAACTGCCTCGCTTAATGTGTTGCATCAACCGATTCTGATTACTGGAGCATCAATAGGGAATCTGGAGTGACAATATGGATACGTATGCTGATAGAAGAGACGCAGGAAAAGTTTTGGTTCCTTACCTTCAATCTTATGCCCATCAACCAAATGTGATTATTTTGGCGTTGCCTCGAGGGGGTGTTCCTGTCGCTATTGAGTTAGCAGACTCTCTTGGTTTACCGCTCGAGGTATTTGTTGTGAGAAAATTAGGTGTTCCGGGCCAGGAAGAGCTGGCTATGGGCGCAATAGCGTCGGGAGGCATCATTCTTTTTAATGAATCCTTAATAGCACAGTTGGATTTGGATGCATCTTTAATTCAAACCGTTATTGAGCGAGAAAAAAAGGAGTTAGAACGCAGGGAGTTTTTATATCGCAGAAATCGTCTACCTCTTCAACTCAATGGAAAAACCGTCATTTTGGTTGATGATGGAATAGCCACTGGATTTACCATGCGTGCGGCTGTTTTGGCAATTCGTAAGCAAACCCCCAAGCATCTGGTTATTGCCGTACCGGTTGCGGAACCGGCGATATGCAAGAACATGGAAGCAATCGTTGATCACATAGTATGTCCTTTAAAACCTGCTCATTTTAATGCAGTTGGACAATGGTATGACCATTTTTCGCAAGTGTCTGATGACGAAGTGATTCAGATGTTAAGTCATAGGCAAGATAAAATTTAAAATTACTCCATAAGTCCCTTTGAGCCAGTTATGACAAAAATAATGTTGTATCGTTTATTAAGACGGGGAGTGATATTGCCCCCCGGGGAAGCCAGGGGAGCATGAATACATCCCTGCTGATTTAGTTCTGTGTTGGATAAATAGTACGGGTTATATCGTGTTCCGCATCTTCCACAACCTGAACTGTTTGGGGCTTTTTCAGAGTAAAAAACGAATTAGAGCCATAAACAGGTATAATGGAAAAAAGGATATTGGCTATAGTTTTTAAAAAATTTGCCAATTTATCTTGCCAGTCTAAATTGTTTAACAGCCCCAATTTTGCTTCATTAATCGCTTCTGAGCATGATTCATAAAAGATTTTCTTTGATTCTTGCCATGAAGATTTAGAGCAATTCAGTGTTTTGTAGGCAGTATTGAGTTTATGAATCAAGTAGAGTGCTACGTTATCATTTGCTTCGAGTTTCGGTCGATTCGCTTGAGCAAGATCTGATACAAGGCAATCCAGTTTGGTTCTTAATACCATCATTAAGACAGGATCAAAGCTATTAAACTCAGTATTATCTTTGATTACTCGCTTTTTACAAAGATGAAGCACGGTTTCTGAGCCTAGCTGGATGTTTGCATCTCTGGCGTTGCCATTTTGGGCTGCAAGGCGCATGTGTTCTTTAAACGTTAATTGGTCTTGCCACTCCAGGCCACAAAAAATAATTCCAATAGTCGCTCGGTCTATGCGGTGTTGCGCTTCAATTAACTGTTTTAATTCGCTGCAGGTGGTATTGGCGTTTTCTACGTCAATTATCAGTTCTTTTCCTTCAACAGGCAGGATACGGATTTGCATAGATGCTCTACAATATATTGGTGTTTATATATTATAATACTTGCGCTCTTATCAATCAATTGTTTTCTTGTAACTCACCTTGATTTCAGGATTAAAGCTCAGTGTTTTTGCTCTTTGCATACAAATCTACAGTTTTGCGTTGACGGGTTACTGTTTCTATGTCAACTTGAACATGAAGGCCGCTTTTTCAATTCATAAAAAATCTAAGGAAGGATATTATGTCTCATAAGAAAAACCGCAGTCTTAAATTTGCCCAGGGAACAGGTTATGCTGTTTTATCAGGAGTTGCCGCAGTAGGTACGGTAGTTCTTGCAACTGCAACAGTGGGTTTGGCCATGTCCGTTGTGGGTATTCCTCTTGCTTTTGTCACTGGTGTGGGTACCGCAGGATGTGCTGCTGGTACGGTGTATTGTGGTTATAAAGCCGGCCATAAATTCTCCCATGCTTTTGAATCTTCTCACCACGAGAATCACCATCATCATTATCTTGACAAGGCTGATACACGAGATGGAGATGAAGGCGGGGCGCAAACTTTAGCTCAAGTGAGTGAGCCTGATTTATCTCATCAGGTGAATTTTGTTGGATCATCAAAGCCATTCTTTGCTTCACCATCCAGACAAAAGGGTTTAAAAAATTCTGTGATGGATAGCGTTGTAAGCAGCGTTGTCGAAGATGCTCCGGAAGTTGCAAAAGCCGCATTGTGATGGATTCTTGGACCGGGAGCTTCGTCAGGAGCTCCTTCTTGAAATAAGTCTTATACAAAATTTTAATAATCTGTATTCACATTTTAAATGAACAATTAATGATCAGTTAATCCATTCAATTATATGATGACTAATCCGACTACCAAGGAGTATATCATCATGCCAGACAACCCAAGCAGCAGCAGTTCTGAAACCGCACCGGATTTTTCTCAGGATATTGAGCTTGCTGACCACTATGCTGAGCCAGAATACTCTTCTGTGTTGTCGGCAATGCAACAACTAGGCGTTCAGGGTGCGCAGCGGTATCTGAAGCCTTTTGGTTCAGGATTTCTTGCGGCTAATGCCATGTATGGACTGTTAACTACTGTACTGGAAGGTTATCCAAATCTGGTGCCACAAATGCGGCGCATTTTGGCAGAGTATCAAATCCCGGCAATAGCAGCTACGTATGTCACTCTCGGTGCTTTAAACGCAGTAGAAGTAAAAGAAGTTAAAGAAGCAAACAGAGTTGCTTTGTCTTTGATGGATGGTTTGGGTGCTACAGCATTTAGCCTTCCCATGACCATGGAAATAGTGACACGATTTGTGCAGTTAATTGAAGCGGAACCCCGCAGTTCTGATGTACAAATTCCCAATTGGGCTGCGGGTATTATTGTTACTTTTTGTGGCGTATTGGGGGTTATTCAATCCTTACAGACGGATTATCTGAAAACAAATGCAGCAGATCCTGAACGTGAACAATCAATCATTAACCGAATAGTAACCCATCCTTCGATGTTAACCGCTGCGGCTGTGATGAAGTCAGCGGCAAGCATTCATGGCGTCACCATGGCGTTTATGGATATTGCGCAGGTAAATACTCAGGCAAATTTAGAATACTACCTGCGCTGGGGCATTACTTTGGCCGCTGGTGTGATTGGCGGTTATGTGCTGGGTAGACCCAATCCAGAAGAGCGTTATGATGCGATTATCATGAATCGCACATTAACCGCAGCTCAGTTGTTTACTCTTTGTCTGGCTTTTGTTGGAACCTTTTATTTATCTCCAGATGCTGAAAAAGTCTATGGCGATGTCATTCAGGAGCAAACCGTTTTGTGGGCTGCTATTATTCCTGTACTGGTTACTGCGATTAATTTATTTCACTATCTGTGGGTAGCCAGTCCAGATTTGATCGCCAAATTCTCTGTTATTTTACCTGATTCACCATCGTCAATCGATGAAGAGCGTGCGCTCAATGTACAGAGCGACATCTGCTATGGAACCACCACTTTTGTCAGTGACTCCAGCGATTCTGAACCCTACTCATCGTTGTCCGATATCGAGTTTAGTTTAAGCAGTGCCAGTGATTCTGATGGTTCAACCAGAGAGAGTTCTTGCGAACAAAACGAAAGTTCATCAGATGATGTATCCTCTCAATTCGGCGAAGAAGAGTCTAGCTATAACTATGAGCAAGCGGGTAGTGCGCTTAAAGATGATGAAAAGTGTGCTAGCATAAGTTATGCACGACTGATTGACGCATCCAGCCCAATCTTTAGGGCAACTGCTTCTATGGCTCCACTTGAAGAGGTCATTTATCGAAACAGATTTTATACACAATAAGTCACAGGAGAATTCCAATGAATAAAGTCGCAATTGCCTTTTTTGCTCTGTTTACCGTGCTTTTATCTTCCTTGGCTCAAGCCAAGTCCCCTATGACACAGGCTCATAAGACTAAACTCAATTATATGTTTGTTCAGGTAGGTCAATCCGGTTCTTTAACGCCAATTAAAGGTAAAGAAGGTTTTTATCAGTTAAAATTGAAGCATACAGGTGAATACGTTCATTATTTTTCTGATCGCCCTAATCGAATAACAGGAGTCTATCCTACCGCAAAATTCGTCACGCAGTGGCTGGCAAATAATACCCCTGATGGCTTTAAAAAAATGGCGCCCAATGCTGCATTAAGTGCGCTGAATGTGCATTTATTGAAAAAAAATCAGGTCAATTTTATAGTGCAGCTCTCTGAACCTGCTTATAACGCAAAAACTCAAACCATGACATATGTTGCCCAGGTCTTACCTGGTGAACAGAATGTAATGCCCATGAAACATCTTAAACAGGTTGCTTTATTTATTGATAGTTATTGCGCCAGTTGTGTTGGTCAAGGGTTTTAATTAATACTGACGATTATTTGATTACCCATAAGCAAACTGCGCTGTTTGTTTATGGGTTGCCAAGCCAAATTGTTATTGATTAGGTTAGATTTTAATCAGTGACACAAATTGGTTTAACTCACATTCCATGCTGTCACATCCTGGAATAAACACCGGTTCATTATTGTAAGTGACCTTTACTGTGTAATAGTTGGTGCCTTTTTCATAAAGTGAAAAATTGAGATTGGCTGCGTAAGGTGGTGGAGTGTTCAAAGGGGCGCCCAAAAAGCTTAATGCTCCAGCAACAGTAGTGTCATGGGCAGACAACAAGACGTATTTCAATCGGGTATTTTGTTTACTGCCTTTTTCAAGAAAGTTGGCTATGTTGGTCATCATTTTAGTGCTGTACGCATTAGCTATCTCTTTGGGCTTTAATTGAGCCGTAAATACCCAGTTACTGGTTGCAATAATCGTTTGAATGTCTGTTGCACTTAATCCTGCAGGCATGGGTGCTTGATGAATTTGATGGATGTATAAGGTATCTCCAAGCGGTTGTAAATCTTCCAGAGCATGAATGGTGACACCAGTTAGTTGGCTCCAGAGTGGGTATTTATTTTTTAGCGCATTGTTCTTTTCCTGCCACTCCTGAGTTGAATAGACATGGTTTTGCATTAAAGTTTCGTATTCCTCTTTACTTAAATGCGGCAGAATCATTTCATCATATTGGGATGGCGCACTGAAAATGGGCAGGGGTTGGAATGCATGAGGTAATGCAGGAGATGTAGACCCTGATGTTCTGGGTCCTGTTCCTTGAGGGTACAGACCTAGCAGGAACGATTGGGCGCTCATCAGGGTGCGCTCATAATCGGTAGAACGAACGAACAAGGTTCCGTACTCATAATGTTCTGGTAACAAGTGTGTTTGTTCAATATATTTTTTTCTCAATGCTTCCCCAAGATTGTATTCCTGTTTCATTCCTTCTGCGGTGAGTTGGCCTGGGCCTTCTGGCCAGGAATAAGTAACGGCAGGTAGTGAGTAAATTGGTGTTCTGTCACCGTGGCGAATGATGTCTATTGCAAAAACAAGCCTGTCTGCTGCAAATAAAACGGATGGTGCGCTAAATAATACGCTGCATAAAAATCGGATGATGTTGTCCATAGAATAGGTATTCCTTAATCTAAAAAAAAGCGGTATTTTGAGTTATTGGTAGCCATGGTCTTATTGATTCTGTCCAGGCCACTGGCACTATGACGAGAATTGAACCGAAAATCAAGAACTGTAGTTGGTCAAATAAATGTCAGGGCTTTACCAATAAATACAATGTTATTATTCTGTGTAATAGGAATACTTACAAGGAGTTATTATGAGCTACGATGATGCTATGGATAATCACGCTACTGTGGAAAAGGAATGTATTGGTAAAGGAGCGCATGCGGTGGTTCGTTTGAGCCATGCAACCCTGTCAAGACCTGTTCCCCCTCACCGACCTCCAAGCCGTTCTGGAAGCCAATTTTTTATGAATCAATCCAAAATTGAGACCAGTGACGAGTATTTAGATTTCAGTCAAAGTGGTATAGATCTCATTAAAAAAACTTTGGAAAAAGCAATACAACATTATGATGCCCACATTACCAATGGGGAATATCCTCGCCATAAATCAGGTTGGTTTACTGGCTGGCGGCATGATTCAGAAGGAGTAGAAAAAGCTAAAAATTTGATTGAACAAATAAAACCACTTGATTCTTATGAACTAATTTTTGTTTATTTGTCTCATTTTTTTTTGGATGAAAAAACCCGTTACAACAATCACTCTTTTTCCTGTTATTTACTGGATGAACTGAATCGTCTCCTGAAACATAAGCCTGCAGGTACTGCTTCTTATGATAAATTTTCCTGGGGCAATATTGCTGGAGAATTGAAAAAATTATGTTTTGACACGCCAAGACCAAGCAGTTCCGTTTCTGCGTTATCACCTGCTGAATTGATTTAGGTTACGAATTGCAGAAAGTGGTGTTAAATCGACTTTAACGCTTATTCTCCTGCCTCGATGCATTGATTGTCAGCATTTTGCTGACAGGCATCCGAGCAGGCAATATCATTGGATTTTTCGCACTGGTTCATACAGGCTTGCATTGTTTGTTGCACGCAAAGCTCCTGATCTTCCAGTTGCGAAGCAACAGCAGCCTGGGTCGTTATAAAACTTAACAGCACAAGTATCCCAATACAGTGTTTTGCCATGATCAAATTTTCCTTGCGAAGTATACTTTAAATTTAGCACATAAAATAAACAACAGAATTAGTTGCGGCTTTGTTACTTTGCTAAAGTGTTATTTTAAGTCTAATATTAAGTCATATTGGTGGATTTATAGCATGGAGGTTGGTGATGCGATTCTTTTTTTGTGGCATTGTGTCACTGTTTTTAGTATTTGTTTCCCCAACTTACGCAATACTCTTGTCACATCCATCCTCTCCAGTGCCTGAGTGTAATCAAAGTTACGAAAATGCTCATGAACCTAAAGTGTTATCTCAGATCTTTTCTGAACTGTATGATATTTGTGTAAGAAAAGGAGGGATTCGAGTAAATACCCAATACATTCGTTCGGGAAACTCCAGTGAACCTTATGATGTCATTTTAAATTGCATAGGCGAGAAGCCCTCTGACTACGTGCTGTTTACTTGTACCTACGGTACATTTAAAGATTGATGGAGATAGGGTAATGGGCGTCATCTTACAGATTGTGTTCAGTTTAATTTTATTCCTGGGTAGTCTTTCTGCTTTTGCTCTTTCCCCTGTTCATGCCCATAAAATAGAGGTTACAGGTTATCCCATACACTTGGAAAACCCCCGATCTACTTATCTTGTTCCGAATTATTTTGAGACCGGTAATGGCGCTAATTTTGTTACTTTAGATAATCAAAAACATGTGTGTTATCTTAAACCACAACCAGAATTGAGCGCTTTAGATAATAAAATTATTGCTGTTGAGGTTAAAGGGTCACTGCTCTACTGGACTTGTTATGAATTTGATACCAATTATTTTATCATTAAACCATAATCCCCTAATGCAATAACATCATCAATGTGACTCTCCTGGAGCAAAGATTAGCATTAATGCGCTAAGCCTCTTGGAGGGATTTGCCAGCAATACTTTTAATCTGATTGTAGATTGCAGGTAATACAAAGAGAGTAAAAATGGTGCCAAGACACAAACCACCGATCAACACAGTACCTATAGCATGACGTGATTCAGCTCCGGCATCGTGGGACAATACCAGAGGTATTGCTCCAAAAACCATGGCTCCTGTGGTCATTAAAATAGGTCTTAATCGTAATACCGCTGCTGTTTGAATGGCCTTCGCAAATGACAGTCCCTCTTGTTGTAGGGTATTGGCAAATTCCACCATTAAAATTCCGTGTTTGCTGATTAAGCCGATAAGGGTAATCAAGCCTACCTGGGTATAGATATTTAATGATTGACCAGATAAATAGGTGCAAAGCAATGCGCCTGAACAGGCCAAAGGCACGGTAACCAAGATAATCAAAGGATCGGTAAAATTTTGAAATTGCGTTGCTAATATGGCGTAAATAAATGCCAAGGATAAACATAACAAAAACAACATGGCATGAGAGGACTCAGAAAAGGCTTTAGCTGCCTCAGTCCAGGTGAGTTTGTAATGTTGTGGCAGTTGATTTTTTACTATGTCCCATAACTGATGCATGTTTTTTTCCATTGAATCTTTTTTAGTTAATCCTACCCTTAAGGTTGTTGAACGCATTTGTTGATAATGTTCCAGTGATGCGGGTTGCGCTTTGGCGTTCATTTGCGTAATTGCCCCAAGAGAAATACGTTTACCTTCAGGGTTTGTGACATAAAGTTCATTAAGCGTCCATGGAGACCTACTGCCTTGAATGGTCAGATTATAGAGCACCCCGTTTTTCTCAAAATTGAGTGATTTGTCGCCACTAAAAAAGATTTCAATTGTTTTGGCAATCTGACTCGGCGTCAGCCCCAGCTTGGCGATTTGATTGTGATTCAGTTCAATAGAATAACCTAAGGTGTCCAAACGCAGATTATAACTGGTGTTCTCAAAAAGTTGGCTAGCGTCTAAAGTTGCTTTAAGCTTTTCCATGTGTTCAAAAAGTTCTTTGTAGCTGTCTGTACTGGAAATGACCAAGCTCAATTGTGTGCCTTTTCCTGCATTATCAATACCGGGCAACCCCGTATCCCAGCTCCATACGTGTGGATCTGTGGAGGGGAAACGATTAAAAGAAGGCTTAAGTGCCTCTACAATTTGAGCATCGGAGCGTTTTCTTTGCGCATGAGGTTTTAAAGGAAGAATAACCGTAGCTCCCCAGCTTCCCATAAAAGTCAGTTTGTTATCTGATTCGGGAAGTTCATTGATGGTTTGTTCAATTTTAGTTATTTTTTCATCCAGTTGATCAATGTTTTCACCAGGAACAAAAGGCGTATAAACACCAATCAAGCCACGATCTTCTTTAGGTGCTGTTTCATGACCAATAAGCTGATACATGATGACACTGGTCAATAAGGATAATAAAGCAAATAAAAGAGTCAGTTTTTGATGTTTGAAAACACAGTTCAAGCTTTGGGCGTAATAGTGTGTCAGGCGTTCCAGCGCATGATCTACCTGCGGAAACCAGTTACTGGAATCACTCTTTAAAAAATGAGCGCACATTAAAGGGGAGAGGGTCAACGCAACGATTCCTGAAATGAACACGCTGCCTGCTAATGCAACTGCAAATTCAATAAAGAGTTGCCCTAACATACCTTCCATAAACGCAACAGGCAGATACACACTTGCAAGAGTAAAGGTCATTGCAACTATTGCAAATCCTATCTCTTTTGCGCCTTTTAAAGCAGCGGCACCGGGCGATAATCCCTGCTCAATATGCCGCCAGATATTTTCCAGTACGATAATGGCATCATCCACGACTAATCCAATAGCCAGTACCATGGCCAGCAGGGTCATTAAATTTAAAGAAAAGCCAAATAATTTGAGGAATAATAAAGAACCAAGGAGTGAAATAGGGATAGTTACTAAAGGAATAATCGTTGCCCTGATGTTTCTTAAAAATAAAAAAACTATGACTAAAACCAAAAAAACGGCTTCTGTGATGGACGAATGGATGTTTTTTATTGATGCATTAATGAAATCGGATTGATCAATAATCACTTGTGCTTTGATGTCATCAGGTAATGTCTTCTGTAATGCAGCAAGGGATAAACGAACGTGTTTGGAAACTTCAACCGGGTTTGCATCATTTGCTCTGTCAATGGCCAATATCAAACCAGCATGTCCATTCACTCTAACACGTGTCTGCGTTTTATCCGTTTCCAGTGCAACCCGAGCAATAGATTTTAAAAAAACGGGATGATGATTTGTTGTTTTGATGAGCAGATTTTCATAGTCTTCTTTGCTTTTGAGCTCTGACTCTAGGGTGCTGGGTATTTTATTTTGATAATTTCCTGCAGGCAGTGAAATGCGGCTTTTGGCCAAGGCATTAACGACTTCGTCGGCATTAACACCAAAGGAGAAAAGCTTATCGGGTTCAAGGCTTATGGTGTAGGTGTAGGGTTGACCATAAACATCTACCGATGCTACTCCTGGCACGCTACGAAAGGCATTTTTCAGATTAAGATTGGCATAATGGGTCAACTCCCCAAAATCACGAAAAGAAGATTCCAGAGCTACGCCTATAAAAGGAAGTCCTGAGGATTTTATTTTGCGTTCTACATATGGAGATTTTACTTCTACGGGTAAAAATGATTTGACCTGATTGACGACATCTTGGGTGGCGCTCAAGGCTTTATCCATTGCCGTTCCTGCACGAAACAGCAACGTAATCTGGGCGTTGCCCGCTGAAGATTGTGATGTGATGGCGTCCAGGCCCTCAATGCCAGCCAGTTTGTCTTCAAGGATATTGGTTACCGAAGTTTCTATTAAATCGGGGCTAGCATTAGGATATGACGCATAAACGTTAATGGTTGGAACGCTAATATCAGGGTATTCGCGCACGGATAAAGTATACAAACACAGAATACCCAAAACAACAATCAAGCTATTTAGGATGATGGCCGAGACGGGATGTTTGATGAAATAGTCGGTTAGTTTCATAGATGATCAGCCCAGCTGGTTTTTAGTGGGTGGCGTGTAGATGTCTACAGTCATATCAGGATAAAGACGGTCTTGTCCTTTAATAACCAACTGCTGACCTTTTTCTAATCCTTCGGTTACTTCAATGCTATTTTCTTGTTCCAGACCGGTTTTTATGGGCACAAGAACAACTTTATTATTTTTTACGATGTAAACAAAAGGTTGGCTGTTTCTTAGAAACAAAGCGTTTTTGGGGACGACTAAGGTATTGTGTTTTTGTGCGATGATCAATTCAACCTCAACGGTTGCACCCAAGAGGCATTTATCACAACGAATATCTACGTCGGCAGGGCACATATGAGTTGTTTCATCAATCATTTTCTGGATGTGGGATAAAGGATATTTTTTGCCAAGAATGCGGACTGTCTGCCCTTCGTTAATATCGCTGAGATTAGTGCAAGGAATATCAAAATCTACAACCAAAGAGCCTGGATCGTAAATGGATACCACTGCTTCTCCAGTGGTGACCTCAGCGCCTTCTCGTTTTTTATAGGCGCCAATGACGCCATCAAAAGGAGCATAGAACCGCAGATTATCCCTTTCGATTTTTGCCCTGGATAACTCTTTTTGCGCATTTAGCCAGGCTTGTTTTTTTTCTTCAACTTCTCTGGGGCTGACAATGCCTTTTGGGATGAGAGGAGCGTATCGTTCCAATTGTGTTTTGGCCAAGGTTGCCGCACTGACAGAAAGATGTAGATTTTTTTCCAGATCGGGGTTGTCTATTTTGGCGATTAACGCCCCTTTTTTTATTCTCTGACCGGTGGGCACGACTTCATCGAGCATTCCACTTCCTTTGGCAAACAAGGTGGTTGTGTGTTTGGGATGAACGGTTCCTAAAAGACGAATGGTCTGGTTTAGCGTTTGTGTTGTTACCGTTTCTACTTCAACCACTTTATTAGGCGGCAGTTGTGGGAGCTTATTGGCGTTAAAAAGCCATTTTCCTATAAAAAATAAAAGACTGGTAATAACGAGGGCAAGCAATGTTATGTTCCGATGATGTTTTGATTGCCATAGGTTTTTAATCAATGAGACGTTCAACATTTTATTTCCGTTATTTTAGATGAACTTGATTTGAGGCCGGCACAATACCATAGTTTGGCGTGTAATTTAATCATTATTTGATTTTTCCTAACCTTCCCAAGGGATATAGTTAGAGTTACTGTTTATTCTTTAGTTTATCGTTTTCTGATATGGGCAAGTACATGATAGTATGAAATGATATACAGACGAATGCATGGTTGATTGCATCGAGTGATGGATTCATGGCGAAGGACAGGGAATGCGTATTTTTTTTTATATCACACTGAGTGTATTGAGTCTTGTGTCTCAGAGTATTGGTGCAAATACTGCTCTCACTTTTCAACGTGCTCTTGCTTTAGCCTATCAAAATAATCCTGAATTACAAGCCGAGCTGGATAAAGCGAATGCAATGAAAGGGATGTTTATGCAAAGTAAACTGTACCCCAATCCACAATTGGCGTTTACAGCGGAAAATATAGGCGGGTCAGGGCAATATTCCGGTTATGAGTCCGCCGAAACTACCATAGCCCTTACTCAGCCCATTCCATTGGGACACCGATTACAGTATTTACAAAAAATGACCTATGCCGATTATCAGACTTCTTTGGCACGAATTAAACTGAATAAATTCCAGCTGTTTAATGCGGTGGGCACGGCTTATATTGATGCTTTGTATGCTGACCAATGGCATAGAGTGACTAAAAAACTGGTGAAGGTTAATGTGGATATTGTTTCTGCCATTCAGCGGCGTGTCGATGCCGGTGCGGGCGGTGTGCTTGATTTGCGCCTGGCGCAGGTGCGCCTGGGTGAAGCACGAATTCAAAAAATGAAGGCAGAACGTGATGCGTTGATGTTGCGGGCCAGATTAGCCCGCTTTTTAGGGGGCAAATTACGAGTAGATAATCAGCTTACGGATGAGGGATTGAAACACACACGATGGACTTGGCCAAAACTTCTTAAAAAAATCGCCAACAGCCCATTATTAATCGAAAAACATCGTGTCGTGCAGGCGAAACGTGCTGCAATTGTGTCAGCCAAAAAAGACGTGTGGCCCGATTTGAACATCCAGTTGGGGGGACGTCATTTTTCAGATGATGGCAGTAATGCGGCAGTTGTCTCAGCCTATTCACAAGTACCTGTTTATAATCGGAATCAGGGCACTATTTATGCTGCACAAGCCCAATATACTCAAGCATTGCACGAGCTGAAGGGGGCGCAACTTGAGGTAAGGCAAAATCTTTACGCTGCTTATTTACAGGCAGAACAGGGTCTTTTTGAGACTAATCTGGTTACGGAGTCGTTGTTGCCCTTGGCTCGTCAATCACTGCAGGTTGCCAGAGATGGATACCAAATGGGGCGCTATACTTACATTGAATTAAGCACGGCGTTGAGTACATTGTTTGATGAAGAGCGTCATTATCAGCAGGCACATGCAGAATATCATAAGGCGTTATTGACTGTAGCTGGACTTTTAGGGATTAACGTGTATTAAGGAAAAATAATTGAACAGATTATCAAGGCCGATTTATTGGATTAAAGGGATTCTTCTGCTGATGATGCTGGGTTCTGCATGGGCAGGCGGTGTGGAGGCGGGCAAGGGCAAGCATGGCGGCCGTTTATTGGTAAAGGATAATGTTGTTTTAGAGTTATCCATTTTTGAGCAAGGAATGCCGCCTCATTTTCGTGCCTATATTGTTCGGGATGGCGTTCCTGTCCCCCCGCAACAATGTCAATTAAACATACAATTGACCCGATTTAATAAAGCGATTGACGTGTTTACCTTTGAACCTATAGACGATTTTTTAGAAAGCGAACAAATCGTTAAAGAGCCACATTCTTTTGATGTGCAGGTTGTTTTAACCTGTCAGGACAAAAAGTATCATTGGAATTATGAGAGTTATGAGGGACGAGTTAAAATTGTGCCGGCACTGCTTAAAGCCGCTAATATTAACAGTGTTCAAGCAACAGGCGCAACCATTGAAAAACAATTGAAGGTCGTGGGTAAAATTGTGCTGAACAGGGATACCATGGCGCCTGTATACCCTCGCTATTCAGGTATTATTAAATCGCTCACTAAAAATCTGGGTGATGAAGTCGCTAAAGGTGAATTATTAGTCATTATTGAAAGTAATGAAAGTTTACAAAATTACTCCATTCCCGCCCCTATATCGGGTACCGTCGTGCAAAAATATGCCACTACTGGTGAGTTGGCCAAGGGAGATAAACCCATTTACGATATTGCAGATTTGGCTCATGTTTGGGCAGATTTAACGCTCTATCGCAAAGATGCTCCTTTGGTGAGGCAAGGAATGAAGGTTGTTGTAACCGGGGATGAAGGGAAACCACAATCACAAAGTACCATCAGTTATATTTCCCCTTTAGGGATTGAAGACAGTCAAACCATATTGGCCAGGGCGGTATTATCCAACACAGAACGTCTTTGGCTTCCGGGAATGTATGTCAATGCAACGATTATCATTAGCAAAAAAACAGTTCCAGTTGCCGTACCTCATTCGGCCTTACAGCGTATGCAGGGCAGAGATGTAGTGTTTGTGCAACAGGGCGATTTTTTTGAAGCAACACCGGTTGTTCGTGGCGAGGAAGATGAGTTTTGGGTAGAAATAAAATCAGGTCTTGAATCCGGACAGTATTATGTTCGTGATAACAGTTTCTATCTCAAGGCAGAAATTGGTAAGGAAGGTGCAGTTCATGATCATTAAGGAGTCATAATGCTGGAACGCATTGTTCATCTTTCCCTGAAACATCGTTGGCTGGTTATGTTATTCACCTTAGCCATAGCCATGTTGGGAGTTTATCTCTTTCAACGTCTTCCTATTGATGCAGTTCCAGATATTACCAATGTTCAGGTGCAAATTAATACTGAGGCTAAAGGTTATACCCCTCTTGAAGTGGAGCAACGCATTACTTTTCCTGTTGAAGTGGCCATGAGCGGGCTTCCCAATCTGGATTATACTCGTTCTTTATCCCGTTACGGACTGTCGCAAGTGACGGTAGTTTTTAAAGACGGTACGGATATTTACTTTGCCCGACAGCTCATTAACGAGCGATTACAAGAAGTAAAAGGCAAATTGCCTCTCGAGGCAGAAACCAAACTAGGCCCCATCTCTACCGGATTGGGTGAAATTTTCATGTATACCGTAAATAACAAGCCTGGCTTGCCACTAAACCTGCAACACAGTTCTACAGAATTGCGAACCATACAGGACTGGATCATTAGACCCCAATTACGAAATGTTCCAGGTGTTGCTGAGGTGAACACGGTCGGTGGTTTTACAAAACAGATTCACATTACACCAGATCCTGAAAAGCTGGCACGTTATCACTTGGGTTTTAAGGAGTTGATTTCAGCACTGGATAGAAATAATGCCAATATTGGCGCAGGGTACATAGAGCGAAATGGGGAACAATACCTCATTCGGGTACCTGGACAGGTACATAATCTGGACGATATTAACACTATAGTCATCGCCAGTTTTGAAGGCACGCCCGTTCGTGTAGGTGATGTTGCCGAAGTGCAGGTTGGCAAGGAGTTACGAACTGGCGCAGCAACGCAGGATGCTAAAGAGGTCGTTCTGGGCACGGTGTTTATGTTGATGGGAGAAAACAGCAGGACGGTGGCGCAGCGTGTAGCAAAACAGTTGGCCTATATTAATACTTCGCTGCCTGATGGAGTAGAAGCTCTTCCGGTTTATGATCGAACGACTCTGGTGAATGCAACAATAAATACAGTAAAAAATAATTTGCTCGAAGGTGCATTGCTGGTTTGTGTCGTTTTATTTTTATTCCTGGGCAACATAAGAGCTGCACTGATTACGGCTATGGTGATTCCCTTATCGATGTTATTAACCATTAGCGGTATGGTCAGTAATAAAATCAGCGCCAATTTAATGAGTCTTGGCGCTCTTGATTTTGGCTTAATTGTTGATGGAGCAGTGATCATCGTGGAAAATTGTTTAAAACACTTGGGGCATGCTCAGCAACAACGTCAACGAGTGCTTGATATGGATGAACGTCTGCAAGTGATTGCTGAGGCCACTACGGAAGTCATCAGGCCGAGTATTTTTGGTGTGTTTATTATCACTGTCGTTTATTTACCCATCCTTACCTTGACTGGCGTTGAAGGTAAAATGTTTTTACCTATGGCAGAAACGGTGATTATCGCATTGTTGGCTTCTATGGTCTTTGCGCTAACTTTTATTCCCGCAGCTATAGCTATTTTTCTCAGCGGCAGGGTAAGAGAAAAAGACAATATTTTGGTGCGTTATCTTACCATGGGCTATGAAAAAATTTTGGTGATTTGTATTCGTGAGCGAGTGAGGGTGCTGATATCTGCTTTAATTTTGGTGGTCTTGAGTCTATTGGTCTCTTTTCATTTGGGTGGCGAATTTATTCCAAGTCTCGATGAGGGGGATATTGCCATGCACGCCATGCGTATCCCTGGCACAGGCCTTGAGCAAGCCATCACCATGCAGCATCTTGTTGAAGAACGAATTAACCAGATTCCTGAGGTAAAACGGGTGTTTTCCAAGATAGGAACAGCTGAAATCGCCAACGACCCCATGCCCCCAAATGTTGCGGATACTTTTATTATCATGAAATCACGTAATCTTTGGCCCAACCCAAAGAAAACCAAGCAACAACTGGTTCAGGAAATTGAACACGCTGTGCAGCAAATTCCGGGTAACAATTACGAGTTTACCCAACCCATTCAAATGCGTTTCAATGAACTGATTTCCGGGGTGCGCAGTGATGTCGCAGTGAAAATTTTTGGTGATGATATGAATACCTTGACCGGAATTGCTGAATCCATTAGCAAACAGTTAAAAGACATACCCGGTGCTGCAGATATTAAAATAGAGCAAGTGGATGGTTTGCCTCTTTTTACTATCGCAATTAATCGCAACGCTCTATCACGTTATGGATTACAGATTGCAGACGTGCAAGATGCGATTGCTATTGCTATTGGGGGTAAAAAAGGAGGAGAGCTGTTTGAAGGCGACAAACGATTTGATTTGATTGTTCGCCTCCCGGAACCATTAAGAACCGACCCACAGGTATTGCGTTGGATACTTATTCCTTTACCTCTCGCCAAAGATGGTGAGCGTCATTTTATTCCACTGAGTGAAGTGGCTGCATTGATTCGCAGTGAAAGTCCTAATCAAATCAGCCGTGAAAATGGTAAACGTCGAGTAGTAGTGAGTATGAATGTTAGGGATAGAGATTTAAGTTCATTTGTTAATGAAGCTAAATTACGAGTAGCACAAAGGATTAAAATACCCAGTGGTTACTGGATTTCTTGGGGAGGCCAATTTGAGCAGATGGAATCAGCATCCCAAAGATTGGCTGTAGTAATCCCTATCACTTTGTTGATCATCTATTTTCTTTTGTTCATGAGTTTTGGCAACTCCAGAGATGCGTTACTCGTTTATTCCGGTATTCCATTGGCGCTAACAGGGGGAGTATTTGCTTTATTATTACGAGGAATACCCTTATCTATTTCTGCCGGGGTAGGTTTTATTGCGCTATCCGGCGTGGCGGTATTAAATGGCCAGGTCATGATTACATTTATCAATAAGTTACGTGAACAAAGTCATCTTGGTTTGCAGACCGCAATCATCCAGGGATCCATTGCTCGATTGCGTCCTGTATTGATGACCGCCATGGTTGCGTCACTTGGATTTGTACCTATGGCTTTAGCGACAGGAACGGGAGCCGAAGTGCAAAGACCTCTGGCTACTGTCGTAATCGGTGGAATTATTTCTTCAACCTGCCTGACCCTGTTGGTCTTGCCTGGATTGTATTATTTATTTCATCAAAATAAAAATAATGACTGATGTACTGCCATTCACTCAGATAATTCTTCGCTAGTTTTATCGAGTTGATCGCTTGGGCGGCTGAGAAAGGATTGGTTCTTAAATTGCCAATATGATCGCTGGGGGCGGAAGGGCATGAGTAGTAAATTAACGAGGGTATTGTCAGAGGGATTCAGGTATGCTGGAACTCCTATGGTAATGGAATTTTGATAAACATTACCTTTTAGGGTGTTGTGAATTTTGTCCCAAAAAGAAAATACTACGCCATAATTTCTATTGGTTTCGTCCATATAACTCGAATGATGAATGCCGTGCATGCGTGGCGTCACTATAATTTTATTAAGTATACGCTCCAGTTTCAGGGAAAGGTGAGTATTGCTGTGTTGGAAATAGGTGCTGGCTTGAAAAATAAATTCATAAGTAATGAAGATTAGGGGATCTATGCCAATAATGGCTATCTGAATTAACCTGAATACGCTGGAGTACGCAATTTCAATGACATGAAATCGCATGGAGGTGGTCACATCCAAATCAGGATCGGCATGATGCACGTTATGAAATCGCCATAATAAGGGGATTTCATGATTAAGTCTGTGCCAGTAATAAAAGGTGAGATCCATGAGCATAAACCCCACTAACCATTGAAACAGGCTGTGAGCAGGAAGCAAGGACAGTAATCCATAGCCGTGTAGTTGGTTGAAGTTGATTGTGAATTGCGCCACCGGAACAACAACTGTTTTTGCAGTAAAATAAACCATAATCGAGAGGGTAAAATTAATAATCCAGCGATTCATTAATCGTCTGACAGGTTTTCTCAACGGATTTTTGTATTCAATCAACAGCAAAAAAACGTAAATTATGGCCAGCGACAACGCACTGAACAATTGAAATTTAGGGATATCACTTAAAGAAATCATATCCATGTCCCTTGGTAATGTATTAAGTGCTGGCAGATTAGCACGGTACCAATAGGTATATAAACCGGTTTTTATATTTTAATAAGTGCCAACCGGAATGACCGTTCATGCGACAACGCACAATAGTGAGTTGTTCCCTTTTTTAAGGTTATTATCCGATAAGCGCATTCAGTGCTTTGCATCTTTATTCGTAACAAGTTATTGAATCAGATTTTTTATAAGGATAAGTTCTGCTGATGTGGATAGGGACATGTATTGCAAAAAGTTTTTTCTCATACTTAATGTAAAGAATTGTTGCGCATATGCACTTTTTTTGTTCATAAAGTTATTTTTTATGCGTTTTAGGGTATTATGTGTAATAAGTTGATTACATGTGATGCTGGTCCACCTCAAGGCTTGATAGGTATGGAGTTGACGAGTTACAAGTAAATCATTTAAGGTGACGGGCCAATCAGGAGTTGATTTATAAGTGAGCAAAATAGTGCAGCAACGTCGTAATATTCTGGCCTGTATCATAGGTAATATTCTTGAGTGGTACGAATTCAGTTTGTTTGCTTATTTGTCGCCTGTCATTGCGGATTTGTTTTTCCCCAGTGAAAACGCTATGGTTAGTTTATTATCTACCTTACTGGTGTTTGCAGCAGGGTTTGTAGTGCGTCCTCTGGGTTCTATTATTTTAGGACATTTGGGTGATCGGTTTGGTCGGGCAAAAACTCTAAAAACCACAATATTTTTGATGTCCATTTCCTCGGTACTAACAGGATTAATTCCAACATACCAGCATATAGGCGTTATGGCGCCGGTGTTGCTGATTCTATGCCGTTTACTGCAGGGATTTTGTATCGGGGGAGAGTTTGCCGGTTCAATGATTTATCTGTCTGAATCCGCACATGGAACTCACCGTGCGTTAGTGAGTAGTATGGCTAATAATGGTTCCAATATTGGTGTTCTAATTGCCGTTTTGTCATGTGCTTTGATGAGTACGGTATTAAACAGCACGGATGTTGCGCTCTATGGTTGGCGTTTGTTGTTCATTTCTGGAGGGATTATAGGAATTGTGGGGTTGTGGCTGCGTCGGGATCTGGCGGAATCCGAGACTTTTATTGCGTTACAAAAAAACATCAAGAATCCCTATTTTCCTCTTAAATACGTGTTTCAGCATCAACGAGCTCGAATGACGCAGGTTATTCTGCTGTTGTTTATCAGTGCTTGTGGCAGTTATACCCTCATGGGTTACTTATCCACTTATTTGCATGAGTTTTTGGGGGTGCCATTGAATCAAGCCTACAGAATGCAAACATTATTTATCGGTTTGTCCTTGTTAATGCTGCCTTTTTTTGCTCACTTATCCGATAAAATTGGCAGAAGAAAAGTACTGCTATTTGCAACAGCAGGTTATTTAGTCAGCTCTATTCCTGTTTTCTGGGTTTTGCAATCCATTCAGGCTTGGTGGGTTTTACTGCCTCTGGTCATTTTTTATAGTGCTGAACAGGCGGTAACTCCAGCGGTTATTGTTGAAATGTTTCCCGGTAAGGGGCGCTATACCGGAATTTCAATGGGGTACAATGTGTGTATGGCTTTGGTGGGGGGATTTTCACCGGCAATAAATACCTGGTGTATTCATTTATTCGATAACAACCTGATGGTCGCTTATTACGTTTTGCTGTGTGCGGCTGTTTCGTTTTATGTTGTGGTAAAAAACGTTCCTCACGAATATGGGGTACAGAACAGCTTAACCGCTGCTTGAGCGGTAAGACATTATCTGCGTACTTGATGATTCTTTTAGTGCTGCTTCAGGCCTGCATTCCGCCATCAGAGGATTAGGAATGCGGTTCAATTTGGTTTAAGTGGCGTAAAAATTCAGGAGCTGAACTTTCCCCCACCAGTTTGGAATGGTCAAGCTCTTTGCCTTGTGCGTTAAAAAACACGAAGGTTGGTGGTGCTATGACACGGTACTCATTCATTATTGCTTTGTTTTCAGCGTCATTTGCGGTGACATCTACTTTGATGATTTTAAACTGGTTTAGTGCCGCAAGAACTTCAGGATCACGAAAAGTTGTTGCTTCCATAACTTTACATGAAGCACACCAGTCCGCATAAAAATCTAACATCACCGGAGTGCCTTTAGCTTGTTCTATGGTTTGTTTAATTTCTGCTAATGTTTGGGGTTGTGCCTTTGTCTGTTGGGAGGGCATTATGGACGCCGCTTGCAGATTGGCTAAAGGCTGTAATGGGTTGGTTGATCCCATACTGGCGCCAATCAAAATGAGCAAACCATAGCCCAGCATAATGATCCCGGCTCCTTGACAAAATTTTTCTTTAGCTGAGACTGAATGGGTTAACGCTCCGGTGTAAATGCCAGAAAAAATCAGCAGGCTTCCCCAAAGCCCCATAGCCAACCCTGCTGGGAGAATACGTTCCATAAGGTATATGGCTACAGCAATAAGTAAAACGCCAAAAAAGGCTTTGACACCATTCATCCAGCTGCCTGCTTTGGGCAGCCATCTTCCAGCGGATGTGCCAATTAAGAGCAGGGGAGTGCCCATGCCCAGGCTCAAAAAAAACAGGGTAAGCATGCCAGATAAAACATTTCCTGATTGCGCTATATAGGTTAACACACCGATCAATGGTGCAGTCACGCAAGGTGAGAGGATTAGTGTGGAAAGACAGCCCATAATCGCTGCCCCAAAATAGTGCCCACCTCGTTGATTTCGGCTGGATCCGGCGATTTTGGCTTGCCATGAGTCGGGGAGTTTAAATTCGTAAAATCCAAACATGGACAGAGCCAACAAAACAAAAATCGCACTAAATAAACTGATTGCCCAAGGTGATTGCATCGCAATTTGCAGATTGGCTCCCAATGTGGCTACCACTCCGCCAATCACTGCATAAGTAAGTGACATACTCAGAACATAACTTAAGGAAAGAAAAAATGCCTTACGAGTCGTGACGTCTTTACCATGACCTACGATGATTCCCGATAGCACAGGCACCATGGGTAAAATACAGGGAGTAAACGATAACAATAGACCAAAGCCAAAAAAAATAAACAGGATGCTTATCCACCCATTTGTTTCAAAAACCTGTGCTATTTCGTTTTGTGGTGCTTGGGTTTGTGTCACCGAAACTTTATTAGTCGATTGCTCCAGCGTTACTTGAGAGAGTGCGAGCGCATCATCAATCGCTACCTTGATTTTTTTTACCTCAGGAGGATAGCAAAAGCCATCGTCAGAACAGCCCTGATAATGCAGGTCGAGAATGGTTTCCCCGGGTTGTTCGCCTAAAATTGCTACAGGTAAGGACAGTTGCTTTCTGTACACGTCAAAGGTATGTCCCTGTTTGTCGGTTTTTTTCAGGGTTGGGGGAAAACGCAAGCTTCCCAGATGGATGTTGCTGTCTGCCTGTTCGGTGATTTTGATTCTGTCGCCATATAAAAAATAATCCGGTTTTATCGTCCAGTTGATAACAAAAGTATTGGGATCAATTACATTTACCTGTACTTGAAATACTTCCGATGCTGGCAGCGGTTCGGCGTTGCTTGGCGAAATAAAAAGGTAAAGTATTGATAATAATAGCCATTTTTTCATGAGATGCCTTGATGCAATAAACCCTTAGCTCCAATTGTAGTGCCTGTTGAATTAAAACAAAAATTTTTTTTGTTTTAACCCTTGAAAGTCATAATCTTGCCCCCATATGACTGTCATCAGGATTGTTTGTCCCAGGGCAAGCAAAACAGTAAATCATCGTTAAATTATAACAGGAGATATAAGTATGAAAATTCGTCCTTTACACGATCGAGTAGTTGTTCGTCGTATGGAAGAAGAGCGTACCACAGCTGGTGGTATCGTGATTCCAGATAGCGCTACAGAAAAACCCATGCGTGGTGAGATTATTGCTGTTGGTGCTGGTAAAGTACTGGATAACGGCGATGTTCGTGCTTTGGCGGTTAAAGTTGGTGATGTCGTCCTGTTTGGAAAATATTCTGGAACTGAAGTAAAAGTTGATGGCAAAGAATTAGTTGTGATGCGTGAAGACGACATCATGGGTGTTATTGAGAAGTAATCTAAATCAAATTGTTTAAGGAGATTGAGTAATGGCTAAAGAATTACGTTTTGGCGACGACGCTCGCTTACAAATGCTGGCTGGTGTTAATGCATTGGCTGATGCGGTACAAGTAACAATGGGTCCACGTGGCCGTAATGTGGTACTGGAAAAATCGTACGGTGCGCCTACTGTTACTAAAGATGGTGTATCAGTTGCTAAAGAAATTGAATTTGAACAACGCTTCATGAACATGGGCGCTCAAATGGTTAAAGAAGTTGCTTCCAAAACTTCTGATACTGCTGGTGATGGTACAACGACTGCGACTGTACTGGCTCGTTCCATTCTTGTTGAAGGAAACAAGGCAGTTGCTGCTGGTATGAATCCTATGGATTTAAAACGCGGTATAGACAAAGCGGTACTGGCTGTAACTAAAAAATTACAAGAAATGTCCAAGCCATGCAAAGACACTAAAGCAATTGCACAAGTTGGTACGATTTCAGCCAACTCTGACGAAGCAATTGGTTCTATTATTGCTGAAGCAATGGAAAAAGTAGGTAAAGAAGGCGTTATTACCGTTGAAGACGGCAATGGTCTTGAAAATGAACTGTCTGTTGTTGAAGGAATGCAATTTGATCGTGGATACATTTCTCCATACTTCATCAACAACCAGCAAAACATGACCTGTGAACTGGAACATCCATTCATCCTGTTAGTTGACAAGAAAATTTCCAGTATCCGTGACATGCTGTCTGTTCTGGAAGGTGTTGCCAAATCCGGTCGTCCTTTGTTGATTATCGCTGAAGATGTTGAAGGAGAGGCGTTAGCTACTCTGGTTGTTAACAACATGCGTGGTATTGTCAAAGTATGTGCGGTTAAAGCACCTGGCTTTGGTGATCGCCGTAAAGCAATGTTACAAGACATCGCTATTTTAACCAGTGGTCAAGTTATTTCTGAAGAAATCGGCAAGAGCCTTGAAGCAGCAACTCTCGAAGATTTAGGTACTGCGAAACGTGTAGTAGTTACCAAAGAAAATACAACCATTATTGACGGCGAAGGTAAAGCAACTGAAATTAACTCTCGCATCGCACAAATTCGTGCTCAAATGGAAGAAACTACTTCTGATTACGATCGTGAAAAATTGCAAGAGCGTGTTGCCAAACTGGCTGGCGGTGTTGCAGTGATCAAAGTAGGTGCTGCTACTGAAGTTGAAATGAAAGAGAAAAAAGCTCGTGTAGAAGACGCGCTGCATGCTACTCGTGCTGCGGTTGAAGAAGGTATTGTTGCCGGTGGTGGTGTTGCTCTGATTCGTGCGCAAAAAGCGCTGGATTCATTGAAAGGCGATAATGACGATCAAACTATGGGTATCAATATCCTGCGTCGTGCTATTGAGTCTCCAATGCGTCAGATCGTAACTAACGCTGGATATGAATCTTCTGTTGTTGTTAACAAAGTGTCTGAGCACAAAGACAACTATGGATTCAACGCAGCAACTGGCGAATACGGTGATATGGTTGAGATGGGTATTCTGGATCCAACTAAAGTAACTCGTATGGCGCTACAAAATGCAGCTTCTGTTGCCAGCTTGATGTTGACTACTGAGTGCATGGTTGCTGATTTACCAAAGAAAGATGAAGGTGCTGGTGCTGGCGATATGGGCGGCATGGGCGGTATGGGTGGCATGGGCGGCATGATGTAAGCCTTTCTCACCTCCCTTTAAACCCGCCTCATGGCGGGTTTTTTTTTAAGACTTTAAAATGGTTTAGATTGGGGAAGAAGATGATGGGGTTGCAGGCTCATCCTCGAGAACAGGACTGTTTTGATTGCCATCACTATTTTCTCTGAATAAAGTGTGGCTGCCCCGAAAAACGCTGTCTCTTATATTTGATGCAGCAGAAGCAGTGCGTGCATCAGGGGAAGATGTGGGGGGAGGCGTATCAGGTTGATGTGTTTGGCATTCGCTTGTTCTTTGCAGTATTGTTTGCATAATATTTAGGTGCATGGAATAACGTTGTGCGTAGTGGATTATGTTACGGCCGTTATCGTCTTTTGATTGCAATACTTCAGTCTTAGCGCTATCCGCCAGGCTATCGAGAACCTGTTCAAGAAATTCAGGAGGATGGGTCAAGAGCGGGTAAAGGATGGATGGACTTCCATCTGCGGTCATCATTAGTACCTGAGCTCGGACATCTATGGGCAGATAATACAGCAAATCTTTAAGTAAATGAGGGTGAAAAACGGCCATTTTATGCAAAATATTCTCTTTAAAGTCGTTTTTTTTAGTTATTACCTTGATTTTTTCTTGTCCGGGAAGGAGCTTTAAAAGTTCCATTAGGAGTTCGGGTCTATGCGCTAGTTGATCGAATAGATTCTTGTTGTGCGAGTCCGTTTTGGTTAATGCGTTTACCTGTTCGTCACCGGGCAGCAATTTGATGAGTTGAATTACAGTGCCGGGAGCTGTTGTAGCTAAAGTTCTTAGTATGTTGGTATTCAAATAGCTAAGGGTCGTTAATGCCTCAACTTTTTCTTTATCCGGCAGTACCTCTATTAATTGCAGCAGAATTTCAGGGCACTTTATGGACACCACTCTGATCAGGTTATACTCGTTACCTGTATTTGCCATCAACAGTTTAACTTTTGTGCCTTTCGGAAGCCAATTGATAACCTGGATTAGCGTTTGGGGTGATTTTATCGCCAAGAGTATAAGTGGCGAATCTTGAGGGTTGTCATATTCTAGCAATGCCCTGATTTTAAATTCTACCGGAAGCCAATCTAACAGTTGCAGCAGGATGTCCGGGCAGTATTTCGCTGCTCGTCTTATTGGCGAATCTTTTGTACCAAACGAGTTTAACAATATTTGCGTTCGTTCATCCTTAGTAATGGTTTGTAAAAACCAAAGTATGAACGCTGTTTGTTGGTATTTGAACGCACAATAAAGCGGATGAACTCCATCATATTGACTGGTATCCATGTAGTTTAAGCCCTTTTCAATGAGCGCAGCGGCTAAATTGATGTTTCCGAATCCTATGGCGTATAGAAAAGGAGTACCCTCCTTGTTGCATAGGGCATTGGGGGCAAAACGAGGATCTTGTACTATCTTGCGGATAATCGTTTGGGACATGTTGGTTGCTGCTGCCAGGTATCCGGCGATTTCCGTACTGGAAGCAGAGGTAATGTTCCCTGGCGTAAACAGTACTGACACAGGCTCTGGCGTCAGATCGGGGGCAGTGCGGTGTTCAATCTGAATGAGTAAGGATTCTGGCCAGGAATCCTGAGATATCGCTTCGCCTGCACTATTTTGTCCCTGATTGCAGCGATTACGGATAAAGAGGAGTACTTGAGTAAGGCAATAACGAAACAGAGGTGTCCAGGTATCTGCATCGTAGCATAAGGCATGCAGCAGGGTGCGGTTTATTTGATAAGGCGTTATCTCTAAAATACCATCCTCTTTTAATCTGCTTATCCATTCAAGCAGTAGCTCATCGTGCAAGCGGATAACTGGGATAGCGTTTAGTTCTTGGGTATTTTCCTGAAAGAAGAGTTCACTCAGGAGTGCAAAAAGATTGGCTCTGATGGTTAATCCTCGTTTACCTTTTGCAGCAAACCATTGTGCTGTATAATTACTGATGAAATCGTGATATGCGTTGTTTCGCCAAAAGGTAAAACCTTGCTCAAAAGCCCGCAGCCGAGTATGAAGTAATTCCATGTTCTGGAGCAGGTTCGCCAAAGAAGGATTAGGGGAGTCAAAACACTGTTGCATCGTTTCTAAAGCATCCATCCAGCTGGCTTTGCGTTCCTCGGGTATATCGCTGACACCCAGCAAATTTCTATAGCTCTTGTAATGATACAGTGCATCATGCAACTTGATAACCAGGTATATCCTGGAGAATGGATCGGTGACTTCTGCGTCATCCTCAAGAGCACTCGGTGTGAATTGTGGGCTTTTCAGCCAGGCAAGCGTTTCATCCGCCAGTGCTACCAGACCGGTTGCTCTAATGCTGCCTGAATTGGTAGCCAGAGTGTGGCGGTCTATAAAATCTTTAAGAGAAGCAAGAATAGGAATAAAATCACAAGGCATACTTTTTAGTCCCTTCATACTGCAATAACCGTTGATTTTTTTCATCATTTTTTTATCTGGTAATGATCCTTCAGCAAGAAAGCACTGGATGATGAATTGTTTGGCGCTGTCTGGCCCACCGGCCTTGATGATGCCATCGTAAATCTCTTTAGGCATGTTGCCGCAAACCCAGGGTAAAAATAGAGGCTGGAAGTATTTATAAAAAACCTGACGTTCCTCTCCCACAGGATCTCGACCCTCAGGAAGTTGAATATTGAGCTGTTTAAGCAACACCTCATGTACCATGAAGTCAAACAGTCCCCGCATGAGAAGATCTGAGGCATTCAAGGGAAGGCGTTTGCCTTCATAGCCATCCAAAGACATAAGCCAGGCATGACGAATACCTGTATTGCACACATTGGATCCAGCAGCCAGTAGGTTGTTAATTTGATCAAAATTTACCAGTCGTCGGTAACGCTCTTTTTCAGGGGTACTGCCCGGAGGCACGGGCCAAACCTGTTCATTTTTATCGATTAGAGCTGAGACCACTATGGCGTAAATTACAGGCAGAGGCAGGTACCATTGACTATTTTCCAGATGGCCATCGTTGTCTTTTACCAAGGTTACTTTATCAAATCTGCTGCTCAATTGTGTTGAATTCAGAATATTTTTAAGCCAGATTTTTGTTGACGCTTCCAGTTGAGACAGTTTTTTGCGGCCCTCATAACGTGCTACATTGCGTTGCATTCGCTTCTGCGCTTCGAGATTATCGTCCATACTGAGCGTATATACAGGAGATGAGGTTTGAGAAGATGAAGACGAAGCCACAGAGGAAGATGCTTCTGCATGTTCAGGAGTATTGCTGGTTATTGTAGGCATCAGGTAACGTGAAGCTAGCCTGATGGCAAGCATAGCTGCTGCATTGGACGTTATGACGTTATGAGTACTTTGAGCATACTGAGTGTCTTTGAGCATTGTTTGATTGTGGTCGTTTGGCATGAGAGGCCTCCCGTATCGCATAAAAAGGCACACATAATACCATTAAGTTTAAAAAAAAGACACATCGGTTCATGGTTATATTATTTTTAGGCGGGAGAATACGGTAAAAAATACAGTCCATTTAAATTTAAATAGACTGTATCTGATGTATTGTTGTGATGAATACAGGTTGTTTTTTAGTCATTTTAATCTATTATTAAAATCATCACTTAATAGAAAAAGGTGCATCATGACTGACGTGATTAAAACAATGGAAGTGGTTTTGGCAGATACTTATGCACTGTATCTTAAAACGCAAAACTATCATTGGCATGTTAAAGGCCCGCAATTTAAAAGTTTGCATGAACTTTTTGAAATGCAGTACAAAGAACTGGCTGAGGCAGTAGATGAAGTTGCAGAGCGAATATTAATCTTAGGTCACAAGGCACCTGCGACTTTCACTCAGTTTAATCAGTTGAAAACCATTAAAGACGGAGATTCCAGCTTGAATGCAAATCAAATGGTTAGTGAGCTTGCCAGAGATAACAGTACTTTAGTCAACGATTTGAATCAGGCAATTAAAATAGCTCAGGAAAATAATGATGAGGGAACAGTGACGTTGTTAAGCGATCGTATTGCCGCTCATCAGAAAGCCCATTGGATGTTGACTGCCTCTTTAGATTCTAAAAAATAAATAATTGGCTTAATGAACTGAAGTTTCAAGCCAGTGCGAATTAAAAAACTGTTCGGCTGGCTTGTCGGTTATATCCATCCTCTACGAGACTTTCCCTTTAAATTGGTAGAGCTTATTAAGCGGATAAAACCTCATATCATGGTATTGGAGAAGACATGCGCTTTTCATCTTCGTTATCGTGCTGGTCAACTTGAGGTTCCAGCATGAAGAGCAATTTTGTAAGCATTGAATCTCTTCTGACATAATTATTATGAAAATTGCGTATTCTTGGTCTTGCCATGATGGAATCATCAAGGACAAGTGATGAGCGAATTGTAGCGGAGTACTGCAATGCTAAAATATCTATATCTCCTACTTCCTCAAAGCCATTAGAGCTTAAATCAACGGATTCGAGATGCTTTGGCAGGTTTTTCATAATGTGGATGAGAGCAGGCAGTGATTTTTGGCGGAACTGGTTTCTACCTAAATCAAGCGATTGCAAGCATTTGGGAAGGGTATTTATGATGGCATACAGGCTTTTAGAGGATTTGAGGTAAAGAAGGTTTCCACTTAGATCAAGAACATGTAAGCCCTGGGGAAGTTGTAGGATAATCGCCTGAAGGCTTTCGCCTGATTTTTTGTAGAGTGCATTTCCGCTCAAAGAAAGTGAGCGCAAATCTCTTGGCAGGGCACTTATGATAATCACAAGATTTTCAACAGAATGATTAAAAAACAGGTTGTTATTGCCCAGATTAAGCGTATGCAAATGTGCAGGTAATGCCCTGAGAATAGAAACAAACTCCAGTGCTGATTTGAGGTAGAGACGATTTCCGCTTAACTCAAGTGATTTCAGATGAGCTGGCAAGGCTTTAATGAGTCGACATAATATATTGCCGTCTTGCATACCAAGAGCATTTTCACGTAAATCCAGTGAACTCAGATGCTCGGGCAGTGCCTGAAAAAGATCTCTGAGTTCCACGTAGGATTTACTGCCAAGATCATTGCCATACAAATCCAGCTCCTGCAGCGTTTCAGGTAAACTGTTTATGACGGCGGCCAGATTAAGGCTGGATTTTGGGGCGGGTGAATTCCAGCCCAAACCAAGGGATTTCAGGTTTGGTGATAGAGCACCCATAACCTGTTCCAGATAGGTGGTGGGTTTGGTAAACAGTTTGTTCCAACCCAGATCGAGAGATTCAAGGCCAACGGGTAACGCCTTAATTAGGGCTACAAATTCTGAAACGGGTTTAAGAAAGAGGCCATTGGAGCGTAAATTAAGTGAGCGGGTGCGCTTCGGAAGGGCTTTCATAATGGTTACAACATCGTCACAGGTTAGTTTACCAAGATTATTTCTGCTGAAATCTATATCGGTTACAAGCCTGGGAAGTCGCCCCAGTTCAAGAACAATCTGTGGTACTGTTTTTCCATAAAAACAAACTTTCATATGTTATCCTTAAGAATTCAGCCCCTTAAGCAGTGAGCGTTTCCGATCTTTTGCCGATGATGAATAATCATCTTAGCATAATGAATTTTTATTTTCATAGACTCAAATTTAAACGAGTTGCTATAGACTGAGACGAGTATGGATAGGTTTACGTAGTGATTTTTACAGTTATTCCAAGTCCTTGTTAGAGACAGCCCTAAAGCATTAATCAGAATCTATTGAAACCCTGCACTACATTCCTTATCATTATTTAGGTTATTATGAGCATGTGACTGGGTATAGATGGTTGAATATACCCGGATTGCATTAGATTGAAGTGTTAGCTAGGGACAGCCTCGTGTTGCGTTTTCTTTTTCCTGTCAGTTTGTTTTTTAGTGCCGTGCTTTTGTTCAGCATCCAGCCCATGGTTGCCAAAGCCATTTTGCCCGTCTACGGCGGAACGCCTGCCGTGTGGACTGTTTGCATGCTTTTTTTTCAGGGTATATTGCTCGTCTCTTATGGGTATGTATGGCTGTTGAGCGTTTTGAATCGTTCATTTCTTTGGCGTTTAGTTCATACTGCTTTGTTGGCATCAAGCCTGGTTGCAATTCCTCTTTTATTCCATCCTTCGGAAATGAATGGACATCCTGAATGGAATATCTTGAGTGATTTATTAGCCCAATTGGGTTTGCCTTTGTTAGTTGTTGGGGCATCAGCACCTTTATTGCAGTTTGCTTATAGTCAGACTACCAGTAAAGGCGCATCTGATCCTTATTATCTGTATGCAGCAAGCAATCTGGGTAGTTTAATCACTCTGTTGATGTATCCCTGGCTTATTGAAAAAGCATGGGGTATGACGCTGCAATTTCACCTTTGGAGTGTAGGGTACTTAGCATATCTGCTGTTGTTATTATTCGTATTATATACCGTGCGTTACAAGCCTTTGGAACAGCAACGTGTCGCTTTAGGCCCTTTACCTTGGCGCTCTATGGCGTATTGGGTCTTTTTAGGTTTTATTCCTTGCAGCTTGATGTTGGGTGTCACTTTGTATATTTCTACGGATGTTGCAGCAACACCGTTATTTTGGGTAGTGCCCTTAGCCCTGTATTTACTGACTTTTGTTTTAACTTTTACTCATAAACCCTGGCTATCTGACGAGTGGATTAAACGAAACTGTATTTTTTTTCTGATCTTTACGCTATTGGGTTATATTTTAAAACCCAATCAGGTTCAAGTTTGGCAGGTGATTCTTGCCAATCTGGCCAGTTTTTTTATTTTGGCTATGCTGTGTCACAGGCAATTGTTTCTACGAAGACCCCAACCGCATTTGTTGACTTTATTTTATTTTTGTCTGGCTCTTGGCGGGGTGCTTGCCGGTGTGTTTAATGGGATAGTTGCCACGCATTTGTTCAATCAAATTTATGAATACCCGCTTGCTATTTTATTGAGTTTATTTGTTTTACCTTTGGCTCATTTTGCCAAGGATTGGTGGATTCCACTTGTTGTGACGTGTTTGCTGATGCTGCATTGTTTCATTCCGCACATCTATGGCTATGCCGGATTTTCAACCTTTCAGATTTGTGCTTTTATGGCATTGATGGTGATTGTTGTTTTTCATCAGAGTAGATTCGGACTTATTGCATCATTGGTTATTGTATTTGCTTTTCTCTATTCCCCCTTTTTTTTAGATAGCTCTATCCTGTTACAGCAACGGAATTTTTTTGGCGTGAAACAAGTTTTGATGAAGGAAAATACTCATGTTTTGATCAGTCAGTCTACGGTGCATGGTTTTCAGTTGCTTGGAGAAAAAAAACCAATCAGTGGATTCAGAGCTTATTACGGAGCAATAAAATCGGTTGTTGAGGCGATGCAACGTGAACGACCTGCCATGTCTGTTACAGTATTAGGCTTGGGGGCTGGAACAATGGCATGTCAGTTTAGGGAAACAGATCAGTTAAAGATTATTGAAATTGATCAACAAATGATTGATTTGGCTCGAAATCCAAAATTATTTACTTATCTGCGTGATTGTTTGCCTTCTGTTGAGGTAATTAAAGACGATGGTCGTTTGGCTTTGCATAAAATACCGGACGGATCACAAGATCTTATTTTGCTGGATGCCTTTAATTCGGATGCCATTCCTGTGCATTTGATGACTCGTGAAGCATTTACTTTGTACCAGCAAAAATTAAGCAAAAATGGCGTGATTTTAGTGAACTTAAGCAACCGCCATCTTAAATTATTGCCAGTACTTAATTCCATCAGTCGCTCGTTGGATATGGTATTACTCAATCTGGTTCACAAAGGAATTCCCAGGCTCGGGCAATTTGATTCAGAATGGGCTTTGCTCACCACGAATGAGCCTTTGGTGATGCAGGTAATGAAAGGAACAGCATGGCGTTTTGTTAGTGACAATACCCAATTCTCATGGACTGATGACTATTCTAACCTAATCCCGTTGTTGAAATGGTAAATCCTTTGATGAGATGCGCTTCGTTAGCCCTGTTTGAAACCTGATTCCAAACAGGGCGTAAGAGGGAGCATAAGTTATACCTCAGCAAGATTTCCTTTGGTTTCTAACCAGATTTTTCTGTCTCCAGCCCGTTTTTTATTCAGCATCATATCCATTACGGCTTCCGTGGACTCTTCGTCATCCAAAGTGAGCTGTACCAAACGACGCGTATTGGGATCCATGGTTGTTTCTCTTAATTGAATGGGATTCATTTCGCCCAATCCCTTGAAACGCTGTACGTTAATTTTAGCCTTTGATGTTTGGTTGAGATGATGAATGATTCGTGTTTTTTCCTCATCATCGAGGGCGTAGTGGACAATTTTACCTGCATCGATGCGATACAATGGCGGCATGGCGACAAAAACGTGGCCGGCTTTAACCAGTGGTTTAAAATGGCGCAGGAATAGGGCACATATCAAGGTGGCAATATGCGCACCATCGGAGTCGGCATCAGCAAGAATGCATAATTTACCATAACGAAGACCGCTAAGATCATCTGAACCTGGATCTACGCCAATAGCTACAGAAATGTCATGAATTTCCTGTGAAGCCAATACCTGAGAGGAATCAACTTCCCAAGAGTTCAGAATTTTACCACGCAGGGGTAAAATGGCCTGAAAATCCTTGTTGCGTGCCTGTTTGGCTGAACCACCTGCTGAATCTCCTTCTACTAAAAAAAGTTCAGCCTGGCTCAAGTCACTTTGCAAACAATCGGCCAGTTTTCCAGGTAAGGCCGGCCCCTGACTCACTCGTTTTCTTGCTACTTGTTTGGCTTGTTTCAAGCGTTTTTGCGCCCGTTCTATTGCTAAAGCGGCTATTGCTTCGCCTTGATTGCGATGCTGATTAAGCCAGAGTGAAAAAGCATCTTTGATGACGTTACTCACAAAGGCTGCAGTTTGGCGGGAGCTTAATCGTTCTTTGGTTTGTCCTGCAAATTGGGGTTCTTTCATTTTGACAGATAAAACGTATTGGCAAGGTTCCCAAAGATCATCAGCCGTCAGTTTGACACCTCGGGGCAAAAGATTGCGTAATTCGCAAAATTCAGCCATAGCATCAAATAAGCCGGAGCGTAATCCATTGACGTGAGTTCCGCCCTGAGCGGTTGGAATCAAATTCACATAACTTTCGTTTAAAGAACTGTTTGCCGCATCAGACCAAACCAATGCCCAATCAACTGTTGCTTCATCGCTTTTGAATTCACCAGAAAAAGGGGTTTCCGGTAAATAATCAACCGGTAAGGTCTGGCTTAAGTAATCGGTCAAACCGTGTTCATAACACCAATGCGTTTCTTCATTGGTTGTTTTGTTGATAAAAGTCATGGATAGACCAGTACATAAAACAGCCTTTGCTCTTAAAACATGAGTGAGGTGCTTTAGCGAAATTTTGGTAGTGTCAAAATATTTGGCATTAGGCCAAAAACGAATAATAGTGCCTGTATCTCTTTTTTTGGTTATACCCGCTTCATTCAGTTCGCAGAGTTTATCGCCATTCGCAAAAGACATTTGATAGACAGTGCCATTGCGTTTGATGGTGACATCAAGCCGTTCAGATAAGGCGTTGACTACCGATACTCCCACGCCATGAAGTCCGCCGGAAAAACTGTAATTTTTATCTGAAAATTTACCGCCTGCATGTAAACGAGTCATGATGACCTCAACGCCGCTAAGCCCTAATTGGGGATGCAGATCGACGGGCATGCCCCGCCCGTTATCTTCGACTTCAACTGAGCCGTCTTCATGAAGTGTGACTTTAATATGGCTTGCAAATCCTGCGAGTACCTCATCCACGCTATTGTCAATTACTTCCTGAGCCAAATGGTTTGGCCGGGTGGTATCGGTATACATGCCCGGACGTCTTTGCACAGGCTCAAGTCCATTGAGTACTTCAATCGCTTCTGCTGTATAATTTTCGCTCATAGGAATTCACTTTAATTGAAACTTAATCTGTATAGGATACATCAATTGTTGCAAGGGTGGGATAGCCAGCATTTGAAAATCGATTACTTGGGTTGATTTTTTTTCATTTACTGGTTGTTAGGTATTATATCATATTCAAGACTGTGAGTGCACCAGTTGCCACTGAAGACCTTCTCTTGTTAGAGTGTACGATTATGGCTTTGTGGCTTGTCTCATGCAAAATAGTGCTGAAATTAATAATTTATCGGTTGCTTTTCAAAGTCCAGCAACACTGATAACGGCTTTGAATAACGTTCAGTTTACTCTATATCCGGGGGAAACCCTGGTTTTATTGGGGGAATCAGGATGTGGGAAATCGCTCACCTCTTTAGCACTCATGCGGTTGTTACCAAAATCAGGGGTTTATGGTGCTAAAAGCCAAATCAGTATTCACGGTGAAGACATATTAAATCTTCCTGAATACTTGATGAGGCAATTAAGAGGCCGACGTCTGGCGATGATTTTTCAAGAACCAATGACTGCTTTAAATCCGGTCATGACCATTGGCGATCAGATTGCCGAAGTTCTTATGAGGCATCATTCCCTGAAAACTGATGCGGTGCAAGATGCGTTAATTTCTCTATTGACCGAGGTGGAAATGCCTCAGCCGAAGGAACGAATCCATCAGTATCCGCATCAATTATCAGGAGGACAAAAACAGCGTGTGGTTATCGCCATGGCCTTAGCGTGTAACCCCGAGATTTTAATTGCAGATGAACCAACAACAGCTCTGGATGTAACCATTCAGGCTCAGATTTTGGCTTTATTAAAAAAATTACAAAAAAAGCATCAAATGAGTCTCTTATTGATCACGCATGATTTGGGTGTAGCCAGAGCAATGGCCGATAGAGTGTGTGTGATGTATGCTGGTCAGGTCGTTGAGCAGGCAAAAGTTGGTGATTTCTTTACGCAAGTTAGCCATCCTTATGTGCAACAATTGCTGGCTTCTCTTCCTTCTTTTGCAAAACGCGATGAAAAATTATCTATTATTCCCGGCAATGTGCCAAGCCTGGATGCCTTACCTTCTGGTTGCCGATTTCATCCTCGCTGCGTTTATGCCTTTGATCGATGCAAACATGAGGAGCCGCAGTTACAAGAGGTCAATCAACGCCTGCTGCGCTGTCATTTGTATCCTGAGGCCAATGATTTACCTCCCTTAAAAAAAGAACCTGTTGCCTGGGGCTGTGCACAACAGGAAACGGAGACTGTATTCACAGTTAGGGATTTATCCGTTCAGTATGTTCATAAAAAAGCATTATTTAGCCGAAATAAGACAATATTCAAGGCAGTTGATGGTTTAAGTTTTAGCTTGCAGCAGGGTAAGACATTAGCTCTGGTTGGCGAATCAGGATGTGGAAAAACAACCGCCAGCCGTGCTTTACTGCGTTTGATACCCGTTGCTGGAGGTGCTATTGAATTCAAAGGAATGGATGTTCTTGCCTTGCGACGAGGTGGATTAAGAGAGTATAGAAAAAAAGTGCAAATAATATTTCAAGATCCCTTTTCTTCTATGAACCCACGAATGACAGTGGGCGAAATTATTGCTGAGGGCATGCACGCTCAGGGGATGAGTTCTGTAGTGATTTCCCGCAGACAAAAACAATTAATCGAACAGGTTAATTTGCCCAGCAGCAGTTTGCATCGATATCCTCATCAATTTTCTGGAGGGCAAAGACAGCGTATTTGTATTGCCCGAGCGTTGGCCACTGAGCCTGAGGTATTGATTTGCGATGAGCCTACCAGTGCTCTTGATGTATCAGTGCAAGCGCAAATTTTAAATTTATTAAAAGAATTACAGCAGGAGACAGGGATATCCTATCTGTTTATCACGCATAATATGGCGGTTGTATCTTATATTGCGGATCATGTTTTGGTAATGAAAGACGGTCTGTCTGTAGAATATGGCCCATGTTCCCGGATTTTAAAACACCCTGAGCATCCCTACACTCGCCAATTACTGGCTGCGGTTTTAGATACCGAATAATTTTCTTCAGGATTTCTTAAGTATTAATATGTTATATTTTGTGCATTGAATTATACTCAACCAGATTACAATATGGCTAGTCTGGATATAAGGGAGACTTTCCTGCATGAAGAGCGCATTAGACATATTAATAGCCGGGAATGTTACTGAATTTGTTAAACAGTTGGAAACTTTTAGTCAACAGGATAAAACGCTTTCAGATGATTTAAAATCCACCATTAAAATATTAACTTTTTTTGGCAAAGAAGCTTCTGAAAGCCAGTTTGAACTATTACTGGAACTTAAAGAGCATCTAAAAAACCATCATGTTTTACTAAATGACATTGCTGGTTTGTTCGATTATCCACCTTATCCTAATCTTATTGATTTCTCCAAGCAAATTAAGAAAAATTCATTGGAATTAAGAGCTTATATCGACTTCTTTGATAAAGATCCTAAAGCGGGGCGTAATCCCAAGGTAACAAAAGGTCTAGTTGCGCAATTAACTGAGGACATTTTGGAAGAACATTTTGATACTTCCAGATTAGGTCATGTCGTTGCCAACATTCAAAACCTTGAAGACGGTTCAAATTTGCCATCATCCAGGCAGATGGATTTGGTTCAGCAAGTTGTCTACATCAATGCCGTTGGCCGAGAATGCCCCTTAAGTGTTAAAAACAGAACCTATACCGATTTAACCAATCAAAGCAGAGTACAGCTGCGCTATTTGTCTGATCTTTTTATCGAGCGTGTCAATGATCCTCTATCGGACATAGCTGACAGGATTAAAGCACAGCTTAATTTGATTGCGGTGATGAGGGAGCAATATTTTCGTTGTACAGGCGTTTTTCTTAATATAACCCAGATTGTTGCCGTACTTTTGACTTTAAATGAATTAAACCACAATGGATCTGTTGAATTACCTCCGGATGCGAATCAGTACCATACCAAAGCATTTCTTGCTGCATTGCAATGGGCTTTTACCCAAGGCAATAAGGAATCATCAGCTCAGTCCCAATTGCCTTTAAACACCTTCAGCTCAACAGACGTGAAGAATTTTTTTACTTTTATTGGGGTACATGGTAGTGAATTGTCTGATGCTGAACCTGAAGAGCACTACACGGAAGAGTACTGCAAAGCAGAAATTGTCGGCTTAAGCAAAAACACGGATATGAAACAGGCATTTCGTGTTCCATCACATCACGGAGTTACTTATCAGGATGTTAACGCAGATGATTTAAACTACAGCCTGGAGTACCTGCAAAGTATTCATTTAGCCCTGAATACTGCAAAGCCAGGACAGCCTATAGTTTTAATTGCCAGGACTATTGAACATGCTCAGGCTTTAAATAACCAGTTATCTGATTATTGCAAAATACAGGGTAAATCAGTTGAGCTTAAGACGTTTTCTGGTATGGAGTCTGTTGAGACACGCAGGCGTTGGTTTCGCTCTGGGGCGAATGTTCCCAGAATAGCAATTACGCTGCCTGATTGTGCATTATATGGCGAATTTAACTCCATTCGCTCTAATGGCTGCCTGGCTATTCAAACTTATGTTAATAAACCAGCCCAAACAAAAAGAATAATTAACAACCTCGTCAAATTTGGAAAACCAACCCGGTTTTATGTGATTGATGAAGAACAAGGTGCGGTATCTTCATTGCATGGTTCATTGGAAACAGAACAGGATAAAATCCAATTACTCAAAGCCATTCAAGACTATCGCAGCAATAAAGATAGAGAAAAAGCCGTTGAGCGATACTATGTGCAATCAGTTAATACTATTCAACGAGTGATACTGGAGCAGTTTGATGACTGGAAGGAATTATTGCATCAAATTTACCCTCAATCTGAATGGAAACAACTGGATTCAGATCTGTTAATGATGCAACAGGATTTAATCAAAAATCTCGAGTTTCAATGGCAACATTGCTTAAAAGAAAACAACACTCAGGGCGATAATCCTTACCGAAGACGTATATCCAACAAGAGGATGGATACCAGTACTCTGGATAAGGCTTTGAGTGATTACGAGCGTGAAGTTGAAGACCTTTGGGTCAAAACCAGACAGTTATTAAAAGAAAAAACGACATTAAAATTAATTCCTGATTCAGTTAATGCGTTACGTGCCTTATACCTGGAGGAAGTCAGTCTTGGCGAGCAACTCAAACGTAATAAACTGGTGACCCGAGATAACATAAAGCTTGCCGGACATGAAAAAAGAAAAGCCAAAAGAATCGTGGCTTCAGCTCTCGATGTTAACGGCGCCATGCTGAAATATTCGGATGGTAATCTCAAACACTACAGACAGCCTTACATTCACCATCAAATCAAGTTAATGGCCAAAGACATCACCAAAGAAATCAATCAATCATCTCTGGATTCCAATATTAAAAAAGAGTTGATTGAACGAGTCAATAAAGCGGACTCTCTGATTGCTCTTGAGTTGATTTTGATTGATTATGAGACGCAAGGCTTAAGACCGCAACATAAATCCCAGAAATACCGAATGCAGCCTGTAATTCATGAATTAATTCGAGTGCATATGCAATCTGGAGCAGAGACAAACCCTGAAATTCAACAGATAAAAAACATTTATTTAGACAATGTGGTAGATGATATTATTCAACAACTGGAAGAATCTTTATCTTGGGCAAAAGAAGAAAACAGGGGTTTTTTGTATTTTCTGGAACGGACTGCAGCAAAAAATGCAGCGCATGAATTGCTCGGGGTAGTTGAGGTATTGAAAAAAGCTCAAAATCCTGACGATCAAAAACACGCATTGAAAAATTTGTTTAAAAAACTGAGTCAACATCAAGCACAACTTAATGGTGTATGGTTATTTTCTTTTGGACATAAAAACATTCGTGATTCCATAAACCATACCCTGAATACATTTAACGATTTAACAGTGATTGGCAGTGATGAACATGCACTCAGTACTGATTTTATTAACGAATGTAGAGAAGAAGCACAAACCGAAGCAATAACCCAAAAAATACTAGCCGTGCTAAAATCTCTCGAAAAACGGCATAGCCCATGGTTAGGAGCGGATGAGGATTGGCTGGATGTGATCGGAGCTCTGGCTGTTATTCATAGCGATAATCCCTCGCTCTATGGGCTTGCTGAAATGTATCATTGGATTAGTTTGAAATGTGATGAGCTAATACAAACCCAAAGACCAATCACCGACCCCATGATCCATTTGAGAGGTACACTGAGAAGCCTTTGGAATCAGGTATCCGACAAGCATCAAGACTTGCTGGATACATCACGATATTTTTCGCTTAAAGCGGCACAGGTTAAAAGCGATCTTGAACGAGTTCCTGGTTTCAAAATGAATGATGTTCAGCTTATCCAGGGAAGTAATGGCAATGAACCATTTTATGATTTGATAGTCAAAGGCGTTGGTAGTTTACCGTTATTGGATGATTTTTCCCGCTATAATTCGCAATTAGCGCAAATGCAAAAAGATTTGGACAGGTGTATAGAGCAACTTGAATTTCCATTAACGCGGCACATGATTCTGGAGCGATTACGTGATAAACAACTGCAACAAATCAAAGAAGGCAAAACGGATAAAATACAAATCAGCTGGTTCCCTGTAACGCAGCAGAGTAATGTAACTGCGATAATTGAGCTTAAGAAATGTGAATTGGGCGAATTTCCTATGCGATTAGCTGATTTTCCTGAAAAAATTCAACATAATTTTTTTGATAGGCAGTTAATTAACTCATTGGATTTAAAGGAATTTATGGATAAAAAAGAAATTCAGCCCGCCGAAATACAACGAGTTCTTGAGCAGCTTGGCCGTTTGAAGGATGTGGCATTGAGATCCGAACTGATCGCATTTATCCAGAAACTGCACCCAGTTCACACTGAGGTTCCAGCCGTATCCATGTGGTCACCAAAAACCTGGATTTCCGGCTTTATTTCATTATGGAGTAATCCTTTTAAAATTACAGAAAACGAAGAGGATTTGCGTTATCAATTGACCGAACTGTTAAGCAGACCTGGGCGTCTTTTGCATGAATATTTAACCACTAGTGCACAACAACGGATAGGAGCTCTGGCTGCAGATTTAGACCGGCAAATTGCGGATGAAGCAAACAAGATAGATGTTTTTCGTCAAAAAATCCGGTTCATAGAAGAACGCATTGCTGTTGAGCAAGAGAAAGGGGGAGTATTTATTCGCCGCTTTGCCAACGTAGGCGAACTTTATGATTTTGAGCAAGAATTGAGACAGTATCAGGCAGAATATGCTGAGGTTACCGCTGTTGCAGAGCATATAGGTGATGAGGACAACGACGTCTTGGACGCAGATACTGACGAATTGACCGCTCAACAGAGTCTCACTATGTACTAAGGATAAATGCAAAGCAACAAAGCCTAAAACCCATCTGCGCAAGTATGCTTAGATAAAGTAGATCAAGGATTTACAGATTGGTATCTTCCAGCGATTTGTGAGTTGGGGCGCAGTTGTTTACTTTTGGTGATCAGTTTTTTTCAAGGTAAGAATATAGGTAGTAATATCAGGTGTATTAGGACTTTTACACCTTAGTTCATTTAATTTGTTAAGGTAAACATGGAATGATTTGCTTTTAGGCTAAATCGAATCTAAAGTTAGCAATGCAATATGATGGAATTTATTTCTGTCTCTGACTTGAGTTGTTTTGACTCCGGTCAGGGTGTTTTCAGGAAAATAAAGCGCACCTCATCGATGGATAGTATTTCGTTGTGGTGGCAAGGGTTAGGTTGTCTTTTAGACGTAAACAAGGATGGCCTTCAGAGTTACTTGATATGGCATAAGGATTTTGACCATGCAAAGAAAGTCACGACATTATTTTCAGTACGCTCTCTTCATCACATTATTCACCTCTTTAGCATTATCAACAGCTCAGGCAGCCAAGGCTTTGTGGACATTTGCGCCGCAAACGCCCACGCAATTTTCGATAATGAAAGGAGAAACAGCTCAAGTTGTTTATCTTGTGACCAATAATACATCCACTAGTAAAAATCTGGTCATGAAACCGATTACCGGCATCACGCAAACCGAACCGTGTAAAGCCCCGGCGCAAAAAACCTGTACCTTGAAGCTTAGTGTAGATGGTTCCGCTTTGACTGGAAACGTGCAAGGGGGGCCTGTGTTATGTAAGTTGGCTAATCAAATAAAGTGTCAAGGACCTTCTCCGGCTAATTCCTTAAATATCACTTTGCTAGACCAACCTACTGTGCAGCGATTTACAATTACGCCTTCAGCTGACGTGAACGGCACAATTACACCACAAGATCCTCAAGTGGTTGATGCAGGCACCAATTTGTCTTTTGCTGCAAACCCTAAAGCCAGTTTTGGTGTAAATGAATGGCTTCTGGATGGTGCAGTTGTTCAGTCTGGCGGCACCAGCTTTCAGTTGAATAATATTCAGGCTAATCATACTGTTGAGGTTACTTTTAATCAGGCTACGCTCTCTCCCTTGACTCAAAATCTCACTTTATCAATTAAAAGCTCCGTTTCCGATCTGCCTTTGGCAGGTAATCCTCGCATTATTCGAATTGAAAATACCGGTACGGTACCTGCTGTTAATCTTCAGGTCAGTCCAACCACATTCCCAGTTGGGACTTCAATAACCAATAATACCTGTACTGGAACGCTTAATGCTGGAGCTACTTGTGATATCACTATTACACCCGGTAGTACCGCAAGTGCGAATGCAAGTGCTGTTGCTTGTACAACAGCACCTGGAAGCCTTCCTGTACCTACTGTTGTCACAGTTAGCGCTGATAATGCCTCACCAACAGACATTAATGTGTTGTTACTGGGGCAAGGGTGTATTTATCAAGGCGGATATGTTTTTGCGGTAGATGACACAACGCCTAATACCGGCAGTATTGGTGGAAAAGTTGCGGCCCTGACTGATGAGCCTTATTCACTTTACCAGTGGGCTGTACTGTATGATGACACGACAGCAAATAATCTTCTTGATGGGCTAGCCAATACCAATGCTCTTGCAACTCCTGTAGGACAATATCCTGCGGCGCAAAGCTGTCTCAACAAGGTAGATCAAGGATTTGCAGACTGGTACTTACCAGCAATTTGCGAACTGGGACGCTTTGTGGGCATCAATACTAATGCGGGCTGTGGATTGTCCAGGGCTAACTTGTATACCTCCTTGCATTTAAAATCTTTGGGAGGTTTTGCTGGCGTTACTTATTGGAGTTCTACCGAGTATTCCGGCAATATGTTTTATAGTGCCTGGGCGCAATTCTTTGGTTATGGCGATCAATATTATGATGGCAAGAATCTGGGTAGACAAGTCAGGTGTATTCGGGCGATTAACCCTTAAAAGATTCTATTCCTTGATGAGGCAGCAAAGCTGCCTCTTTTTTTAATAATGAATATTTCAGGCACTTAAATTAGAGCTTAAGCAAACAGACTCAAGATAAAATCAAGTATTTGTTCCTTGGCTACCTGTTGTGATTCAGACGCACAGCGTGGTTTGTATTCCACGCATCCTTGTTCCAGATTTCGTTCACTAACCACCAGACGATGCGGAATACCGATTAAGTCGTTGTCAGCGAAGAGAACACCGGGTCTTTCATTACGATCATCCAATAAAACGTCTAATCCATGTTGGCAACAGTGTTGGTATAAATATTCAGCATATTCAGATACTTGTTGCGATCGTTGACCATTGATTGGAATAATGACCAGTTGAAAAGGAGCTATAGCCTGAGGCCAGATGATGCCTTGCTCATCATGATGTTGTTCTATTGCGGCAGCAACCACTCGACTGATTCCAAGACCATAACATCCCATCAACATGGTTTGTAATTGTCCTTGTTCATTGAGCACTGCTGCATTCATGGCTTTGGCGTATTTATCTCCTAACTGAAACACATGCCCAACTTCTATGCCTCGACAGGAACGTAGTGTACCTTTTCCATCCGGACTTATGTCGCCTTCTTTAACATTTCTTAAATCAAATGCATCGCTGTAGTGAGCATCTCTACCCCAGGCAGCATTCAGATAATGCTTATCGGCCTGATTGGCACCGCAAACAAAGGAGGGCATGGCTAAAGCATGGTGATCAACAATTATCGGAATCGTCATATTAACAGGACCCAGAGAGCCTACCGGGGCTTTGAGCGTCTTTAGAATCGTTTCTTCATCTATAAAGACCAACGGCGAGTGCACCAAGGGATGTTTTGTTGCTTTGATTTCATTCAACTCGTCATCGCCTCTCAGAATCAAGGCAACCATAGGATGCTCTTTACCTTGGACAATCAATGTTTTAATTGTCTCTTTACTGCCTACCTGTAAAAATTCTGCGACTTCGGTGATCGTTTTCTTATTGGGTGTGTCAACCAGCTCCATGGGTTTGTTGGTTATTTCATTTGATGGGGTTGGTCTAAGGCTGGTGGCTTGTTCGATATTTGCAGCATAATCACTGGTGTCGCTGTAAAATATCAAGTCTTCGCCTGAGTCAGCCAATACTTGAAACTCGTGAGATGCTGACCCGCCTATTGCCCCGGTATCAGCTTCTACGGCTCGGAATTTTAATCCCATACGGTTAAATATCCGACAGTAGGCTTGATACATTTGTTCGTAGGTGGCTTGCAAACTTTCTATGGTTAAATGAAAGGAGTAAGCATCTTTCATAATGAACTCTCTGGCACGCATTACGCCAAATCTTGGTCTGATTTCATCGCGGAATTTAGTCTGAATCTGGTAAAAATTTGCAGGAAGTTGTTTGTATGATCGCAGTTCGGTACGCATGATATCGGTAATGACTTCTTCATGGGTTGGGCCGAAACAGTACTCTCGCTGATTGCTGTCTCGCATGGTGAGCAACTGCCCTCCAAATGTTTCCCAACGACCGGTCTCTTGCCACAATTCGGCAGGCTGCACTGCGGGCATTAATACTTCCATAGCATGAGTATTGTTCATTTCTTCACGAACAATCTGCTCTATTTTGCGCAGTACTTTAAGGCCTAGAGGCATCCAGGTATAAAGGCCGGAGCCCAGTTTACGGATCATACCTGCTCTTAGCATTAATCGATGTGACGTGATTTCAGCATCACTTGGTGTTTCTTTTTGGGTTGCTAAAAACCATTGGGATGCGCGCATTTCAACTCCTGGGATAGTCTAAGTTCTTTATGGTGGGCTATTATATACCCATCATAGGATAATTGGCGATATGTAGGGTGCATACTGCCAAGGTTGAGTCATTAAAATAGTCCTCTGAGTATTGCTTTGTTAATGGGTTAAGAACGGTTGTTCTGCTTTATTTTCCAGGAATTGGGTACAAGCCTGCAGAAGAAAGGCAGCTCACTCCATCTTTTGGATTGACTGCCGATTTCTGTGTATGGCGATTAAGCATCTATTCGAGCTTGTTTCAGGACGCTCTCGCATTGATCAATCAGTATTTTTTCGTTGGTACCTTTCAGTTCATGAAGTTCATGGGCATAGTTTTTAAATTTAACAACTCCACTATTTACATCGTATACAGCACCAACCATACCTATTTCAGCATTTTTTATCATAGTTTTTAAAATGTCGCTCTGTGAATAAACTTGATGCATGGTATTGGCAATATTCAGCTCAGTAATGCGGCTTACAAAAGCTGTATTCTGCCCTGAGCGATTTTCCTTGATTTGGGTTTCTGCTTGAATTGCGGGCTTTATCTTGGACAGTAACTGGGTAATATGTCCTTTTTCAATATTATCGCATGCGGATTGAATCGCACCGCAACGAGTATGCCCAAGGATGACTACTAACTTGGCTCCCACCACATTACAGGCATATTCAATACTGGCAAGAATATCATCATTAATGACATTGCCTGCAATACGAATACAAAATATGTCACCAAAACTCATATCGAAAATGGTTTCAACCGGAACACGGGAGTCAATGCAGCCAAGAACAACTGCAATAGGATGCTGCATTTTAGCGGTATGCTTGATATCGACTCGATTCGAACGATGGATGCGAGTATCCTGCAAGAACCTTTGGTTTCCTTCATGCAATATATTGAGAACCTGGGCAGGAGACAGATGGGATTGGACATCGTAAGTCGTTACGTTGATAAAATCTATGACATTGTGAACTTTATAATCATCTTTAAAACCAGTCAGGTTTAATGAAATGTATTTGCTCGGCGCCTGTTCTTCTTTATATTCTTTTAAGTATTCCAGAATTTCTTTATCAATGTATTGAGTGTATCGGGCATCGATAATTAATTGTGCATGCTTGGGTATGGAATTAAGCTCGGCCACTAAAGCAGCTTTATTAAGAAAGGTCATTTGTTGGGGCAAGATGATGCGGCTGGTAATGCCATTAGGGTATATTTCTTTGATAATATCAATTCGAGCCTGACTGTTAGATTTTAAAATATTAAACAAGGAGATGGCCAGACCTATTAAAATTCCCGCAAGCAAGTTAAAGGCAATAATGCTGATGATAGTGACTATGAAGGGTATAAATCTGTCGCTGCCCTGGGCATAAATATTTTTATATATAGACGGTTTATTGAGTTTATAGCCGGTGAAAATCAATATTGATGCCAGCGATGAAAGTGGAATCTTGTTTAGGGCTCCCGGTACCAGCATCACAGCAAACAGAATAAACGCTCCATGTAAAATGGTGGACATTTTGGTTTTAGAACCCGCCTGAATATTGATAGACGTTCTGACGATGACCGAAGTAATGGGAATCCCCCCCACGAGTCCGGCAGAAATATTGCCAACTCCTTGCGCAATTAACTCTCTGTTGGTTGAGGCATGCCATCTTCTTTTATCTATACGCTCTCCTGCTTTTAAATTAAGCAAAGTCTCAAGTGATGCGACTATGCCAATGATTGCAGCGTACAAATAGACTTTGGGATTAGTCCATGATGCCCATTGAGGGTATTGCAGCTGGCTAAAAAATTCATAAAGTCCCGTTGTTTGCGGAATGTTTACCAATTGGGGAGAGTTTTGTACCAAGGATGAGTTAGTCCATTGAAAAAGTTCATTGAGGATGATGCCTGCAATGACTACGATTATTGGTGCCGGGATTTCTTTGAGCGCTTTAATTTTGGTACGCTCAAAGTAGATTAACAGAAACATGGAGACAGTCGTAATGAATATGGCTCCCGCGTTAATATGATTCGATAAGGCAAGTATAGGGCCAAGTGTAATGACATCTGCTGTTTCTAATAAATGAGTTTTAAGTTCGTTGAAGTCTGAGGATAGAGTAAATGCAAGCGGCAATTGCTTGATGATGAGCAAAACTCCTACGGCACATAAAAGTCCTTGAACGATATTGGTAGGCACGTAATCGGCTACAAACCCCGCTTTTAAAGCCCCTATGATCACTTGCAGAACACCTGTGAGTACCAAAGCCAGTAAAAAGGAATTAAAGTCACCGATTTGGGTGATTGCGGTAACGACAACTGCAGCCATTCCTGCAGCCGGCCCGCTGACACTGATATGGGAACCACTGATGGCTCCAACAACTACCCCTCCGATGATACCACTTAGTATTCCAGAAAAGAGGGGAGCGCCTGAGGCTAAGGCAATACCCAGACAAAGAGGTATAGCGACCAGGAATACGACTATGGCTGCAACAAAATCAAATTTGAAATACCGTTTAGCATAAACCCGAAGTGCACGAGAATGGATAATATTTCTTTTGATCATCGATAAGTTCCTGTATCAGTGAAAAGCTAAAAAGTGGGCTAACCAGTCCATTTTCTAGTTGGTGATTGACAATTCATCAGGGTTAGCTTGTTCAAAGCAAACACTATACATTATGTAATATAATTGTAAAGAATGTTACAAAAAAATTTTTTGACGGGAAAATAATTGATTCAGGGTAGCCTGGGATTAGGCCTAAAAGGCCATCTCCCAGGAAGATCTTTATATTTATAAAATACGCAAAACTGTTTTACATTCTCTCAGTACTGCAAGTTAGCAAGCAAAAGGGTTGCTAAAAAGGTGACGAGACGCTTGAGCTACCGTCCAATAGGTCTATAAACTCAGTATTACCAGAGGTCATTTCCGGGGATGGATGCGGTAAAGTCCCTTGGCATATACTAGGCAGAGTGCGCCCAAAGAAGGCATACTCACTGGGCGATTCTGAGTGTAACGATATGACCCTTTCAATCGTGTTATGGCCATTTGATTTAGAGGTCCAAACCATAATCTGTTCCTTATTATACCCTAAGTCTATGAGTGTTTTGTAATGCTTGGCTAGGGCATATATATTCTTGGATCCGCCCGTTATCCTCGCCAGAAGGTAGATTTCTTCTTCTGAGAATTTCAATGCAAGAAGCTTAATGTGATTTTCTGCAGTAGCCTTCAAATTCAAAGAACCGCCATTTCGCGAGACTATCTTGGTAATTTGCTCAAGGGTATAATCTAATTGTCTTAAGCAATAATGATGGGCGATGACGCTGAGCAGATTCTTGGCTCCTCCATGATGGGCTGCGATATTAACAATATCTTCTTTGGAGTAGCCTTTGGCTCTTAAAGTATCGTAGCAATACTTAAATGCCTCAAGTGTTTCATTACCGCCATTCCTGGCCGAAATTCTTACTAAATCTTCATGATTTAAACCGTCTTCTCTGCAGCTTTCTATCAGATTAGTATGTTCCATAATGAGCTTATCGAGAGTGGGGCGTCTGCATCGGTTTAAGATTAACCTATCTATATCATCTGGTTGATAGCCTAAATTTTGTAATTTATCAAAATAAGCCAAGTAATCTTCTGCGGATATGTTGAATTTTTTTAATTTTTCCATGGGCAGTACGGGTTGTTTGCCGGAGAGGGTGCGTTGGCTTTTCTTACCGTACATCAGTTCATGTAAAGAATAAGTGGGTGTGCTTGTTTCTGTTCTTTTAGTGCCTCTTCTGCCGGTATGGGGCGTCAGGAAAACGTCATCGCCAGCCGCAGCCTCTGCTCTGGGTTCCAAGGGGGGCAGAATGATGGATCTGAGAGGTGGAAGAATTCTAAAAGGAATAATTGATTCCAGAGCCGGAACATGCTGGGACGATGTGGGCTGGTTATCGGTTAGAACGGTTCTTTGTTCTTTCTGTTCATTGGGAAATAAGAAGAAGGGATAAGAAGGATCATTTTTAAACATAATTATTCCATTGGTATTGAGATCAATATTTTATCAATATGATACATATTTAATATTAACGAATTATTAAGAAGTCTTAATAATTGTACTTAAATGTGCTCAATGAAGCACAAGCCATATTATTTACAGTAAAGCCAAAATTTAAATGGGTAAATTAAAAAATACCATCTATGCTAAAAGAATGGTCTTTTATAGGCGCATATTTTTAATCACTGATTACAAGGAGTTTCTATGATTAACAAGGGAATGAATCCATTTAAATCACCCAACACAGAACCGCAGCAAATTAAAAACATTATTATGATGGGAGATAGTCTTTCTGATAGAGGAACAATGTATAAAAGTGTAGCATTTGGATGCATTCCATTATCAGGTTCTACTGGTCTTAAGGGAAAATCACCTGATGAACGATTTACTAATGGTCTTGTATGGAGTGATCATGTTTCTGCAAAGATTGCCAGCGATTTTACAATAAAACGACTGGAAAAACGCAAGCATTTGGATCATACCGATATTGCTGATGCGGTTATTGCTCATGATCGCAAGGTAATTAATGCGGTGCGTAATGATTATTTTCTCGATGATGATCGTTTCATTAATTACAAAGGAAGACTTTGGGTGAGAAGTTATTGTATCGGGGGATTAATGGCTCATAGTTACAAATGGGCTTTAAGTACGAGTATTGTTCGCTTCTTTACACGTCTTGTTGTTTCTTCTTTATCCGAAATGAGAGAAGCGATTCTTGATTATGACAAGAAACATCGTATTTCCTATCAGCATAAAGCGGAAACCCTAGTGATTGAGTGGTCTGGCGCCAACGATTTGGTAACCGTGAATGCTAAACCTTCCTTGGAAGAAGTAGATAAAGCAATTATTGCCCGTATGAATAATATAAAGAAACTAATTGAAGTGGGTTATCGTAATTTTATAGTGATTAATTTACCCAATTTGGCTTTAACCCCTCGCTTTCAAAGTAAATCTCAAGCAAAACGAGATGAGGCTCAGCAATGCACAGAGTATTTTAATTCAGAGTTGCAAAAAGCATGTGAGGATCTGATGCAGGATTATCCCTATTGTTCAGTGGATGCTTTTGATATGAATGCCATGTTTGAAAAAATTTATCACAATCCGGAACGCTATTTCTTTGATAAAGATAAGTTACAAACCCCTTACACGACCTCTGTTGATTTTAACGATCCATTGGATGGAATTTCTCAAGCCAGAGGCTATTTGTTTTATGATGATTTGCATCCAAGTGCGGATGCCCATGCCCTGTTAGCCTCTTATTTCTACGATAAACTGGCTTTGAAATATGAGCTGATAGAACCCGATAAGACCTGTAAAAATAAACGCAAAGAACTGTCAAAAGAAGTGCTATTAAAGTGTTTTAGAACTCACTATGAGAGACAATTAAATAAAGAACGAAATGGTTTCTTTGGCCATAAAAAACCAAATTTGAAATATAAAGAATCAGATTTGGAAACCATCATAAAAAATGCACTCGATGAAAGTAGCGGAAGTGCCTATACTGTGTTAAAAAAATTAGGGTGGATAAACGAAAAGGGTAGGTTAATACTGAATGAACCCGCTCTTATAGAAGCAATCCAGTACGCTCAAGGAGAGTGTTCATCTGGCTGTGCTACCTCATTGATTGGCTAAGTCTCAGATTCAGCCTGTCTCTAAAACAAAGATGAAGCAGGGAAATGCCCGTATAGGCGGGCAATCATCACTCCTTCCAAAGAGATAAGATTTGATATCAGTGACTTCTCTTAATGTTATGCAGTGCCAAATCAGAAGTGGTTGCCCGCCAATGTAGGCATGTCCGTTTTTTTTCGTGTACAGATCAAGAGCATAAGTCTAGCCATTGCAAACTCGTTTTATACTTGGTGTCAGGGGCGTTATATTATGAGTTCGCTGTTATTAATCAACGGATTAATGCCTTTAATTTAGCCGTATTTTTAATTTGAGCATCTCTTGGATGCCTCGGACAAGCCGAGGCATGTAGGCGGGGGGCAATTGTCTACACGCCCTAAATAGTGTCTAAAAATATTCAGGCACCTTGCTTAGTCTTCTAAAATCTCAAATTCCTCTGTAGCGAAAACTTCCACATCGCTGGCTGGGTTTGATGTAATTAATTCCTGTTCCAGGTTTTTAAAATTCCACATGTTTTGATCCATTAACTGACTCGGCTTTAAACTTTGCAGCGCATGAAGCATATTACTGGGGACCTTGGGATTTTCTTCAGCCAGTTTATCAATAAGATGAGTTACTTTTTTGCGCATCAGATTTTCCTGCGAGCCGCACAGGTTACAAGGGATTATAGGAAATTCCTGCTCGCCAGCAAAAGTAATGATGTCTTTTTCCTGAACGTAGCACATTGGTCTAATGACTATATGTTTTTTATTATCGCTCAATAATTTGGGCGGCATGGAGCGTATGTCGCCATTGTATAAAATGGACATCATTAGGGTACGTATCATATCATCGCGGTGATGACCCAAGGCAATTTTATTAAATCCATGTTCTTCAGCATAACGATAAATGATCCCTCGACGTAGCCGTGAACACAGTGAGCAATAGGTTTTGCCTTCTGGTACTTTTTCTTTAACAATACTGTAGGTGTCTCGAGTTAATATTTCATGAGGTATGGCTCGGTCAGCCAGCCATTGCCGCAAAGTGGCATCGTTCCAGCCGGGTTGTGCCTGATCCAGTGTGAAGGCAAATACTTCAAATTTGTTACCTGAACGCCTTCGTAATTGATTTAGAATGGTTAACAGGGTAAATGAATCTTTACCACCGGACAAACAGACCATGACACGGTCACCCCGTTGAATCATGTTAAAATCAGCAATGGCTTTTCCGGTATAATGTAATAATTTTTTTTCAACTGTAGTGGGATTGGACGACATATGACAACCTGATTATATTATTTAGTAGTGGCGCTCGATACTGAAGCCATTCCATTAACTCGAGTAGTTGCTAACCATGAATTGACCAGCTCTATATCATTTACGTTTAGAGTGCCGGCGAGATATTTTAAAGTTAACATCGCATTGATCAAATCATATTGATCTCGTGCTAACTGTTCCTGAGCCTCAAAAAGGCGTTGTTGCGCATTAACCACGTCTACCATGGTGCGGGTACCTACTTCAAATTGCGCTTCGGTACTTTCTAATGAGTTTTTTTGCGAAATAATCGTTTGTCGGTCTGCTTTGACTTTGCTTATTCCGTCTGTAATGGTGTTAAAAGCAATACGACTGTTTACGACAACGTCTCTGTAGGTTTGTTCCAGTTGTTCGCTGGTTGATTGAAAGCCGTATTGCGCTTGTCGAGTTTGCGATTGCACCAGTCCACCCTGAAATATAGGGAAATTCATGGTCAGCGCTACATTGGCCTGAGTTTGTTTGGTTGGGGCAAAGAATGAAGTGCTGTCTACGGTATTATGCGATTGTGTTGCATTGGTCTGAATAGCTAAAACCGGCCAATTGCCTGCGGATAATGATTTAACGTTTTCTTTTGCTACTTCAAGACTATAGCGTGCCGCATAGAGTTTGTAATTTTGCTTCAGTCCGGTATCTATCCACTGATCAACATCATTGGGTTCGGGTTTAATTAATGGAATTTTACTGTCACGTAAAGGTGCCAGAGATTCATAGACATGATTGGTAAGTTTACGTAAGTTTTCACTTTGATTGATTTGATTGTTTCGGGCTGAAATAACAGTTGCTATGGATTGATCATAAGCCGCTTTTGCTTCGTAAACAGAGGTAATGGCATCCAACCCCACCTGAAAGCGTTGCGTTGCTTGTTCAAATTGCCGTTTGTTAGCTCGTTTTTTGGCTTCAGCAAAATCAAGTGTATCTTTGGCAAATAACACATCGAAATACGCTTTTGCCGTTCTCAATATCAGGTTTTGCGCCGCATCGTTGAATGTCGCTTGTGCCGATTTGACTGATGCTTTGGCTTGCGCCACTTTAGCCCATGCCTGATAGTTAAATACAGCCTGGGATGCGGTGACTTGCCAAATAGTGTTGCTGTAAGACAGATTCGTGCTTAATCCCCCGGCTTGAACATTCTGTAAGTTACGGCCTGCCTGACTGTTGATGCCAACTTGAGGAAAAAGAGCTGCTCGAGCCTGAGGGATCGCTTCCGTACTGGACATGTAGTTATCGTAGGCATTTTTGAATACGGTGTCGTTTTCAAGAGCCTGTTGATATATATCCATTAGATCTGTGGCATGACTGTATGAAGACAGGCCAAGAGTTAGTACGCAAAACAGCAGCGATCTCTTCATTAGAGCGTTCCCTAGAATACAAATTCTTTTCGTTTTAATGGATCTACCAGTTGTGGAATGTCTGTTTCAAAAATCATGTTTTCTGTCCAGATGTTATCATGATCCAGGTGATGCAATTTAGCCTGCATTGCTGGCGATCTGCCTTCTATGGTGAATATTGTTCCACCAGGAAGAACCTGTAATCGGTGCGTTTCCGTCAGGTGTTCTATTGCTCCGGTAAATACCACCACGTCATAGGGTGCGTTTTCCAACCATCCACGACAGGCATCACCGGTAATTAATTCGATATTGGTGCATTGATGAGCTTCCAACTTGCGTCTGGCGTATTGGGTAAACTCGGAATAGTAATCAATACTGATGACTTTTTTGCATAACTTGCTCAGCATGGCAGTAAAAAAGCCACTACCTGTTCCTACTTCCAAAACGGTTTCGTGCCCTTTAAGATTCAGCCCTTGTAATATTAAACCTTCTTCCAGAGGAGTTAACATTTTTTGACCGTGAGATAAAGGAATCTGCATGTCTGAGTATGCAAAATGAGCATACTGTTCAGGTACGAATTCATGACGAGGAATAAGATCATACAAATCCAGTATGGTATCGTTTAAAACTTCGCCAGTTCTTAGTTGTTGTTTGACCATATTAATGCGTGCGCTTTGATTGCTCATTTGTTCTACCGAGTTAATTGTCTTTAATAGGTTAAAACTTTGTGCCGATTTTAGCAAGAATTCAGCCAATGTGCTAAGCATTAATGACTTAAAGTCAGCCTTGAGATTTTTCTTATCGTTATTTCATGGTGACTGTGTTTAAAATTTGTTATTATTTATAACTTTGTCAACACCCATTGGAGAGAATAGTGCTTGAGCGATTTACTAATCACGTGCAAACCGAACTGGATACGCTTAAAGAGGAAGGTTTATTTAAATCAGAACGCATTATTTCAAGTCAGCAACAAGCTGATGTAAAAGTAAATAATAAGGAAGTAATCAATCTTTGCGCCAATAATTATCTTGGGCTTGCTAATGATCCGGCGCTTATTGCCGAAGGTCAGAAAGCGCTTGAAGAGTACGGATACGGTATGGCCTCGGTTCGTTTTATTTGTGGAACGCAAACGCCTCACAAGGAATTAGAGCAAAAAATCAGTCATTTTTTAAGTAAGGAAGATACTATATTGTATTCTTCATGCTTTGATGCCAACACTGGCCTTTTTGAAACCTTGCTGGGTGAAGAAGATGCGATTATCAGTGATGCGCTGAACCATGCCAGTATTATTGACGGTATTCGATTATGTAAGGCCGCTCGCTATCGTTATGCCAATAACGATATGAAGGCTCTGGAAGAGCAGTTAATCGCCGCTAAAAATGCTCGTTTTCGTTTGATTGCCACAGACGGTGTCTTTTCAATGGATGGCACATTGGCAAATCTTCCGGCGATTTGTGATTTGGCAGATAAATACGACGCTATGGTCATGGTTGATGATTCTCATGCCGTTGGATTTATGGGAGCTACCGGGAGAGGTACTCCAGAGCACTTTGGTGTTACTGACCGTATAGACATTGTGACCGGAACTCTTGGTAAAGCTTTGGGTGGTGCTTCTGGAGGATATACCTCTGCAAATCGGGTCATTGTAGAATGGTTACGTCAGCGTTCCAGACCTTATTTGTTTTCCAATACTTTGGCACCGGTTATTGCGCACACATCGTCTGTTGTTTTGGATAAACTGATGCAAAATAATCTTCTTGCCGAAAAATTAAAGCGTAATAGCCGCTATTTTCGAAAAGGAATGACCGAATTAGGATTTAAACTGATCCCTGGTGAGCATGCCATTATCCCCGTGATGCTGGGTGATGCAACTCTCGCTGGACGTATGGCCAACAGATTGTTGGAGTTGGGTATTTATGTGGTTGGATTTTCTTATCCGGTTGTGCCCAAAGGCTTGGCCAGAATTCGTACACAAATGTCTGCGGCCCTTGAACTGGAGCATCTGGATAAGGCGTTGCATGCATTTGAAACGGTTGGTAAGGAGTTTTCTGTAATCTAAAGAAACAGTTTTGCTTAAAACCAAGAAAGTGCAAAAGATCAGATAAAAACAGCACCTGTTTTTATGCAGGATTGAATTAACTTATTATTATTCTGAGGTACTGAATGAAATCGTTAGTCAAAGCAAAAAGAGAGCCTGGAATTTGGATGCAGGATGTACCTGTTCCCGAATATGGCGTTAATGATGTCTTAATCAAAATAAAAAAAACCGCCATTTGTGGTACGGACATCCATATCTACACCTGGGATGATTGGGCGCAGGCTACCATTCCTGTTCCTATGACTGTAGGCCATGAGTTTTATGGTGAAATTGTCGAGGTAGGCAAAGAAGTTCAAGGTTTAAAAGTCGGACAAAGAGTATCCGGTGAAGGACATATTACCTGTGGCTTTTGTCGTAATTGCCGTGCGGGTAAACGACATTTATGCCGTAATACTTTGGGCGTGGGAGTCAATAGACCGGGATGTTTTGCTGAATACTTGGCGTTACCGGCTAGCAATGTTATCGTTTTGCCAGACAACATTACTGGTGATCAGGCAGCAGTACTGGATCCATTAGGAAATGCAACACACTGTGCTCTCGCTTTTGATGTGGTCGGTGAGGATGTATTGATTACCGGTGCAGGCCCTATAGGTATTATGGCTGTAGCTATAGTGAAGCATATAGGTGCACGTCATGTCGTCATCACTGATGTGAACGATTATCGTTTGGATCTGGCGCGAAAAATGGGTGCGACTCGGGCAGTTAATGTCAAATATGAAAATCTCGATGACGTTATGGCCGAGTTGGGCATGACCGAGGGTTTTGACATAGGTCTGGAAATGTCAGGAAATCCCATGGCCTTGAATGATATGATGAGAACCATGAATCATGGCGGCCATGTGGCAATATTAGGTATTCCTCCTCAGGCAACCCCTGTGGACTGGAATCAGGTTATTTTTAAAGGGTTAGTTATCAAAGGAATTTATGGTCGGGAAATGTATGAAACCTGGTATAAAATGATTGCCATGTTGCAAAGCGGTTTAAACATCGAACCGGTTATGACGCATCATTTTCCAGTAGAGCAGTATGAACATGCGTTTCAGATTATGGCATCAGGACAGTCAGGAAAAGTGATTCTTGATTGGTAATTGAGCCGAATAATAAGAGGATTGAAGTACTATGGCACAGTATATTTTTACCATGAACAGGGTAAGTAAAATCGTTGAAAATCAACGATTTATATTAAAAGATATTTCCTTGAGCTTTTTTCCAGGAGCCAAAATTGGCGTATTGGGATTAAACGGTTCGGGTAAATCAACTTTATTGCGCATTATGGCTGGAGTCGATACCCAATTTGAAGGTGAAGCAAGACCTCAGCCTGGAATTCGTATTGGTTATCTGGAGCAAGAACCGCAACTTGATCTGGAAAAAACCGTTCGTGACGTTGTCGAAGAAGGTGTCGCAGAAATTAAGGATAAGCTGGTACGTTTTGATGCGATCAGTATGCGTTTTGCTGAACCAATGACTGACGAAGAAATGAATACTTTGTTGGCGGAGCAAGGTGAGCTGCAAAATGAAATTGAAGCCTGCGGTGGCTGGGATCTTGATAGAAAACTGGATATTGCTGCGGATGCTTTAAGGCTGCCTGATTGGGACGCCGTAGTAGGTCAACTGTCTGGAGGGGAAAGACGACGGGTCGCTTTATGCCGCTTGTTACTCTCTAATCCTGATATGTTGCTTCTTGATGAGCCAACCAACCATTTGGATGCGGAAAGTGTTGCCTGGCTGGAGCATTATCTTGAAGATTTTCCAGGTACCGTGGTGGCAATTACCCATGATAGATATTTTCTGGATAATGCTGCAGAGTGGATACTTGAGCTGGATAGGGGTGAGGGAATTCCTTACAAGGGGAACTACACTTCCTGGCTGGAGCAAAAAGAAGAACGCCTGAATATGGAGAAAAAACAGGAAGATTCACACCAGCGAGCAATTAAAGCGGAGCTGGAATGGGTTAGAACTTCTCCTAAAGGTCGTCATGCCAAGAATAAGGCACGCCTTGCTCGATTTGAAGAAATGAATTCCAAAGAGTTTCAAAAACGTAATGAAACCAATGAAATCTATATTCCACCAGGCGAGCGCCTGGGAGACCTGGTGTTGGAAGGTGAAAAAATTTGTAAATCCTTTGGTGATCGCATCTTGATTGATAAACTCGATTTCGTACTTCCCAAGGGTGGTGTTTTGGGAATTATCGGTCCCAATGGTGCAGGAAAGTCAACCTTTTTGAAAATGATCACCGGGCACGAAGAGCCAGATAGCGGTACCATTCGTATAGGTGAAACAGTGCAGATGGCTTATGTTGATCAGATGCGTGATGATCTTAATGCGAATAATACCGTCTGGCAGGAAATTTCTGATGGTCACGACATCATGCAAGTGGGTAGTTTTCAAATGCCATCCCGTGCTTATGTCGGTCGTTTTAACTTTAAAGGAACAGATCAACAAAAGAAAATGTCTCAATTATCTGGTGGAGAACGAAATCGGGTGCATTTGGCCAAATTGTTAAAAAGCGGCGGCAATCTGTTATTGTTGGATGAGCCCAGTAACGATTTGGATGTGGAAACCTTAAGAGCCTTGGAAGAGGCCATTCTTAATTTTCCTGGTTGTGCCATTGTGATTTCGCATGACAGATGGTTTTTGGACAGAATCTGTACCCACTTATTAGCTTTTGAAGGGGATTCACAAATTACGTTCTTTGAAGGCAATTACAGTGATTATGAAGCGGATAGAAGAAAGCGTTTGGGTGATGAAGCAACCAGACCATCCCGGATTAAATACAGAAGAATTAACGATTGATTTTATGCCCGCTTAGTCAGGCGGGTAGAAGGTATTGTAAGTCACTCCATCATTTACGATGTGCTCAATTGCATTGTGAATGATTGGAGAATATACAGTGGAGAATACATTTAAATGAAAAAGTTGTTTTGGGTTGCCATAGTGCTATCTTTTGGCCTTACGTCTTGCGTTGAATACGATGAGTCCACTCTGATTACGGATGATGCCGGTTATGTGCACAGAACCATGCACTATTTGCGAGACAAAAGAGGACGAGATTATTTTCCTATGCAAATTAAAGCGCCGGGAGAGCGCCTGTTTGTCTTTGACCCTAAAGTCTCGGCATGGGCTGCATATGATGAAGAAGGCAATAGAGTCATGACCGGAAGTGGTTCAGGGGGAATTGATGCTTGTACAGAAAATCCGAATCAATCCTGCAGAACCATTACAGGTACCTTCAGAGTATACAACAAGCATGGGATAGATTGCCGCTCAGGAGAATATCCTGTAGATACCAAGGGTGGCGCAAAAATGCCTTATTGCATGTATTTTTATCAGGGTTTTACCATACATGCGGCTTACGATGTTCCTGACCATCCATCCAGCCATGGTTGTGTTCGTGTTTTACCCAGTGCGGCAAAATGGTTGAATGAAGAGTTCATTCGTATAGGAACCAAAGTAATTGTTCTTGCTTACCCTGATCAAAACGGCGTTAACAAATCGACACTCGCTACTCGTTAATCGTTCTTTATTTCATGTTGAATAAACTAACTCCTGTACTAGTCTTTGACTAACCACGGGAGTTTTATGCATTAAACAGAAGTTTATTCCAAAAAAAAGACCAGTTAAAAGAGGGCGCATTTATTAAAACAGCATCCAGTCTGGCGGATGCTGTTGTTTTGCAAATCAGTGCATGACGGTCATTGAATTCGAGATGTGATGGTCAGCCCACTGTGTCATAGTGAAGACCAACCAGTCACATTAATTCGTTGAACCTGCAGCTGGAGGGGTTCCTGTGCCTGGATTTTGCTGATTGGAACCATTATTTACTGGGGATGGGGTCGTACCTGTGTCAACTGGAGTTGGGGTATTTGTAGACGTGGGCGTACCTGAGTCATGGGTGCTGGTTGAATTTACCTCAGCGTTGGGATTAACCGGAGTTGTTTGGGTATTTACGGTATTTGATGCAGGGGTAGTCGCAGCGGGTGTGCTGGTTGTATTCGCATCGTTGGCTGGCTGTTGAGCAGTTGGAGTTCTTGGGGTGGCAATCAGTTGCATGATGCCCAAATCTCCCGATACTTTACGGCCTACGGTTAAATTTACATTGAGTAATTGCGTTACTTTTTCTTTGTTGTTTTGATAAACAACCTGCAAGGGCAGCGTGATTTTCCACTGGTTTGCACTTGTCTCAGTGATTTGAGCCTGGCCATCTATTTGACTGCTTACGGTCAAATTTTGAGTTTTAATGGCATCTATATTTCCTGATTTTTGTAAGGCTGAGTTAAATCCCTGCCATCCCTGATCGGTAAAACATGCCTGCAAGTTCTGCAATTGAGTATCCAATGAGGCGGGAGCAAAATCAAAAGCCTGAGTTGTTGCCTGTTCAGACCAGTTCAGTACTGTAGTTGGATCTACTGATTTGACATCAGCGGGAATTTTATAGTTGCAGTTAATGGTCTGAGCAGTTTGTTCTGTGTTCGATGAAACAGCCTGGTTAGGTTGAGACTGACTGGTTTGATTGGATTGTATCTGCTGCGTCGGTTGATTGCTTTGCGTGGTTTGGTCTGGCGGTGTATTTTGATTCACTGCAGTCGTTGGGTTTGTGGTTACAGTTACATTGCCTGTGTTCGGATTTTGCGACTGTACTTGTTGTTGGGTTGTATCTGCATGAATCTGGGTACATAAAAGTGTACACAAAGCACCCCACAGCATCGTTTTCTTCATGAAATCTCCTCCTTAATTAGTATCTAACAATTCTGCGATAATAAGAGCCGCTAGTCTAGCAGTTTTTTGCTCGTGATCCAGTGGCGGTGAAAGTTCAGCTATATCCACACTGATTACTTTACCACTTTGGATAATATATTTAATTAAAGGCAATACTTGCCAGGGACTAAGACCTAAAGGTTGAGGCGCACTGACTCCTGGCGCATAACATTCGGCAAAAACATCAAGACACACAGTCAGATACAAATGATCCAGATTAAGCATAAAATCATCAAGAAAAGCAATTTGCCAGGCCAGACTTTGTTCATTAACCTCTTCGGCGGTGAGATAACGAGCATTTAACTGTTTGGCTCTACTGAATAAAGAAGGCGTATTGCCGAATTTTTGAATTCCAATGCAGCAGTATTCAAAAGGAAGTCTATTGGTTTTACAGTATTCTGCAATTTGTGAAAATGGGGTTCCTGAAGTGCCTGGCTGGCCAGTTTGATGCGGACGAAGGTCAAAATGGGCATCAAAATTAATTATTCCTATTCTGGAATAGTGGGAGGATAATCCCTGAAAATGAGCCCAGGCAATTTCATGCCCTCCTCCAAAAGCAATGGTATTGTGCCCTTGTTCGTGGCAACGATGGATGATTTCAGCAAAGTGTAATTGTGCGGTCTCCAGATCATCGTCTTTGCAGATAATGTTGCCTAAATCGATGAACTGACGATCATTGGGGCAGGGTAATCTGGCAAGCTGTTGTTTGAGTTGATCAGGGCCTGAGAAAGCCCCTGGTCTGCCTTGGTTTCGTTTGATGCCGGTATCACTGGCAAAGCCAAGAAAGATGGTTTTTTTATCTGCAGTGATGAGTTGGTTTTCATCTGTTATGAATTGAATTTTCTGAAAGAAACGTTCTTCTTTAGCCGTATCTTTTCTGCCTTGCCACAAGCCAGGATTGGCCTGTTGGTAATTAGGTATAGAGTCAAACATCTACGTCTCCTATGTATTAAATTTATGCCATGTTCCTTCAATGTCTGGTATTATCTGCGCATGTAGGCAAATAGTGAATGAGGATTGCGTGTTTATTATTACTGGTGGGGGAAGTGGGCTTGGTAAAGCCTTGGCTTTGAATTTGGCGCAACGGGGTAAATCGGTCTTGATCATAGGCCGACGTGAAGCCATGCTAAAGGAAACGGCAGCAGTCTGTGCTTCGATTAAATATTTATGTGCCGATGTATCCACCAGTGAAGGCCGTGATTTGATAAGAGTCTGTCTGGATAATATACCTCAAATACACGCATTGGTTAACAATGCCGGATCACTTCAACCTGTTGTTCCCATTACAGATATTAAGATGAATGATTGGCATCAGACTCTTGCGACAAATCTGGATGCACCACTTTGTTTGCCGCAATTATTAAACGATAAATTAAAGCATGGTCGAGTGCTGAATATCGGCTCTGGGGCGGCCTATTTTCCGGTGAAGGGATGGACAACTTATTGTGTCTCAAAAGCTGCTTTGGCTATGCTGACTCGATGTTGGCAGCTGGAATCAGACGCAATTTCCTTTGCCAGCGTCATGCCTGGAATTATTGATACAGAAATGCAGGCAATAGCCCGAAACGGTTCGCATATGGATCCAGAGCATGTTCTTTTTTATCAACGCTTAAAACAGCACAACAGGTTAATCTCGCCTGATACTGTAGCAGAATTTTTAGCCTGGCTTTTGCTGGATCTGGATGCAGATAAATATGTGTCTAAAGAATGGGATATCTATGATACCTCTCATCATGCCTTTTGGCTTAAACCACCACATCAAGTTCTCCATTGGGATTTTTAATGTTAGCCTGCGATACGTTATTAGAAAATGCAACAATCATTACCTCTCATGGGGAGGAATTACCTGGTCAGGCAATTGCGATTGAACATGGTCTGATAAAATGGTGCGGTTCTATGAGCGATGTGTCCGCAGAATTTTGTGACAAGGCACAGCAACGTCTGGATTGTAAGGGACAAGTTATTACTCCCGGACTCATAGATTGTCATACCCACCTGGTTTATGCCGGTAACAGAGCCTCTGAATTTCGTATGAAGCTTGAGGGCTTAAGCTATGCCGAGATTGCGAAATCAGGGGGAGGAATCGTGTCTACGGTAACACAAACCCGAGCGGTATCTGAGGAGGAGTTGATTCGGCAATCTCTGCCCAGAATAATTGCATTACGTGATGAAGGAGTGACCACGGTTGAAATCAAATCCGGGTACGGACTGGATCTGGTGAACGAGATAAAAATGCTTAAAGTCGCCAGACGATTGGGCGAATTAAGCGGAGTACGGGTGAAAACTACTTTTTTGGGTGCCCATGCCATAGGCCCGGAGTACAAAGGAAACAGCCAGGCTTATGTCGATTCTCTTTGTCAGGAAATGCTGCCTGCAATCGCTGAATTGGGCTTGGCTGATGCGGTCGATGTGTTTTGTGAGTCCATAGCATTTACCCTGAAACAAACCGAGCAAATATTTACAGCAGCAAAAGCACTCAATTTGCCGGTCAAATGTCATGCAGAGCAGTTATCCAATCTTGGCGCAAGCGAGTTGGCTGCTCACTATGGTGCCTTATCCTGTGATCATCTTGAATTTCTTGATGAAGCAGGAGCCAGAGCCATGGCGAAGTCAGATACCGTTGCTGTTTTGTTACCTGGTGCTTATTATTTTTTACGAGAACAGCAAAAGCCTCCTGTTGATTTATTGCGTCAGAATGGGGTACGCATGGCCATTGCAACGGATTCAAATCCGGGCTCATCACCTACAGCCTCTTTGTTGTTAATGATGAGTATGGCCTGTCAATTTTTTGGTTTGACCATTCCTGAAGTACTGGCTGCTGTTACTGTTCACGCTTCTAAAGCTTTGGGTCTGGAACATGAAACTGGAGTGATTGCGCCAGGCAAGGCAGCTGATTTGGTATTGTGGTCTATGACGGACAGTGCCTCTCTTTGTTATTATTTCGCCTATCCGCTTTCACAGCAGACTATGATAGCAGGCGAGTGGTTATCTAATAAAAAATACAGCGATCTGGAGTTGCATCATGATTAAACGTATGAATTTTATGTGGGGTAATTAATGTCGGATACTCCATACGTCACTGCGAATCAACAGGTTGTTGAATTATCTTTTAGGGTCATCGTATTAGCAATAATATTGACGGTGTTGTTGGCTATGTCTAATGCGTATCTGGCACTCAAATTAGGTATTTTAACCTCGGCTTCAATACCGGCAGCCATTATTTCTATGGGAATTTTACGATTATTTAAAAACTCCAATATTCTGGAAAACAATGCGGTACAAACAGCAGCCTCAGCCGGAGAAGCTGTTGCTGGTGGTATTGTTTATACTATTCCTGCTCTGATTATTATTGGATTTTGGGATCATTTTGATTATTTGACCAATTTTTTTATTGCGGCTTGCGGAGGGGTATTGGGGGTTTTGTTTTCAATCCCATTGCGACGGATTCTGGTTAATGATCACTCTTTAAAATTTCCTGAGGGGCGAGCCATTGCCGAGGTTTTAAAGTCATCTGCAGAAAAGGCTGGTATCAAAGACATATTTATCGGTGGTGCTATAGGTGCATTTATCGAATTACTGCAGGTTGGATTCAAAGTATTTGCCAATAGCTGGGGATATTGGTTTGTTGTAAAAAGATCCTTATTTGGTCTGGGGGCTGGTTTTTCAGCGACCATGATAGGCGCTGGGTATCTTGTTGGGCATGAGATGGCCATCAGTATTTTTGCCGGCGCTGTTCTTTTTTGGCTGGTTGCCTTGCCTGCGGTGAGTCATTTTTATCCTGAAATTGTGACCCAATATCCTCCCGAACAGGCAACCACCCTGTTATGGAATAGTGAGATGCGCTATTTAGGTATTGGTGCTATGCTCTTTGCTGGTATTTGGACCTTTGTTAAATTAATAAAACCACTAACTCAAAGTATTAAAAAATCCACAGCAACCTTTCACTTAAGAATTAATACTAATAAAAATGTATTGCGTACTGACAAAGACATTCCTTTGCCCTTTATTCTTATGGGGGTGGGAACTATTGCAGCTGTTTTGTTTTTATTTTTTCAGTTTATTTTTCCTTTGGGACAGGCTGGATTGGATAATACCTATTCACCAACTTTTGTGTTCTTTGCGGTTTTATATGTTTTGGTGATTGGTTTTCTCTTTTCTGTAATCACAGCCTATTTTTCCGGGATGGTCGGCGTTACTGCTAGTCCGGGAAGTTCTGTGGTAATTTCCGGGATGTTGTTTGCTGCCTGGTTATTGCTCACCACGATAAACCATTTATTGCCATTGCCTTTAAGCGCCAGCCAACTCCAGGCAGCGGAAGCGATTACCATTATCATCGGTTCGGTCGTGACTGGAATTGCAGCAATTGCCAATGACAATACTCAGGATCTAAAGGTGGGACAGTTGGTTGGAGCTACTCCTTGGCGGCAGCAGGTGATGTTATTATTGGGTGTGGTTGTTTCTGCTTTAGTTATTCCTCCGGTCATGCAGGTCTTATTCAATGTTTATGGAATAGCCGGGGTTATGCCTCATCCAGGTATGGATGTCACTCAGACATTACCAGCCCCAACGGCCGCCTTAATGGCAGCTATCACTGAGGCGGTGTTCAGAAATTCATTGCCCTGGAATATGATGCTGTATGGCACTCTGATCATTTTAATGACGCTTGCTGTTAATCGAATTTTTAATTTAAAGCGTTATATTAATTTATCAATTCTCGGAATAGCCATAGGCATGTATTTGCCTTTGTCGTCTTCGTTTCCTTTGTTTATTGGCGGAATGATTGCCTTGTTTGTGAAAAAACGTTTAAAAAATATGAATAAAGATGAGGAAGAGGTGATTGCTCGCAAACAAAAAGGAACTTTAATTGCCTGTGGCCTTGTGGCAGGCTCAGCATTAATGGATGTGTTGCTTGCTATTCCTTTTTCTATTTTCCATAGTCCTGATGCATTGCAGTTAGTCGGCCCTCAATGGCAAGAAAAAGGAGTCTATTTGGCGGTAATAACTACATTTATGCTGGCTTGGTGGATTTGCCGAAGAGTCTGCAATCATAAGGTTTAGTTTACTCCTTAGCTGCCTCTTTTTAGCGCATAGTTTGAAGTAAAGTTTTTTTATAAAATGGTTGTACTTTAGGTGAATACTTTCGGTTGTGTTTGCATACAGGAAAAATTACGAGTAGTTGATAAGTAACGTTTTGGGGAATGTAATGATGTGGGGTCATGAGCTAAAAACAGTTTGGTTAAAAAAAGGGATTATTCTTTTTTGGGCTATATGGTGGATGGTGACCTTTTGGACCGATTTGATAGGTATGTTTTCCCACATGAGCTTGATTCAAAAAAGCTGGGCGCCAGATATTAATTATCCTTTTCTTGTTGAGTCGCTTAAAATGTATCAGGTTTCCCCTTTATTTGCGCAATTGTGTTTTGCAGGAATCATGGCGTGGTCTTTGTTGTCTGCATGGGCGTTTATTCGCACTTGTTGTGTTTTCAATAAAGAAACAGCGTGTTGGATGAAAAGAGCTGATACTGCTTTTATTATCTCCTTATGTTTTTGGTTGGCGTTATTTTTGGCTGATCAATTGATTATGAAGTTCGATTTGGAAGAAAATCATATGGTACAGGGAGGATTCGAATTATTAACTTACTTATCTCTTTATATCCTGCCTCATCACTCTGAAAGACCATGAACAGCATTTAACGGTACAGAGTGATCTTTCTCTTGCTTACTTTGTCAGCATGAAAATTATAGTTGCAAAACTACAGCCAGTAATCGGGTAAATTGGCTAATTATTGACAATCTGCCATCCCACTTCTAAATTTAAATTACAGTCTATTGAAATTTAAACGACTGCCATCTTGAATACACTAAGGATTTCGAGCAGATAGCACAGTGCTCAACATAGAAATCATGCACTATTTTCGGGATGTTGCAGGTTGGCCATTAAAATGTTTATTGGCGCTTATACAGAACAGGATTAAATTTATGAAATGGTGTCTTGCTCTTGTTTTATTGTGCGGTTCTCTTCTCGCTCACAGTGTTCCAATCACTGTAGGCGTTACGGAATACGCTCCTCCACTTTCTACCTCTATTGATGGGGGTAAAAGTTTCTATGGATTTCACATTGATTTAATGACTGCACTTTGCAAACGAATGAAGATGAATTGTCTTTACAAGGCAGTTAAATTGACCGAGCAAGTTCAAGCACTTAATCAAGGTACTGTTGATGTCATATTTTCAATTACACCCATAGAACAAACGATTACAGGCAATTATGTCTACAGTTTGCCCTACATTAATAGTGATGCTCAATTTGTCGCTTTATTAAGTAACAATAAGATTAATAATATAAACGATATAAATAATGTGAGTATCGGTGTATTTGCCAACACTTTATATCATTCATTCATCAATACCCAATACAGCGCCACAAATACGGTCAAAGTATATTCTTCAATAGCCGATATGGTATCAGCGCTAGCAAGTAAGGATGTCGATGTTCTTATTTTTAATAATAATATTGCCCGCTACATCATTTACAATGATTCTAATAGACTTAAATTGGTCGGATCGCCTATTCCTTTGGGTAATGGATACGGTTTATTGGCGCTTAAAAAAAATATCTGGTTGATTAACAGAATCAATACTGCTTTATTGCAAATTGAATCTGACGGCACTTATCTTGCGATATACAAACCCTATTTTGGTAATGAAATGTACTAATAAGGGGTTTTATTTTTACGAATAAATGAACCTTCGTTGAGAGTAACCATCCTTAAAAGAACTCGATACACCAAAAAACCTGTCGTGCCTGCGCAGGTGCGACAATATCTTGTCATATTCTGATTTTTTAAAAAAGGGAGCTTGACTGTTCTCAACCGGGATTTGTATATCCCTGCAAAGGACGAGTTAACAGGGTTTCGTGCCTAAAGTGAGTTTTAAAGACGGTATCTTGCAGACTGGACAAATACATCGGGTGCAATAATCGCTTGCTCTTTAATAAGAATATAAAGCGCCTGTTCGTTCATGTCTCGGGCATGAGGAACTGTTTTAATTAATTACTTTTGGCGGGATTTCTAGCTGGGTTTAGATTCACTTTGGTTTTCATGTTATTGCATAGTCCACGTTGGTATCGCATCTTGCTGTTCTTTTTTATTGGTTTTTGCCTTAAGCAAGTTGTCTATCATCATACTGCTCACCGTGTTACCAGTGACATTAATAAGAGTTGCCAGAGGATCGATGATGATACTAATAGCAGCTACTGCAATTAAGGCAGAGGGTGGAAATCCATAAACATTCAGGATTAATAATTCCCCAAGCATCCCTCCGCTTGGAATTGCTCCCATTACTGTTCCAACCAGAAGGGATATACCCAGAGCAGTTAGAATTATAGGTAATCCTGAAAAATCCAAATGAAACACGCCAAATAAAAATGCAATTTTAAAAACACCTCCAAGCACAGAGCCTTCTTTATGTATAATAGTTCCGAGGGGAATGACTGTTTCGTATACTTCAGGCGAAATCTTCATTTGGCGTGCAGCTGCCAGACTTGCTGGAATACTGGCAGCACTACTGCAGGTTCCAATTGCAGTAATCATGGGTAAAAAAATATGATGCCAAAATAGCTTGATTCCCATTTTTTTTTGGGCTAAGTAGGCATATCCAGTAAAAAATACCAAAAAATACACCAAGCCTGCGCTATAGTAGACCAGCGCAATACGAAGATAACTGTTCAGTAATTGCGTTCCCAAGTCGTTGACCATTACCGCAAAGTAAGCAAAAAATCCTATAGGAGCGTAGTACATGATAAGTCCAAAAACGTTCATGAACAATTCTTCACCGGAGTGTAAAAAAGAGGTTAGTAATGCTCTTTTATCTTTTGCAGACGTGACTACTGCCAAACCAACCAGAATTGCAAATACGATTAATGCGAGAATGTGTTCATGGGATAACAGTTTGGAAAAATCAGAAACGGTAAATATACTGCTTAGTTGACTAAAGCCTGCAGTAGTGTTTATTTGCTCAGGCATGATCAACTCTAACGCTATTCCTTCTGCGGGTGGGAACAGATGAACGGTTATCATCGCATAAATTGCGGCAATAAGTCCTGTGAAAACAAATACTATAGACATGGTAATAAATAGTGCCCTGAGCCTGGCGATTGACTCCGAGCGTGCAATAGCGGATGAGACGCTAAAGAAAATCATTGGAACTATTGCGGTAAAAATCAAATTAAGAAAAATGTCGCCTAAAGGCTTTAACCATTGAATCATGTCTCCATTAAGCGATGAACCGGCTAAGGCTCCCAGCAGGATGGACGTGATCAAAATAACAGGAAAACGATACGATTTAATGATTTGGTTGGGTGACGTCACTTCTTTAGGCTTCCCTTCGTTTCAATGGTGTCAGATGCGCTGAAAGCAGTAGATTGCTGAAGAACGAAGTCTTAAGCAATCTACCTTTTCAACTGGTTAGAGTGTCTCTATCCTGGTCTTATGCTGCAACAGTTTGTCCTTGGCAATTTGAGCCTGGGACAGTTTTTCCTGTTCCTTGGCGATAATTTCTGCAGGGGCTTTGTCAGTAAATTTGGGGTTATTTAATTTACCTTGGGCAAGATCAATGTCTTTATCCAGCTTGGCCAGTTCTTTAGCCAGCCGTGTTAATTCTGCTTCTTTATCAATCAAGTTAGCCATAGGAATGAGCAGCTCTATTTCGCCTAATACGGCAGTTGCCGAAACAGGAATTGCTTCATCTGCAGCTAAATAATGAATCTCTGTTACTTTGCTTAGTGCCTTGAGTGTTTGTTGGTATTTCTCAATGCGTTTTTTTAACTCGGGAGTGCAGTTACGAATAGTTAAGGGAATCAATTTAGCTGGTGAAATGGACATTTCGCTGCGAATGGTTCGAATAGCCTGAATTGCTGATTTAAGCCAATCTAGTTCCTCTTCGACAGTATCATTGATAAACTGTTCATCAACCTGAGGATAGCTGCTCAGCATAATGCTGTTGCCATTTTCATTGGTACATTTGGTCGTTCTGTGCCAAATTTCTTCAGTGATAAAGGGCATCAAGGGGTGAAGTAACTTTAATATTTGATCTAGAACATGGATTAAGGTTCTTCGTGTGCCTCGTTTCATGGCGCTGAGTGCGTGTTCATCTTGTAAAATGGGTTTAGACAGTTCCAGATACCAGTCACAATATTCATGCCAAACGAATTCGTAAAGAGTATTAGCCAACAAATCGAATCTGTAGGTTTCAAAGTAATGATGCACCGTACCAATAGTTCGTTGCAAACGTGACAGTATCCACTGATCAGCGGGACTGTATTGGAATGCGCCATCACCAAAATCGATATGCTCTTCATCTAAATTTAACAATACATAACGTGCTGCATTCCATAATTTATTACAAAAGTTTCGGTATCCTTCAACTCGACCTATATCAAAACGCACATTACGCCCGGTTGAGGCCAGCGAACAGTAGGTAAAACGCAGCGCATCGGTACCGTAGGCACTAATTCCCTCTGGGAATTCCTTACGGGTCGCTTTTTCAATTTTGTCACGTACCGAAGTGAGCATGAGATTGGATGTTCTTTTGGCAACCAGAGATTCAATGTCTATTCCGTTAATTATATCTATTGGATCGAGAACATTTCCTTTGGATTTGGACATCTTGTGCCCTTCGCTGTCTCTGATTAGGCCGGTTATAAAAACATCTTTGAACGGAATTTTTCCAGTAAATTTCAAACCCATCATAATCATGCGGGCTACCCAGAAAAATATAATATCAAATCCGGTAACCAGGACAGAGGTAGGATAGAACTGCTCCAGTTCGGGAGTTCGTTCAGGCCATCCCAAAGTTGAAAAAGGCCACAGAGCTGAAGAAAACCAGGTATCCAGAACATCTTCATCTTGTTTCAGTGGTGTTGTATCATCAATTTTATATTTAAAACGAACGTCGTTTTCACTATAGCCTACATAAACATTGCCGTGGTTGTCATACCATGCGGGTATTCGGTGTCCCCACCATAATTGACGACTAATGCACCAGTCCTCTATGTTATCCATCCACTGAAAATAGGTTTTAGTCCAGGTCTCTGGTATAAAACGAATATCGCCTTTTTTTACTGCAGCAATTGCTGGTTCGGCCAGTGGTTTGGTTTTTACATACCATTGATCGGTTAAAAGCGGTTCTATAACGACATTTGATTTTTCACCGCGCGGCACTTTTAGCACATGCGGTTCTGTTTTAATCAGAGCACCGGTCTCTTGTAAATCTTTAATGATTTGTTCCCTTGCAACAAAGCGATCCATCCCTTGATATTTTAATGGCGCATTTTTATTAATGGTTGCTTTTTTAGTCAGTATGCTAATTAACGGTAATTGATGGCGTTTGCCCACTTCATGGTCATTAAAATCATGAGCTGGTGTGATTTTAACGCAACCACTACCAAACTCCTGATCCACATACTCATCAGCAATAATTGGGATGGTTCGGTCACATAGTGGAAGATGAACCTGTTGACCAATCAGATGTTTGAAGCGAGGATCGTCGGGATGAACTGCAACTGCTGAGTCACCCAAGAGTGTTTCTGGTCTGGTTGTGGCAACCACAATGTATTCATTGGAATCAACTACAGGGTAACGAATGTGCCATAAAAATCCTTCTTCCTCTTCCGCAAGAACCTCAAGATCAGAAACTGCTGTTCCGAGTTTTGGATCCCAGTTAACCAATCGGGTGCCTCTGTAAATTAATCCTTCATCATGAAGTTGCACAAAGACCTTTTGAACTGCAGCAGACAAGCCTTCATCCATTGTAAAACGTTCACGGCTCCAATCTACGGAGTCGCCCAGGCGCCGCATTTGTTGGGTGATGGTATTGCCTGATTCATTTTTCCATTTCCACACGTATTCCAGAAACTGCTCTCTGGTGAGATCCTTTCTCGAAATGCCCTGGGCGTCTAACTGCCGTTCTACGACCAGCTGGGTTGAAATGCCCGCATGATCAGTCCCTGGTTGCCATAGTGTTTTATCGCCAACCATGCGGTGATACCGGGTCAGGGCATCCATGATGGTATGCTGAAAACCGTGCCCCATATGTAAACTACCGGTAACATTGGGAGGAGGGAGCATAATACAAAAGCGTTTTCCATCACCACGGGGTTGGAAGTAATTATGACTTTCCCATTTCTTATAAGAAGCCTGTTCTATTGCTTCGGGAGAATAGGTTTTATCCATGATTAAGCCTGTACTGGTAAAAGCAAGAATGGTATCACAGACTAAGGGAACATGGCCAATATTATGGCGGATTTGATGACGCACAACAGGTTGGTTTTTAGGGAATAGTGCCGCAGGATTTGGCGGCACTGATTCATTATGCAGTTCTAGTCTGCTTCAACCGGTTCATCAGGTTTATGGCGATGATCTTCGGCAATGTATGTGTACATGGTTGGAACCACAAACAAAGTAAACCCGGTTCCAATTAATAGACCTGTTGCAATCACCAGACCAATATCAAATCGACTGACAGCTCCCGCCCCGGTTGCAATAAGTAGAGGCAAAACGCCAAAAACCATGGCTGCTGTGGTCATAAGAATGGGTCTTAGTCTGATTGCGGCCGCTTCTTCTACAGCAGCACGTTTATCCAGATTTTTTTCTCGCTGCAGGTGATTGGCAAAATCAACAATCAAAATACCGTGTTTGCTGATGAGTCCAATCAGGGTGATTAATCCGACCTGAGTATAAATATTAATGGTTGCCAGTCCTAAATTCAGAGGAATTAATGCACCGCATAATGACATGGGGACACTGATTAGTACGATTAACGGATCTCTAAAGCTTTCATACTGAGCTGAGAGGACTAAAAAGATGATGACTATCGCAAAGAGGAACGCAAAGATAAGTGCGCTTCCTTCCTGCATGAATTGTCGAGATTCACCCGCATAGTCATAGGTAAATCCTTTAGGTAAGGTTTCGTCTGCCGCCTGTTGTAAAAATCGAAGCCCATCGCCCAGTGTTTTGCCAGGCATCATGACGGCTTGAATTGTTGCTGAGTTTAATTGTTGGAAGTGTGTTGCCGCATTGGGTTGGGTTTTTTCAACCGGGGTAATTACAGTAGACAGAGGAACCATGGTGCCGCTGGCTGTTTTAACATAGATTTGTCCTAACTGTTCGGGAGTTAGGCGATATGATCGATCCAGTTGGGGGATGACCTGATAGCTTCTTCCTTCCAGATTGAAATAGTTAATATAGTTTCCGGAAAGGGCGTTGGTCAGGCTGCTGCCTATGGCGCGCATATCCAGCCCCATTTCTGAGGCTTTGGCGCGATTGATTTGAAATTCCACTTGGGGTTGATTAAATTTCAAAGAGTTATCTATGTAAATAAACAAACCACTTTTTTTAGCACGATCAGTTAGTTTGTTTGAAACATCGAATAAACTTTGAAAGTCACTTGTTGTTTTGATAACAAACTGTACGGGAGGCCCGCCGCCGCCACCAGGTAAGGGCGGTGGAACTACAGCAAAAGCATTTAAGCCTGCCACGCTGGATAATTTATCCTGAAGGGGTTGTTTTAATTTAAATTGGCTGGTTGAACGTTCATCCCATGGTTTTAAGACCATTCCTGAAATAGGTTGTGCTGTGTTCACGGTAAAATAATTTTCTGTTTCAGGAAAACTTTTATAAATCGCATCAAAAGGTTTGGTGAACGCTTCTATGTAATTGAGAGTCGCTGATTGCGGAGCAACAGCCATGACAAAGAAAAATCCTTGATCCTCATCCGGTGCTGTTTCTGCAGAGGTGTTGGTATACAAGTAGGGTAGCATTAAAAGAACCGCTGCGGCAAAAAGCAGCATAATGGAGCGAGTATCCAGTAAACTATGTAATGCACTTTGATATTTTATTCTGAGCTTGTTAAATAACTCATCTAAAAAATGCACGAATTTTCCACTGCTGACTTCCTTGGTTAATACCTTGGAACACATCATAGGCGATAAAGTTAAGGCGATTACCCCAGAGATGATTACGGAACACGCCAAAGTAAAGGCAAATTCTTTAAATAACGCACCGGTTAGTCCGCCCATAAATCCTATAGGCGCATAGACTGCAGCAAGCGTAATGGTCATGGCGATTACCGGTGTTGCAATTTCTCTGGCACCAATAATTGCTGCTTCGTAAGGTGTTTTCCCTTCTTCTATGTGTCTGTGCACATTTTCCACAACAACAATAGCATCATCGACGACCAGACCAATAGCCAAGACGAAGGCAAGCAGGGTAAGAAGATTGACACTGTAACCCAGCATGAGCATGAGGGTGCACACGCCGACCAGCGAAAGCGGTATAGTAACCACTGGAATGAGCACAGAGCGCAAGGATCCAAGAAACAGGAAAATAACAATGATTACTATCACACCTGCTTCTACAATAGTATGCATTACCTCGCTTATAGATGCCCGAATAAATGCAGTTGCATCATAGACTATGGTTCCGGTTAATGATGGAGGAAATTCTTTGATGATGGAGGGCATCAGCGCTCTGACATCGCTTATTACCGTTAGAGGATTGGCGGTTGGTGTGGGCGTAATGGAAATAAATACTGCTTTTTTGCCGTTAAAGGTTACGGAACTGTCGTAGTTTTGCGATCCTAAAGTCACTGTAGCAATGTCGCGAATTCTTACTATAGAACCCTTTGAACTTCTGATTATAAGTTTGCTGAATTCTTCGGCATTATTCAAATCCGTTTTAGCGGTCATGTTGATGGCAACAAACTCGCTTTTGGTGCTGCCCGCTGCGGTGAGGAAATTATTACTGGCCAGTACTGCGGCCACATCTGAAGGCGTGACATTTAATGCTGCCATTTTAACTGGGTTCATGAATATTCGCATGGAATAGGTTGCACCACCCAAAATTTCTGCTTTAGCGACTCCATCAACCGTTTGAAGTTGAGGCTGGACGACCCGAGTGGCGTAGTCGGTAATTTGTTGAGGTGTCATTTCTTTACTGTCCAGACTGATGTACATCAAAGCAGTAGAAGAATCTGATTTTTTAAGGATGACCGGTTGCTGTGCTTCCTTGGGTAACTGGTTTATTGTCTGTTGTACTTTACTCATGACATCGGTAAAGGCAATTTGCGGATCAAAATTTAATTTGATGGTCAGGGTGATGGTACTAAGACCCTGATCGCTGGTTGAGGTCATATAGTCTATACCTTCCGCACTCGCTACGGCGCTTTCCAAAGGTGAGGTAATAAATCCGGCAATGAGCTCAGCATCTGCGCCAGGATATGCGGTCACAATGGTTATTACCGTATTATCCATGCGTGGGTATTGCCTGATTTGCATTTTATCGATGGAATTGATGCCAAAGAGAAAAATCAGCATGCTGACAACCAAAGACAGTACTGGGCGTTTGATGTATAAATCGGTAAATTTCATATGTTATCCTGCAAAAAATCAGCAAATGTGTAATACAGAGCCTGACCCATCAGGCTCTTTGTCGGGAACAGGGATTTTCCAGGGATGTTGGTTACTGCCCCATATGATCTGGATCACTGATCTCGGTCAGTTGGACACTATTGTTAATCACAACGGACGTACCATTTTGTAACTTAAGATCCCCGGTACTGACCACCAGTTGTCCCGCCTTGATTCCTTTTTTAACTACCGTGTAGTTGCCTTGTTGTTCGCCTGTGGTCACAAAAACCCGATTAACACTCAGTTGATCTGAACCGTCTTTATTCTTTTTGCCAGCGCTATTTTTTTCAATAACATACACGGAATTACCATATAGGCTGTAAGAAATAGCTGTAGAGGGCACAATGACCGTATTGGGTTCTGCAGGTTGTGGAATATCAATTGAGGCAAACATTCCTGGAATAAACACGTATTCACTGATGTTTTTAGTGCGGTTAACGTCACTGTTACATGAAATAATCAGTTTACTGCCTCTGGGTTCCTTGCGAGTTTTCACCAGAGGTGAGTGTTCCGGATCTTTGAGTGCAGCAGCAGGGCAGTTAGGCAGTGATGCCTGAATGAGTACGTTGTGTGTGTTAGTATCAATTTTAGAGTTTACGGCAGAAATGGTGCCTTCAAAAATACTGTTGGGAAATTCTTCCACAGAAAAATAGATATTCTGGTTAGGCATAATTCGTTTATACAGTTGCTCCGGTATGTAAAATTCAAGATAGAGCGGATCCAGTGATTGCAGGGAGACAATGGACGTTTGGCCGGGGCTAATGAACTGCCCAAGGTTTACTTGTCTTATTCCAAGGCGTCCGGCAAAAGGAGCGGTGATGTGCTTTTGGTTTATTTGTGCCTGCATTTGCTCCACTTTTGCCTGAGCTTGTTGCAGATTGGCTTTTGCTTCATCGACACTTGAACTTGGCGTTGCGCCACGTTTGTATAAATCGATTTGTCTTTGATAATTGAGTTCTTTTAGCGTTAATTCGGACTGGTTAAATTTAAGTAAGGCTTGGTCTATGCTGTCATCAATGGTGATTAAAGGAGCATCTTTGTTAACAAATTGACCTGATTCAAAATCGATTTTGATCACATTTCCTGAGGCTTCAGAGTTTACTTCAACCCCATTAATGGCAACAAAGTTTCCAATAGCGCTCAGAGTTGGTAGCCAATCAACCGATTCGGCTACAGCGGAGGAAACAGTAACAGCAGGAGGTTCATAGCTCGCAAAAAATTGCTTGATCATCATGGCCTTAATCAGATTAAAGGCTATGATTCCACCGAAAACAACCAACAGGGCAATTCCCATGATAGTCATACGCTTTTTCATTGTGTTCCCCGGCTAATTCTTGGTACCTTCTTGAATTATTCAAATATAACATAAAGACATATTTTATCATCTCATTGTTGGGATAGGTTTCAATTTTTGTTCTCTTCATGGATATAAAAATAACCTATTGACTAAATTGAATACTTTGTTACTATGCGACTTCCATCTTAATAAGGGGATAAACCATGAAGTTGAAGTCGTTATTGATTGTCGTGTGTTTCAGTTTCTTTTCTCATGCTTTTGCAGCGAATATGCACCTGAATCCTAATGCGGATAGCAAAGACAAACAGTCCATTGAAAAAAGCGTAGCTTATCCTGGTTATTGTCAAATTGAAATCATCAACCAAAGTTTCACTGACGTTACTGTGTTTGGTACTTTTGACGATGGTTCAACTGTAGATTTCAACATTTACCGATACGAGTCGCCTCATTACATCAGCCTGTTCTACAATTTCTATTGTCACAGCGGCATGTACATTACGATTACTTCACCTTATTACACGCTTTACTCCGGTTGGACTAATGTAAACAGTACTATTCGTGTTGTTCCCTATCTGAAACAAGCAAAAGTTGAATTATCCACTCGATAAATCACCATAAAAAGGTTCATCGTTGATGAGCCTTTTTTTATTTTGAGGAGTTTTATTTATGAGATACCTCGTCTCCATTCTTTTATTTTTCCCTTTACTGAGTTCTTGTACGGTAGTCGAAGAGCATTATTACGATCGTGGGTATTATGTTCCTGCGCCACGAGTTGAAGTAAGGCCTGTTGCTCCGCAGGGTTATTATCATGCCCACCCAATGTACAGACCTGTCAGAGCAGCCGGTGTTTATCATGGGCATCCCGATCCTTATGCCAATAAGGTAGTCGTTGCGCCTCGTCCTCGTTCTGCTCAGGCTCAAGGTGGGGTGAATGTACATGGTCATACTGGACATGCAGGAACAGTTCATGGTCATGGAGGAAATACAGGAACCATTCACGGACACAACAATCCCGCTAATGTCCATTCTGTCCATAAGCATCCTCAAACCAAGGGAGGCGCAACTCAGCTCCCGCCTGGAGTGAGTAATGGTAGTGCAGTTCAGCCGCATTCAAATAAATCGCATGGCCATCGTTAAAAGATTTGGACTGTCTTACAGCAGTTTTTGATGGGTTGCTTTTTATTTTGGTCGAATTCTTGTAAGTTGGCTTAATGCGCAAGAATTCGGTCCTATCAGATCCGTATAAAGCGTAATGTCGATTAATGCACTAATGCAGCTCTTGTCTCTTTAACAGGAGCTTCTCCGCAACACATGGAATGAGGGTGCAATTTTAAGGCGATAGCCCTTGGATGTGTCCGAATACCCCTTAGTATCTGAATAAATTTTGTGGTATTCTAGTAAGGTTTTTTCTTTAAGGAGGCTTTATGATTGACTCACTTAAGATGCTGATGGTGGTATTTTTTTCCCTGATCATTATTGCCTGTGCTGCCTCTCCCCACTCTGAAAGTACGGGCGAATACCTTGACAGCACCACTACAACTACTAAAGTTAAGGCAAGCCTTGTTGATCATCTGGGAACTGATGGTTTTGCCGTTAAAGTCAAGACGTACAAAGACGAGGTACAACTAAGTGGCTTTGTTGATACATTACGAATCAAACAACGAGCCGCAATTATTGCTTCTGGAGTAGACGGTGTGAAAAGCGTTAGAAACGATATAATTGTCAAATCACGCTAGTTATCATCCAGGCTAAGGAATCACCCATGTTTGATGAAAGTTATACCATAGAACATTTTGATGATGCGCTTTTTCAAGCTATTAACAATGAAAAACGTCGCCAGGAAGATCATATAGAGCTCATCGCTTCTGAAAATTATGTGAGCCCCCGAGTGTTACAGGCACAGGGTTCGGTTCTGACCAATAAATACGCAGAAGGTTATCCCGGAAAACGTTATTATGGTGGATGCGAGTATGTAGATATTGCTGAAGAGCTGGCGATTGCAAGGGCAAAAAAACTATTTAATGCGAGTTATGTTAATGTGCAACCCCATTCAGGCTCTCAGGCTAATGCCTCTGTTATGATGGCCTTATTATCTCCAGGAGATGTGTTTATGGGGATGTCGCTGCCGCATGGTGGTCACTTGACTCATGGTTCCAAGGTCAATTTTTCTGGCAAATTATACCATGCTGTAGAATACGGCATTGATGTCAATACAGGTTTGATTGATTACGACGCTTTAGAGCAACTTGCTCTTGAACATAAACCCAAATTAATCATTGCCGGTTTTTCAGCTTACTCGCGAGTTCTGGATTGGGAACGATTCAGGATTATTGCCGATAAGGTGGGCGCTTATTTGATGGCCGATATGGCGCATATTGCCGGTTTGGTTGCCGCAGGACTCTATCCTTCTCCTGTACCTTACGCCGACGTGGTAACTACCACCACACACAAAACCTTAAGAGGCCCCAGAGGCGGTTTGATCCTGTGCAGAGCAAATGAGGAAATTGAGAAAAAGTTAAATTCTGCCGTTTTTCCTGGAATGCAAGGTGGCCCTTTGATGCATGTGATTGCTGCAAAGGCGGTAGCGTTTGCTGAAGCCTTGTTACCTGAGTTTAAAGCATATCAGCAGCAGGTTGTAACTAATGCAAAAACAATGTGTGACGTGTTGCAAAGCAGGGGTTATTCCATAGTTTCCGGAGGAACGGATAATCATCTGTTGCTGGTGGATTTGATCAACAAGAACATTACCGGTAAAGAAGCTGATGCTGCTTTGGGTAAAGCCAATATTACCGTTAATAAAAATTCGGTACCTAATGATCCTCGTTCGCCTTTTGTAACCAGCGGGTTACGGTTGGGAACGCCTGCGGCAACGACTCGAGGGTTTAAGGAGAAAGAAATCACTCTCTTGTCTCATTGGGTAGCTGACATTCTTGATAATATAAACGATGAAACAATCAATGCACGGGTGAAAAACCAGGTTTTACTTTTGTGCCGTGATTTTCCGGTTTATGGTTAATCATGTACTGTCCTTTTTGTCATGCGGAAGAAACCAAAGTTGTTGATTCTCGTTTGGTCGCTGATGGCGCTCAGGTGCGGAGACGGCGGGAATGTCTCTTGTGCCATGAGCGCTTTACTACTTTCGAGACTGCAGAGCTGATTATGCCTCAGATAATCAAGCGTGACGGCAGACGAGAACCGTTTAGTATTGCTAATTTGCGTTCGGGTATGCTGCGGGCTTTGGAAAAGAGGCCAGTAAGCGTTGACAGTCTTGAAGAAGCAATTATTGCAATTACTCAGGAAATTCGTCGCAGAGGCGAGCGGGAAGTCGATTCACAGCTTATTGGCGAGCTTGTTATGAAAGAGCTTTTCAGACTCGATCATGTTGCTTACGTTCGCTTTGCATCGGTATACAAACGCTTTAAAGATGTCAGTGATTTCAGGCAGACTATCGATCAAATGAAAAATGATAAAGAGTAGGTTCGGCTTTCTCTCTATGTGTTGGAGCAGGTTCAGGGTAAACGCATCTAAACGTATTATCTAAGACCAAGATGCCTACGTTCTGCGCTTTATGCGCAGAATCCAGATCTTTGCCTGCACTAAGATCGCATGGATCCTGCGCATAAAGCGCAGGACGTAGGCAAAAGGGTGGAGATTTATGTTCATAATTTAGATGCGTTTGCCCTGGGAGCAGGTTCTTTCTAATGCAATGTGATCTCGATTGGGTGTAGTGTATTGCTCTGAATACCAAGCCCCTTGTAGTTCTTGTGAATATTTTTTTTGAAGTAGTACAGGCTTGAATTTCAGGTTATGTAAAATTAAGAGGTATATGTGGAAAATCAATCAATAAGTGGTAAAAGAAAAGCACGCAAATTAGCCTTACAGGCATTGTATCAATGGCACATGTCAGGATCTGATCTTTACGAAATCGAAGCACAGTTTCGAGTTATTAATAATATGGATAAAGTGGATGGGGATTATTTTACCCGTTTACTGCATGGTGTACCTGCCCATGCTGAGGCTTTGGAGGCCAGTTTTTCTCCTTTCCTTGACCGAGAAATTAGTGGCCTGAACCCTGTGGAATTGACCGTACTGCGTATTGGTTCATTTGAGCTTTTTCATTGCCCCGAAATTCCTTACAAGGTAGTTCTTGATGAGTCTATTTCATTGACTAAAGAATTTGGTTCGCAAGATGGGCACCGTTATGTCAATGGTGTTTTGAATAATCTGGCACAAAAGGTGCGTACAGTAGAAATCAGCCTTGATAATGGATGAATTTGCTCTGATTGATCATTATTTCAAATCCTTCCCTGTTCGCCATAAAGACGTTGTTTACGGAATAGGGGATGATGCTGCCTGCTTGCGCCTTCCTAAAGGATATGATCTACTGGTTAGTACAGACACCCTGGTTTCAGGGGTACATTTTCTACCAGAATGGGATCCTTATGATATAGCCTGTAAAGCGGTGATGGTTAATGTAAGCGATATGGCCGCTATGGCAGCTGAGCCTCGTTATATGACTTTGGCATTAACGCTTCCTGATATACAAGAATCCTGGCTTGAAGCTTTTGCAAAAGGTTTAACTGATTCATTGAGTCGATTTAATATTGACTTGATAGGTGGGGATACCACTCGAGGCCCTTTATCGATTACCTTGACGGTGATGGGTATTGCTCCACATAATAAAGCCCTTAAACGGGGTGGAGCCAGACCAGGCGATATTATTTTGGTTTCTGGTCTTTTGGGTGCTGCTGCTCTAGCTGTCAAAATGCTTCATGAAGAAAAGATTCCTGCTAAGGAAAAAACGGACTTAATGCACAAATTGTTGCATCCCGAACCTCGTGTTGATTTAATTGATTTATTGCGTGAGTATGCGACATCAGCCATAGATATTTCCGATGGGTTAAGTGCTGATCTAAATCATATTTGCCGTGCCAGTGGTATTGGTGCCTGTTTAAATAAAACCGCTATTCCCATCCATCCTCTCTTAACCCAATATTTAGGTAAGGAAGATATTGACCTGGCGTTAAGAGGAGGGGATGATTATGAATTATGTTTTACGGTTAATGCGGCTCGTTTGGACGAGTTACACCAGAAATTGGGCGAATTAAATCTGCAGTGTTATGCTGTTGGCGTTATCGAAGAGCGCCCTGGCTTAAGAATGAAACACTCTGACGAGTGCGTGCACGAATTAAAACCGGCGGGTTATTCTCATTTCTAAATTGGATTAATAAACTATGAAACAGGTTAATTGGGTTAATCGTGTCTGGCAAGATCCTGCCTACTTTATAGCGTTTGGATTTGGCAGCGGTCTGATGCCTGTGGCCCCCGGGACCTGGGGTACTCTTGCTGCTGTGCCACTGTATTTGTTGATGATGAACACGCACTGGGGTGTGTACCTGTTTTTGACTGTTCTTGCTTTTGTATTGGGTGTGTGGGTTAGTGATAAAGTATCCAGCGATTTAGGTGTGCATGATTACAAGGGCATAGTTTGGGATGAGGTTGTAGGCTATTTGTTGACTATGTTTTTAGTCCCTCAAGGGGTATTCTGGATGATTGCCGGTTTCATTTTATTCCGGCTTTTTGATATTTGGAAACCTCAGCCTATTCGTTATCTGGATCAAAAAATACATGGTGGTTTAGGCATCATGATCGATGACGTTGCTGCTGCGGTACCGGCGTGGCTCATTATGCAAGCCCTGGTCTGGAGTTTTTCTGCATGAACGAAAATCATAAAGAATTGATTAGTATGGGATTGACTGTCAGTATCGTCGCCCTTTCCATTTTCATTGTGCACAAATTTATACCTTCAATGATCTGGGCTGCGATCATCGCTATCGCCACTTATCCTATGTATAAGAGATGGCGTCAATTCTTTGGTGCACGAGCAGATCTTTCCGCATTACTCTTTACATCGCTTATGGGGTTATTGTTTTTGATTCCTTTGAGTTGGTTGGTTGGAATACTCATCAAAGAATCGCAACTCTTCGTAAATTTTTTGCAACAAATCAACAAAGACGGTGGGGCGGCTCCTGAATTTTTTAAAAATATCCCGTTTATTGGCAATGAGTTGGTCCATTATTGGGATGAAAATATAGGTAAACCCGGTAATATTAAAGGATTCCTATCCAATCTGCACGTCACTCTGACCCCAGCGAGTTACTATATCAAACAGATTGGATTTAATCTGGCTCATAGAAGTGTTCAAGTAGGATTTACTCTGTTAACGTTGTTCTTTTTTTATCGTGATGGGGATAAATTACTGCTCCAGATTCACCACGTGGGTGAATATTGTCTGGGTACTCGCTGGTATCGTTATGCCGATAGGCTGCCAAGAGCATTAAGAGCCACAGTTAATGGAACTATAGTCGTTGGAATTGGTGTGGGTGTGCTGATGGGAGTGTGTTATGCACTGGTTGGTTTTCCTGCACCTACATTAACCGGATTTATCACTGCGTTGGCAGCCATGATTCCTTTCGTTGTGCCTATAGTATTTATCATCGTAGCGCTGGTTTTACTTTCTGTGGGCAGTTTAATTAGCGCCATAGTTGTTTTGGTTTGGGGAACATTGGTGATGTTTGTAGCCGATCATTTTGTGAAACCAGTAATGATAGGCGGGGCGATACAATTGCCTTTTCTGGCAGTATTATTTGGTATTTTAGGTGGTGTGGAGACTCTGGGATTACTGGGGCTATTTGCAGGGCCTATGATCATGGTTCTTTTTGTTACCCTGTGGCAAGAGCCTCAGGGTAAACACAGGAGAAGCGCTTAGCCGCTGCTTCTGTCAAAAGATGAGGTGATGGTAAAGTTGAGCGAATTAATAGCATATCGCTTATTGCCATAATCTTTTAACGTATTGGTTGTCAGATAGCGGTAGTCCATTCCAGCCCAGGTGAAATCATCCATAAACAGCCCTACACCAACAATGCCTTGTGCTGCTTCACTGGTAAAGGAGCGGCTTGAACCATTAGAGCTTACGTCAAGAGTGTAATAATTTCTGGTGAAATTGCCTCGGCTGGTAACACGGGCATAACCTATGCCTAATCCTGCGTAAGGAAATACACCTGTATTGTTACTCTCATAGTCAATAAAATCCCAATAGATATTCGCCAGGCCGTACATGGTAGCTACACTGCCATTAAAACCAAGACTGTTTGCCTGGAAATGGTCCTGAGGACAAATGCCTGTTGGAGTCTGGACTACGGGGCTTAATAAAGTACAGTCATCAATATCTACAGAGCCTGATCCATTCCAGTTATAGAGGAACTCACCCTCAACTCTGAATTGATGATAACGATAGCCTAACATCATGCCGCCACCGCCGCCAACTCGGGTATTATTCACTCGTCCCACCCAAACTGTTGGATCAGAAGGTTCAACGAACGCAATCTCATGAGTTGCAGGTCCCGTGCTTATTTCTCCGAGCAGACCAAAATAAAATCCTTGTTGAGGGTTTACGGCAAAAGCAGAGCTGCTGATGAGCAGGTTTGAGATTAAACCCAGTGGTATAAAATGCTTCATTAAAAATCCTTACTTGTAATTGACCTGATCAAAACGATAAACCGCTCCCACACTTGCAAGATGCGCCTGGAAGTTTGTGCCAAAGCTTGCGGGGGTATCCGTTGCTACGTAGCGATATGCCAGATTTACAGCATAATTTTCAGCAAAATTATAAGTAATGCCCAAGGTTCCCTGATAGGCAAAAGCACTGTCGCTTATGGAAAAAAAGCTGGGTGTCACAGGACCCGAACTGGCAAGACTTGCTTGCAGGTAGGCATAACCAATACCCAGACCTAAATAGGGGGAAATTGCCGGCAACATTTCAGGAAAATCGTAATAAATATTGGCCATGAGCAAGTTACCCGATGAATAACCTGATACATCAAGCTGGTTGATGTAATTGATATCAAATTTCTGCAAATTACCTCGCAGATAAGTGTATTCAACTTCATAGCGAAGGGGGTTGCTTTGATATCCTATTCGTCCTCCGACATTGTAGCCATTGTTATAGCTGGCTTGGCCACGATGTATGTATAGATCAGAGTAGTTATTGATGTTTCCTGGTAAATAGGTATAACCACCGAATACGCTAGAGTACCAACCATCAACCGGAGTTGCTGCTGAGGCGAGGCTACTGGCTAATAAAGCCGCTGAAATTAGTGAAATTCTCATAACATCCCTTTATTATTGTTTGCAAACTAAACCATGTTAGCGATTTACTTTAAATTTGCAAGTCTTCTTAAAAAGTACGATAAACAGCATTGAATATTTAATTGTGCATGGCACTTCTTTTAATACACTCTATAATTAAATGGGCAATTGCGTTTAAGAATTTTGTTGCTTGTATAAAAAAATTATTGAGGTAATATGAAAGGTGGACATAAAAAGGAGCTTATATGCCGCTCAAGGATGGTAAAAAAAAATCCGTCATTCTAGATCATCTGGTTGATTTCGTTGATAAATTACTGGCTCGTATTTCTGATGAATCGGATCAAGGTCGTGATGCGTTAATTAATGCATGTGAAATAGCTAAAATAAAATACAATCAACCGATTCAATCCTGGTTTGTAGGATGGGTTTATCAATATTCCCGCACAAGAGGCCCAGACGTGGATCTGGCAATCAGAAGTATGGGACAATTACGCAACACTGTGACCCAGTTGCAGGAAATCAGATTATTAGTAAGCAGGGGACAATGGAATGTTGGGTCTTTTAATTATTACTTACTCGAGGAATTAATTGCTGGTGTTCCAGGCTATGCCCCTTTGACTGATATTAACAGGTACGTAGTTATAGAACGTGTTTCTGAATTAATGACAGAAAAAATTGATTTCTTGCTTAAAGACCATGAGTACAACAAAAAACAAATCCTGGCGAAGGAAACAGAACTTAAAAACACCCAACTTGGTATGCAGCGTACAGCAGATAATATCCTGATAGCGTGTCATTTAGATGAGGCGATAGGCTCTGCCCAAAGATTTACTGATAAAATTCATTTTTGTATTGATAGAAATGAAGCGAGTTGGCAATTGCATTGGATTAATGTATTCGGCAAAGCATTCAGACTTCAGGAAAGCAGTGAGTTGGTGGATTTGCTTGCACATCATCATTCGGATGATGTCAGTGAAATAACGGCGCTGACCATGAGGCGTTTAAAAAGGGAATGCATGAAAGCGCTAGACCTTTTTTTTGACGAGGTTCAGGTATTGGTTAATCCCAAAAATCCCAGAACCAATAAGGAAATGAGTAATGAGGAATTAGTAATTGCTGGGAATTTGAAAACTTTTGTATTGCGTGGTTTTTCTGGAGGCGTTTATTCTTTGTGTTGGATTAATGCCATGGGCACAGAAAAGGTGATTACTCTTGAAGACTATCCTGAAATGCACCACTGGCTATACCAACAGCCTGATTTAACTGAGGAACACATCTATCAACTCAGATCCTGTTTGTTGTCTGTTAATACCACAAAAGCAATAGGTATGGATGATTTTAAAATTGAGTTAATGCGGTGTCTGGATAAAAAAAGTCAGCTTGTCATTGAACCCGAGAAAAAGGCAGTGCATGTTAACAGACTGAATTTGAGTCTATTTGCACACATAAATAAATGCCTTGGTGGAGAAGAGGGTTCGCATGCGGCACAATCACAGCCGGTAGATGAAGAACCACATACCAGTACCCCATTACCAGGAAAACTTAATTTGGGTTCCTACAGTAACATCGCTAAAGTTGTTGTTGGAACAAAAGATGATACAACGCCAGATGAATGTGCCCTTGCTCAATCATCGACACCAGTTGTTTAAGTAACTTAACGTGCGACACGTATTTAATTGAGATTTCCAGTTTCAATTAAATACGTTGTTTAGGTCCGACTTATTGAAAACCGTTGGTTATGGGATAACGCCAATCCTTACCAAATGCCATTGGGCTGATCTTGATTCCAGGAGCAGCCTGACGGCGTTTGTATTCATTGTGTTTAATCAATCGAATGACTTTATTGACTTCTTCAGGTTTGAATCCTTGATTAATAATTTCAGCAGGGCTTAATCGATGTTCCATGTAGGCGACAATTATTGCATCCAGAATAGAGTAATCGGGCAGGCTGTCTTGATCGGTTTGATTTTCTCTTAATTCAGCAGATGGCGCTCGAGTAATGACTCGTTCAGGGATTACGGGGGAGAGGGAATTTCGGTAATGCGCTAACTGATAGACTTGCGTTTTTAACACGTCTTTGAGAACGGCAAGCCCTCCGGCCATGTCGCCGTACAAAGTAGCATAGCCTACTGCGGACTCGCTTTTGTTACTGGTCGTCAGTACCATCTTGCCACTTTTATTAGACATGGCCATAAGCAGCATGCCGCGAATTCTGGCTTGAATGTTTTCTTCTGTGGCATCAGGAGCCAAATCTTTAAAAACCGGATTCAGTTCAGCCAATACAGTATTGAATATAGGCTCAATAGAAAGTGTGGTATGAGAAACGTGCAGGGTATTGAGTTGTTGTAATGCATCTTCCTTACTTATTGCGGCGGTATATCGTGAGGGCATCATCACAGCGTGAACGTGTTCAGAACCTAAAGCATCAACCGCAATGCTTAGGGTTAAGGCCGAATCAATACCTCCAGAAAGCCCAAGCAATACACCTTTAAAGTTATTTTTTTTAACGTAGTCTCGAGTACCGCAGACTAATCCTTTGTAGATTAATGCTTCTTGAGACAAAAGGGGAGTTAAATGACCGACAACCTCGTGTTGCGACAGATCAACAGAACATAAGTGTTCTTCAAAAGCGGGCGCAAGAGCGCATACAGTGCCTGTTTTATCCATAGCAAATGATTGCCCATCGAATAACAATTCATCCTGCCCACCGGTCTGGTTAACGTAAATGAGCGCAATTCCTTTTTGGGCGTAAGTTCGCAAGAGCTCTACTCGGGCAGTATACTTATGATAATCAAATGGGGACGCATTCAGGCTGATTATGGTATCGACTCCAGCATCAATCAGATTATCGACTGGGCCAGGTTGCCATAAGTCTTCGCAAATGCAAATTCCCAGCTTGTGCTGTTTCACAGTTAACGTGCACGGATCGCTTGGTCCCGGGGTGAAATAACGTGCCTCATCGAATACATGATAATTGGGTAATTTTTGTTTATGGTATTCTCGGATTTTTTGCCCTCGATGAAATATGCTCATACTGTTGTAACGGCACTCTTTTTTTAACGCAGGATGACCTATTAACACATAACAGCCCTGAGTGATTGATTGAATTCGGTGCAAGCTTTCATTAACTGCCTGAAAAAAATCCTGACGAAATAATAAATCCTCGGGTGGGTAACCGGTAAGTGCCAGTTCTGGAAAAACAAGTACATCGTAGTCTTTTTGGTGGGCTTCAATAAGTTCTATGATTTGCGTTTCATTAGATTTAATGGCACCGACCTTTGGATTGATTTGCGCCATCAAAAGCTTGAGATTTGTTTGCATGTCAGAAGATTTATAGGGTAATTTGTCTGCTATTGTATCGTATAAACGATTAAAGGTAACTCTTTGCTACTGTATCCTTGCCAGGCAGGATTAAGGTGAAAAGCCCAAATAATCTTAAGACTAAATCAAGTTTTTTGTGGATTAATGCTCTGTAGTGTTATTTTGCATCAAAATTGACTACAATGAAGACCTTTGCCTGGTGAATTATAATTTATGCTGAATGAAGCACTCTCCAAGATGCCTGATGTTTTTGAGTCCAAAACCCTGATTCGGGGACTGGAATATTTTCAAAATGGCCAAGTACTTAACATTCGTTTGAGTGATGGCTTGCTAAAAGGGCGGGTAAAAGGGAGCAGCAGTCAGATTTATGACATTCACATGGATTTAAAAATGTGGCCTGGTAAAGCTGCTCGTTGTTCATGCCCCTATCAAAGCAATTGCAAACATGCGGCTGCCTGTCTGTTTGCGCTGAGGGATAGAGAACAAATGAATCCTCAGTCTCATGCTTCCGGTAAATTGGATAAAAAACTCGATGTTTGGCTCAAAAATCTTCGTGCTCAAGAAGAAGTTGCGTCAAAAAAACATGAACCCACGCATCACCTAACCTATTTGATTTCTGTAAAACTTTCGGGCTATGAACATAAAGTTTCCATCAAACTTGCTCTGGCTAAAATTTTAAAGCGTGGTGGATATGGCAAAAAAATTGTTTTTAACACTTTGGCTGAATCCAAGAAACAACACTTTATGGATCATGATGAAGAGATAGTCGCCCAATTGTTGTTTAAAAGCGGTTCATCCGGTTGGTTTGAACAGTTAGCGATTCGTAATTCGGAATTATTGGAAAAAATTATTACTACAGGACGTGCTTTTTTTATTGATTACGATGAAATGCCCGTGGCCTTGGGGAATACCTTAAACGGTACTTGCGAATGGGTTTTGGCTGCGAACGGTAATCAAAGCTTGAAATTAATGCATGATGGAGAAGAGCTTGAGCCTTTACTTATTGATGAGAGTTGGTATTTTGACTATTCCTGTTCAGTGATGGGCCGATTAGTTACCCCTTATCCAGTAAGACAATTGCGCCATCTTCTGGATGCTCCTCCCATACCTGTTGATCAAGCGGCATTGCTGGCAAAAAAAATGAAGAAGACATGCCCTGAATTTCCTACGCCACATGTGTTCAACACTCGTGAAGTCAGAGAAATGGAGCCTGTACCTGTTTTGATTTTAGACGCTACTAACGAATTTGATGATGAAGAATCCTGGCTGTATGAGGAGGACGCAGATCTCCATGGGTTATTTATTGCAAAAGTTTGTTTTGATTACAATGGCGTGATTATTCCTTTTGACGAACCCTGTTCTAGCGTGATGCATCAAGATGAAGGTCTTTTGGTTGAGTACAAAAGAGATGATGATTTTGAGCAGTTAAAACTGGATCAGCTGCAACGTGCTGTTGAACTAAGGCCTATGACTCCATGGGAAGCATACCACTGGGATCTGGCTATGCAGGAGTATTTTGTTTTTGCCAAGGTCGAGACTGTGGCTGATCTTGAACCTTTTTACTCCAACGCATTGCCTTATTTGAAAAAGCAAGGATGGCGAGTAGAATTTAAAAGCACCCTCTATCAAGAAGTGATAAGTGCTGAAGAAGTGGAGTGGTTTTCCGATATTCAGGAAAGTACCACGGATTTCTTTTCATATCAGTTGGGTATTTTGGTTGATGGTCGGACTGTAAGCATTGTGCCCTTGGTTGCCGAGTTAATCCAAAAATACAGCGGCAGTGATTTGGAGGGATTACCTGATGACCAGCGTGTCCATCTCCCTTTGGAGGATGGGCGTTTTCTGCAATTGCAAATGGGACGGATTAAACCTCTGATTCGCTTGTTGTTACAATTCGGATTACGGCAAATTGACGAGCATCAGCAACTAAAAATTAATAAATTTCAATTCATTTTGATGCAGGAAGCCGAGTTGGCCTTGGCCGCTACAAAAGCACGATGGCAAGGTGCGGAGCAGCTGCGCAAACAATTAACTCAATTAATTACGCAAAGCAATTTACCCCAAGTAACGCAACCGGCTGGATTAAATGCTGAGTTGCGTGACTACCAACATTATGGCCTTAATTGGCTGCAATTTTTACGTACAAGTCAGTTTAGTGGTGTTTTGGCCGATGATATGGGCTTGGGTAAGACGGTACAGACTCTGGCACATTTACTCTACGAAAAAGAGCAAGGGCGTCTGACCAAAGCCACCTTGATTGTTGCGCCAACCAGCCTGGTTGGTAACTGGCTGGCTGAGGCGAAACGATTTGCTCCTGACCTGTCTGTTGTGGCTTATCATGGAAGCGACAGGCATCTGGACAGTTTTGATGATTATGATCTAGTGATTTCAACTTATGGCTTAATTCATAGGGATAAAGAAAAATTTATAAACTATCACTTTTACTATCTTATTCTTGATGAAGCGCAATTTATTAAAAATGCGCGAACTAAAACTACCCAAATCATTCAGCAATTAAATGCAACTCATCGTTTGTGTCTTACTGGAACCCCTTTAGAAAATCATTTGGGTGAACTGTGGTCCTTGTTCCACTTTTTAATGCCAGGTTTGCTTGGTGATGCAAAACAGTTCAGACTTTGGTTTAGAACCCCCATAGAAAAACATGCCGATCTGGAGCGCAGAGAGTTATTAGCCCGACGAGTCAAGCCATTCATGTTGAGGCGAACTAAAAATGAAGTTGCCAGTGAGCTTCCACCCAAAACGGAAATAATGCGTACTGTAGAGATTGCAGGCGCACAACGGGATCTCTATGAAGCCATTCGGATGAGCATGGAAAAAAAAGTCAGAGAAGCAATTGCCAAACAAGGATTAGGCAAAAGCCATATCGTATTACTGGATGCCTTATTAAAATTACGCCAAGTTTGTTGTGATCCCAGATTATTGTCTTTACCTGAAGCATCTATTGCACACGGTACTTCCACTAAACTTGATGCCTTGATGGAGCTTCTCGATAATTTGGTGGAAGAGGGGAGACGAGTTTTGGTTTTTTCACAATTCACCTCTATGCTCGAGTTAATCGAAGAACAACTCAACCAGAGAAAATACAATTATTTGAAACTGACGGGTCAGACACAAAACAGACAGGCTTTGGTCGACCAATTCCAGCAAGGCTCCATTCCTATTTTTCTTATTAGTTTAAAAGCTGGTGGTACAGGGCTGAATTTAACACGAGCTGATACCGTCATTCACTACGATCCCTGGTGGAATCCCGCTGTTGAAGATCAAGCCACTGATAGAACCCACCGAATAGGGCAGGAAAATCCCGTGTTTGTCTATAAACTGATAACATCAGGAACTGTTGAAGAGGCCATTTTAGGGATGCAGGAGAGAAAGCGAATGTTAGTGGATGGTATTTTATCTTCGGATTCCTCCAAAAGTATGGCCCTGACCGAAGCAGATTTGGATCAATTTTTTATGCCACTTCGTTAAAAACGGAAAAATTGATGATAATTAGGAAGACAAAAACTGAAAAAGCCTTCCTGTATTACGACTTCGTCTAATACAGGCTACATTAATGGTTAAAAGACTGTAAAGCTGGTGGCTGGTGGCCTTGATGCAGCGTTAGCGAAATCAAGGTTTTTGATATACCGCACATTAAATTATTCTCTCTTTTAAGAACAGGAAAAAAAACAGACATTGGGCTAACTCGGTGTTTGAGCCTATGGGGAGATTGGGAGAGTAATTCCTTGATTTCGCTTGCGCTGCATCAAGGCTACCAATACTAAGATTTAGGCACAAAGCTGGTGGCTGGTAGCCTTGATGTAGCGTTAGCGAAATCAAGGTTTTTGGTACGCTGTGCATTAAATTATTCTCTATTTTAAGAACAGAAAAAAAAACCAGGCATTGGGCTAACTTGGTGTTTGAGCCTATGGATGGATTTGTCGAGTAATTCCTTGATTTCGCTTGCGCTGCATCAAGGCTACCAGCTAATACAGGCTACAAATAAAGGTGCATTCATTACGCTACATGGAGTATCGCAAAAATTCTTATATTGCAGCCCGGGAGGAGGCTCACAGAGTCGTATCCCGGGTTTTCATTTAATGCAAAAGCCCACCCCGGGATACTTTAGTGGTCAAAAGACTGTAAAGAACAACCACTTTTATTAAAGTTTAGACTTAAAGTGTTGGATGAGTTCTTTATTTTCTTTATCTTCTTCGGATTGTCTTGTAGTAAGAGTCGCTCCCACTGCAAACAAACCAGCTGCTGCCAAACCAACGCTCACAGCAGGAATAGTACCTACTCCGGTTAATCCTAGAGCTATAGAAACTCCTGCAACGACGATTGCGAGAGCCATCATCAGCTTACCTAACAACTGCATGCCAGAGGATTTACTTTTCAGAGCGGATTGCAGGAAAGCAGAATAATCATTGACGTTTGCATCATTAGACGGATGTTGTAAAAAATCATAGGTTTTATCCAAAACTCGTTGAAGTTGATTAAGGTTTGGTTGGCCTGGGTTATTCTCTAAGAAAAATGACTCAACTTGGTCAAGAAGTTTATCAGCCGATTCCTTGATCTTACCTTCCAAGGTGTCTTTGAAGGTCCTAAATTTAAGATAAGAATTCAAAAACGGTCTTAAAGTTTCATCGTCATCATGTAAAACATCAGTTCCATTATTTTGAACTAAGCTAAGGAGAAGTTTTCTGTCCTGTTTTACATTATCACTCATGTTACGCACGATCAATTTTAGGCTGCCATTTTTTTTAGCTCCTGCCAAGCAATCTGGTTCGCTCTAACAATAAGTTTA
>NZ_LNZC01000002.1:0-115051 GCF_001467535.1 Legionella worsleiensis
GTGAGGCGTTGAAGTGATCAAATACTCCGGAATCGGTGATCAAATGCCTAACGGAATTAGTGATCAAGTCCTCCGGAATACGCACACATGTTAAAAAGTGCAGTTTTCTGGTTTTAATGGACATGAGCATTTTAAAAAAACCTAATAGAAATGCCCATGAGTCCTGCAGTGACTGTCTTTAATCAAAACTATCATTTAGGGTAGTTGCATGATGCTCTGGATAAACAGGATATTGGTCTTTTACAGTAAAGGTCATCTTTCATATGGTATAAAAATATACAGAATCAGTTGTGTGAATAATATTGACAAAGATGGCAAGTCTTATGTGAGCAGTATTGCACTTATTCTGGATAATTATGAAAAAATTCTGGGATATTTTGGAGAAAAAAGATGAAGTTTTGTTTTTTATTAATTGGATTCATTTTTAGTTTTGGGCTTTATGGCGGTGTTCCCAGACCCTGTGAGAAAGTTGGTTTCGATCAAATTATTGAACATTTTGTCTCATCAGATGGGCAGATGTTTGTGCTGTATGCTTCTAGTCAGGGGGAATATAAACTAATGAAACAGTTTAAAAAGTGTATTCGCTCTGCAGCTGTTTGTTTAATTGCATTTGATGTGAGTAGCAAAAATTGGTCGAAAGGTAAAAATTGGATAAACGAGCAATTGATTCCTCCTGTTAATGATAATTTTGATCAAGTAAAGGGCCTGCTTATTTTGGGTATGCTGCAATATGTTGATAAAAAGAGCGGTGCAGGGGTTTGTATAGTGGCTAAAAATAATTTAGCTAAGGCTATTCCCTGGTACGGTAGAAGTTGGGTAGTGACCGATCACGATATAAAAGAATATGAAATTTATGGGTCACAGTTTCATGTATCAATGACGCCCAATAGCTTGTATGAAGCAATGTTGGATATTCACAATGAGGAGGTATGGATGTCTGAACATAGAAGAAAGTAAATGGATTTAATTGTTTTTGATCCAAGAGAATCGTTCTTAGCTTGGCAGTGAGACTCAAAAACTTGAGAGGGCGTTATTTCTATGAATTTGATGCGTTCTATGAGAATTTATTATCAACGGATTGTCTAAATATTGTGGTTTTACTACGTAACCTGAAACTACAAAAAGGGAAGCCTATAAATTTGTTTGTAACTGACTAGAAAGGAAGTAATTTTAATTCGCTCTTAGATAGCAGCAAAATTTTCTAAATTAAAACATATACGTTAGATGTATTATAAACCCAAAAAGTCGACTTTATGACCAGCGATTTTTATATTTTAGGAGTTTTAAATGAATAAAATATTCAGACATTTTTTTGTGCTCTTTACCTTTATAAGTAGTCTAGCGAATGCAACCGCAGTTAAAGATGGTGTTTTTATTGATACTATGATTTTAACCGATTACGTAGTTAATGATTTCTCAAAATCTGATGAATCTGGTAAAAGAACCGATTCATTTTCAAAAAACGACCCTATAATATTTTATTACGCAATAATTGGCGTAATTAATCCGACAAAGAAAATGTATGATGTCAAAGTTGTTTGCGTTGATTCTAAAGGCAATCCTGTGTTGCAGAGCACTGTTAAACAATCTCTTAGTGGTTTTACACGCCATGTAGGTGGAGACATTATTAAAGGTTACACGCAAACTTTGAGCATGGATCCTAAGGTTGGTGCAATGGTAAAAGATCAGATTGTACCGTTAAAAAATGGAGATTATTACATTAAATTATATTTTGAAAATAAACTAATTGGTATTACAAGATTTGATTATTCTGTTATTAATTAAATTTTGACTTAATCTGAAGCAAATTTTTGAATAAGTGCGGTTTTCAAGTTTCATTGGACATGAGAATTTTAAACAAAACCTAAAAAAATGCCCATGATTACTGCAGTGAATGTCAGGTGTGTCCGCCAAGATAATTTGTAAACGATTTTGTGATGTTGATATTGATCGTTTATTAGAGATGTCCTGGTGAGATTGGCCTGTTAATAGATTATAGGAAGCTCAAACTGTATTATGTTCTAATGACATGCAGAAACTATATGCTTATTGACTAATTTGGAAGAATGAAGAGTAGGCGGGATTATATTGTTATCAACTAAGGTATTACACAATCCCATTCCATTTGATTGATACATAAAAAACAGAGTTAAATAGAAATGCGCTTAAAGTTGTATTTAAAATGCATCTTTATTATAATCATGCTGTATAATATTCCATAAAGGAGCTATATCATGTCAGCAATTCATAAACCTGCTCAAACCATTAGTGATAAAATTGCCTTTGGTCTGGTTAAGTTTTTTCGTTTTTTTGCTGATACCTTTTTTCAAAAACGTTATGGAAATCGCGCTATAGTACTTGAAACAGTGGCTGCAGTGCCTGGCATGGTTGGCGCTGCTTTATTGCATTTACGTTGTTTAAGAAAAATTAAAAATGATGAGGGTTGGATAAAAACATTGCTGGATGAAGCAGAAAATGAGCGAATGCATTTAATTACATTTATGTACATTGCTAAACCTAATTGGTTTGAACGAGTGATTATTTTTATCGCACAAGCCATTTTCGTAGTTTTATATTTGTTGATGTATGTAATTTCTTCCAAAACAGCTCACCGTTTTGTGGGATATCTTGAGGAAGAAGCTGTTGTCAGCTACACCCACTATATACAAGAACTAGATAATGGCCTAATTGAAAATTGTCCCGCTCCTGAGATTGCAAAAAATTACTGGGGATTAGCACCTGATGCTCGCTTGCGTGAGGTATTGTTAGCTGTACGTTTTGATGAGGAGGAGCATAGGGATGTAAACCATCAGTTGGCAGATAAATTAGTGAACGATCGTACTCTTTTAACTAAATTAGAACCGGAGCTTTACGATACTAAAAACAGCAACAAATAACTGAGTTTTTGTTAACCAGAAACATAAGGGTACATCATGAGATCAGAATGCTGCGAGTTAATGTGCTATAAACAAGTCGAAATTGATAGCCATGGAAAACTGAAATTTTTTTTGGAAAAGCACAGCACTAAAGAAGGAACTTGGGGTAAGCTATCACTTCAGGAAGGAAGTATTGATTTTGTATTCCTTAATGGTCAGGGCCATGAATGTTTGCGAACTCGAGTTGATACAGCTCATCCTCAATTGGTGATCCCACCAGCGGCATGGCATAGAATCATACCTGTTAGTGAACCGTTCAAGGCAAATCTTGAGTTTTATTGCATGCCCCAGCGCTATTTTAATAAAAAATACGGTTTGGGAGCAGTGCATAGTGACTTGTTGTATGTGTACCAGAGTTATTTGCAGCATTTAAAAAGCGCATCAATCCTTGATGTAGGTTGTGGCTCTGGGAGGAATTTGTTTTATTTAGCAAAAATGGGACATCATGTTCTAGGAATTGATCATAACCAATCAGCATTGAAGACGATTGAAGACATTGTTCAGAGAGAACCAATGCCTGGGGTTGATACGTTACTGCATGATTTAAATCAACCTTTAAATCGTGCATCAGAATTTTATGATTTAGTGATCTCAACGGTTACTTTACAGTTTTTAAATCCTCTCCGCATCCCAGCATTGCTCGCTGAGCTTCAAGGAATAACTAAGAAAGGTGGATATCATTTTTTAGTAGTTCCCATCCAATCTGATCTTTATTCGCTACCCGAATTTTTCACATTTCTTCCGCAAAAAGAAGAACTGTACCATACCTATCAAGACAGCGGGTGGTCAATACTTGAATATAAAGAATCGGTAGGTCATTTACATAAACAAGATGAACAGGGAAGACCTATGTCGGGTTTATTTTGTTTTTTGCTCGCTCAAAAAATCGTATAACTTTAGTTGCGCCTTATTTAATGTTGAAAAAAACAGACAATTCATTTTTGTTTTGTAACATGTCAGCTAAAGTATAGCGTTCCAGAATATCCATAAATGCGGCTTGGGCTTCATGCAAAATCCCCTTTAATTTACACACAGGGGCAATACAGCAATTGGCTTTTTCTTTATTGAAACACGGTACTAAATCAAAATGAGGCTCCAGTTTAGCTATTAGTTGCCCTAAATTCACCGCCTCGGGCTGAGCCGCCATTAAAATACCACCATTCTTCCCGCGAATGGTTTTAATTAATCCCAGTTTTGATAAATTATGAATGATCTTTATCATATGGTTGTTTGAAATATCGTAAGCCTTCGTTATGTCTTTTATCGTACATGACTCTTTTTGCAGGGCAATGTAAATTAAGGCACGTAATGAGTAGTCTGTAAACTGCGTTAGTTGCATCATCAATCCAAATGGTTAGTTGGTTCTGATTATTTCTTATTATAAGGTTTGTTGTAAACACTCCTTTTCTGAGTAGGCTGAGTTTCTTTATTCAGAAAAATGGTAACATTTTTGTTTTCTCACGTTGTTATGTGCAGGCGTTTGTAGAAATCTGATGTATTATTACTTAAATGATTTTAGAATTGCCCAGCAAGTAGCCTGTTTGCTTGCAAACAGGATTTTCCTCTATTCAAGGACTAATCCCCGTTTGCAAGCAAACAGGCTTGCTAAATGATTTTAGAATTGCCCAGCAACAGATTGCCTTATCTATGAAATCATTCAGTTAGTAATGTAATAAAGCCTTATAAAGTTAAACAATATCTATTAAATCACAGATTTATTCATGGGGCATTCTATGAAGCCATCCTTCAAGGTAGGTGATGGTTTCTTCAATAGTACTGGTTGACCGATGATAGAGGGGTTCAAATAACTTTCGTTGGCCAGACTTCCAGTAGCGCTCAACATATTGACTGGTATATTTCATAAAATGGATTGTTTCGTTCTGCTTAAGGACTTAGGTATATCATTTGCTAACCTATCAGCCCTTCACTTTGTGCGCCAAAAATAATATAATTGATCAATTAATGTGCTTCAATGAGTAGTAATATGGTTAAATATGCGGTGATTTTGCAAACAACTACAAATACCAATGAGTTTCGTTCGAGTTTTGGTTTATATAATAAACAAATCCATGATTTAAAGCAGGTTGGTTATGAGATTTTAGAAATAAGTGTTGATGAGTTCACCGATCTTACGGAGCAAATATCAAAACTTCCTCGAGGAAGCGTGGGGCTACTCTGGTTTCGTATGCATGGCTCACCCAAATCTATGGTCGCATCAAAAAGCCTTAAAATTAATTTGGAAAATATCACTGAAATTTTTAGTAGTCTTCCTGATGTTTTATGTGAAGATGCTACTGTGTTTTTGGACTCTTGCTCTACGGGAAGTTTCAAAAATGATTTGAACAATATGCAGTTCGCATTTGCTAAACTGACACTGGAAAAGCCATTCCAGGAAATTGTAGCGCCATCCCGGGATTGCCATGTAAGCTGGTTTACTGTTTTAAGTGATGGCCGTTTTCGATTTGAAATGCTAAATTCTCATCGTTCAGATGATTTTGAAAACATTGCCGTTACTTTAGGTCAAAGTACTAAAAAAATTCTTAAAGAAGCAATTGAAACTAATACTCCAATCGATTCTTTACGAGCTGAATTAATCGACTCGTTACACATTACAATACATTGTCCATTCTTGGCAAACTTTAAACAATCCTGGTCAAAAATATTATTCGGAACAGGCTTTGATTTAACCAGTATGTTAATAAAGGTTATAGAAAATATCTCAGATTCTGGTGCTGCTCTCGCACTCATTAAAGAACTAATCGAGGTATACCATGCAAATCCCAATTACCCGGCAGACTATTTGCGCTCTATCTTACTCTGGGAAAATGCAACACCATTGTCCGCTGCCGTTTATTTTCAGCGTGCTGAAATTGTACTCTATTTATTAACTCAAGGTGCGGATCTATCGTTTACTCTCAAAGGTGAGACTCTGCTTGATCTCGCAAAGCAAAGGGATGAAATGAAAGAAGATGATTATGACGAAATGGATATGCGGGAGATGCTTATTGCAGTGCGGAGAAAAAAGGAAAAAGATATTTCAAAAATGGTTGATACGATTGCAAACTATTTGGAATTAAAGAGAGAGCCGCAAGACACTCTGGTTGGATTTAGTAGAAAGCAAACATTTTGGTGTGCGTCAACGCTTGCTTCAAGTTCAGTGGCTACACCATTGGTTCAGGGTACGTCTCATGCCATGCAATCAGGGCATTAGTCAAAAGCCACCTGACTTGTTCCAATAGATAATCAGGGATCAAGAATCCAGTTATAGCTGCAATCTTGTTGCAATTATAACACCTTAAAAGAGATGACACAGTTATTTGATCACTACCTACTTAAATGGTTTTTAAGTAGGTGTTGGACGCCAAACCCCGGTGCCGGATTTGCTGCGGGGCTGCTTCAACGTGCGAGCGAGTCGGATGGCAATATACTTGTAGAATATGCGCCGGGAATTTTGCTTGCGTTTTCCCAACATCCTGTACAAAGTGACGATCCCGTTCGTCCCACGTTTGGACAGAACCTCATTTTTTACCCATAAACAATATTAAAGGATCCCCTCCCTCATCCACAATCGCTGCTTGAGCACGTTTTACCCGCTCTTTTAATTCGGTTGGTGTAGAGAAAAATTTGGGACGTTGCGACAACACAGGTTGTGGTAAGCCTGATTTTGTAGCCAATATTTTTGCATAGACAGCCTCTGCAAAAGCCTCTCCTCGAAGGAGTATAACCTGATATTGAAACGTTGCAGTTGAGCCAACTTGCTTATAGGCAAGAAATATTGGATCACCTAATTTTATTGTACCGGGTGCGTCCAGGCCTTGTCGTTCTAAATCCGGATGGGTACCATTGAATGCAATAATAATTGGGCGTCCTGTAACTTCAGACAAGGCATGGATAACCGTCTTAAAAGGAGGTTCTCCTTCTTGAAACAGGTCTTTTCTTGCATGATTTCTCAATCCACTGATAAATGCATCAAAAGAGCCGTTTATCAATGGTTCGTAATAATCTTTATTTTTAATAATATGCAACGCAACCTTGGAACGTAATCCTGCGACAGGAATGTTACAATGAACGGAAATCGATTCAAATAATCCATCTCCCTCTACAGGCAGCGATTCGATTTGTACTGGATTGAAACAATCCAACAAATGTTGTTTAAATAAAACGGTGATATAAAGCTGTCTTAGATCGGAGTTTAGGCAATCCGGGTTTTGCAGGGTAGCCAATTTGTCTTTTAGATCACTATACAACATAATGGCTTTTTGATTAATTAAAGAAACATCACCCTGAGCTATCAAATCTTCAATTTCTTCCAGATCCAATTTGATATTGTTGCTGATAATGTCCGTTTGTAGGGAGCGATAATTTGCTAGTGCCAGGCAAGCATTAACGAAGCTACGTGTATAAAACCACACATTTCGAATAGAGTCCTGTTCTAGCGTAATGGTGTTGGCAAGGGTTTCAAAAAAGGTGTTGCGGGCGAAAATCTCGGTTATCCCATCAAGAATGGTATCCTGATGTTTGCAAATTAATTGCTGGCCCGCATTACTTTGCATGTTATTTATCAATAAACTGTAGAATACATACAAAGGATGTTCTGAAATGCGACCATCCCGATCACGCATCAAGTCATGCACCATCTGGTGCAAGTAAGGCATGTTAATTAAACTACCAGCAAGTTTTCGCACATAAGTCAATTTATCTATTTTGTCAGGGCCTTGGCGGAGCAATAGTGCAATGGACAACAGTTCCTGCGCTGTCGAAAAAGCTGATGCTGCATTACCAATCATGGTACTGAATGATTGGGCGCAATTAGCCAGAAAATGGTGTTCTAACCATTTCTCGAAGTCTGGTTTATCGAGAAGATCTTTAATGTCATTTTCATAGAGCAGCTGCAATAAAAAATCAGCAATAGATGTAGCCAGTTTTGCAACGGTTACATAAGGCGTTGCTTTGTTGAAAACACCTTGAGCAACCTCTAGTCCTTCAGGTTTTGCATCAGCCCCGCTAGTCATCGCAACATAGCTATTGTAAAGGGATAGCGCTTGAGGTTCCGGTAAACCAGTTTTTTGGATTATTGCGGGAATTGGGTCTGACAGCATTTTCGCCATCGAATGATTGATATACGTGCTGATTGCGGCGAACGAATTACTAACAACCCGATGAAGATTAGCAAATTGTTGATCAGATAGATGCAGAGTTTGTTTTATTGCGTCGGGAAAGAGATCGCAAATCACATCAACAGTAAGATCGCAATAAGACACGTTTTTACCCTGGCGGATAAATTCTCGATTACGCTCATAAAAAAGATCTTCTATTATTCTCCTTGCAACTTGTTCTGAATGCAGAGTGTAGTGTTTGATTAATTCCTCACTAGATTGACTTTTTTCCTGATCGATAAGATCAGACGCTTGCTCTAACTGTGGGATCTCGTCAGATTCTTCTTTACTAAGTTGACTCTTTATCTGGTCAAGAAGATCAGAAGTGTCGGAAAATATCTCAACCCATAAGGTTGTTATTTGTTCCTCAGGAGAAAGCAATCCTAAATTCTTTTTTGCCAGTTGTTTTTCATCCAACAAGGCGGTAAGCCTGTAAAGGGTTGTGATCCTGTGCTCTAATCCTTCTTCCAGAGGAAGTTTTTTTAAAGACTTAAAATCTGCGACCAGTTCATTTATATCCTTCTTTACGAGTGCTCTAAAATGCTGGCTAATGATTAATTGACGTTCATCAGTGCAATAAACTTGATGTTGTTCAATGAGTGATAAAATATAGTCATTTGGTGCATTTGCGGTTATTAATGTCTGGATAAATTTACAAAATGCCTGGTGTTTATTTTCTTTGTGTTCACCAATGTTTTTTTCATCATAAGAAAAAAGAAGCTCAAATGAATCCAGATAGGCATGATATTTTTGTTCAAGCTCACCTTCTACGTAGATTTTGCAGGCTTGATTAAATTCAGATTGAAGATTGATATGAATCTTATGATTGACAGCAAAGGTTTTTTCCTCGTTAATGGTGTTAATTTGTTCATTTATCCCAAATTGTGTCTCAATTTTATTTATTAGAATATCAAATAATGCGCTAACCTGTTTTTTATCAATATCAGGAATAAGTAAAAATGCTTGTTCATATGCGACACATTTTTCTTTAATTTCTTTTTCAGTTAAGTCTCCGTTGATGTAGGCTTTGTAAATATCCTCAATTTCAGATTCAATTAACGAGTTGCTAACAATCATTTTTCCAACGTTATTTTTATTAATATTTTTAAGTTTATCGATGACTTTCCTGATTTGTTCTTGCTGATGTTGTGATTGTTGTTCAAAGTAAGCAGAAAGAGGATCTAATGAATTTTTATAGGCAATATGCTTTTCTTCAAATTTATTATCGTCGATCTTCTCCTTCAAGAAGTCGTTACAGCCCTTATAGTACATGGATCGATAGCTGTTACTCGCATCCTTATTATGAATATAAGCATTATGCGCTTCATTGTTATTCCATTGGCTTTTAAGTTCATTGATTTGATCGATAGTTTCTTGAGTCTGAGTCTGGGTTTCGAAATAACTAAAAAGTGGCAGGTATGAGTTTTGACATGCGAGAAATAGGTCATCATAGACCTCCTTAGTCATTGTTCCACTCAGGTAGCCATTAAACGCTTCGTAAAAACGAGAACTACAAGTACTCTTTAAATAATAATTTTGTATAAAGAATTTACAATCCCTGTTATGCCCTCTTTGATCGTTTATTTTCGCTATTTCTGCATTATTTGCATTTCTTTCATCCGTGTGTACCCCTTTTTTCTTATTTATTTTTTCAAGAAAAATAATTCTGTTTCTCAATACAGCATCCTGTTCCTCAAATAGATTATTGAAATCAGTTAGCTGCATTGTTCCTGCTATGGTGTCATGAGCTGCCTGCTGCATTTTGATATCTGTTTGGAGGCTTAGTATTTGGTATTTATTTCTTTCAATGAGTAAATTAACTTTAAATCTGTCTCTGCCATGCAAGGCCTCCTTAATAACCATCAAGTTGTTAATAATTAACTCCACATTGGATATACGAAGTTTGATCAGATCATCTAAAAATATTTCTTTATTTAAATAACGTCCATATGCATTCGTAATGCCTTCTTCCAATTTGAAATTATTAGCTTCTGCCTCCAAGGCTGTTATGCTTCTGTCAAGTTGTGGAAGTTTTTCTTCTACAACTGATCGAATGACAGGTAATAAATTATTTTGAATAAAATTATAGACAGGATATCTTACCCTGTGGCCACCAATCTGGTACTTCTTTGTGTCAGGCTTATAAGACTGATATTGAAATAAAAAATTTTGCGCTTCAGGGAAAAAGTTATTTGTTTCAACTCGGAGTGTTACTAATAACGCATCTTGCTTGTTTTTGTCGCTTTCTTCAGTGTATGCATTATATAACTCACAAATTCTATTATATTTTCCAAAAAATTTTTCCTCACAATCCCTTGTTATAATTTTTCCCTGTTTCTTGACCGCATGGGCTTCTCGCTCCTGATACCTTTTTTCATCCCAATCCATGAAATGTTCAATAACGGGTACGGCAACTGCCCCAAATAAATCTGAAAATGTTTTATTCCCATTAAACCAGGACTGCGTCTCGGGTGTTTGATTGGAATCTGGTTTAAAATTCCCACGAGGCAAGTTATAGCCAAATGAGGTTGTTACGCCAACCTGAAAACCATCTGGAGAAAAATGAAAAGACAAATCTAATTTTGGTGGGAGAGGCGTTTGGGGTCTCAACGTGTTAGCCACATTGAGGGGATCAATTTGATATTCTTTAATCCAGTGTTTTGGAGGGGCGAAATGGAATCTTTCGTCGTCACTGGAAACAAATCCAGTTATGTCAGATAACGATTTATTACTGCTTGAAGCGGCCGGCGTATTTTGTACCTGGGTTGTAAAGTCAACTTGGCTTGGCTGCTGCAAGGTATTACTGATGATATCGCCCTTAAATTTTTTAGATGGTGATGAGCGTAATTGCAATTCATGATAGGCTTGTTGAAGACTTAGGCTGGCTTGCAGTGTTTTGGCTGGATCGGCCGGTCTTGGGTGTCCAATAGCGCTGAGCGCTGAATCATGCATTGCATAGATTGTATCAGTAATGAATTGTTGCCCTAGATTAATAACGCTACCCACTGTTTTTAACAGACTGATTTCAATTGGAGTAATGGACCCTTCGTCCAGGAATCTGGGCAAAGGCCTTTGGAGGCTCTCATCGTCGCCCGTTGCAAAAAGCGAACCGTACAAAGCAAGGTTTTGAGATACTTCCTCTGCGCTTAAAACTTTACCGATTCTCTCCCGATATTCATGCACAGCTGCCTGGTGTGCCGCAACAGAATCAGCACTAACGGAGTCCTCTATGCTTCCAATAAGACCAAGCGTAGTCAGGTAGGGTCCTGCACACAGAGAGATGAATGACCAATAACTACACATTGCTGCGAATTCACCAAGAGAAGCTGATGTAGCTATTGTTGTATGTAAAATCGGACTCTGTGATTCAAGGTAGTTATAATGCTCATAAGCTTGGATATATGACTGATAGTACCCATAGAGCGTCAGCAGCCCTAAACCACCAAGCTTAAGCCCATTGGATATTAACTTCTTTCGTGTCATTGCGCATCCCGGGCTGTGGATAGGCTGTTTTGCTGGCACGGCCAAGTCTCTTGGTGGCACGAAAAGCTCAAATTCAGATAAATGAGTTGATTGCGTCGCCATTTTGGAAACAGGAACAATTTTCTTCCTGTTCATTTCAAATTCGATGTAGTCATTTAGCGCTATTAAATAATCGGGAGCTATAGACCAGCAGGCCTTTTCAGAAATTGTTAAGGCGCTCATCGTATGGGTAATGTGCTCACGGTGCATGACCTTCACACCAAGATAACGACGAGGATATTTAAAAATATATGAGGCAACTGTTCGCTCTTCAATGGACAACGCTCCAATAGCACGTCTTTTCATATAATCTTGAAAGTTAGTGCACAATGATCGTCTAATCTTTTCCTGATGATCAAAAACCTCTATGCCAAATGTTGATTGCTTACGATTAGCAAGCGGCAGAACGTGATGCGTTAATTCGTGAATAATCGTTCCTCGAAGAGGGCGCATCCCGCTTGTTCTGGTCGCCGCCAGATGAATTTCATCGATTACGTTTGGTCCATATATGAAACGACCGAGGGCACCACGTTGCAAACGTTCAGTATCAAATGCGATTATCTTAACTTGTCCTGATTTTACTGACTCTTTAGCCATTAGTATGATGTTTTCACAAAGTGGAGAATGCCAATGATTCCATTCAGCTTTTTTCAGCGTATTGAGAACAGTACCAGCTACTTTTTCATTTTCTGCATAAATTTTTATTCCTTTATGCGAAACCAACCAAAAAGTTGATGTATCATCAATTAAAGTTATTTTTTGTGATTTATTTTTAGCATTTGGCATTCTACTGGCCTCTTTCGTTATTCAACACACGTCTACGCAACTTTAATTCCATACGCAGTCTCTATTGTCGAGATTCATGATTTGAATCTTGTCATTATTTTCGATACTCGTTGAGACTGCGATGATGAGAATGTTTAAATCAATGAGGGAAGATTAAATCAATAAACCTCCTGACTGATTAGCTTCTTCAGGATTTTTTGAGATCCCCATCTCAGCCAAAAGCATATCTAATGATTTATCTGCTGACTGCCTGAGAGGTACAAAATGGTTTCCATTCACATGTCCAATAAATAGAGGAAGATTGCCTGATTTGAAATAGTGTTCTTCGCCATAAAAAAGAGGCTTATTGGAAGAATTTTCCTCAACGACAATGACTGGAATTTTATTGCTGTCACAAAAGGCCCGAATGGCAAGTTCGTCAAAATAGGCTAATGGTGTATTTATCGCATTGCGATAGTCTTCGATATTATCACAGTGTTTCTCATCATTAACCCCTAGCGGAATTGTTTGTGGAACAAATGCGTTTTTGTAATCCTCAGAAGAACCTAACTGTTCATAAACTTTTTTCCGGAATAATTGTTTTAACCATTGACGATAAGGTGACGTTAAACGTTCGACAGACTCAACACGACAAGAGTTATCTTTTTTCAGATGTGTTTGCTGCCAACTGTGATAAAACATCACGCTGTCGTAACATTTGCCAGACATCTCGTGACCATAATCGTCAAAATACTTGTCTGCTGGAAGCAAGGCAATGACAGCATCAAGAAAACAATCACCCGGATCGTAAGGTGCATTTTTAATTTCAGTCAATCCATGAGGATATTTCGACGGGTGGACATATTTTTCTGTTACCGAAGGTTGTGCAAAAAAAGTCCCTCGTTCGACGGGCGCTGACAAACTTTTGCTGGATGATCCCGCTGCGATTCCAATCAATGAATTGAATTGTGCTTTGTAGGTCGTATATTTTGTTTGTAAGTTGCCAAGAACCTTGGAGGTTTTCTCAGTCACCTGTGCCAACTTGTTGCTCTTGATGATATTCGAGAGATAATTAATGGCACGCTCCAGCTCTTCTAAAAATAATCGTGGATTTTTTAATGCGTCATCGTTCACTTCAACAACTGGTGCATGGGATTGCTCAAATTCGTCCCACAACCCATTTTCATCGACAAAAAGCTTAAGTCTCTCGTAACGCTCAACAACTGAGGCAAACTCACCACGCAGCTCAGTCAGTTTAAAACGCTTGCTTAAGAGCCTTACCGCTGGCAGATCCAAGCTTTCCTCAACATTCGCAAGCATTTCCTTGGCTTGTGTAAGTTCGTTATCCGCTGCCACCAAATCATTGAGAGTAGCCATCACACTTTCACACGCTCCTATAAAATTATGATGGCCATTTGCTCGGGCAAGATCAATAAAATACGTGCTCGTGATATCAGCCCCCTGTGTTATTAACCAAACCGCCACATCAGTCGCACCGGCTTCCGCAGCATAATCCAGTAACGTCCAATTTTTTCTACTTCTATTGTTTTTACCATCATCCAAAATGGCTTTCCCGCTTGTATGAGCCATGCTCGCTATTAAACCCCAGGCAATGAGCGGGGCTGGCACTAGGGTAGCTAATGCCCCAAGTCCCATAACCGAAACGTTGAACAGAGCGGGAACATTTCTTAAGGTACGAAAATTAGGATATTGACAAGGTCGATTGATATCATCAGGATGCTCTAAGATAAATTTTTTTATAAAATTCAGATCATTTTCTGCTGCTTTTTCGTACAGACTTATCTCTTCTTTTTCTAACATTGGACTCTCTGCTAAATCAAGGATGGCTTGAGGCTGATTAATTATTAATTTAAATGGGTATTTAGTCGGCAAGAACCCTATCAAATCAACCTCAGGATGTCAATAAAAAGATCGTGATGGCGAATAAAGAATCAGCTGACCACTCCGAAGCACCGAATTATAGAGTACGTGTTATGGTGCTTTGTGGTTGATTATAGCTGCCCCCGTAGTTGGGAAAGACCCAATATGCTTGGCGATTTAAAACAAAGTGGTTTTAAGGCATTAGCCTCTTTAGGTAGAACAATTTAAATGGCGCGCTCGGAGGGACTCGAACCCCCGACACCTTGGTTCGAAGCCAAATGCTCACTATTTAAAGTCTTTAATAATCAATACCTTACGATGCATCAAAATCGTAAAATACTGCCTAGAACGGCCTAGAACAGCCTAGTACTGCCACAGTTATGCCACAAATCGTGACACAGTAATGTGAGATAATTTATGCCACATTTGGTTTAATCTTTATTACTCTGAAAGATATGATTTTTGCAGCGGGCGCTGCAAAAAGAGAGATTTTAAATTGATAACAAAATTTAGCATAATATGCTATTATTTGTTATATATATTATTATATTATTAGGAGCGATTTAAATGAACATTTCACTTACCCCAGAGCTTGAACATTTCGTACAAGATAAAGTAAATAGTGGCATGTATACCTCAGCAAGTGAAGTGATTCGTGAATCATTAAGACTACTGCACACGCATGATGATTTACAAAATCAACGTATTAAACAGTTGAATCAAGAGATTGATATTGGATTACAACAATTAAATGCCGGAAAAAAAGTTCCCGCACATGAAAGTTACAAGCGTATGAAACAAAAAATTAATAAGTTGGCTAAGGATGCTAAATGACTTCAAGATGTGTTCTATCTGTCGTCGCAGAACAAGATATTGATGAAATAATCACTTATCTTGCACAAGAAAATCCTGTAGTGGCTCAAAAATTTCTTGATGCGCTATTTGGTGCAATGGATAAGTTAGCTGAATATCCAGAACTTGGTCATCTTCGTGAAGACCTGACTGATAGGCCCGTAAAGTTTTGGCCGTTTAAATGGCATTATCTTATTATCTATAAACCCACTTCACCTCTTGAGATTGTCAGAGTTTTAAGTGGGTTCCGTGACATTATTAGCTTGATCGGGTGATTATACTATGGCAGTTCTAAATGATTATGCCATTATCTTTTTCCTCAAAACTAGCTATCAAGTCAGGAATAATATTGATTAGTTGTATCATCGTTTGCAGTACTTGATTTACTTGCTCTATACCTAAAGTTTTTTGCTCTGATTCCTCCCTGGTACAGGCTCGCTCGATATTATAAACCATCCAATTAATCCAATTACCTAAAACGGCATTAAAAGCTGCTTCAAGAACAGTTTTATCTAATTGTCCACCTGAATTGCTATAAGTCTGTATCATTTTGATAAAAATAGCTTGATTGAAATGGGTGGTAATTCCACTCCAATCTAAGCTTGCATTGACTATTTCATAGGTTGGATTTAGTTTGCGAGCACATTCCCAGTCTATTAGTATAGGATTATCGTTTTTATCCCATAGGACATTTTTTTGATCCAGATCCCCGTGACTAACTACACTGCTTTGTTTGAGAAGAGGGAGCATATTTTGGTAGTTTGTATTGATTGTGGTAATAGTCTTTTGATGTTCTGTTAATGCGGCTGCAAATGGACAGTGGTAACTCTGAGCTTTACTGTATAGTTCTTCCAGACTGTCATTGGTGTGAATATCAAATTCTGGTTCCTTAATTTCTGGTACTGCAAGATTAATCAGATGCATCTGTGCGATAATTTCAGCTATTTTTAGGGCGTGGGATTTTGAAACGGTGTCTTTATGAAGTGGTTTCGCATCGACCCAGGGGTAAATCAAAAATCCAGTTCCATGAATCAATACAAGATACTTTCCTGATGGTTTCAGTGCACATACAGCAGGAATTCCACGTTCAGAAAAACGAGTAGCTATTTCTTCAGTTAAGTTATAATTCTCTATGATGCTTTTATTTTCAAGTTTAATATCGGGGGAAAGTTGTTTAATGGCATAAGAGGCTTCCTCCGTATTAACGCGCCACATTGTATGCAATAAACCTCCGTGCACCCTTTTAGGTGGGCTTAATGGTATACCTAATTCAAGTTCGTTGCAGAGATTAATAAGATTACTGTGGTTCATTGGATAGGATGCCTTAATCGTTAAATAAGCTTATTTTTATTTCACAAGATTATATCTATTTCAATTTCTTTGTGAACCACAACACCAAATTGTCATCAAGACAAACTTGACTCCCAGGTTCAATACTTTTGTAATCATAAGTAATCCCCAGTCCATCGGGTTTATAGCCTCTTGCTATATAGAGCTTTTGAGCACTACCGTATCCGTCATAAAGACCGACACCAAGCCCTACAATATCATAAAACTTACCAGCCTCTTGTTCAGCAATATCCAGCATAGCAGTACCAAGGCCCTTATTACGGTATGGAGGGAGAACATTTAGGTCCATAATCTCAGGAATGTTTTGTTGTTTAAATGAAGGATATAAAGAGCGCCACTTCAAGGTAATATAACCAGCAAATTCACCTTCATAAAAAGCTAACCAAACCATTCGCTCTTTATTTTCGTGCTCATGCCAATAAGTTTCAAAAGTAGACTGTGGTTTTGGCCAATTGTGTTTAGCAAAATTGCTTACGAGAAGGGGGATATCCTTTGCAACAAATGACCTTATGCTAATTGCTTGATTAGTGCAGTTTTTAAATTGATTTAGGCTCATGGCCATATAAACCATATTCCATTCATAGCCGGTGGGTTTTAAATTCAGTAGAGGATTAAACCCTTTATTTTTATAAAAACCATAGGTTTTTAGATAGTTTTCATCAGACTCTGCTGGTGCAAGGGTTTCAACAGACATGGTTATAGCACCTTGCTGTTTTGCATAATTTACAGCTTCTTGAATTAATAAATACCCTATGCTTTGGCCTTGAAATGCACGTAGAACACCCATCCAATAAATATTGCTGTTTGCAGGATATGGAAAATCAAGGCTTAAAAGCCCGACATATTTTTCTCCTGCAATTGCTGCAAAATTAATGCGCGAACAAACGCCTAATGCATAATGTTCATTACAATCGGGTAAACCAAAATATTCTGGTAAATCTGCCGTGATTTGGCGACATAAGGTTTGCGCGATTTCAGATGAGATTTGTTCTATTTTGTAATTCATTAGTATTTATCTTCAGTGACCTGAAATGCAGGATAAAATTCAAGCGGATTTACATCTGGCCATAGCCTTGAGAGCTTTTCAAGCATTGTTGCTGACATTAGTCTTAGGTTGGGAAATTGATTGTGTTTCGTTGCTACATCAACAAAGGCTTGTAGTCGAGATAATACCCTTGGTCTGACCCAATTGTCTTCTGGTTTCCACAAGGAATGGTCGGGTGTCGGTCCAGAAGGGCCTACTCTATCGATTTCCAGTGTGGAATTGAGGAAGTGTAGAGTTTGCTGCAATACCCAAAAACCACAGGCCTCTGTATAAGCGGTGCTATAAGCTAAATCATCCGATGCAGCGGGAATTAATTGTTTCAATTCATTTCTATAAATCAGTTCAAGAGGTTCAATAATAGGGGTAGGTATGGCTTTCGCACACCAACAGGTGGGCATGCTCATGCGCAAGTAGGTTGCGTCTAAAAGTGCATTTCTAACACTGCCCCACTCAAAGTCTATGAGCTGTAAGTCACGGTTCTCTTCGTGATCAAAAACATTGTCGGGACAAATATCTCCATGAGTTAGAACTGTAAAGGGGCCTGGGAGGTGCACTGACTGTATAATATGACGGGCTTCATTTATAAGGCTTGCACTTATTGACAAGCCTAAATTTTGATTGGCTAATTCAAGGGTTAGTAATAAATCATTAAAGCAAAAATCTAGATTTTCTTGCAGGGTTTCCAATTGGGGATTAATCTTTTTTAGGATTTGTTCATATCGATTTGTAATACCAAAACTTTCTCCATGAAAACTTCCTAAGGCCTTCATAAATCGTTCTAAAGCCTCAATTGCTTTACTTTCAATTGGCAATGTTAGCGAGTCCACAAGGCTGATATGTTTATGACCTAAGTCCTCAATAAGAATAAATCTCTGTTGCTTACTACCGCCATAAAATTTGGGAACATTATGAACGTTTTTCTCAATTCCACTTATAAATTTAAGCCCAGCCCAATCTCTTGAAAACCGCGCATAAGCGTCTTTATCATCTGAATCAGATGGTTCAGGCAGTGATTGTTTTAATATAATGCTTTTTGGAACGGTTGATGAGGGGCTGGTGAGAGTTATTCTTAATAGTACATTTCTCCGATCAGCTTCACTTAAAAATTTAATAGAGTTTATCTTTATATCAGATGCAAAGTGATCCTTAAGAAGGTGCAAGGCCTCTTGCAAAATGTCTGGATGAACTAATCTATCTTCTTCAATCATTTTTTCTCTGTATTTATTTAATCGGAAGGGAAAGAGTCATTATAATTCATCCATTGAACCTTACCATCATTTAATTTTGGAAGTCTTATTAGTGATCGAGATGTATTAATTGTCCAATGGTATGAAAATGTAAGTTAAGGAAGCTCAGATAATTTTTTCTCCATGATAATGGTCCTTTCTTCCCCGTAGTACTCATTGCTTAACGCACTATACCCAAGCTTTTGATAAAATCCCTCCGCAGTAATTGATGAGGAAACTGTCAAACTGGAAATACTTTCTTTACGTGCCATTTCTTCTAAGTAGTGCATTAACAAGGATCCCGCTTTTTTACCTTGCTTATTGGGTAATACAAAAACCGTTCGCACTAGGTTTCCCTCAAGACTTGCTGTACCAATAATGTGGTTCTTTTCTGTTATGACAATAATTTTTCTTTGTTTCATTTTTACAGTTATTTGTTCTTTAGAAAAACTTTTAATCACTTCATTGATCACACTGTCTGGGTAATCCTTTGAACTTACTTCTTTGAGTGTTTGAATGATAACGTGACTGATTGCTTCGGCATCAGCAAGAGTTGCTCTTCGTATACATAAATTGGTCATCATTCTGATTTTATATCGTCAATAGTTTTCAAAATATATTCGGCACGTTCTATAATGGAAATCTTTGGTACTTCTATTATATCGTACCCACATTTTAGATACCCTTCTTTAACCGCATGATAAGTCTCTACTGCTTCATTAAAATCCTGTTTTCTTTCGGTATCATGGCAATAAATTTCAGGCCAGGGAGGGAAGAGGAATGCTTTTTGGTTGTATCGATAGTTATTAACTGCCTCATTAATTTCTGAAGTTACTCCGCCACAAAATCGTTCAGAATAGCTATACAAATCGGGGATACCGCGATCAAAGAAGATTATCCTTTCGGTAACTGGCAACATTTTAGTATAATCGGCAATGGATTTTTTGAGCATTAAATCACAATATATTATTCTATTACCGGTATGAGTAGCATTACCACCAGTAGCTTGTTGATTTATGATAATATCACGCGCCACTTCGGCTATAACCAGATGTCCTTGTTGTTTTAACCCATTCAAAACGGTTGTTTTACCTGCACCTGGACCACCAGTGAATAAATAAAATTTGGGACTTTGAATTAAATTCATTGAGTTTTCATCATGTTCGGTCCTTTAATCCTGTTGAGTTTTCCCCATCTTGATGTAATACCAAATGTGAAACTTGTCCGCTTTCATTTTTGAAAAAATTAATTTGGATATCTGGTATTTTCCCAAAAAATTTAGTTTCTGATTCAGGAAACAATTTCATATTCGGTTGGTCTGTTTCCTGTACCATCAAATAGCCATTTTGTAGAGAAATAATAAGTTGCCTCAAGCGGGTGAGGCCATAGGTGCCGACATATGGTTTAATGTTGTATGTTCCAATATATTTAGCAAGCGATTCAGAAGAGAGAACTATTTCTTTTCTCTCGGAAGGTAATGTAACAGATCTTCCATGAGCTAAGCCTACCAATTTTAAAGCAAGATCTTGCGCAACATAACCTAAGGCATTTAGGTTGGCTAAAACAATAACCGTGAGCTTATCGTCTGGGAAATAGATTAATTTGGTATTAAATCCACTAGTGCCACCAGCATGGGATATTACTTTATGCCCATTCAAAGAGTATATTCTTACACCCAAGCCATAATCATTTTTAAAAGGCTCTATCATTTTTTTAAGTGATTCTATTGATAGAATTTTTCCTCCAAACAAACTTTGTTCCCATCTTAGCAAATTGTGTGTTGTGGAGTATAAAGAGCCTGCTGAATAAGGAATACTCATATCTAAATAATCTGCATTACGAATTCCATTTGAGCTGACCATATACCCAGCAGCACGATGTAAAATAATTTCTGAGTGAGAGTCATATCCTGAATCGTTCATCTCAAGAGGTTTGAATATATTATTTACAACAAAATCTTGATAACTTTGACCACTTATTTTTTCAATTAGATATCCTAGGAGCACATAGGCCGAATTGTTGTACTCAAAGTTTGATCCAGGTTGGAAATTTAATGGTTTGTTGCGAAAAAATTCGATTTGTTGTTCTGGTGTTTTGGTACTTGTTGTAAATGCAGCAAAATCAGGAAAACTAGTGTAACTAGGAATCCCAGAGGTGTGGTTTAACAAATGGAAGAGTGTTACCTTGTCCCAAGCAGAAGGTGCTTCTGGCATGTATTTATTAGTGAAATCGCTTATTTTAAGCTTACCTTGTTCTTCAAGCAATAAAATCGCTACGGCTGTAAACTGCTTTGTGAGCGAGGCGATGCGAAATTTTGTAGTTGTTGTATTAGGTATTTGCCACTCAAGATTGGCGTAGCCATAACCTTTATCCAGAATAATATGCCCATGTTGTGCTACAAGAATTGATCCCATGAATTGTTTATCTGCTACATACGTCTGTACAACCTGTTCCATGCGCAATACTTGTTTATTCATGGCACAACCTCCTAAAGGACATAAAAGCGATCATCTATTTTTTGCTAAGATTTCAAAAAAATCCATCTAGAAACTGTCGGTGAATCTGATAAAGACGGGCGTGGCGGTTCGCCCATGTTCCATGTTTAACTGTAAAGCCAATTGTAGCAAAAGCTCTGCTCAGGCGTAAGAGTGGCATTATGGCACTATAATCAGGAATTGGGCGAATGCTTTCATAACCTCTTAAAAAGGACTTTATTCTAGTAGGCCTCTCTCCCCATTCCTTAAGCTCCAAAGGACAAAAATCTTCTTCGGAAAAACTGGAACGGCCTGAAGCCCAATCAATAATTCCTTGAAGTTTGCCATTATTAATGATCACATTACCTGGACGAAAATCACGGTGTATCATGCAAGGACCATCTACTGAGGACAAGAGATTGATATGGTCATCATAATATCGGTGGCATTGATCAAGCAGTGTTCTAGGCAAATGATTACTACATTCCGCAAAGCCTTCATCAAATTTACGAGTAAAGTAAATACGTGGGTCAGGGCTTAAATCATGAGGTTGTGTAAGGTCGCCATACCCGTTTACGCGGTTGAGATGAATACCTGCTAGCCGCGAACCAATGTCATAAGCCAATGTATCGGTAAGATCTATTATTTTAAGCAGGGTGCCGGGTAGGCACTCCATTAAAATTGCACCATGAATACCTGTGTCTGGTGGCACTTATTGTATAATACGCGGTACTGGTAATATCCCTGCAAAGTGTTTTAGAAAAAAAAGTTCGCGTAAATAATCTTGAGTTCGGGTACTTATTTTTAAAATAAGAGGTAAACCAGTAGGCTCTGTTACTTTATATACGATGGCAACCATTGCATCATCATGGTCTATGCGTATAAAGGTAGCGCCATGAAGATTAAGGCGTTGTTTATACAGAGTGATAAGATTATCCAATTTAATCCTAAATTATGGTACAGCTTTAGATGTGGGTAAAAATTCTTTGCGTAAAAAATAAAACACCGAGTTTTTTTGAAATCCATGTCGTTCAAATTCAATGGTAAAGCCAAGTTTTTGATAAAAACCAAGTGCTTCCCAATCCATAGTATTAACGGTGGCAAAGGTGCAGCATTTATCCTTACCGTATTGGAAAGCTGACTCAATAAGTTTTGTCCCCAAACCTTGATTTCGAAGTGAGTCACTTACCCAGAGTTGGTCGATATAAAGACAGCCATATAGAGTACAGCCATTACAGCCGCCGACGATAGTATTGTCTTCTTCACGGATGAATAAGCCAAAAAAATCCAGAGGCTTAAATCCTTTTTTCTGGGTGGCTTGGTTCATAATAGCATCACCAAGAACCTGAATATCCTCAGGGCGTGGATTGTTTTCAAAGATCACTTGGTAAGTCATGACAAGATTTTCCTAAAGCAAATTAAACGATTTATTTATCATGCTACAACTGGTGGAATAAACCCCTCAGCCTGCATTTGCCAAAGTTTGTAAAAATGGCCATATTGATTCTTTAATAAATTCTCCAATGAACCATCCTCAACAATTTCACCGTTAACAAAAACTAATATTCTATCCATATCTTTTAGGGTGGATAAGCGGTGGGCAATAACAATTGTGGTTTTATTAGCCATGACTTCATGCAGCGCTTCATGAATTTCGCTTTCAGTGAGGGAGTCAAGTGAGGAGGTTGCTTCATCCAGGAGCAGAATTGGGGCATTTTTAAGAAACGCTCGTGCAATAGCAATACGCTGTTTTTGCCCGCCAGATAACTTAACCCCGCGTTCTCCAACTAATGATTGATATTGTTCAGGTAAATCCATAATAAAATCATGGCACCGCGCTTTTTTGGCTGCATCAATGACTTCTTCATCTGTAGCACTAACCCGTGCAAACTTGATGTTTTCTAAGATGGAACGATGGAATAATTCAGGTTCTTGCGGAATGGTTCCAATTTGCCTTCTTAAAGAACCTTTAGTGACTTCTTTTATATCTTGATCATCAATTAATATTTGGCCTGATTGTATCTCCATGAGGCGTAAAATTAATTTGATAAATGTCGATTTCCCCCCGCCGGAATAACCAACTAGACCAACCTTTTCGCCTGGATTTATTGTGATTGTAAGGTTTTTAAACAAAGGCTTGTTGTTTTCATAATGGAATGAGACTTCACGAAATGAAAGCTGACCTTGTGTCACTTGAAGTGGTTGTGCATTGGGTAGATCAGTAATTTCATGAGGTTGTTTAATAATACTTAAAGCTTGATTGCAGGTCCCAACCACTTTGGAATAACGTTGCATCTGTTTGCCCATATCATGTATTCCCCACATAAAGGTAATTGATAAGGTTAACACTAATGCAAAATCTCCTGCACTTACCCATCCCAGCTTAAGGCCGTAGATCAATGCAATCAGCATGGAAACAATCAAAACCGATCCACCCAGGCCTTGCAGAAAATTTATTTTTAAATTATACCAAGACAGTTTCCGGTCACTTTTTACGACCCGATTGAGGATAGTATCAATGTTCGAGACTTCATGAGCAATATTATCAAATAATTTGGTGCTCATGACATTTGAAACACTATCAGAAACCGAACCTGAAAGTTGGGAAATGTTTTCTGAAAATGTTCTTGAATAGCGCTCAGCACCTTTTGATGCAATATAAGAAAGGAGAACAAATAACAGAGCCCACAAAAATAATATCATACTAAATATTGGATGAACTACTTGATACAGAGTTCCGCAGGCAATGATTGCGGCAAAGAGCCTTGGGTAAAACCATTCATTGGGTATGCTAATTAAAGGCTCAATATTTTCCATTAGATCAGCTATTTTTTTAGTCAAAGCGCCAGCAAATGTATTTTGGAAAAAAGTATGTGAATGATGCAGCAAATAGCAAATTACATCCCTCTCAACAGACGATCTAATATAAGGATATAATTGCAAATTAACGTAATCATATAAGCGAAAATTCAAATTAATAATAATGGACATTGATGCATAGATAGTCGCAGGGAGTATGATGGCAGCTATCATTTGAGTTTGATCGGCCGAATAGCGAATGACCGTATCAATAATCACCTTTAGCAAATAAGGACTAAGGGACATTTCTATCGCCCAGACAAGAGCGGTAAGGATAAATCCAGCCAAATACCATTTTTTATGTTTTAAATAGCGCCAGACAAACGGGGTTAGTTTGTTGGGCAAATTTTTAATCTCATACATGTCTTGCATGACTTAAAAGTCCCTCATAGTGCTTTGCTAATATTAGTACAAAACCCCACTTATTATTTTTATTTAATATTTTCATCGTCATCCTCATTCTTAACCCAATAATCAGCAGGGCCTCCACTAGGTGTTGGCCTTGTTGATAAGGGACTTAGCTTATATGTTGATCCTTTCTCGTTGCCACTGGATCCACTCGATTCTTTTTTTCGATTTGCAATGATGGTTTTGTTTACGGTATCAATTAAAATTTTATCCTTAAATATTAAGAATAAATCGTTATCATGTACCGTATTATCGTCCTCAAATTTACAAACGACAAATAGATTGGCATCATTTTTATCATTAAATTGAGCAATTGTTTTTCTTTCTAAAGAATCCATGGTTTTAATCATGACTTGGAAAATAAATGGGGCTGCATTATTAAAATCACCATTACCTTCCGCATATTTGGCATGGGTAATAGAAATGCTCTCTTTATTTAATTCATGCAATAGTTCATGGTCGTCATATAGTCTATAAATAACCTTTTTTCTTTCTTCATCGGTTATAGAAGATTTTTTTGCCAGAAATAGCTTTGCTTCATTTAAGTCATTAAACTCAGCAATTGGTTTTTCTTCGCCTCTGGCATAATGTTCGGTAATTTTATAGTTCATCTGACATCCCAAGTAACTGGTCATTTTTAATGATAGCATATTGATGTATCAGGAGAGCCAAGAGGCGTCCCAGCTAACTAAGGGAGAAAAAAGGCGTTTTTATTTTCCAATAGCTTTTATAATGCTCGATACATGTTCATCGATAGCGCCGTCATCAGAACTGAGCGAAAAACTTGCTACTTGCTCATATAAATCATCACGTTCCTGGCGAAGTTTATTTAGAAATGCTTTGTAGTCGGCCGTAGGTAGTAGTGGACGATTATGAGCAATTCTATCCAATTGCACATCGAGACTCACTTTCAAATAGACCACAAATTCAGAAGATAATAATTCCTGGTTTTTTTGATGACAGATGATACTATCATCGGTCGTTACCACTATATTTTCTTTGGTTTTTTGATAAGACAAAATATCTGATAAGCATTGATGGAAGGCGTCTTCACCTTGTTTTCCAATGATTTCCGTTACGGGTCGACCTATTGAAGGAGCCAAGGCAAAATCAGCATCAATGAATTGCCAGCTCATTCTTTTTGCAAGTGCTTGGGCTAGAACGCCTTTGCCTGCTCCTGAATGACCAACGATAAAAATGCGTTTGTATTTACTCATTTTAATATGCTCCAGATGTTGTATTGCTATTATGATACTTAAAATTCTTAACTCTATAAGCCATTGTAACTTTTAGTTTAGACCTTAGTTTCTCTATCAAGCTCTTGTGCTATTGTATATTTACCTGTATCAGGCTTTCCGATGAGATAAATAATGTAGGAGTTGTTTTTAGTATTATTTTTTGTGCTCATATAGTTTCCAGCGGGTTGTAGAATAATTAGTCAAGTGTCACGTGCTGTCATAATATAGCAGATAAACAATTCATGAGCTTCAATTGTTGATGGTTGGTATTTGGATGCACTACAATATTCATCAAAAGCTGATTGTAACTGTATTGCTTATTTATGGAGAATTAATGTTTAATCTATGGAACTATTTTAAATTCATCGCATTTTTATTGTTGAGTAGTATGGTGTCGTCGTCTTTTGCATCTAAGTTAACTACATCAGAAAATAGAGTCATTTCATATACAGATGTTGGTGAAGGTAAGCCAATCGTGCTAATTCATGCCTTTCCAACAGATCAAAGATTATGGGAACCACAAAGAAAAGGTCTAAAACAATACTTTCGTATAATCACATTGGATTTATGGGGATTTGGGGAGTCCTCACAGACCGATGGACAAGCGGTCACAATGATTGAATATGCCGCTGAAATTAAGGAGCTCCTAGAGCAATTACATATTCAGAGTGCAATCATTGGCGGAGAGTCTATGGGGGGATATATAGCACTCGCGTTTCTTGAGCAGTATCCAGAGAAAGTTGACGGCCTGATACTATCTAATACACAGTCCATTGCGGATAGTGATGAAACTAAAAAAAATCGAGAAGCATCTGCTGTCGATGTATTGGATCATGGAACAACCCATCTTATTGAAGGATTCATGATCAAGGCATTATCTGCTGCTGCATCGGAACAAACTAAAGTTCTTTTGCGTGCAATAACTGAAGCGCAGACGCCCATGGGTATTGCCTCTGCTTTACGTGGCATGTCATTGCGTAATGACACTTCAAATCTGTTTGCTATGACCACAATCCCAGTCCTTCTGATCACCGGAGAACAGGACATAGTCATACCTCCACAGCGAAGTAAAGACATGCATGAGCTCGCTAAAAATAGTACCTTACTGTCTATTGATAACGCGGGACATTTATCTAATTTGGAGCAATCAGAACAATGGAATCAAGCGGTAATAGGCTTATTTTATTAACTGAATTAGTTATATTAATCCTCAGATGACTGCATTAGGTTATTCGGGTGCACGCTTTAGAACATTTTATTTAAAATTAAAATATTTTTATCAATCCTAAAATATATAGGCTGTTTCAGCATTTATTATTGTCTATGAATGTTTGTAAGTTATCGATTATTTTTAAAATATTTTGATTTAGCTGTGTAATAACTGTTTCTTCCATTGGACCTGTTGCAATCTGTTGCATGGTGTTTCCTTGGGCTTGTAATTTTTTATATGCCTCTTTTGCCTTATCAGTGAGATAAAAATGATAACTCCGTTTATCTTCTTTGTTACGAATGCGATTAACTAATCCATCTCTTTCCATGCGATCTAATATTCGTACAACTGAAGGTTGTTTTAAGCCTGCGCTTTTTGTAAGCTCCATTTGATTTTGACCATCTCTTTCTAATAGCCTAACAAGGAAGATAGTTTGAGCATAAGTCACGCCCAGTTCATCTAAATTTATATTGGCTACTCGCTCGAATAAACGCGCTGCTTTTTTTATTAATACACCGGTATGTTCATTAAGTTTAAAATGCATAAAATGGGCTCGTTGTGATAGTAGAAAGTTAATTATATAGCCAGCTATATTTATTGACAATTCTATTATTAAGAAATTACAATCCCTTTTTTTAATATCAAATAAAAGGAATTTGATTGTATGCTGCACACTTTATTATTAGTACTAGTTTTAATTTCTTCCATTTTTAATGTATGTTGCTATGCCTCATCGACTAATTTGCTCGCTGTTGTTGAGGAAAATTCTGATCATGTCAGTTTTTATAATGTTAAAAATGGAAAACAATCAGGAAGTTTAAAGGTAGGATTTCTTCCGCATGAAATTGCTATTACCAAAGATGGAAAAACGGCTTATGTAAGCAATTTTGGTATTAGGGATTATGATAGTGGTTCAGGAACTCCTGGTGCCAGTATTTCAGTAATTGATATTCCTAATCGTCTTGAAAAATATCGTTTATATACCTTTGATCCTGCAGAAAATCATGAATATTCAGAAATTGATAGTGCGCCTCATGGTGTGAAGCTGCGGCCACCCTTGGAAAAACAACTCTATGTCAATGTGGAAAAAGGAAATAAAATATTAGTGTTTGATGTAGATAATAAATCCATCATCAAAAAAATCAACGTAAGCCCTAATACTCACAATCTTTTTTTCTCACAAGACGGTAAAACATTATGGTTGATGGCAGGAAAAGATGGTGTTATTCGCATCGATCCAGATTCTGGTCAGGTAACCGGAACTTTTAACTTACCTACGCCCGTGCGTGGGTTAAAATATACATCGGATAATCGATCGCTTATGGTATCTGCTGTGAATCAAATTGTTTTTATTGATCCCGAAACATTAACAGTTCAAAAACAATTCACTAATTTAGGGGTAGGGCCTATTCTTTATTCCGATATTACTCTTGATCAAAAATATATTCTTGCACCAGCAGCTTTTGATCATCAAGTGGTGGTGTTGGATGTTGATTCTGGCAAAGTGATCAAGCGATTGGTAACGGGGTTAAATCCAATTAATGTCCTTGTTAGTCCAGATGAGCCTTTTGCCTACGTTTCTAATGCAACAGATAAGCATTTGACTAAAATTGATTTAAACACATTTGAAATTACTGCTATTCGTAGTCACGAGGGACCCAATGGACTAGGTTTTGTTCCTCGACTTGCCCATCAACCACATAAAAAATTACCTTTAGGTGTTCTCTTACCTTTGACTGGAGCTGAGGGATCCAAGGGACGAGATATGATGAGAGGCTATGAATATTGGAAACTAAAGGTCACTCAAGCTGGTGGACTCTTAATTGCAGATCAAGCTTATGATATTGATATTATCTATTTAGATACCGAATCCAGGCTTGAAAATATAGAACCATTAACCTTAGAGCTTTTAAACCAATATAAGGTACAAGCTTTGCTCACTACTTATGGACAAGATGCCTATACCATAGAAAAAAACCTTGCAGAAAAACACAAAATATTGATTACACCTTCTTTAGGCCTAGAAGAGCCTTGGTTTCCTAACAATACAGCACGAGGACATGATTATTTTATAACTACACAAGTCTATGCTGAAGGTTATCACGCGCAGTATAATTTTAAACCCTCTGCTTATTCCGCTTCAGCAAGTGCATTGGGGCTTGTATTGCAGAATGCTGTTCAATCCCTTGATACGCTGGATTATATGAGTGTCTCTACTGTGCTTAGAGAACATCCGTTTAATATTTTTTATCCTGTCTTTGGGAGTTAACCGTAATGAAAAAAAATATTCTTATACTGTTTATAGTGATGATGTTTAGTCTGTCTTTGGTCCACGCTAAAGATGAGTACCAATTTGATCCTAAAGATGTTCACCATAGTTTGTTGATACCTGATGAGCAACGCCGATCGCCTGCTATTTTATTATTACATGCCAGTACTGGAATTGAACCAGTAAATTATGACTGGGCGACACGACTTAAAAATCATGGTTACGTGGTTTATATAATCGATAGCTTCAAACCACGTGGATGGGAGGATAGAAAATCAGTGGGGTGGGATAGGGCAACAGAGGCACAGCTTAGTGATGTAGCTCCAGCTTATGAATACCTTAGTCATCTTCCTTTCGTAGATCCTGACCGAATTGGGATTTTGGGCTTTTCAATGGGCGGATTTGATGTATTAAAGGTGATGGAAACGTCAATGAGTGATCCAAAACCCTATCAAACACTCCCATTTAAAGCTGCTGCATCCTTTTATGGTGTTTGTCATCGCCTTGATCCAGAGACGAAATTGAGAGGTCCAACACAGGTGTTTATCGGCTCAGAGGATGATAGGGCTCCAACAAAAAATTGTATTGATCTGGTCTATAGAAGTGCTCAAAACAATGAACTGGTTTCTCTTATCCTGTATCCGGATGCGCTTCATGGTTTTGATAATTTTGAATTTCCACCTTCAAAAGAAGTTACTGATGAGCGAGGGGAGTTCTATCATATTGGTTTTAATGAAGAAGCACGTCAAAAAGCACTTGAAGACTTGCCTCGTTTTTTTGATATGTTTCTTCAGAATCAATGATAAGACAAGGTAAGAGATCAAATGAAAACCTTGCTAATTGTTGGTATGGGATTAAGTGGCAATGCCACTTTTTGTCAACTGGTAAATCACTTAATATCATCGGAAATCATACATGAAAGTGACACTATTATTAGGGTTTTTGAAACAAATAAATCTCTTTTTGCCACGGGAGTTCCTTATCAAGTTGATTGTCCTGAAATTTGGACATTAAATAACCCGGCAAGGGATTTTAAATTTATTCCTGAAGTAGAAGATCTGACAACCTGGATAAAGGCTAACATTGATATTTGGAAATTGAAATTTCCAGAAATCAATGAAGATTATGTACCACGGGCATTAGTTGGAATGTATTTAAAAGCTCAATATGAAATTCACAAAAAAAAGGCGAAATCTCATGGAATTGAAGTTCATGAGCAGTTTGAGGAAGTCATTGATGTAGCCTCTATAGCAGAAGGTACATGGCAGATCCATACTAAGTTTGGTCAATACACAGCTGATTGTCTTTTTCTATGTTTTGGACATGCACCAAACTATCATTTCCCACATTTATTTTCTAAACGCAATTTTTTTTCATCTTCAATGGCTGTTACTGCTATGGAAAAAATACCGGTAGATGCCGATGTATATATATTAGGAGGACAAGCTACCTTTGTGGACATTGCATTGTGGCTTGCGTATGTTCGCAATCATAAAGGTAAAATCCATACTGTAACAAGAAATTCACCTGTTATAACAACAAAAGGTAACAATGAACCTTGCGATACAGCGTCACTGGATGAGTTACAAATGTCCTTAAGCAAACAATTCTCTAATAGTTTATCTTTTGCAGAAGGAAAAAACTTATTTTGGAACGCTTATAAAAAAGCTGCTAAAGAACCAGTTGATCCTGATAAACAACTATCAGCTCGCGATATACTTGAGTATCAAGTGTCTAAATTTGATAAAAAACCATATCTGAAGCCCTCTTTAGGAAATATTGACGAACTACGTTCTTTTATTAAATATTTTTATTTTAATGGCTGTTACAAAGAATTATGGGAGAAATTGGGTGACTCTGAGAAAACACTATTCATTAATTTGATGTATTCGCAAATTATGGCTTATTTAACAGGTATAACGCCATTAAATGCAAGGTTGTTATTAGAGTTGCATAATAGAGAAATGATAAAAGAACAAATAGGAGTGACTCAGGTTACTTATGATGAAAGTAAACAGAAATTTCTTCTTTACTTTCAATCTGGAGAAATCATAGAAGCCGAATATGTTATTGATGCCAGTGGGTTTGGTTATGATATCAGTCGCTGCCTTGATTCTTCCTTACTTCACAATTTAGTAATTAAAGGATTTATTGTTCCTAAAGAACATGGAGGAATATTAATAAATGCTAGTAGTCAGGTATTGAATAGCAGAGGTGAAGTTCAAAAAAATCTTTTTTGTATTGGCCCAGTTGCATCTTATGGTTATCAGTACCCAACACCTCATGCCTCATTTCTTGTGTTTAATACAGTTGATCATGCTGTTAATAGCATTATTTAATCGAGTATAAATCAGTTATATTAATCCTCCGATAACCTCATGAGGATATTCAAGCGGCAAACTTGAGTACACCTTATTTAAAATTGAATTATTTTTATCAATCATGTCACTATGATTAGAAACAACATAATTTTTACCACAAGCAGTAAAACCAATCTGTGCAAGTAACTGTGTAAATTCCGTCCCAGAATCTGCTAAAGAACTAAGCTCAATTCGCTGGGCATGTTCTTGCAAGGCAAAGGATACTAAAGCTTTTAAGATGAAACCTGCAATCTCAACTGAATCAGCGTAAAGAGGGGACAAGCGGTAGCACAAGGTTATTGTGTCCTCTTGATCTATTTTTTGGGTTACAGTCAACACTCCATAACCTTTTACTATACCCTGCTCATAATAGGCGAAAATTATTGCATCAGATCGTTGCAGCCAATGATGAATAAAATCACGAAAACCGGCACCACTGGTATCGGTAAACAGTTTTTTATTATAAGTTTCAATATCACTCAGGTGATTTGTTTCAATTTTTCTAAGTGAACCTTCCTGGATTATAGGAATTATAGTTTTTAATTGGTCATGATTTACTTTGCTCACATCGAGGGCATAAAAAATATTTATTAATGGGGTTTTCAGAAAGCCTAATTGTTCATAGAAGCCGACGGCACGTGGAACTGAATGGAAACAAACAAGCATGTTCTTGTTTGTATTGGCAGTAATGGTATTTTGCCATAAATATGGCCCTACGATTTTTTGTCCACGAAATTTCCCAATTACCAAAAAGAAACCAGCAGAACGAATCGGCATTCCCTGTATATGACCTAGACTGGAATGCAATAATACACATCCAGCCAATTCCCCATTAACTTTAATTGCTGAAATCTGATTACCAGAATAGTTAAAATAAAAATTAACATCATCCTCGCTGTACAGCCAACCCTCTTTGTTTGCTTCGTCTTGCATTAGCCAGGATAATTCCTCTTTTCGAATGGGTGAAATTTCTAAATTCATGAAATCCTCATGCAAGTAATGTTGTTTTATAAGTGCTATTAGCGCATGATTAATGAGTAATAAATATGCGCTCTAAATAGTTTGCAGACAATTATAAATCAAAAGAGTGTTGATAAAAAGAAAGGAATGATTGGATTGACCAATGGGGCCTTACATTGTTAGTATTTTTGGCTCCCCAGAACAAGAAGTATAGGTAAACAATGGAACCAGTTACTTATCAAGCGCTCTTAAATCGATTCACACATTTAAACACTACTCATATCTGCGACGCCATGCGACAGGTGAGATTGCTTGACCCAAGCATTATGCCTGTTATAAAAAATAAAAAAACAATTGGTCGAGCCGTCACTGTTGATAGTCGTGGGGATTCACTTTCTATCATTAAAGCATTGCAAATAAGTACTCCTGATAGTGTTCTGGTTATTGATTCTTGTGCTTCAACGCATGCTTTAATTGGTGAAATTTTTGCAATTGCGGCGTTACATAAGAGGATTCAGGGGGTAATCCTGGATGGATTTTACCGTGATATCAATGAAATTAAAGCCATTGGCTTGCCTATTTATGCAAAAGGAACATGTGCCAGGGCGGGTACTAAAAATAAAATTGGTTCTATTCAAGAAAAAATTACTTGTGGTGGAGTTGTTGTGTTACCTGATGAAATTATCATGGCGGATGATGACGGTATTATTGTTCTAAGTGAACGAGAAGCAGTGGCTGTCCTGCCTCTTGCAGAACAAATTAAATCAAGGGAACAGATTGCTGTTGAGAAAATTAGAAGCGGAAACGCATTAGAAGATATTTATAATTTTGATGAGCATTATGAACGTATTTTAACAGGGGATATGGATAGCACATTTTCTTTATCTTTTAGTGATTAATAATGGAGTGACCCTGCGTGACAGAGTTATCAGTTAAGAACATCAGCGCGCTGATTATAGGTAATGCATTTGAATGGTATGATTTTTTTGTTTATTCGTTTATCAGTATGTATTTTGCAAAGTTATTTTTTCCAAGTACCAACTCGGTTAATTCAATTTTGGCAGTGACAGCAACATTTGGAGTTGCCTTACTCATGCGGCCTTTGGGTGGTGTGATTCTTGGCGTATTTGCTGATAAATATGGTCGAATTCGGACAATGAATTTAATCATCCTAATTATGACGTTATCGCTTGTTTTAATTGCTACTGCTCCAATTTATAATCAAATTGGCATCTATGCGCCAATATTAATTTTAGTTGCCAGATTAATGCAGGGATTTTCAACAGGTGCTGAATTTGGCGTTTCGTCAGCTATTTTGCTTGAACTATCTCCACCAAACCGGCGTGGATTTTATAGTTCTTTACAAACGTTTGGCCAAATGATTGCTGTTCAATTAAGCGCACTTGTTGGTTTGTTGCTTGCTAATTATTTGACTCCTACGCAAATTGAGCAGGGTGGTTGGCGTATACCATTTATTTTGGGTCTGATAATTTTACCTGTTGGCATGTACATTAGATGGCAGGTAAAGGAAACAGTAAATCCTTCTTTTAAGGTCTCTAAATATTCATTAATTCATATAATAAAAAACAATATCAAGTCAATACTGATAACCATGGGTCTAGTTAGTGGTGGTACCGTGTCAATGTATATCATCTTATCTTATATGCCAATTTATGTGACAAGATATTTAGATTTAACCGCCCATGATTCCTATTGCTCAGTGCTTGTTGGTGTGGGTCTTATGACCTTACTAATACCTTTTTTTGGTTGGCTGTCAGACCATATTGGTAAAAAGCCTTTGTTGGTCATCTCCATGTTATTGTATTTAATTGAAATATATCCCTGTTTTTTATGGTTAAACGCAGCACCTTCGTTGACCAGATTAATCATCATCCAGTGTTTCTTTTGTTTTTCATTGGCAATGTATTATGGTGCTATTACTGCAGCAATGACAGATCTCTTTCCGAAAGAGGTTCGCGTTACCTGTTTATCTATTGGTTTTAATCTTGGAGTGATGATCTTTGGGGCTTTTGCGCAATTTATTGTTACCTCTTTGATTGAGGTTCTAGCTACACCAATGGCTATTACAATTTATCCATTATTGGGTGTTGCAATTTGTTTGATTACAGCAATGTCTTATCAAGAGTCAGAGGCTAAAAATATGGGGTCATTATATGCCAATCAAACTTGATTGGCATGGAGCAATATATTTATTGTAAATAGTAACTTTAAAACGGAAATGCTGGCAATTGATTAGCATCTCTAAGCCAAAATCGATGATGCCACTCATCATATATTGAGAACGGCATTTTGCTTTGTTTGAACTCAGTAAAAGAAAGATCGCAAAGGAGCCACTTTAGAAATTCTGCACAAATTTTGGGATTAATGAGTTGACCTGATTGATGCGCTTCTTTAAATAGGTTGTGTAAATGAAATGAGGTGGTTTCTCTTAGCATTTTTTGAATGTTCGTGTCTACTTCGCCTGGGATAACACAAGAAACACCAATATTTTTCTCTTCTAATTCCTGCCTGACTATTGCCGATATTTCATCAAGAGCCGCTTTGCTTGCACAATAAGTTGAACTTTCTTTAAGCTTAAGGGTCGCGGCTCTTGATGTGACGTACAATATTCGAGACTCTGGTGGCATTTGTGAGGCAAGTAACGCGGTGAGCTTCATGGGTGCTAACAAATTAACAAAAAATACCTCATCAATGCTGTCGCAAGTATATTGAGAAAGGGGTCGAGGCTGGCTTTTCATGCCTGCATTTTGCACAGAAAGCTGCAGGGGCAAGCCTGAGTTGATTATCGTTGTAACAACGTGTTTAATGCCTTCATTTCGTGTAAAATCTGCTTGAATAGGGATAAAATCTGGGAAAAGTGCTTTTGTTCTATCTAAGCTCTCAATATCACGCCCCGTCCCAAAAACAATCCAACCATGTCTTAATAAGTTCTGAGTAATTTCAAGGCCGATACCGTGTGTTGCTCCAGTTACTAAAGCTGTTGGTTTCTTCTTGTTAATCATTATCTATTACCCTTAGAAATAAAAACACTAGTGTATATGCAGATAACCCTTAATCCAATATTAAGGGGGCTGTTAGTATTTGTACTTTTCAATTCATATTACTATTAAAATATGTTGGCTGATTAGGGTCGCTACAAATATAAAACTTAATCCCAATGCCACTAACAGAATTTTAGAGCTCATCAATCAATTACTCCTTTTGATGCGATTATTTTTATTATCCTAACCAGGCACAATTATTATACCCATTACTATTGACCCTCACGTAACGTGATAGAATACAATCGCATGTAAGGAGAAAAAGTATGAAATATTACCAGATTAAAGAGATTAGCCGAATGACTTCATTAACCGCTCGATCATTGCAATACTATGATGAGATTGGTTTATTACAACCCGCTAAACGCTCTGATTCTGGTTATCGCCTTTACTCCGAAACAGACTTGCTCCAGTTACAGCAAATCATCACTTTAAAATTCCTTGGTTTTTCATTATCTGCAATTAAAAAAATACTTGATAATCCAAGTTTTGATGTGATGGTATCCATCGCGATTCAGGCTCGTGAATTAAGAGAAAAGGCTTTAAAGCTTAATGAAGCTTCTTCTTTACTAACTTATATTGCAAGTCAAATGGATGCTAAGCAACCAGTTAACTGGAACAGTACAGCAAAGATTATCGAAATATTGGAGGTGAACACAATGAATGACCAGCTTTTAAAAAAATATCAAACCAGTGCCAGTCACACTGAATTAGGCAAACAATCTCAGTATGATTCGTCTTATAATCCAGATAGACTCTATGCTATTCCAAGAGCAGGAAAACGAAAAGAGATTGGTATAGATCCTGACCAGCTTCCTTTTTCTGGTTTTGATTGTTGGAATCATTATGAAGTGTCATGGCTTAATGAGAAAGGGAAGCCGATGGTAGCTATTGCTGAATTATTTTATGACTGCAATTCACCATATCTTATTGAGTCAAAATCGCTAAAGCTTTATTTTAATTCATTCAATAACACCAAATTTAACAGCATGAATGATGTAGAAAAAACCGTTGCAAAAGATTTACAGGAGCGTGTAGGTAGGGAAGTTTGGGTAGCTATTTATCCATTGAGTCACTCAAAAAATAATGCCTTGCTGCCGTCTTTTGAAGGAGAGTGTCTTGATGATTTAGATATTACCTGTTCGGTTTATATGGTTGATCCCAATTTTCTTTCAGTAAGTGATGAAACTGTAGAAGAAATTTTGTACTCTGATTTATTAAAATCCAATTGCTTAGTCACTAACCAGCCAGATTGGGGTAGTGTGCAAATTGAGTATAAAGGAAAGAAAATTAATCGCGAAGGACTATTAAAGTACCTTATATCTTTTCGCAATCATAATGAATTTCATGAGCAATGCATTGAGCGAATCTTCATGGATATTATGAGATTATGCCAACCGGAATCACTCACAGTTTATGGGCGTTATACTCGCCGCGGGGGGTTGGATATTAATCCTTATCGTTCAACTGAGAAGTCAATAATGGATGGAAAGAATTTTCGATTAGTTCGCCAATAGCGGCATTATTATTAAGTATGAGGTTTGGATATGAAACTTGAGCAATTGATTGGTAATTATCAGATTTTTTTCTCGGATTTACTTCATCGCCTAAAAAATGCAGGGATAAATATAACTGGTATGCCGTTGAGTCACTTGCTTTATAGAGTCACAACACTTTCTGGATATGAGATGTTGCGTGATCAATTAAAGACATTCTGCTGTGAATTTGTAGAAACCCAATTCAACGGTAGAGCAGTGTCCATATTAATTTTAAAAGAACCTTTAGTGCTTGAAGATGGATTTATTGTGGAGATGATCGAGCTACCTGCACCACGTTCGGCACATATGTACCCCAGTGGTCTTGAGAGCATTGGGGTAATACTTGGAAAAACATTGCCTTCATTTATCAATGAACATTATGATGTTTTAACAGGAATAAAAGAGCATGGGGAGCATTGCCAACCTGCTTTTATCACTTTTGATAATGACAAGACTGCTAAATTTTATAATATATCCCTTAGGGAAATTGTAATACGGCAGGGATGGTCGATTGGGACGCTGAGCAAATAAAGCTCATGCTATCAGCTTCGAGTGATGAACTGATAAAAATAATTTTCAATAACTTGGATAATAGGATAGATCAAGTATTGAGCTACTATGTGCCCCATCCTAAAACTATAATTTTATACTGGATGTTTTAGATTCATCAAAACCATCATAAAGTGAATTGTTGCGGTGCCCTTCATGGGTTACCCAAATTTCTTGTACTAATTCATTTCCAAACGATACATCCCCTTCAGGTTTCATAATTTCACTAAGTAAGCTAAACACACATTGTGCAAATGCTTCACTTGATGCTCTTGGTTCTGACTTGGGATAGCCTGAGACGTTTCTAATAGAGATACCATTTTCAATAGTAATAGTTCGTTCAGACTTGGTACCGGCAACATTGCCTCCATTACTTGCTGCAAGATCAACTATAACAGCATTTCTGGGTAAAAATTTTAAACTTTCTTCATCAATTAATAACGGTGCTTTTTTCCCAGGTGTCCTTGCTGCTGTAATTAAGATTGTTGCTTCGAGCAGGTGTGGCTTGATAAAATCCACCTGAAGTTCATCAGTGGGTAGGACATAATATGTTATTCCAGCTACTTCTAATTCAGCTCGGCGACATTCTTTTCTACCAAACATCTGAACTGGAATCTTATATTTTAATCCTTCAAATGCCGCACTAATTCCTGCTGCACCAGTACCAATCACTGTTAATTTTACAGGTTTCTCTCCTTTATAATATTTTAAAGCATCATGAAATGCTAACCTACCCGCAATACGGCTCATTGCCGCCTGTGCGTTTTTGGAATCATGGATAGATATGCTTTTAAATAAATCAAATGATAATGTTGTTAGTCCTAATTTTTGCCAAGTAGCAATATGATTATCAGCCACAAATGGAAATAAGAATCCTAACATTGCCGTGTTTTCATGAAAATGCTCATTTTCTATGAGCTCTCGTTCCTTGCTCGGGCGGAGAACTCGTACAATGAACGTATTGGCAGGAAATCCTGATGATGTTAGTGAAAATAATTCCGCACCAGCATTTATATATTCAGCATTTGCAAATCCTGCATTTAATCCAGCATCTGTTTCAACGAATACTCGATAGCCCATATTTACTAACATGCCCACAATTTTAGGTGTTAAAGCAACACGTTTTTCTTCGTGGAGGGTTTCTTTAACCACGAGAATTTGTTTAAAATGCATCATCGTTTCTCTACATTATTAGGGTATTTTAAATTGATAACCCCATGTTCTCAAACTCAATAAAATGGGCTTTAATGCCATTCCAAAGTTACTAAGACTATACTCTACTTGTACCTGTCCTTCAGTTTGAACCCATCGCATCACTACGCCATCACGTTCCAATTGTCTGAGTTGTCGTGTAAGCATTCTATGTGTTATTGCAGGAATGACGCGATGAAGCATATTAAATCGCAGCTTGCCGTTAAAAAGATGGTAAATAATAATTCCTTTCCACTTCCCACCAATAACATCTAATGCTGCTTCCAGTGGACAAGCTTCTCGTAAGACTTTATTCCGTGTGGCCATGCATTTATCCAAGTTATACCTAGTATCATTTTGATACCATAATACATAACTGTGCCTATGAGAAGAGCGTATTATAACGATAGAGTATAAAAATGTTATATGGAATAAACAAAAATAGAGGATTTTATGATCAACAAAAATTTATTAATAATAGTAATAATAATTTTCACAACACATGTATGGGCAACAAATAAACCAACCACGAATTCATTGTTCAATGATACGCTAACAAAACCCATTACAATTATTGATCCTGGTAAAGAGATAACAAGCGACTTTACATTACCATCTCATGGCTGGTCTATCCTCTCGTCAAAGGATCTACGTGGTAAACACGAGATTTTTGATATTAAAAATGATAAAGAGCATGTGTTCCTTTATCGGGTAGGCCCTAGAGCTGAAATTGGCATTAAGGAACATGATGATTGGGAAGAGGTAGTTATTATCAATGGTACATTAGAGTGGCTCAATCCTAATGGACAGACGCAACAAATATTAGGTATTGGTGCTTATGTGAATAGATCGCCGCATACCAAACATGGTCCATTTAGGGCAGGTAATAAGGGATGTTTAATGTATGTTAGAATGCACAGTTAGTAATTGTTAGCTTTGAGGTATTTGGTATGCAATTTGCGCGACTGGTAAACAAGGCATATAAAAACTCGTATATATTCTTTATGCAATTTAATTTAAATATCCATAGGATTTAATTAATTGAATACCTCGCTTAATATTGGAATTATAGGGCCTGGGCGAGTTGCAGAGCGTCATGCTGTCGCATTGAAAGATGTTGCAAATGCACGCTTGTGGAGCGTTTGTGGGAAAGACATTACTAAGACAAAAGCTTTTGCACTACATCATCAGGCTCAATCAGATATTAACGCATACAACAATATTAAAAAGATGCTTGATGATTCTGCTCTTGATGCAGTAATTATTGCAACACCTGATGATTTACACTTAAATCACCTCTTAATGGCTATGGAAGCTGGAAAATCTGTTTTAGTTGAAAAACCACTATGCACTTCATTAATTGAGCCTAAAGAACTATTAGATTTACAACAAAAACATAACAGCACTATTGCGCTGGGTTATCATTTAAGATGGAATACAGGTTTAAGAAAGCTCGCAAATTTTATCCATCAAAATAAGATGGGATCTATCAATCATATGCGTATACGTTGGGCAGTTAATTTTGTAGATCATGCAAAATGGCGTATTAACCAGAAGCGAAGAACCTGGTGCTGTTTATCCGCATTAGGTACTCATCTAATGGATTTGGCTAAATGGATGATGACTCCTCAATGTGGTCCAATTCAAGAAATAAAGAGTTTTATTAAGACCATAGATAATACATATTCGGACGGCACTGATTTAATCATAATTCAATTTAAATCAGGGGCTACAGCTGAAATTTATTGTTCCTTAGTATGTGATTTGCCATTTAATTTAGAAATATATTCAGAAAAAGATATAGTGGTTGCCACTGACTTGGCAGGGAAGTTTGAACACAGAAAAATAATGATAAATGATGAGCCTCTGGTTTTTGAAAATGCAAATTCTTATGTCAGTCAACTAAATGATTTTGTTAATGCAATTAGAGAAAGAAGAAATCCTGAAGTAACTTTACTTGAGGGATTGGATAATGTACTCAATTTGCTTGCTATTTATCCTTTGAGGTAGCTATGAATTTCACTTTATCACGCATCGCATGCCCATGTGACCTTTAGTACAATATGATATATTTAGCAATTAAACCACGGGAAAACCTTTATGTTTGAAGCGATTATTTTTGACTTTGACGGTGTTATTTTAGATAGCGAGCCCCTGCATTATGAAGCAGTTACTAATGTATTAAAAAAAATCGGGATAATACTAAGCTATAAAGAATATGCAAAAAAATACATTGGACTATCTGACAAAGAAATGTTTCCCTTATTATTGAAAGATAAGGGATGTGTATTTTCAGCAGGCGCTATTGCTTTGCTTATCAATGAAAAAATCGATGTGTATACCCGTATCATAGATGCTTGTAATAAATTACCCATTATCACAAGTGTAGATCAATATATTCACAACGCCCTTCAAAATGACCAAAAAATTGCCATATGTACAGGCTCAACCAAAATAGAAATTTCGACAGCTCTCGATAAACTAAACCTCCGTCAGCATTTCGATACCATTGTTACTGCTGAAGACGTTCAATCTGGAAAACCCTCCCCAGAGGGATATCTATTAACCGCCAAGCGACTTGGGGTTCCAACTAATAAATGTTTGGTTATTGAGGATTCACCACATGGCATAACTGCCGCTAAAAATGCGGGAATGCACGTAGTAGCGCTAGCTACTACACATGAAAATCAATGGCTTCAAAATGCAGATCAAATTGTAACTGGCTTTGAAGCATTATTAGATGTGACAGGCCATGTATAACGAAATAAACCAAACAAATACTATTCGTAACGATGGAATTGATTTAATAAGAGGTTTGTCTGTTTTTTCAGTTATCCTGTTACACTGCTACATTCACTTACCGTTTGAGCAGAGTATTCTTCCTCAGAGATTAGTGAATATCCTATTCAGGAGTGGGTATTATGGTGTGATGGCTTTTTTTGTTGTTTCTGGATTTTTGATTACGACATCAACCATTAAAAAATGGGGCGATCTTCAGAATATCCAATACAAGCAATTTTATTTGATGCGTTTCGCCCGAATTATGCCCTGCCTAGTGGCGCTTTTAATTGTTTTGAGCCTGCTTGATCTAATAAAAGTAAATGGATTTATCCTACACACCACCACGCTGGGAAAAGCATTATTTTCTGCGTTTACATTTAATATTAATTGGCTAGAGGCCAAAACTGGCTATTTACCAGGTAATTGGGACGTGCTTTGGTCATTATCCGTTGAAGAAGTTTTTTATCTGACTTTCCCCTTATTGTGTATTTTTTTAAAAAATAAATATCAATTGATAGTGTTCATGCTCATTTTAATTATATTAGGTCCATTTGCACGAACAGTGTTTAGCCGCAATGAAATCTGGAGCGATCACTCGTATCTGTCCTGTATGGATGGCATTGCAATTGGCTGCCTAGCAGCCATGTTAGCTAAACAAATCAAACTGAATCGACCATTAATTTTATTCTTTTTCACAACAGGGGTATTGTTATTTACGTTTGTGTTTTTCTTCAGAAAGCAATCATTTGATATAGGCTTGACTGCAGCAGGTTTAAATGTGACATTTTTAGAGATAGGTATTGCTTTAATTATCATCGCTACTACTCAAGAGCTGTTTACAAGGGATAGTCGTTATGGCGGTCAATTAACATCCTTAATCAGATGGTTTGGTAGAAATAGTTATGAAGTGTATCTTACCCATATGTTTGTTGTGATGTTTATAGGCAATACATTTTATTACTCCAAGCAATCAGCCATTTATATTGGACTCGAGTACTTCACTATATTGGCGCTTTCTGGCTTGTTAGGACATTTTATTGCCAAGTATTATTCAAACCCAATTAATAAAAAGTTAAGAACAAGTAAGTCCATAAAATCTGCGTCTTTTTCATTGGAGATGAGTTAGACATACAGACCATCCCCAATGGGTTACAAAGCATTTTTTGTCTTGTTCTGATTGCTCTTGGGTTGAATTCTTCCCTAGCAAGACTTGTTCAAGATAATAGCGGCTGTCTTCAAAAAAACGCTGAAGTTTATAAAACTCACATAAGTTATGATTGATTTTATAATGAGGATTTAGTTTGCAATATTCATCAACAAGAGGCGCCTCTTGATAGTGCCAAAGATCGCGCTCAATAGGCGCGATTTTTAATCCATCCCAATCAACTAACCATACTTCATATGGAGTTTGCAAAACATTATAGTGGTGAGCATCACCATGAGTAATGACAAAAGGCATTTTTCCCTTTGAAAATTTTGTCTGCCATTGTTGAATAGTGTTCAAGTGCCCCTGGTTAATTTTTCTTTATTCTTATCTAAAAGAGAAAGAATCGATTTTGCATGGGTTGTATATGTTTATGTTCTTTTATTTTTACTTAAATTTAACTTACTTTTAAGATATTTTTTGGCAACACTTGAGCCGATGATCTTTTGTATAACACCTTCACTGTTCCCATTTTTGCTGGAGAGGTTACATTTTTAAAATAAAATTTTTAATAGATGCGAATAAAAGTAAGACATTATTTTTATTCGCACTTATTTTACCGAGGTTTCATATTAAAGGGAGATGGGTTAAAGATTTCTTGCTCCTCTTCCTCCGCCTTTTTAGGTTCTATATCCTTATTAGGCTCAATTTCTTCTCGTTTAGTGGGTTTATCTTTATTAGAATGCTTGGGTTCCATCGAAAGTGGATTTGGAGCATGACTTTGATCTTTCGTGACTTCATCCTTTTCTTGTGCTTTCGGATTGGATATGGGCACTAAATTATTTGCTAGCCGTTGGATAAATGCATCGTATAAGGCTAATGTGGGCATGGTAATACGAAGAGAAAGTATGTTTCCTTCCTCATCTTGAATCATTTGCATACAATCATCGGAAAGATTATTTTCTTCTTTAAACTCATTAAATTCTTTTATAATCGCTTCCATGAATTTTTTTAATTCTTCTCTTTGTTCTTCAGTTAATGCATTAGGCTCACAAAGCAATTTAATGGTAAGGGTCATTGAATCGCGATCACTATCAACCAGCAATAGTCCTTTGGCGATCAAATCCGCAATTATTTCTGGGTCAAAACTAGACTCTAAATCAAGTGTTTCACTATCTCCCATTGAAGCAAACTCGCCCAATTCATCCGTAGTCTCTACTACATTGCCTGATTTAGTTAGAGATTTATCTTCCCCAGGACTTGCTTTTTCCTCGGATGTCTTACCAGAACCACCATCACCTCCACCGCCTCCACCACCATGTCCGAAACAACGACGGGTAGGGGCTATTTCTTTAAAACAAGTCCGACAGCGTGATTTTGCTCCTTCAGCAGCAGACTCTTTTTTTTCTACCTCTTTAATTTTTTCTTTTTCTTTGTTCAATAGTTGTAACGTTATTGAAGCTGAAGAGGTTTGTTCTTTTGCTCCACCTGCTGTGGTTGGTTCAGGGATGGGCTGACGTTTTTCTTTCTCTTTGTCTTTTTTCATGAAGGATACCAAATTAAAGTTTATAAATAAGTAAGATAATTATACACAAATATTAAGTTATCTGCAAAATTCCTGTCAAATAATGTTATATTTTAATTATTTTGATTTAATTTAAATCAAAAATTGATGTTGAGTAGTACTCATTGGTTGTACAAAACAAATGGGCATAATTGTTCTAAACTTAACTGTAAGAGAAGAAACAGAAATTGCAAGGTATGGGGTGATCGGTGGAAGGGTGATGGGTATTAACGCGCTCACGAATAATTAGGTTTAGCTAAGAAAATAGTTGAGGTTCTATATGGCTGGTACATGTACAGGCGGGACAGTGGCATGCTGGATATCGAGTCAGGTCGATGTATTAAATAATATTGCAAATAACTTGCTTCCTGTAGAGCGCTTGATTACCGGAGGAGCCTATCTTATCGGTTGCGCCTTTTTATTTAAGGGTGTCTATTGTTTAAAGCAATATGGTGAACAACGAACAATGCAATCGAGTAGTACCAATGCTAAAGAACCAATAACCTATCTGTTAGTGGGTGCAATGCTGATTTATTTTCCAACGACTTTTGCAATATTCATGCAATCTTCTTTTGGTTATCAAAATGTTCTTCAATATGCACCGGTAAACAGCGGTAATTCGGCTCTTAATACATTATTTGGTAGTGGAAGTGTCGTTGGAAGGCCGTTGACTATTATTATTCAAGTCATCGGCCTGATTGCTTTTGTAAGAGGGTGGGTATTGATTGCACGCGCTGCATCTTCGGGTGGGCAACCAGGAGCAACTGGAAAGGGTTTAATGCATGTGTTTGGTGGAATTCTAGCGGTCAATATTGTAGGTTCTCTTCAGATGATTAATAACACCCTGTATGGGTCATGATGCACATAGTTCTGCAATTTTTTCCAAGTGACGCATTATTTTTGGTTTAAATTGGCTCTATCTAGCGCTATTGATGCAGCAATAATGGTGGGCGCAAGTCAAACTCGTTGATAGGTAATGTACCAGTTTGACGACCCTCTTAGGCGATGAGCAAGAAAGTCATAGGAACAAATCATAAGAAAACAATTTGAGCTGTAAAAAAACCGTAAAAAAACCATCATCCAATGTGATCGCAAACTTTTTAGTTTAAAATGTGCTCAACACTTCTATTTTGGTTTTCCTTTTATGTCCACCTCCAATACAGAGATAGCTCAAATTCTATCAGTTAAAAAAAATTCAGGTGAATGGGCACAACACGATCTCGTTCACTCAGTACCAAAGACTGAATCTGGTGCAATTGATTTAACTAAAGCTGAGCGTATCGCTGAAGGCGGGACTCATGTACTTTATCGATTTCCAGATGCGTCTTTTGTTATTAAATTAATGAAACAAAATCCCAATCCTATGGAACTTGAAGAGTTAGAGAAAAAATATGCTGTTTTATACGATTGCTTTGACAAGGATGGAAAACAACGATGCATCCGGGAACAACATATTACTTGTCACGTACTACTTACTGGAAAAGAGCCTCAAAGTGCAGCATTATCAATTGTTCCCTATGAGAAATGCTTCAAATCTAAAGTAAAATTTGATTTTAAAATAGAACCTGCGGAACTTGACATTTACTTAATGGAGCATAACCAGGATTTGTTCGATAAGGCACATAAAGCGCTTATTCAAAAAGACGAGGCTGGAGTAGATTTTGAGCTTAATGGTTATGCGATCATTGATGAACGAATCGGTGCCATTTTGCAACGTTTGGATAGTGATCCCAAACTCCGTGAAGTTATGATTGAATTTTTAGATCATTATCGTGATTTTTATCAAAAGACCAATATTATCCTGGATGCCATGGGATTTGAAAACATTCTGTTTTTTAAAGACGAACAGGGTGATTGGCAGTTTAAAGTAGGCAGTGCGATTAAGCATGATACTGGAAAATACACGCAGGAGTTATTTGATACATTACATTCTGGAAAAGAAGTAGATTTGACGAGTTTTGTTAATTTTACTCATGCTTATTTTTCACCGGCAAACATTAGGGCAGTCAATGTATGTGCCATGAAACTTGGCTTGGAGCCAGTTATTCATGATATCACGATCGATTCAAACGATTTATTGAGAATCTCTCAAGAATTATCAGTAGGAGAACGAATGCTTGCCTATGCGCGGCATGGAGATTTTGAAAAAATGGATAAAATTCTCCAAGAACATCGGGGTGAGCTTAGTTTTAATTTCAGAGATTTTTGGACATACTCTCTAATCGCTGAGGAATACATCAAGCATGGTCAGCCACCAACAGCACTTAAAAATTATCTGGATACTGTGAGTCAATTACCCATTATCTTGCCTGAAAATGAGGATGATGCCAAACGGGTAGCCGACTCAAAAAAAGCCATCATAGACCAAAAAAGCATGCATGATAAAAAAATAATGCTCCACCAGGAACTCACAACTTTTGTACTTAATAAGGGGCAACTACAAAAAATAATCGATTCTGCTCATACTCCAGCTGTAAGTTATGCTTATGTCGAATCCAAAGAACAACACAAACATGAATTGGTAAGAACTTCTCTTGCTCTTGGCAAAAAAAATGGTCAATCTACAGGTACTGAAAATACCGTAGATGGTAATACGAGATTTCCAGCCTCTTCACTGAGTAAAATTGTATTTACTTATTTGGTGTTACAGCTGGTCAAAGAGAAGCAAATTGATTTGGATGATCCATTACTTTCTATTCTGCAACAAGAAGGTCAGGAATATGAACGATTCAAGGTACATGGTGAATATCCTGAAAAAGCCACACAATTAACAGCGCGACATGTATTATCACATACCACAGGCTTACCTAATTGGAGTCCAGATTTATCTTCTACACTAACGTTTGATCCTAAATCAGATCTAGGTACGGGATATTCGTATTCAGGCGAAGCGTTTCTTTACTTACAAAAAGTCATTGAGACAAAAACGGGTAAAAATTTAGAGACACTGGCTAAAGAATATGTTTTTGAACCTCTAAGAATGGGTCGCTCTACGTTCCGGCCACAACCAGAAGACGACAAAAATATTGTAGTGGTTCATACTCAGCTGGAAAAATCGACTCCCATATTAGAAATAGAGCCACCACTTCATTCTGCCGCATCACTGCTTACAACGGCTAATGATTTTTCAAAATTTATGAGTGCTTGGTTGGATAGTATGGATGATCCAATAATAAAACAGGCATTTGAGCCAAAAAGTGCTTACAGTATTGCGAATACATGTGGGTTGGGTTGGCATCTTTATAAAAATAAAGATGCAGTCATTGCCTATCAATGGGGTGCAAATCCTAATACACGATCTTTTATTGCACTAAATGTTACAGAAAAAAAAGGTGCGGTATTTTTTACAAACTCAGAAAATGGGATGAGTATTGCAACTCAAATTTTGAACTCTCCTAATTTACCTCCTATTGGTGACATGCAAGAGCTCTTTAAATATATGAGTTTTAGTCAAAGCGATGAGCCAGGATGGCAAGAAACCATTGCAGGTAAGATTTCTGAAGATGAGGGCAGACTTGAAGAGGCGAGACATTATTTTGAAAAGGCCATTGAGCTAAGGCGTTTGGAATGGTCGAATGCAGTTCATCAAATATCCTCTCCAGAAAAAAAAGAATTTACCTCTCCATTGGAAACTTTTGTAGGAAACTATAACGATGAAGCAGAGGTTTACCTAAGAGAAGGCAGCTTGATATGTCGGCGTTTTAATATTGAAACAAAGCTTGTGCGAATATCAGAGACCGAATTTCTGCCTGAAGAGGATCCATCGTTTAAAATAAGTTTCAAAAGAGATCTCGTGGAAATCCTTTCCATCCATGGGGATCAAACCTTATTGTTTAAACATACTTTACCAAAATCTCAACTAGAAACAGATCATGAAAAAACAGGTGGAGCAAAAGAGCAACCCTCTTTAACACCCGTTGATTCAGAAAAAAAAGTGATGTTGCACGACTTGATGAAAAAAGCCTACATTCCTGGAATATCCATTGCCACTATTTCTGATGGAACACTTTCTTGGAACGGTGCTCTTGGTATTTCTGATATGGATTTTGGAGATTCTGTTGATGAGTCTACTGTATTTGAGGCGTGTTCATTGAGCAAACCATTGTTTGCTTATTTAGTATTAAAACTGATAGAAAAAGATCAACTGCCACCAGATTTCCTAACCCAATCATTGCCTGAAATAGAATATGGACGATTTAAGAGTGAGGATAAAGAAAAGGTAGTGTCTTTAACGCCACAAATGATTTTGTCGCATCAAACAGGATTGCCTAACTGGGAGCCTGGTAATAATCAACTTGAGTTCCAATCCAAACCGGGCGATAAATACTATTATTCTGGTGAGGGGTATCACTATTTACAGAAAGTAATTGAAGCAAAAACGGGTAAAAGTCTTGAAACGCTTGCACAAGAATATGTATTTACACCACTTGGAATGAAAAACAGTCACTTTGAACGTGCTCGGTTTGAACCAGGAACACAATTTGCCTCCCGTCATAATGAACTAATGCAGCCTCAACCGTATAGAGACGAATCAACTGCTGCTGGTTCGTTACAAACTACGGCATATGATTATGCACAATTTGTCATGGCATTACTCAAAGAGCAAACGCTGAGAAAGACAGCAATGAAAGAGCTGGTCTCAACAGAAAAAGATGAACTAGCAAGAAAGAAAGAGATTCCTCAAGAAATAGTACAATCCGTGTGTTGGGGATTAGGATGGGGTTTAGAGAAAACAGAGGAAGGAACATTGGCATTCCATTGGGGAGACACACCAGGAACGAAGGCATTTGTTGCAATAAACCCTGAAACTGGTTCAGCAATTTGTTATTTTGCTAACAGCCAAAATGGTTTATCTCTTGTCAAAGAAATAGTAACCCCTCATGTTGGTTTAACAAAAGGTCTCGATTACCTTTGTGGCAAATATGATTATACACCATATGATAAACCAGGTTATAAAGAACGACATGAAGGCTTACTGGCTGAGTCACGAGGTGATTATGTCACTGCAAAAATCCAATTGCTCAAGGCCATTGAATTGGAGCCTAAATACACTTCTGAACTGACTCAACGCATCGAATGTTATGATAGGCCAGGTTGGAAAGAGCAACAGGAAGGAATAATCGCTGAATTAAATGGTGATTATAAAACCGCCATAATCAAATTCAATCAAGCACTGGTTCAAGATTTAGACTCTGAGCAACAGATCCAAAAACACCTTGCATGGTTAAATGATTTGGATCATCCGCGTGACGTATGTAAAGAAAAATTACAGGAATATACGGGCAAATATGGACCTCATGAAATAACACTTGAAGGAGAGTCACTCAAGCTACAATCATTCGGGCAAAGTTATAAGCTTATTCCTGTTGGTAAGAATATTTTTTCACCAGAAAACAATCTAAATTTTCGCCTTAAATTCGATAAAGAACGAGGGCACGTTGCTTACCACTTTCTCGATCTGGCATTTCAGCCAATTATAGAGAAGAAACAAAAAGCAACTGCTCCTGCATCAGAAATGAAATTGGAAGAGGTGATGAAAAAATCCGGTATTCCAGGCATATCGGTTGTCACGGTAAATCATGAAGGAATTATTTCTCCGCCACTAGTTAAAGGCACTGTCAGCTCAACCCAATGTGGTTTATTAAAGATGTCTGTGGCTAAAACGATAGAAGAGCAAAGCAAATTCTATAAATCGTATTACATCCTTACCGAAGAAGGCTTGCTTTATTATAACAAATCGAAGGATAAACTTCATAAGCTTGAACTGGATGAATATCAGTTAGAAGAATTACGTGAAAGTTTCGCCAAAGACGAACAAATAGATATCTTATCCGATGATCAATTAAGTGAGATTACCTCGATTACAGACCATCTTCACTCAAGTCCCTCCATGGAAGTAACTTCTGAAACAGTTTTTGGAGCCGCATCGCTTAGTAAACCCGTATTTGCCTATTTAGTATTAAAATTAATAGCAGCAAATAATGCGAATGAAGCCCAATCTGGACTAGGACAATTTAACGCTAAATTTGATTTAAAAACCCCTCTCTACGAAGTTTTCCCAGATATACTAAAAAAATTCCGTAAAGAAGATGAAGATAAGGCCAAGCTTTTGACCGCAGAGATGGTATTATCCCACACGACAGGGTTACCTATTACGCATGATGAGAGCAAAGGGCTCATTGAATTTCAGTTTGACCCTGGCACAAAGTATGCCTATTCAGGTCCAGGAATTGCTTACTTGCAAGAAGTCATCGAGGCACTAACTGGCTCAAATCTTGAAACACTTGCCCAAGAACACATTTTGGGGGAAAAAGCTTTAAACATGAAGCACAGCAGTTTTCACACCGATAAAAGCAAATTTCCGCAAGCAGCAAATAGCCTATATACAACGCCAAGTGATTATGCCAAATTTATAGTAGCCTGGTTGAATGATGAAGAGCTACAGTATGCATTTCAACCCAATGTCTTCATGAACAATGATTATTTGCCTGGGAACTGGCCAATAGAGGCAAACAGATTAGAACAGGATCGAAACCATGTGGCATGGGGGTTAGGTTTTGGACTACAAACCAATGAGCAATGTGGGTGCGGTCTTATTAAAATGACAACTGATCCGAGCCAGTTCTCCTTTGATTGCATAGAAAGCTTATTGGAGGATAGAAACGCGGTTATTTTATTTAATGATGTGCTTTTTTATGCGGATCAAACCAGTCGAACTGTTAATAAAATTGAATTGACTGAGAGCAATCAGGATGATTTTAACAGGCTGAAAGCAAAATGTACCGAGTCTTATAAATTAGCTGAAGGGAATGAATTAAAATTGATTACATCTGTAACAGGACTTAGCTATCGTGCAAGCAGAGCCTATCATTCCGGTGATATGAATGAATGGAGAGCGTGGGTGGCAATGAATTTAGAAGACAAGTCGGCTGTAGTTTATTTTGCCAATTCGCATAATGGACATATTCTAGCAGATTCAATCATATCTCCAGAAGTAGAGATAGAAAACGTGTTTAATTACTTTTTTCAAACCTATGGATTTGCACGGAATTTTGATGAGCTAGGAGGGATAACTAATTTCCATGGGGTAAACTCCAATTGCTTAAAGAAAACTTCGCCTAAGATTGAAGAAAAACCAGATACATCAAAAGAATTAGAAAAAGGAACTACTAGTGAAGAATCAGCACCACTAACCACCTCTTTACCAAAAGCAAAAACATTAACTTTAGGATTTTTGACACCTGAAAAAAGAAGAGAAAAAAATCAACAGGATAATTATTGTGGATTTAAATCAGGGTTTCTCATAGGTAAGTCTTTTTAAACTAATTACCTAGAGTTTATCTGAATTTTAATTTCACAATCCATGAGAAACAAGCTAGTCTAAGCTCATGGAAAGGTTTTTACACACATTTTTACCTCAAATATCCCTTTTCTTACATTGGGGTAGCTGGGAAGTTACGAAGAAACTACTATTACGAATAAAAAGGTCGGGAAGACGGATTTAAATAAAAGTGTTATTACATTTTGAGATGACACCATACCTATAAGGGAGTATACGGTGATGGATGATAAAAATTGTGAGCATTGCTATCCTGAAAAACGCTGTCATGTTAGAAGGAAATTTTTTAGTATATTCGATTATTGTATATTCAATCCATTGATCTATGTTTTATCTAAAATATTTCTCCTCTCAGAGAATGATTTTTTACGATTCGATAATCTATTAAATAGGGCATCCATTAATATTTTTCAAAAATTAAATTTATTTACCAAAACCAATATCATTGATAGGAACCAATTTAATAATAGCGTACTTGCACTATGGGATGAAGCGCATACAAGGGGTTTAGAACTATACAACTTTAAGGAGTCGAACTTACATACGTTGTATTTCATGTTGGTACTCAATACAAAAAAATATTATTTTACGCAGACCCCTATCTCCCTTATTTATCAAAAAAATCAGTTTTTTGATAATGATATCAAATACGACAACAAATGGATTTTTAAAAAAAAGTTATTAAACAATAAAATACCCTGTCCTGTAGGGATGGCTTTTATTTCCAGTAAAAAAGCTTATAAGTACGGCATTAAATTAGGATTTCCTCTTGCTGTAAAACCAGTATCCGCCTCCCTAAGTATTCATGCCTTATGTAATATTCAAACACCAAAGGAATTAGAAGATGCCATTAAAATAGTAAAACAAGTTGATTTTCGCGTACTGGTTGAGCAACACATTCCTGGTAATGTATATCGGTCATTGATTATTAATGAATCATTAATAGCTTGTGTTATGCGCCAACCTGGCAGCGTTATTGGTAATGGTGTCTGTACTCTCCAAGAATTAATTGCTAAAAAAAATAAAGCTACTGGGAAAGAAGAGGGTGGCAAACTCTTGTTTAAAACCAACCCAGATAGTTACTTGACGAAAAACTTAGAAGTCCAGGGAGTTACTCTTAACACGGTACTAAACAATGGACAACAAATTTTTATTTCAAAAAAAGTGACTATGGGTAGTGGTGCAAAAATTAGTAACGTTACCGATTTGATGCACCCAGAGAACAAACTGTTATTGGAAAGAGTACATAAAATGCTAAATATACCACTTACAGGCCTTGATTTTATTTGTCAGGATATTTCTCTTCCATGGCATAAGCAACAATTTGGAATTATTGAAAGCAATAGCTTTCCCTATATCGATTTGCATCTTAACCCTTCTGATGGGGAGCGAATTAATGTGTCAAGTAAAATTTGGGACTATGTATTAAATGTTTTAGGTCAAAAAAATGGTGATGATTCGATTAAAATCGATTAAAACTCAGCGAGTTCTTTTACTTATTTATTCACTTATTCTTTAAAAATTTTCTTAGGCAAAGAGCTAAGACAATTAGACTATTATTAATAGAGCAACGCATAATATCCAGATTATTGTACTTGTTATATAAGGGTATTGATAACCCTTATAGTTTTTCCTTCGAGTAAATAAATCAATAATCAGCACAGGAACAACAGAAAAGAAAATTAATAAGATGACTAATGCTACGGATTTTGCACCTTGCTGAAAAGGCATAAGCCTTATTAAAAAGGTCAGTATAAAGTGCAAAAATTCACTCAAATAAAAGATTACCCACAAAAACCAAAAATCAAAAGTATAGATAAACCAAGAAGCAGCAAACAGTGGCAGAAGTAACTTAGCTCCTTTTATTGCCCATAGTTTTTTAAAGGATTTGATAAACTCCTCTGAAAAGAGGACGATAATAGCACCCAAAAGAACAACCAAAGCCAATAACATTTATTTGTTCCTTTTCTCAACATCGTTCAATGCTTCCTAGTGTGTATCAAGTTGCATTGATAAAGCTTCATCTTCTTATGAATGTGTTCTTGACACGTTCAATTGCACGAAGAATTTTTTGTTCGGGTCGCGCTCTAAATGAATTTCCATTAAAAAAATACTCTTCACTTTCAGGAGATTGCTCAGAAAAAAAGTAATTAAACACACAACATCGAGGCGCGTTACATAGAACAGGATTAACAGCATGCCAAGATGTTCGATTTGTTTCCATCACAAGCAGACGATTAAAAAGACTAGGGACAATAATGCGATTTTTAATTTCTTTATCCCATAATTCATAATTTCCACCATTCTCGAGTCGCCAATTAGGAGACACATAATACAGTACATTTACCGTTCGATAGTGTTTTCTGTCTACATCATGTGAATTATCTAAATGAGGATTCAGACGATATCCTTTGAGTAAAGTGCTAATTCCACCAGCATACTGTGATGGATCAGGAACTTGGTTTTTAATCTCTGTTATCTCTTCAATCAAAGCGACAACTTGAGGGTCTTGAATCGCAAAATTAATATCTTGCAATAAACTGGATACATCTTTTAAGTGGCTATATTTCAACTTTAATTTTCCAGGAATATTTAATAGATGCATTTGGCTTGGTTTAGGAAAGTTAGTGTATATTCTCTCAGCAATTTCAGTTGGAAGAAGATTATCAAGTGTAAAGTGACGGGCAACTTTTATATGATGCTCAAGGAAAAATTCTTGTTTCAAGTGCTCTTTAGTTTCATTTAATCTTTTTACGATCAGATCCGTTAATTGACTTCTTATATTAATTGTCATTTTAATTTGTCTATATTTGTATACTTATTAATATAATAGTCTATTTTTTTTAAACTCCTTGAAACAATGTTTAAAAATAGCCTGCCTCATTTTTTATATGGTTTAAGGTTATAGAGGCCAGGCTTGGTTCAAATGACGAATCGGACTGTTTAATGTCCATTTTTGGTTCGATTTAATTCCATCAAGAAAGACATTTCCTTTTCTTTTTTACAATTCAAGTGGCGGTATTAAAATATTGCAATAATACGCACAGCTTTATAGTGTTGAAACACGTTCAGATGATATTTTACTTTTTTCCCATTTCTCTAAAAATTCGTTAGCCAGCGTAGTAGGATTTCCTTTTGCAGTATTAATAACAGCATCAAAGTCTATTCCTTCTGGAATATTGAGCGAAGCACGTTCTTGATTTTCAAAAAAACCAAACCGATTAGCCAGCTTACTATACTCCTCAATGGTTTTTTTAGAGCCTATGCGTGGTAAATCATCAGAGGTTAATTTCAGCCTATCATCGTTAAGTTGCAGTTTGACCACACTGTCTGAGTTAGTTACTATCTGAATTTCTTCGTCGTAACTTTGTTGTAGTACGTCAGGGTCAACAGGGTTTTCTAAAAATAATGGATCACCATTTTTATCCGTATTGGCATGTTTATTGACCATATAAAACAATTCATTTCTTGAGAGAATATGCTCAGAAGAATCATCAAATAATTTATCTGCCGTGACTAACGTTGCTAACTGATGAAAGGGAAATAATCCTATCCGTTTATCCATAGGATTATCGATGTCCGCTTTACGATTTCGTTCTTGAATACGTTCACTTAATTTCTGCATAGGACAGTAAGCAAATACTACAGATGTGGTTAACGCTTCATTTGGATTTTCTTCACAATATTGTTGAGCACGCTTTTGAAAATACTCTAAACATTCTTTAGCACTACCATCTGGGTTTGGTACAAGATCAATAACAATGGATTCCCCGGAATTACCTTTATCGAACACCTCATCATAAAGCCTCGCCATAGCATCACCAATCTCGGTAACAAGACGTAAGTTTTTAGCCAGTTTGGTTGCTTCGGCCTTAAATCCCGCTTTTATTAGGACGTCTTCGAGGTTAGGAAGCGAGGGATTAGGGAATTGATGAGCCGTAATTAGATGACTTCCTTTTGATATGGTAAGAACCCCTCTACCACATAATGTTAAAATTTCCTCTTCAGTCATTAGTGTTTGAAGGTTTTGTATAACATCCGATTTATCAAGTTTCTCAAACATTAATAACTTTAGATCACTCGGACTCAGATTAACAATCTTACCCACTACTTCATCAATGCTGGAAGATTTCCACCCGTGTGTTAAAACCAACTCTCTGCACAGTGATGATTTTCCTGCGGTTGATGACCCTAATAATAAAACAACATGCATGGTAAACCTCTTCAATAGGGGATAATGTGATACAGGGTAAGATATCTTGGCGTAGTTAAACTCATATTACTCTGTTCGTTGATTATACAAAAAACAGATGCTCCATTTTTTCAATTCAAACTATTTTGCAGAAAATTTACATTGAATGATCTTTTCTAAATGGCTTTTGATATGGTTATCTTCTAGGGTTTTACGCTTAATTTCGTCGATATCCTCTTCAGTCGTTGCCTGAATTGTCATTAGCATTGCAGAAGGATGTCCATCAGAGCTCGCTATCCAATAAACATATTTTCCGTCACAATAGTCTGAAGGTTCTTTTCGGCCATTCACGAAATTTAAAATATCATCTTTATGGCCCTGTGTGTTGTCCCAGAATTCTTGAACAAATGGCTCAACAAGCCAACCGATAATAATATCGACATGATTTAAGTTGGCTTTTTCAAAACTTATATTCATTATGTTAATCTCTGTATATGTTTCAAAATATTTTCTGCTACTTGTGCCGCAGACAATTGACTCACATCTAATTCTAATAAATGCGGATGCTCTATAGTGATGAGTTGCTCTGTTTGGTATACATCCTGAGGATCAATTGATTTCCATCTCACTCTTCTGGACGGTTCAGTGATACGCCTTAAATGTTCTTCTTCTGAGATGAGCCATACTAAAGCCAAATATTGTATCATGAGGCCTTATTCAAGTTGAAACTTAACAGGCAGTAGAAAACAATAAACATGTCCCTATTTGATTTAATCGGTAAAACAGCATTAATTACAGGTGCATCAAGTGGTCTTGGAGAACAGTTTGGATGAACAATAAGGAACACAAGCTTGGTTTGCCATTAGAATATCAACAAATGCCTGAATATTTCGATGCGCATAATATAAGTGAACAAACTGAAGCTAAAAATGCTCTGATCGAGAAATTACTAAAAGATAAAAAAGTTAAAACGGTTCTGGATATGACTTGTGGCACCGGCTCACAAGTCCATGAGATTTTATTAATCAGTGCATATAGGGTAACTATTTTTCGTTCTTGTTCATGCAATGGTTTAAACTAGAGAGAGTGCATTTTTTCATCTTATTAATCAGAACATACCATTCTCATTAGCAGATTTTTCAGGCACTAGTTGATGTACATCCCAATGTTCAACAATTTTATTATTTTCTAAACGAAAAATATCAATAATAGCCTCCCCACGTGTACCTGGCTCTTTGATTGAATGCACATGTAATATCACAAAGTCACCTTCAGAAAAAACACGTTTTATTTCATTATGTGAGTAAGGATAAGTTTGGTTTAAGTACTCTATAAATTTTCTTAATCCATCAATTCCATCTTGAGCAAGAGGGTTATGTTGAATATAGTGTTCACCCAAATAAGGTCTAGCAGCACTAAAATTTTTATCATTAAGTGCATATTGATAAAAAGATAAAACTGTTTCTTTGTTGGATTCTTCTACAGTACTTAAAGCCATGCACACACTTGATAATAATATAAAGAAAATCGTTAAAAGTAACTTATTAATTATGTTCATTTTAATTCCATATACTTTAAATATCTATTGAGCTGTTAGTGAGTTTATCCTAACCTATTGAGGTTTAAAATACTGATCTGTGCAATTATAAACTAGAGGTAGGGTGTTTTTTTAAGCTTGAGGATAAATACATTTTCCTTTGAACCTTGGGAAATTTTTCAATGGAATATCTTAGCATGGTTCTTGGCATTTGGCTGGCGTATTGATTTAGAAATGCTATTAGTTGGTTTTGATCTTTTTTACCGGCCTCCCTCAGCATCCAACCCACGGCTTTATGAATTAAATCATGTTGATCATTAAGGAGGAACGTTGCCAATTTAAAGGTACACGCTAAATCAGCATAACGGATAAAGTACCATGTTGAAACAATAGCAATGCGCCTTTCCCAAAGTATTTTTGACTTCGCAAGAGTAAACAGTATTTCTTTATTGCCTTCAAGAAGATGGGCACCAATAATTAAGTGTGCTGAGGCATCTACAAGATTCCAGTTATTTATATGGTTTAGGTTATTCAGATAGAATTGATATAATTCTTCTTTAGTCTGCTTCCCTGCTTTTTTGTACTGGCTTATCAATATGAATAAGGCAAGTAATCTTTCTTCATTATAAGGGGATTCAAGAAGAGTTTGTATGTCTTCAAGTGGTAAATTTTGATATGTTTTAGCAATTTGACGCAATGTGGGAACTTTGACGCCTATAAATTGATCGTGTTCTGCATAATGTCCAGCTCCTGTTTTATAAAAGGTCGCATGTTTTTCGCTTGAAACGGAAGCGGATTGCAATAATTGTTTTTTTATTGTGAGAATAGTATTCATTATTTATTCAGCCTTTCATGTTCAATTAACCATTTTTTTCTAGCAATGCCGCCTCCATACCCGCCGAGACTTCCATCAAGATTAATGATCCGATGGCAGGGGATAACTATGGCCAATTGATTCGCACCATTTGCGTTGGCAACCGCTCTGAATACTGTAGGTTTTCCCATATTTACTGCTTGCTTTGAGTAACTTCTTGTTTCTCCATAAGGGATCTGAGTTAATTCTTGCCATACTAGTTTTTGGAAAGGACTGCCTAAAAGATTGATGGGGGTTTTAAATTCTTTTAATGTTCCCTCAAAATAAAGTTTTAATTCTGTTTCAATAGAGATAATGGGTTTTGTTGACCCTGGTATAATTGCAGATTTGGTTCTTTTTCTAAGCCTTTCTACTTCACGCTCCAATCCCCGCCTATCTACAAACTCTAAAAGATATAAGGATTCATCATTAGCAATAGCGATCATAGGGCCTAGAGCAGTATCTAACCAGGAGGCTTTTAGTATATTTAAGTGTTTGCTTAAATGAGTAGGTGCAGCACCCATGATTTTAGAGAAAGCGTCTCTAAAGCCACTGCTGGATTCGTAACCTGCATTAAGTTGTGTTTCAATCACTGTTTCACCTTCGCGTATTTGTTTCATTGCAATTCCCATACGTCTTGCTCGGGCATATTCGACAAAGGTCATACCAAATCGCTTTTTAAATTGTCTACGAGCTGTAGACGCATCAATAGCCAAGGTTTCGAAATCACGGTCCTTCCATCGTTTTTCTGGATTTTCTTCTACGGCTTCAACAAGTTTTTTAACACTATCTGAAACCTGGTTAGGGTGAGAGAGTGGTTTGCAGCGTATACAAGGTCTGAATGAAGCAAGAAGCGCTTCATGGGCCGTGCGGTAAAATTCACAATTATCATACTTTGGCTTTCTAGCGGGGCAGGTAGGACGGCAAAATATACCGGTTGTTTTAACACCCACATAAAAAACACCCTCATATTCGGTATTTTTTTCTAATAGTGCTTTGTAAAATTCTTGCTTTAGGTCATCAGATAACATTTTATTCTCATTCAATTTCAGTTTATAAGTTAGAAAGTCTGCTAACTATAGGGAATTTATAAAAATCCGCGACCGAAATTCAGGCATTGATTTTTATAGTCTTAGCTTTCTGAAAAAAGAGTGTGAGTATTATATTTAGTCCTCCTTAACAGAAATTACTCCTATACTTCTTTATATTTAGACTCATTAGCAGAATCCTCACTCCCCGATGCATATAAAGAACCATTCAATCAACCTTGAAGCAGCAGTGCCCTTTTCTTACACCTTGTAATTCAAACCTGACAATCCCCTGCAGTCGCAACACATCTGGCCATAAACTCTTTCAATAAATTCTTAAGTTTCCAATGCTGGAATGATATAAGTTGCTCTTTGCCACACGCCAACATAAATCTATATTGGTACGATATCCCATAAACGCTACTTAATAATTGTGCCGTCATAAAAGCATCTAACAAATGCTCTTTGGATTCAAAAAAGTTTATATAATTGTTAAAACAAGCATTCTTAATCCTCAGATACGTACCATCGTTATCTGTTAGTCCATGATGTTTTTTTATTTGTTCCAAACAGTTTAGTAGCGAAAAAAATGGATGCGAGATTACTATTTCACCCAAATCAATAATCGTGATGTTTGATACATCGTCTATGAGGGTGTTGTTGTCATTAAAATCAGGCTGAACAATAGTTTGTTTGATAGAATAGTCAGATAATTTTTTACACAAACTAGAAACCTTTGGAAGTAGTTCCTCTAATTGGCTAATTTCTACTTCAGACAGTCCTTCCGCAGTCAATAAATCTTTTTTTGAAATTAATTCTTTGTATAAACCAGGCAATTTATCTAGTCGATAATCGGGAACCCCAATATCAAGAAAAACATCTACGCTTCCTGCAACAGCGATTTGAAGTGATGTAAATTGGTCAATAGCTTTGCAAAGCAACGCCTCATCAAATTTCTGTTTTAGAATTTCTCTTAATGATTTACCTGCATCTTTCATTAAAAAACAATGTATTTCAGTATTGCGTGCGATAACTTTTGGAACAGGGGCATGAAATTGAACACGCAATGTTTGGATAATGGCTGGCTCCAAGGCAAGTAATTCTGGCGTGTGTTTCAAATAAATGCAACCCTCAGATGTTGCAAAACGAACGACATAAGACCAAGGTGTGTTTTGCACAATTTCTGGCAGACTGCTTTTTAGTTTATAACCATGAGATACAAGGTATTTGCAAGCCCATTGAATAACTTCTTTCTTCAGATTGTTTGGTATCATTTCATTCACAGTACACTTAGGTACACCTATGTTCAAAAGTTTTTGATATTTGCACAAACTCGCTCAAGCTCAGCAGTTGGATATGGTGTTGTTGTAGATTCTTTGAGTTTTTGAAAGAACTCGTGCATCACAACCGCAATAGGTAAATAACGCATTACTATTGTTTCAATAGTTGGCGCAAGAGGCTTTCCCTTTCCACAAGCATAGTCATCTAATGTAGAGCTATAGTTCTCTATTCCAAATAATTCCATTAATATCCATTTAACTAAATGAGCTGCTGTATAACACTTATCATAATTATGATGACTCTTGAGGAAATCCAATTCGGCTTCTGACAATTCAAATCGATTAGATGTTGCCAGACCAAAGTCAGCAAAATACAAACTATGGCCATCAGTCAGCACATTCCAAAAATGCGCGTCAAAATGCAATAAACCACGTGAGTTTATAAAAGAAGTCGTTTCTCTTAGATTCTTTTCCACCATTGCGCATGCTGACTCTGCAGCCTTGCCGCCAATAGCCATTTGTTTTCGTAGCCACTCGTGTACGTTTGATGGGAATTGCTCAAGAAACAATAAAATATCGGCTGACGCTGTTAAATTTTCAAAAAGACGTGTACGCACCGCTGACGATCCTTCCCAATATTCAGTGTTACGCTCCAGTTCATTTAGCTGCTCAGCAGTCGGTGGGTTTGGAGTTGGTTTTGGTAGAGTGCGCCAGTGATACAGTAGGGGAAAGTTATGACACTCGCCTGAGAGCACCCAATTAGTCGTCATTATATTCGCGGCAAGTTCGCGCCAAACACCAAATCCCGGAGAGCCTATAGAGCCAGGCATACCGTATTGGCAGTAAGATGGTAACCCATATAAGTTTGCTGTTGACCTAATGTTTTTAGATTGTCGCTCAGTGTCTGTTAGACGTATTTTCTTAACAAAAATAGGTGTACCGGCAATTTCCAAGGAGACGGTGGTACAGCCAGTACTCGTATCACTTGTTGTGGCACTTTCAAGAAGCGCTAAGAGACGATGGTCACTTAATAGTGCCAATTCAGTAGAAATGGTACTATAGTTGGTAAGGCGTTTAGCAATTTGATTATCTTGTATATTCATTTTTCGTTATCTCATAAAGGAGTTGAACCGTATCAAAACGTCTAAATCTATCAATAGCACGCATACCAATACTCTCGAGTAGGCAACATGAGTTCGTATTAGCTTCCTGAGTAATAGCGATGACCTTATCCAGGTTAAGTTGATTAAACCCATAATCCAGATTTGCACATGTTGCTTCTTTGGCTAGTCCTTTTCCCCATGATGCAGGAAAAAACATATAAGAAAGTTCAATGCCATCTTCAGAATGATGCAGCCCACAAATACCGATGACTTGCTCCTGTTTTTTATCAATAACAGACCATTGCCCAAAGCCATGTTGGTCCCAATGTCTTTGAAGTGAAACAATTTTTTCATCGATTAGTTCATTTGAGACTACACCACCAAGAAATTGCCGTACTTGCTTGTCTTGCCAAAGAGCACGTAAGAGTAATGCATCTGCTGCAGTTGGTCTATGGAGCTGAAGGTGCGTAGTCTCAACGCCATCACTCTTATAGATTTCGTACCAGAATAACTCCATACCATCGGAGGTTTGTTTTTTACCTCTAAAATTAAAGCCAGATTTTTGTAATACTTTTTGAGAGGCAGTTTGATTCGGATAAGTGGCTGCAACAAGCTTATTAATTAATAAATGTTGAAACCCCCAATGGACTAGAGTTTTTGTTAATTCGGTGGCATAACCTTTTCCCCAGAACTTTTTGTGTAAATGATAGCCGACTTCAATCTCGGGTTGGGTGTCATCAAATAACAGATGAAACAAACCAGCCTCCCCTACAAAACTGCCGCTTTCTTTTTCGAATACCAAATAAAATCCCATGCCATGTTTTTTTTGGTAGGACAGAGCAAAATTCAAATAATCCTCCACTTGCTCTTTTGTTTGAGCCCCACCTTCGCCAGTGTATTTCATTACTTCAAAATCAGATCGCAATGTTACTAACTCATCTAAATCAGATAACTCTGGTGCTCTAAGGACTAGTCGTTTTGTTTCTAAAAAAATACTCATCCCTTTACTCGCTTATCTGAGTCAAACGAAGACTTGAGGAGGCCTTGACTTAAAGCACCTGGAAAAACAGTATCGTGATCCATATCATTTAGAATATTAAAAACAGTGCTTAGATTTCTGTGGGGTTTGCTCATGATTGTTTCGTTCAATAACTTTAAATCATCTATCATGTGGTAATCGCCTTTATTTTCTTGGTCGCCGATAATAAAGCAAGCGCGGGTTTTCTGAAGTAGATTAAAATCCCGCTTTCTTTGGGCTGATTTTAACACCAAATGATTATCATACCAGAGAGATGGACTGACGATGATGTAATGATTAAATACTTCAGGATGATGGACTAATAAATAAACCCCAAATAATCCACCATAAGAATGACCGACAAAAGTAGCGTTTTGATTGACTCTATATGTCTGGTGAAGATATGGAATAAGTTCTGAATGAATAAATCGATAAAATGATTCGGCACCACCCGAGTATTTTTGATATTCAGATCCATAGCCCCCTGAGCTAACATAGCTTGGTGTGTAATCTCTGGTTCTATTTTTCTTATACTCATTAGGATTTGCATAAGCTATCCCAACAATAATGGAGTCGCTGATTCTATTTCTATCAGATAAATGCTCACTAATTTGTTTCGCTAATGCAAAGCTGTAGTCAGCATCTAATAAGTAAATAATTGGGTAGCTTTTGTTGTTCGAAGTGTATTCTTTGGGGAGGCTGATGTATAAATTATATTTGACTCCATTGATCTTGGAAGGAAACTCTTTGGTTAAAGTATGATGTAAAAACAATTCATTCGAGGATTTTTTTGCTGGAATATCGGTTTGTTTCATGGCCGATATGTCAGTTGCTGCCATAAGGTTTAAGGACCAGCCTAAACTGAAACATGCGAGTATTTTTTTCATATACTAGTCTCGTAAGAACTTTATAATCAGATCATTAATTTGTTGCTGAGTTACCTCTGAACCACGATCACATAAATCGATATGTTTAGCCTCAAGTAGTGGGATAATTGTTATGGCTAATTGTTTTAATGACTTTTTAGGAGGCAGTACACCTTCATCTGCTTTAGTATCATTTCCACGTAGCGATAAAATAGGTGTTAATCCGGTGCGTGGAAAAGGCATGCGCAAGCTATCCAGCGATATAATTTTTTCCACTAATTGAGGATAGTTGCTTGCAAAGAGCATGGCAATATCACCACCATTAGAATGGCCAATTAATGTCACTTTAGACAAGTTTAAACTGGGGTTGATGCGGTTAAGCTCTTTGATTACGTAAAGTATATTAGAACTTCCTCGCTCCCATAAGGGTTTCCGTCGCTCAAATAGATTGCCGGTTTGAGCTAATGGAGGATCTGATTTTAAGTCATGCTGGATGCTTACAACAAAATAACCGTTTGCTGCAAGTGCATTGGCTAAAAATGAATATTCAGTATTGCGTACTGTGTATCCGTGATTAATGATGGCAACGGGTAGTTTAAGGATGCCTGCATTTGCTTTCCCTTGTGATTCATTACTCACATAAATTTTAACTGGAATAAGGCGCTTGCGGTCTTTATCATAAAATTTAATGGTATTAGTGGTGATAAATGGATTGTTATCAGGTTCAGGATCTTTAGACCAATCAACCACTTTCCCCCGGGTAAAATCCCATCGATAAAGCCAGGAAACACCAAAAGGGGCATAGTAGGCATCAGCGGACAGATAGGCTTTATCCTGTAACGCATCATCAAGACTGATAAAATGATAATCGTATTCTTCTGCTATAGTTAAGAGCGATTCAATGGCCAATGAATTAATAAGATTGGCATGCAGAAGCCAAATCTGATTAATATTCCTACCAAATATTTGCTTGGATGCGCTTTCATAAAAGGCAAATTTTGCACGGGTATGCTTCAGGTAACTTTGAATGATTTTGTTTTTATTCTGAGGGAACTCATGTAATTGCTGATTAAATTTCCAGTCATCAGTGTCTATAGTAACTGGAGCAACCAGATATCCCTCATTTTTTAAAAACGATTCAAATTTAGAACGAATCTCTAATGTTTTACCCGTATCAAGGTAGGGATGTCTAAAGTAGTGGTACTGCCTACCGGCACTTTGCATTAATTGTTTGGATATTTTAGAGCCATTAATCACTTCGGCTTTAAATTTCTTGGGTGTGAGGCTGCTTAAGGACGGATGCGAATAGGTATGATTTCCCAAATTAAATCCGTTATCTACCCATAATTTTAAGAGATTTATTTTTTCTTGAGTTTCATTAGTGCCGTAGAGTTTCCCTTCATTCACAAATCCAATTGCAGGTACTCTATATTTGATAAGTGCATTTACTATTCTCTGATTTATTTGAGCTTGTTCCTCTATAGATTCTTCTATTGAAGCAGGTAAATCGTCAAAAGTAATTGCTATTTCATTGGCGTAACTAAAAATCTGATAGCAAAATAGGAAAAGAGCCTGCGCTATTAATAGAGCTATTTTGAATTTCATGTATTATTGTTCCAATTCATTAATCAAGTAAAATAATTGATTCAGTGCCTCATTTTTCGCTCTGAAACTGGCGAATGTTGCATGTTTTTTACTGTCCGCAATGTGTTTCGTAAAGGTAATCACACGACCGTCTTTCTCAATCCAACCCACGAACCATCCATGTTGTAGTGGTAGTTTTTGGCTTTTATCCTTTGTTAACTGTCGACCATTACCCGTTTTTCCATATAGTTTCCATCCACCCGCTAATTCTTGAATATATAAAATGTCTTTAGTCATAGTGAGCGCTTTTGGGCTCACAGGTAATTTTTTATTGACTATTTTTTGTAGAAACTGAATTTGTTCACTGGGTGAGATAGCAAGCGAGCTTGATAGCCAGGCATGGGTTAGTCCATTATTCTGACCTTTGTCGCCGGAAACATCCTGATTGCCATAGTGAAATGCATCAACATAATTCTTAAATAGGGTCATGCCTAATTGTTGCGTTAAAACTTGCGAATACCATACACAAGAATCCCTTATCCAGGTACGCGGATTATGAGGATATTTCCATACATTGAGATAAAGTTCATATTCTTTTTTGTACGGCCATTCTGGATGAAGTTTATCTTTTAATATTCCTGAATCAAAACCCATAAGACTCAAGGCAATTTTAAAGGTTGATTCTGGTGAAAAGCGTTGATTGCAATCCCTACCTTCGTGCTTTAGCACGGTTTGATTTTCCTGTACCAGAAAGCAAGTGCTTTGGGCCCAAGTAGTACTACAATATAATAGTGTCATACATAGAAGTACGCTTGATTTCTTCATAACAACTCCAACATCATTTTAATTTATATCAATATGGGTACGAGCTGCGCTGTCGCACCCATAGGTGATTTATAGCTTGGGACTACTTAGGCTATTCATTGCAACCTTACGAAATACCGGAGCAGCCAATTCACCACCGGAGGTCAAGTTTTTGCCATTTTTGCTTAAATGACCGTCTTCAATCACGACCACCATAGCGTAACGTGACGCATTAACCGGTAGATATCCAGCAAACAAGGCAAGATGTTTACCCTGAGCAAAATTAATACTTTCTGCAACTGTTCCTGTCTTACCAGCTACGCTAACACCAGGAATCGCAGCGAGTTTTCCAGTGCCATTTGTGACAACATTCTCAAGGATATGATTTATTGAGCGTGTTGTTGTTTCTGAAATAACTGGTGCCTCTCCTTCTTTGAATGGACGTCCTTTGTTAGCAAGAATGGCATAGGATTTTGTTAACGAGTCAATCGTGACCGGTATATTCTCACCAATTGAAGCCATTGCAAGTTGCAATTCATCACTTTGATTTGCTTGCCACCAGGTGTTCATGTCAAAACCAAATTCAGCTAATTTTTTACGAATTACTGGTGCTCCAGTATCTTGAGAAACTTTAATAAGGCATACATTACTTGATTGTGCGATAGCCTCTGTTAAGGAAGCAGAACCAATATTGGGATTGTAGTCTGTAAATGTTTTTCCCTCTATCTGATAAGGTGAATGGCAATCATAGGTCTTTGTTTCAGAGCTATGGCCCGAATCGATTGCTACGGCTGCAATAAAGGGTTTTATCGTGGAGCCAGGTGAAAAAACACGTGACTTCCAACTGTTCTTATTTTTATTCTTACTGGACTCAGCAAATGCAATGAGTTCACCGGTTTTTGCATTGACGATTGCAATAACCCCCGATTTAGCATGATATTGTTCCACCGCCGTTTTAATTTCTTGTTCTGCAATATTTTGCATTTTAGGATCTAAATGGGACGTATCGATTTCTTTTGCCTTAGAACCGGTCAATGATCCTACTGCTGAATAGGCGACACAGATTGGTGCCAAAATAGAAAACCCCACAAATCCAACCCCTAACAATAAGGATTTAGATGGTTTAAGTGGATAAGCTGATAACATTGAAATTCTCCTGATGATAAAAGTACAGTCTTCGTTGTCTTTGCCCAAAGCCATACCCACCGTGCATGCAATTTCTCGGTTAGATGACAGAGAACATTGAGATACTGTCTGAACAACATCAAACAGACAGTGGCCATAGTCATGCGCCGAAATTTTTGGCTGGGCAACCAATACTTCATCACATGAAAATTCTTGTAATTCGCTTAAAATACCGCCCCATCGGGTAACACCTGGATTGCCAAAAAAAATGATACGCACAATCTCGATAAAATAGGCCCATAGGCAATCACCATTACGGTGGTGTTGGCCTTCATGAGCAATCGCAATCTTCACGTTCTTAGAAGAAGAAAGTAGGGATACGGGTAATACGATATACGCTTTGTTAAATAAAACGACTGAGAACGGAATATGGCAACGGTCAGAGACTTTAATAGCCAGTTTACCAGAAGTTCGATAGGGAATTGCTTCAGCGAGCATAGTCTTTAAGCGACTTAAACTCAATACTACCTTGTAACCTCGAAACAAGACGAGCAATAAAAACAGTATATAAAAGAGCTGAAAATAACTCGTATTGACTACTGAAAAAGTGGTTTCTGATTCAGGAATTTCTTGCGAAGGTTTAGCCTTTAAGATGGGGTGGTTCACATACTCTTGCAAAGCATCAATGGATGTATAGTGATGCCGTTCAGGGTTTTGGGTGGTGTTTATACAATGAACAATTAATGGGGAAATCACACAGCTGACTAATAACAAGCGGGCCAATTTGAGTTTAAATGACGGCTGATTCGCAAGCCAATGACCACCAATCAGCCATGAGCTTACTAAAAGTAAGCAATGAATACTCAATAAAATTTCTAGGAATAACATAACTAGACCTCTATTTGTTGTTCGGAAGTTACCAATTGTTTCAGCGCTTCCTCAATGGCTTGAATGTCGTCATGCTGTAACTTTTTGGCCATCAAAAGTCGTTGCACCAGTGCGGCAGGTTCACCATCAAAAACATTGGTTACCATGTGATCAATACACGTACTTTCATAGTCAGACTTTGTAACAATAGGAACAAAAACATGAGCATAAGAGTTTTTTTGGCATTCAAGAAATCCTTTTTGTTCAAGTACTTTTACTACCGTTGCTACAGTGGTATATGCTAAAGGTCTTTCTTTAGACAAATGTGAAACAACCTCTTTAATAGTTACTTTATTAAGGTTCCAAATGATATTCATTAATTCAAGCTCTACCTCTGTAAGGAGGCGATCATGGGCAAAAGTTTGCGACCCTTTTTTGGTGGACATATTTTTCTCCAAAAACTAAATAGAACATAATCTACTATTCTTTTAGTAGATACTACTATAAAAATAGTAGGATTGAAATAGTTCTGAAGAAATGAATTTTTGGAGCTTCTTAGAGATTTTTCCCTGGATCTAAAAAACTCCGAACGGAGGTTATAAAAATAAACTCATTTGCTTTTTGGCAAATGTTATTACCTTTACAAGTTGTTGTAGACGTGTAGCTATCATGCCTTTTTCTTCCTCGCTACGGTTAGGATATTCAGGCTTTTTTCTGCCACAAAATCATTTCCATCCATATCATATTGCCCTATGACTTTAAACCCATTGTGCTCAAGCATTGTCTGCAATTCTTCGGCACTATAAATTTGCAGGCTGAAGCTATTTGTGTGTATTTTTGGCTCACCTTTTTCTTTAGAAATGGTATAGTGGTCATGGGAGGTTAGAAGACCATGTTCTCTGTCAATCTCAGAATGTTGAATGTTGCGGATTTTGACGCCATTAACAATGTTCTCAATATCCATCGCAAAATCATCAATGATGTTATCAGTAATGGCTTGTAGGTTAAAAATGTCAAAAATATATATGCCGTCAACTTTGAGGTTGGCGTGTATATTCTGTAGTGCTTTTTCAAAATCCGCTTTGGTTAGGTGGCCAATGGCGTTGAAAATAGTAATAACTGCATCGAATTTTCCAGCGTTCACTTTCCGTATATCACCGTCAATGAAAATAATATTACGATTCATTTCTTTTGCTTTGCTTCGTGCTCTATCAAGTAAAGCAGGGCTGAAATCACTACCAACGACTTCATAGCCTCGAACGGTCAAGTAAAACACTTGTGATCCGGTGCCACAGGTCATATCCAGAACCGTTTTAACTTTCTGCTCTTTTAGTAATTTCACTATTAGAGCATTTTTAGCTTCCGTCTGTTCACTTATATTATGCGCATCAAAATATTCAGGCATTTGTTGATATTCTAATGGCAAACCAAGCTTATGTTCTTTATTGTTCATTCGATCTATTCTCCAAATCCACTAGATGCGCCTGTAATTAATGCTATTTTACCGGTTAAATCAGAAGGACATGTTTATTGTTTTCTACTGTCTATTAAGTTTCAACTTGAATAAGGCCTCATGATACAATAGTTGGCTGTAGTAAAAAACAAGATAGGCCAATTTTTGACCTATTTTATAGTTTGAATATGAGTTGAAGAGATAAAAGAGCTTATGAAGATTACGTTCACGCAACTAACTGAATCACATTTTTCCCTACTTTTGAAGTGGCTTGAAGCAGAGCATGTGAAAACATGGTGGGATCAGGATGTCCATTGGACGAATGAATTGATTTCTAAAAAATATGCCGATTATGTCAAAGGGTATAAGCTGGTTCATGGTACTCCTAAACCCATTAACCCTTATATTATCTGTGTTGATGAGAAACCTGTGGGCTATATTCAACTCTATAATGCGTATGATTTTCCACGCTCAAAATCACTTCAAGGCTTGCCTCAATGTCTTGCGGCCTTCGATGTGTTGATAGGCGAGACAGATTATTTGAACCGTGGCATTGGTGCATCTGCAATTACAGCATTCTTAAACCAATATGCGGCTTCATATACCCATATTTTTGCTGATCCTGAAAGTACCAATCTTGCGGCAATTCGAGCCTATGAAAAAGCAGGTTTTAAGAAAATCGGCTTGCAACCAGATACAAATGAACTATGGATGATAAAACAAAAAAGCACTTACATTATCTACTTGTTTGGCCATCCTGGCACTGGGAAATATACAATTAGCCAAGAATTGCTGAAAAATGGATTTATTGTTTGCGATAATCAACTCATCAACAATCCAATTTTTGCATTGCTAAATTACGACGGCTTTAGCAAAATCCCTGAGTTTGGATGGGATGCCATAGGGCGCATTCGCACTGCTATTTTTGATTTCATCGCTATGGAGCAAAATCACAATTACGTTTTAACCAATTGCCTATATGAAAATGAAGGCGATCGGGATTGCTACATACAAGTAGAAACAATGGCATTAAAACGCAACTCGATCTTTATTCCTGTAAAATTACTTATCTCAGAAGAAGAAAATCTAAGACGTATTACAGATCCCTCTAGAAGAGCGCGATGGAAATCAGTTGATCCTCAAGATGTACATCAAAGAGAGCAACTCATTCACGTAGACCATCCACATTTGTTGGAATTAGATGTCAGTGCTTTGTCCGCAGTTCAGGCAGCAGCAAACATTTTAGAATATGCATTCAAGTTAAAAAATAACAACGGTGGAACACATGAGCAATAAATCTGATCCACTAAACATCAGATACCGCAAAGCCAATATAAATGATCTGCCTTTGATTGTGACTTTTCTCCTTGAAGATGAGCTTGGAAAAACACGAGAAAACAAGCAGTCAGTGTTAGATCAGCGCTACGTTGATGCGTTCTACAAGATAGACATTGACCCTAATCAATACTTGATGATTGTAGAAAACGACGATGAAATTATCGGGACGTGCCATTTAACGATCATGCCATCACTTACTTTTACCGGCCAAACTCGAATGCAGATTGAAGCTGTAAGGGTTTCTGAACAATTTAGAGGTCAAAAAATTGGTGAATGGATGATGAATGCTGCAATCAATTATGGGAAATCCAAAGGCGCCTCAATTATTCAATTAACAACCAATAAAAAACGCTTAAGAGCAAAAAAATTCTATGAGAAATTGGGTTTTGAAGCTAGCCATGAAGGGATGAAATTGTATCTGGAGAAAAAACAATGAACCTACAGTTTAAAAAAGTCAATGCAAGTGATATCGATACAATTTTTGCCTGGCTTGCAGAACCTAACGTTCAAGAGTTCTGGGATAACACACAGGGGCATAAGGATGATCTTAAATTTTATTGATGGACGTATTACACCTTCATCTTATGCAGACGGCAAGTATGTTTATTGGATAGCAAGCTGTGATGGTCATCCATTCGCAATGCTGATGACTATCCAAGAAACAGCAGAAGATCATATTGATGACATTAAATTAAATCACCTTTCAAAAACAGGCCATACTTACGGTATCGATTACATGATCGGGAATAAAAATTATTTTGGCAAAGGCTATGGCGCCCAAACATTATCAGAATTTCTTGATTTTTTCAGAAAAGACTTCGACGTATCAGCGGATACATTTATAATCGACCCTGCTAGCGATAATCCTAGAGCAAAAAAGGTCTACATGAGGGCGGGGTTTGAGCATATTGCTGACTTTGTAATGTCTGGCGATGTTTCTGGCGCTGGTAAACCACATCATTTATTGATTAGACGTTATCTGTCTGTGAATAATAATCATATCAAAGCAATTTGCCATCATTTTAACCTTGGGGCGCCCATTCAAGTGCCCACAAGAGTACACGGCGGCTTACTCCACATAATGTGGCGTCTTGATACAGATAAAGGCTCTTATGCGGTAAAGCAGCTATCAAAAGACATTAATCTGAAAAATGAGCAAGTCATTAAAAATTATGAATTGAGCGAAAGACTTGCATCACGCTTTGTAGCCCATGACATCCCAGGCATCTGTGCAATTGCACAATCTGGCAAATATCTTTTTATGATAGACGGAACTGGTTTTCTAGTGTACCCATGGGTTAATGCAAAAGCATTAGATCAACACGCCGTTTCAGAACATCACGCCCTAAAAATAGCCACTATCCTCGCCAAAATGCACTGTCTTAATTTGGATGAACCTGAAATCACCCAGCCAGAATTTTATACTCACACAAACCAAAAGATTCTTGAACTATTTGACAAGGCTGTAAAGTTTGTGTGCCCTTTTGCTGCAAATTTACGGAAAAATCAGAAAAATATATTGGCGGCTAATGAAGCTTATCAAAATTCAATACCGACACTAAAAACACATATTATCGTCAGCCATGGTGATTTGGATCAGAAGAATGTTTTGTGGGACAGTAGCAATAATCCAATCCTAATCGACTGGGAATCTTCCTGCAAAATCAATCCCACTTATGACATTATCAACACAGCATTTTATTGGAGCGGAATTACAAGTACCTTTGACAAGGATCTCTTTTTTAAAATGATTGAGGCATACCAAAAAGCTGGTGGCGTTATCAATAAGGATCATGTTGTCGCTGCTTGTTATGGCGCTTTTAGTTGGATTGGCTGGTTGGTTTATAACATCGAACGCTCCTGTGTTTCTGGCAATTCTGAACATAAAGCCATGGGCATTGAACAAGTGAATCAAACTTTAGCCACGATTCTACGCTTACAAACCATCATGCATGAAGTCATTAAAATTATTGAAGGTAAATTATGATCACTATTGACCTACTTAAAAACCACCCAGCGAGCATACCAAGATGCGCAGAAATATGGCATGAGGTTTTAGGTAAAATCTGGATGCCAGAGATTGTAATTGAAGAAATTGAATCTTTGTATTATGAAGAGCTGAAACCAGATATGCCACTGACTTACATTGCACTAGATGGTGAAATTCCTGTAGGTTCTTGCACATTGGAATTAAATGGTGGCATTCGGCCAGATTTAGGACCTTGGATTGGTGATTTGGTGGTTGATCAAAAATATCAAAAACAAGGGATCGGCAAGATGTTAATTGATGCCATCACAAACAAAGCCGCTGAGCTAGGATTTCAAAAATTATATCTTTTTACATTTGATCCAACTATTACTGACTATTACACTCACCTAGGTTGGAAAAAAATCGGCATGGATGAGTTTAAATCGAATCCTGTAACCGTGATGGAGGTAGTGTTATGACCAACGCCGATCAACCATTCAACATCACACCTGATCTTGCGCATAAGCTCATAGCTGAGCAATTTCCAGAATATGCTCATTTACCCATTACATCAGTTGAAAAACAAGGGCATGATAATCGTACCTATCGTTTAGGGCCGGACATGTTAATCCGCATGCCAACTGCGGAATCTTATGCTTTGAAAGTTCCTAAAGAACAAGCCTTATTACCGAAGCTAGTGTCCCACTTAACGGTCAGTATTCCTGTTCCAATTAAAATGGGTGCTGCTTCACAAGATTATCCATACCCATTCTCCATTTACAAATGGCTGGAAGGAGTGAGTATTAACCTTCTCGTTTTGGATCATGATTGCCTAGAAAAGCTTGCATTTGATTTAGTAAGGTTTTTAAAAGAGTTACAAAACATCGATGATGTCGATGGACCGGCTCCAGGCCAGCATAATTGGTGGCGTGGCGATCATGTCAGTGTTTACGATAAAGGTGCCCGAGAACAAATTTCAGAGCTATCAACTGTTATCAAAGAGGGTAAAGCGATAGATCTGTGGGAACGTGCCTACAAGACAAAATGGGATAAACCTCCTGTATGGATTCACGGCGATTTTGCGATCGGTAATATGCTGCTTAAAAATAGCAAACTATCCGCTATTATCGATTTTGGCGGTGTGGCTTTAGGTGATCCTGCTTGCGATCTGGTGATCGCATGGACTTTCCTTAAAGGAAAGGCACGCGACATCTTTGTCCAAGAGATGGATTTTGATGAGGACACTTGGCTTCGCGCAAAAGCCTGGACCTTATGGAAGGCAACTTTTGAATTATGCCAGATAGCAGATAAAAACAGCCCTGAGGCACTTATACAAAAAAGAATTATTGAGGATGTAATTGATGGATAAAGATTCAAATACTAAAACCCTCGACACCTATCTTGGTGAGCTATCTGGTGAAATAAACAAACTCTATGGATACGTCAAAATAGCCGGTGATAATTTTGGTGAACCTGCCATTAATTCTGGTCCATGCGGTCCATTTGCCAATGCTTTTTTCAAGCTATGGAATCTGATATTTACTGAAAAAGTAAATATCGTGTTTATTATGGTTAAAAAATCTGATGAGTGCTGGCACGTTCTTATACGTTTACCCAATGGGTCGCTTTATGATGGAGGCCTTGGGGTTCATAGCGAAGAAAAGTATGGCGATAAATTTGATATAGAGGACATGATTGAATATGACATAGAACTTTTAGAAAAACGTTCCTGTGGCTTAGGTCGCGAATACCCGCGTTATTGCCCCAGCTTCTCGATAAACACGGTCGAAGATTTGATAGAAAAATATTTGAATCTCATTGACGAAATGGGGGTACAGCATGCAAGTAGAACTAATTAAAGCCACCATAGAGCAGAAGCCATTGTTGGCGAATCTATTAGAGTTATACGCCTACGACTTCACAGAGTTTTGTGACTTTGATATTGGTGATGATGGTTTTTATGGATATGAGCGCCTGCCTTTGTATTGGACAGAGTCTACTCGCTTTCCCTATTTGATTTACGTTGACAAAAAAATAGCCGGGTTTATTTTGGTGCAAAAGGGATCCCCTATCTCGGATGATACGACGGTTTGGGATATTTCTGAATTTTTTGTCATGAAAAAATACAAGCGACAGGGTGTTGGTACTGCAGCAGTTCTTAAGATATGGGAGCAATTTAAAGGCCAATGGCAAGTCAGAGTATTAGTGGGCAATCACATAGCCTGTTCATTTTGGCTGCAGGCAATTAAAAAATTCATTTCAGTAACACCTGCTAAAACTGAGGCAACTATTAAAGGAGAGGACTGGGTTATTTACGCATTTGAATCAAAAAATAGGAGTGGCATATGAACGCTCCATTAATAAATTTATACCGCCAAGCCGAGGATTATTTTTTCAGAGGCATTTCCTCAAAATGCATGGATCCAGGCGACGGCGCTCATGCCTACATGACCGGTGGCGCCGAACTAAATTTTATTTACATTACAAAAAACACAAACGCTCTGGATAAAGTCTTAATCCAAGGAAAGGAGTTTTTCGACCAGAATAACCTTTCTTTTGATGTGATCATTCCACAAGAATTGTGCACGCCTCAAATGGCAGATGTTTTAACCACAATGGGTTATCCCCAGAAATGCAAATCAGTTTCAATGGTTGTGGACTTAGATAAATTTTCATTTGCCCAAACTGCGAGTTTTGATGATGAAACTATTATCAAAGCGAATGATGATCAATTAAATGACTGGATGATGCCATTGATAGGCGCATTTGAATCTACTTTTGAAATTTGTTCGATCTATGCAACCACCCATGAAAGTGCCTTAAAAAAGAATATTAATCTTCGCCATTTCAGCTTATACAAACAGGAAAAACCAATCGCATCAATTACCCTATCAATGCACGACAACACCATTGCAAGGATAGACGATGTGGGCACCCTCCCTGAGTTTCAAGGCAAAGGATATGCTAGCGCGCTCATGCGTTATGTGCTATCAGAATCCAAAAGATTAGGCGCATACCATTGCTTTTTAGAATCATCCGATTCAGGGCTTGGGGTCTATCAAAAACTTGGGTTTGAACCTCTGTTTAAAAACAATATTTATTCGAGGAAAGCATGAGTGCTGATATTGGGGTACAAAGACGATGCTAATAAAACCTGACCTTAAAGATGAAAAAATCATTGCGTGTTTACGGGATGCGTATGGATTGACTGTGGAAAAGATAGCGTTTCTGCCTCTTGGCGCTGATTTCAATACAGCTGTTTACCAGGTCACGACAAGCAGCCAAGTGGATTACTTTCTAAAGTTACGACGCGGTGAATTTATTGATGCTTCAGTTTCAGCTCCTAAATATCTTGCTGACTTGGGTATCAAGCAAGTGATCCCGCCTCTTGCAACCAAGACAAGGCAACTTTGGACAAGCTTGGCATCCTTCAAGGCGATTCTCTACCCTTATGTCGAGGGTCGTAATGGCGTAGAAGCCAAACTATCAGAAGATCAGTGGGTTCAATTTGGGGCGGCCATTAAAAAGCTTCACAGCACCGATATTCCAAACGCCCTAACAAGTGGCACACCACGGGAAGTATTTTCTTCCAAATGGCGAGAAACCGTCAAAGCATTTCTTATGCGCATTGAAAATGAGGTTTTTGAAGAGCCTGTTGCTGTAAAAATGGCATTGTTCCTGAAATCCAAAAGTAGCGAAATACGTAAACTTGTTGAGCGCGCTGAAAAGCTTGCGATCACGATCCAAAAACAGCCTCTCGAATATATTTTATGCCATGCAGATATCCATGGCTGGAACTTGATTGTTGATAAAGAAGGAGCTCTTTATATTGTTGACTGGGATACCCTCATCTTTGCCCCCAAAGAACGTGATTTGATGTTTGTCGGCGCTGGTATTTGGGACAGCGGTCGCACAGCGACTGAAGAGGAATCACTATTTTATCAGGGCTATGGCCAAACAAAGATAAATCAGGATGCCATTTGCTACTATCGTTTTGAACGTATTATTCAGGACATCGGCGACTATTGTGAATACATCTTTCTGTCTGATGAAGGTGGTGACGATCGGATGCAATGCTTTGAACACTTACAGCCCGTTTTTCTACCGAATGGTGCAATAGAGAGAGCTTGTCAGTCCGACAAGACGAGGGAGATTTTATGAAATTATATTTTATAGGTGGTGCCAGTGGCAGTGGTAAAACGGCAGTAATGCCCAATTTAAAAGAACTTTTGAGAGATAGTATCGCTGTTTATGATTTTGACGATATTGGTGTGCCCGACGCTGCCGATAAAAAATGGCGCCAAGAATCCACCGAGAAGTGGCTACAAAAATTATTTAGCGATGGCAAAGATGCCTGCTTGCTTGGTCAAATTGTTTTAGGGGAAATACTGGCATGCCCTTCCGCAAAACAGATAGATAAAGTCAATTTCTGTCTTTTGGATGTGAGCGATTTCGAACGTATTCAACGCCTCAAAAAACGTAATACTTATGGCCTTGATCAAAACATGTTGAATTGGTCGTCTTGGCTTCGCATGCATCACCAAGACCCACAGTGGATGCAGCATGTGCTACTCGATGATTGTTGGCATGGACTGGATTTTAGTGTTTTGGGTCAACTTGTGACTTGGAATAGCAAAGCATTTGTTAAAGCCTTGGACACAACAAGTTTGACAATAAATCAGGTTGCGGAGTCTATCGCTAATTGGATTAATCAGAAAAATAGTCATAATGGAGAGCCAATACCAAACAGCACATACAAAGTAATCGTAGATCACAACCCCAATCAGGCTGATAATAATGCTTTGGTGGAAGGACTTGTTGTTCATTATGAACGCCTAATAGGCGAGCCAAGAGACAAAGAGTTTTCAGTGTTTTTAAAAAATGACTTGGGCGAGATTTTCGGTGGCATACAAGCGCATTTTGATACCGAGCAAGTATATGTTGAAGTGTTGTAGGTTGATGAAAAACTCAGAAAACAAGGTTATGGTACAAAATTAATAAATGCAGCAGAGCAAGAAGCTGTTAAGCATGGCTGTGTTTTTTCTATAACTGATACATGGTCCTTTCAAGCGGAAGAATTTTATTTGAAGAATGGTTATGAACCTATGGGCGAGATAAAAAAATATTGGCGTGAACATTCAAGAATTTTTCTTAGGAAGGCATTATGAGCTTCGATATCGTTATCAGCAGTGAAGAAGAAACGCAGTTTGTAGATGATGAAATTGTTGCCTTCAATAAAAGCCACGCTCCGTTTACACAGGACAACGATTTTGTCAGTTTAAATTTTCACATAAAGAATGAGAGCCTTGTAGTAGCAGGGATCAACTCATTAATATATTGCTGGGGCATGCTCTATATCGATGTTTTGTTCGTCAAGGAGAGTCATCGTGGCCAACAACTCGGAAGCCTTTTGCTGAGCAAAGTTGAGGCCGAAGCTAAATCAATGGGGGCTAGCCTTTCGCATTTAGATACATTTGATTGGCAGGCTAAGGATTTTTATTTGAAACAAGGATACGAGGTGTTTGGTATTCTTGAAGGTTGCCCAGAGAGGCATAAACGATATTACCTGAAAAAGGTTTTGTAGATGATATCAGACAATCGAGACTCAATAAAAAAAGGCGATACGATTGGCCTCATTGCCCCGTCAAGCCCACTTTCTCCAGGACTGCTTGAAGCCTCAATTGCTTACTTTGAAAAAGAAGGATTTAAAATAAAAATTGGTAAAAATATTCAAAAGGCTGAGCTTTTTTCTGCGGGAACAGATGAGCAGCGTGCTGACGATATCATGAATTTTTTCAAAGACTCGGATGTGTCAGCTATAATCACGACTAATGGTGGCACCTGCTCTATTAGAACCTTGCCTTTGCTAGACTATGATGTTATTCGCAAGAACCCTAAACCAATAATCGGCTATAGTGACGCTACAGCTTTGCAGCTAGGGATATATTCTAAAACTGGAGGCATATCTTTTACAGGTTTCAATTGCAGTGATATCAAAGAGGGAGTAATAGATCGTAGGATATTAAGTACTTTAACCCACTGTTTAAATGAAGAAAGCTATTCCATTCATGGAGGAGCAACCATTAATCATGGTAGCGTTATAGCACCTCTGATCGGTGGAAATTTAATGTGTTTGCTAAATCTCATGGGTACACCTTATCAACCGGATTTTTCTAATAAGATTTTATTGATTGAGGATGTAGGAATTGAGCCTTACATTGTGGAAGGAATGTTTTCGCAATTGTATGTTGCAGGGATATTAAACAATGTATCAGGCGTTGTTATTGGAACTTTCACTGAATGTACAGCCAGGCATTTTTCAGCCCAAGCTGGAACAACAGAAGATATTATTGATTTTTGGTGTAAGCGAATTAATGTGCCATGTATCCGCGGGTTTTCATATGGTCATATAGAAAGCCGACATGTTTTACCGATTGGGAAGATGGCAACTTTAGATGCAACAAATTGCAAATTGGATATCCATTTTGACTAATAATAAAAACACACATAATCAAATAATCCTTTGGGCAAAAAATATTCTTGGCTCAAATATGCTTGGTACAGAAATTGTTGTACAAACACCTTGGTCAAGTGTTTTAAGAATTAGCACACCCGAAGGTCCATTTTATCTTAAGCAAACGCCACCCACTCTATTTATCGAAGTTGATATCCTTCAAAAATACCGCAACTTATGCAAAATAACTGATATCCCAGAAGTCATTGCAGAGAACAAAAATTTACACTGCTTTTTCATGAAGGAGTGCGGAGATGCAACACTGCGCACTTTGTTTGATGGGCATCTCAAGATTGATCTGTTAGTTCAGGGCCTGCAAGTTTACAATGCTATGCAAAGGGCAACAGTGCCACATGTTGCTGTGTTTATTCAAGCCGGTGTGCCAGACTGGCGCCTTAAACAATTTCCAACTTTGTATCAAGATCTCGTTGGCAATGAATCTTTTTTAACGGTTAATGGATTAGAGGCGTCACAGATTAAGACATTACAAGATGCAATGATGAGTCTCGAGGCACTATGCCAAGAGCTTTCAAGTTATGGGATACCAGAATGTCTTAATCATTCTGATTTCCACGAGAATAATATGTTATTCAGTAGCACCACAAAAAAAATTAGTATTATCGATCTGGGTGAAACGGCTATCAATCATCCATTCTTCTCCCTTGCTGCTTTCCTTAAAATTCCAGGCAATCGCTATAAAGTACCAATGGACTCCACAGACTATCACATACTTCATGATACCTGTTTTCAGGGATGGCTGTCCTCTAATGAAGATTTACAAAAAGCATTAGAACTTACCGAAAAGTTGCTTCCCATCTATTTGCTTTTTGCGCATATGCGGTTAGTTAATGCAACGTGCTCTATTGCACTTGGTACTATCCCTCGAATGAATAATCGCGTTAAAGAAGCATTTCTATGGTTTATAAAAAACCTCAACACTATACGTTAAAAGTTCGCGGGTAAATCTAATTAATTGTTCATTAGGCATTGATTCCCTTCCCTACAATTAAATACCAATTTTCTTGAGTTATAGGTATATTATTGCTAAATCTCTAAGAAAAAATAACATTATGATTGTAGGATCTGGACATCTTAATAGACTTTTAAACGGTGAATTAAAACGGATGATTAACAAGTCTTTCCTCATGGTATAGCAACTATTCCGTATTTCCTGATTGCTTATCTGGCAAAAATCCACCAACCTGTGCTTCCCACAAGGTTTTATAGAGACCATTTTTCTTTAAAAGCACGTCATGAGATCCCTCTTCAACAATGACCCCATTATCAAATACTAAAATTCTATCCATCTGCAACAAAGTTGATAGCCGATGTGCGATGACGATAGTGGTTTTTTTGCTCATTAATTCTAATAAAGATTCTTGAATTTCTTTTTCGATTACTGAATCCAGCGCAGATGTTGCTTCATCTAAAATTAATATTGGAGCATTTTTTAAAATAACCCGCGCAATTGCAATGCGCTGTCTTTGCCCGCCAGACAGTTTAATTCCACGCTCACCTACCAAAGAGTCATATTGCAGAGGCAATTTTTTTATGAACTCATGCGCGTGGGCACTGGATGCAGCGGTCATTACCTCTTCATCACTAGCCGATACCTTACCATAACGAATATTTTCCATTAAACTTCTATGGAATAATGAAGGGTCTTGTGGAATCATACCGATATGCTCATGCAGTGACTTTTGGGTCACGTCCCTGATATCCTGGCCATCAATCTTAATGGCGCCATCGATTATATCGTAAAGTCGTAAAATCAAATGAACAAAAGTAGACTTCCCACTGCCAGAATAGCCAACCAAGCCAACTTTTGATCCGGGTTTTATGGTAATGGATTTGTTCTGAAACAACTGAGTGTTGCCGTGATAATGAAAGTGCACTTTATCAAAAACAATTTCACCTTTAGTGACCCGTAGGGATTTTGAATCCGATTTGTCGGTGATCTCCATAGGGGTAAATAGTGCCCGAAGGCTTTGTTTCGATGTGCCAATAGCATCATTGATTTGCCCAATTGTTTCCGTTAACCACCAGATATTTTCAGCAACATAATTGGTTAAACTAAAAATCAATACAAAATCGCCAATAGTAATTTGCTGGTTTAATTTTAACTTGACCAGCATGAACAGCATCAATCCAAATAAAGTAACCCAGGCAAAACCCTGCGTAATAAACAGTTTGGTTAGAAACCATTCTTTAGTGACAAATTTTTTCTTGAGAATATTTAGTGATTTTTGTAAATAAGAAGCTTCATAGGCTCCTGCACCAAAAATTTTAACGTTTGAAAAATTTCCCACCGAATCTACTATTTCACCCGTAACAGCAGATTGAGACTCTGCATAATCATCCGATAATACGCTTATTTTTTTTATACATAATGAACTGCCTATGGTGAACAACAAGACCCATGTAAACAGGATAATTGAAAAAGCTGGATGAATAAAATACATTAAAATTAACGCAGTAATAGTCTGCGTTATTCCCCTGATAATTTGCGCACTATAATCATAAATCAAAGACTCAATTTTATCGGATAATGCTGTGATGTTTTTGGCAATCGTCCCACTAAAATTATCTTGAAAGAAATTAAAAGAGTGCTTGTGGATGTATTCAAAAGCATAATTTATTATATTGTTTTTTATCGTCGCAGCTGTTTTTAATTTGATAACATTAAAAATTCGCCAGCAGGACAGGTGCAGTTTCATCGCAACCAGTATGAGCAATGTTGACCAAATGATTTTGTTTACCATGGACGCATCCGTGCTGACTTGACTTAGTTCATTAATAAGCCTCTTATAAAAATAAGATTCCATTGGCAGCATAAGGCCGGCTGCTATAGCGACCAATACGAATAAAACAACCCATTTTAAATAGGGATTTAAAAAATACACGACGAATTTAAAGAGACTTTTAGTGTTGGGTTGCATCAACGGTTTCACAAGACATAATTGGCATATATTGTAGCATATAAAGGGTTTCAGTCGTATTTTTTGCAGAAAAAAGCATTTTCATTGGCTCGACTCATCGATCGTTAAGCGATACAATATATGCTGTGAGAAGGGATGCCCACCAAGTGATTTAGGATAGGCAGAATCACTTAAGATCTCCCCGTATACCTCACAACACACACAATAACGCCGATAATTATAGCGTCAGTTACTTTATCAATTTTTATATTCCCCCAATTATCATTTTCGACCCGCAATTCAAATGGATTAAATTCTTTTGATAAGGTCAGTTGTTTATATCTTCGTACAATAACCTCATTTTCTTCGTTAAGCTGTGCTGCAACTAAACTTCCTGGATGCAGTTCAGAATTGGGATCAATAATTAAAATATCATTAACTCTTAATTCAGGGTGCATACTCTCATCTTTCATTTTTAGAGCAAATGCATTTTCTCCAAGACGAGTACTAAGCTCAGAAGAAATCGGTATAAAGCTTATTTCATCTGAATTATGTTCGTTCCTAACCCTTTGAATGAATCCTTTAGGATCGCAGGCTTGATGATGATCGAGCAGTGGAACCAATGACCCTAATCCTGGAATTTTTTTTGGACGTTTCTCATCGGTTAGGCACATCAAATAAGCAGGTGAAATATCTAGTGCTCTAGCAAGTTGTTTTATTTCTTCAGGCCCTGGAGTTCTATCACCTCGCTCCCAATTGCTAATTCTTGATTGTTTAAGATCATCAGTTAACTCCTCAAGGGCCTTTCTAGTTAATCCTTTTGCTATCCGTTCTTCTTGAATTCTTTGACCAATTTTTTCTTTTATATTCATATTAACCAACCCAATTAATCCCATATTGTGAAAATATATATTGACAATGCACCGAATGGTGGTAAATTAAAATAATTATTTACACGAATCGTACGATTCAAGTAGTAGTTAATAGTAAATATACCATATAAAAAAAATAATAACGAATTTGTACACGGATTGAGAGTGAATAGTGGATTTTTTAATTAATGACAAAGAACTTGCTGCTTTATGTGGGATGCCACACCTTCAGCAACTGGCTTACCTAAGAGGGATAAGGCCATATATGGATGTCAAAACAGGATTAGTCGGCATAAAGCGCGGAATCAGCTATCAATCGATAGCAGAGCAACTTTATATTGAGCCGCATCAAGGCATTAAAAGCGAGAGCTATTCACGCATGCAAATACGCCGTGCCTTATCTGCTTTGGGGCGAGCAGGGCTTATTACACCACAATCCGAAGGTTTAAAATTAATTTTAAGATGCGAATTAGCTACAATGGGTTATTCCGTCCAAAATAAACTAGACCTAAACCAGACACAGCAACTAGACCCAGCTAAAAATCAGCAACGCCTTATAAATACTGGCTTATCAAAGACAGACCCACTAAAAGCCGGCATAGATAAATCTCCAAAAGCCGACACACCTCTAAAAGAAGATAATTATTATATTTTTTTATTATCACAATTCGAAAAATTTTGGGATTTGTATCCGCTAAAAAAATCAAAGCAAAAAGCATGGGAAGCATTTCAAGCGCTTAATCTCACACCTGAGTTGCCAATACAAATTTATTCGGCTTTACAACAACAAATCCAGTTTTATCAACAACAGCATAGCCAAGGCCAATGGGTTGCTGCTTGGAAATATCCTGCCAATTGGTTAGCGCAACATTGTTGGAAAGATGAAATTCAAAGTGATACGTGTCAGGAGACAAATAATGCAGTCCATGAAACAAATTATAAGAAACAACCCATTAGAGACAGCTTCTGGGAGTCATGTAAATCAGGAATTGAAGAAGAAGCCGATGACAACATCATCGACCTTAGCGCCTACCGAGGAAAGTCGCAAGCGCATTGATCGATTATTTTTGAGGTTTGCAGCTATGTACGGACAGGTTTGGCGTAGTCAATTTAAAAGCGATGAGTTTTTAGTTTTTGTTAAAGGTGAATGGCAACAAGGACTACTTGCCTATGCGGATAACATTCTTGATCTGGCAATTGATTTATGTCGAAAAAATAAGGAACTACCGCCAACCTTACCCCAATTTATTGATTTTTGTAAAAACTGTTCCAAGAGAAGTTCATTTTTTGTACCTGATGAAGCTCCCAAAAACAATAACCCTGAAGTGGCTAAAACCCAATTACTGAAAATGAAACACATTTTAAATATGAAAGTTAACTAAAAAGGAGAAGAAGATGTTGAGTTTAACTAGAAGAGTCGGTGAAAGCATTGTTATTGGAGAAGATATATTTATCACAGTTCTATGTTGTAAAGGGAATCAGGTACGCATTGGGTTTAATGCACCCAATTCAGTAGCAATCCACCGTTATGAAATTTATCAAAAAATTCAATCTGAAAAGCACGATGGTTTGGCTGATCCAACAAAGAAATTTTGCCCATCAATGCAGCAATCAATCCTCAATCACCATTAAAAAGGAGGGATAACATGTCTTTATTAAATCAGTTCAGAAGTAACGTGTTAAGCAGTATTAATGCTCACATTGGAAAGATTTTCATACTTATTTGCTTGCTAATAATGGCTCAAGGAACCTTTGCAGCGGATGCTTTATCCGCTGCAGAAGAAGTAGTTAAGGATACCTACAATGGTTCGATAAAAACCTATCTTTATGTCGGAGAAGCTGTAGCGGCTGTTGTTACCTTGATGTTTACTCGAAATATTAAAACGCTTGGCGGCGTTGGGGCGATGGCTATTTTTCTAAATGTCGTTGCAATGCTAGCAGGGGTTTAAGATGGAAGATCCGAGAAAATACAAAACACCCCAATATCTTAATGAGCCTTATCGATTGATTATTTTTACACTCGATGAGGTCATGGTAGCAGCATTAACTCTCTACGTATTTGGGGCTGTTTGTGGTTTTTTTGTTACCTCATTGATTCTAACCTGTGCGTTTCTATTCCTGATGAAACGCATGAAGGGGAATGAAGGTCCCTATTTTTATATCCACCTTTTTTATTGGTTCTTTTCTCTATCACCTAAGTTACGGGCAACACCACCGTCATGGATTAGAGCGTTTTTGGGGTAACAGATGAAAATAGAACAAAAAAAATCAGAATTAATGAAGGAAAAAAAGATTAGGGTTTTATTCATAGGTATTAGTAGTGTGCTGCTAGCTATGACATTCATGCAATCAATTACCATTGTGGCCTTATTGCATTATGCTCATAGCAAACATGAAACCCATTTCATCCCACCTAAAATATCTCAAGAATTTACACTTTCTGGAACAGGTGTTTCGGAAGGCTATTTAAGAGACATGACCAATTTCTTAACGCAACTTCGTTTTAATATCACTTCAAGTTCAGCCACTTACCAATTTAATGCGCTCTTAGGCTATGTAGCTCCCTCACTGTATGGGGACATCAGGGCGCAATTGGTTAAGGAAGTCGAACAAATTAATCACGAACATTTATCCAGCGTGTTTTATCCATCGACCTTTGAAATTGATATCAAACACTTGAGCGTAAAAGTAATGGGACAGATGAAGCGTTTTGTTGGCGCGGATTTGATGTCTGATGTACGGGAGACTTTTTTGATTAGGTATTCCTATGAGTATGGCCTGTTGAAACTAACGAATCTTGAGAAGGTGTAATCATGAAACAAATGGCAATGATATTCAGCTTAGGCTTATTAATAGCAACAGCAGAAGGTGCTCAAATAAAAACAGTCAGAAATTATGAAGATATTTTAATTAATGCCTCAATTAAAGAACCCAATAATCTGATGTTAGAGGATGATCGCATTCAGCAAATAAAAGCACCTGGCAACACCCTGGTTGATGCATGCAATGGGAAGGCGAATTGCAAATTAATTGATGATACGACGGGTATTCTTACTTTTTTGCCATCGCCTCTTTACCACACGCGAGCTTTTACTATCAATTTGCTGACTGAAAAAGGCTTTTTTTACAACGTGCGTGTAGAGCCAAAACCCATTGCTTCACAAACAATCGTTTTTAAATCCTATAAAAACCCTGTAATTCGTGCCCGTGACCCACGTACTTCAAGTTATGAAAAGGTAATGGTTGGTTTTTTAAGAGCACTGGTTAATGGGTATTTGCCAGAAGGTTTTACTCAAACAATACCTAAAAAGCCTTCGGTATATAAAGCGCAAAAAACACAGCTAAAACGCTTGTTGACGGTTAAAGGCAACCGTATGCGGGGTGAAATTTTTGAGTTAAAGAACGTAACCAATCAGCCTATTGATGCCAAGGAATCTTGGTTTAATTGGCCTGGAACCAAAGGGGTGGCGCTTGCTAAAACCCATTTAGCGCCGTTTGAAACTACTCGATTGTACAGGATTAGCTAACATGTCTATTCAACTTAAAAAACAACAACAGATCTTTTTAGGGATTGTTATCGGCGTTATAGTGTTGGTGATTGCGTGCTTTGCCTTATTGGGAAACAAGACAGTTAAATCCAGAGAGGTTGATAAACCCGCTTATAAAAAACACAGCTTAGCCAGCCCGATATCTACTGCCACTAATGAATCCCATTGGATTGAGAAAACACAAAATGCCTGGCGAGCTGAGCTTGCAAAATCAGAGCTCTTTGATAAAAGCCTCAAAGCATTAGGTGATGAAAAAGACAAGCAAAGCAAGCTCATTACTTCGCAAAAAGATGAACTATCGGAAATGAAATCAACACTTTCTGAGCTGAAGCATCAAATAGTTAAACTGCAAATGGAGCGTACTACCCCAATAAATGGGACATTAAAAACCAATGAGCCCCAAAATGGGTTATTACCCCGAGCAGATGAATCGGCAGCGAGTAACTCTATAGAGATAGATTCTGGATTTATTCAATACACAGCCAAGTTAAATAAAAAATCCAAGCCACGAATCAAAACACCCAATAATTATGTCTTCTCTAATACCTTTGCTAAAGCAGTTGTTTTACAAGGGGCTGATGTTTCAGCGGGAGTTTTAAGCCAGGCCAACCCGGACATTATGATATTTCAAATAGTCGATGATGGAGTGATGCCGAATAAATACAGGGCACCGCTTAAAGGCTGTATGGTAAGTGCTTCTGTAATTGGTGATATTTCCAGTGAGCGAGGGAAATTTCGTACCGAACGATTAAGTTGCATTCATTCCAATGGGACCAGTATCGACATCCAGGTCACGGGTATTATTGCAGATTCTAAAAACGGAATTCGTGGGCGTGCAGTATGGCGTGATGAACCGATGGTGAAAAAAGCTTTTTGGGGGAACTTCTGGGAAAGCATGGGCAATATTGGCCAGCAATATTCCACTGATTACAGCACCTCGCCTCTAGGAAGTGTATCAACCATTCAAGCAGGAAAAATTCCCCTAGCGGCTGTTTCTAGCGGCGGATCGGGTGCAGCCAAAATGTATGCACAGTACAACATCAAGCGCGCTGAAATGTACCACCCAATTATTCAATTGCCTCCAATGGTTACAGTTGATGTGACTTTTCTTAAAGGATTTTGGCTTGACGGAGGGACGGACACTAATGCCCCTGAACAACCAGAAGAAAGACAAGATTCCAAAGTGGCTTTTGAAGCTCCTGTCGAGTCTGAGACTTCTGAAGAAAAAGCTGCTAATCAATTTTTCTATAAAAACCACTCGTTTTAAGGACATATCGAACATGAAAACTCTAATTACTTTATTACTGTTGCCCTGTGTTGTTTTGACCGGCTGCGCCAAACTGAATGAGGACTTTGATTGCCCAGCCCCCAGCGGAGGATCGTGCAAACGCATGGACGAGGTTTATGACATGGTAAATGGTAAGGGCAAATCCCTGGCAGTAACCCCCAACCGAAATCCTTTAGTGATGGATGGACGACCTGGTCATCCTGTGCGATATGGAGAAGGGGTGATGCCTCTTTGGATAGCGCCTTATGAAGACACTGATGGCAATTATCATCAAGCCAATCGGGTGTACAGCGTTGTTAAAGAAGGACAGTGGATGCAGCAGTCCCAATTGGCTTCAAAATAAGGAGAGCCACTATGTTATCTACACTAAAAAAAGCGCGTCGCGCAGTTAGAAACACAAGCACTACTTTAAGTCATGCAACAGGCTCGTTACTGGAAACATTGCGAGAAGAGCTAGGCATGACTGATGCGCATCATAAAAAGCAAATAGAAGCACTGTTGGATACATATTGCTTAGCACCTTATTTGCCAGATGAGGTCTACGATTCGGAAGCCGACATTTATCCCTACAAACAAGCCTCTCATATGATGTTTGAATGTTCCACATTGATTGGTGCCAGTGAAGAAACCATGACTATTCTCACCAGTATATTAACGGATATTTTACCACCGGAAAGTTGTTTTCATGCTTTGTTTTGGGCATCGCCTAAAATTGGCCACATGATTGATGAAATGGAACATCAACGCAATCAAGGCAGTGAGGTTTTAAAAGCCCTGGCACACCGACGAGCTGAATTTTACCGCAAAGGGGTGTACAGCTCATTAACTAAAGAAAGCAATTTTGTCTTGCGTGATTTTCGTTTATTTTTATGTATTTCAATTCCGCGCAAATCTATAGAAGACGATCGCTTGTTGCTTGGTAGTTTGCGCGAAGACATCAGCAACAATCTAAAGTCAGTCAATATTGTTTGTAAAGAACTGTCTGTTGAAGAAGTGATTAGCTTAAAGCGGGAGTGGCTCTTTCCAACCGACAGCTTGTATGAAGAAAAAACCAATTACGATACCAATACTGAAATTCGTTTTCAACTGACTGACATTGAAGCGAGTATGCGGGTTAAATCCAATCAAATAGAGATTGAGCGAGAAGAAGATACGAGGGTGATTAAATGCTTGTCCGTCAGGCAATATCCTAAATCCCCTGTGCAATGGCAAATGGGTGATTTATTTGGAAAAATGTTTAATACCTCTTTGCAAATAAGTTGTCCCTTTCTTTTTAGTTTTGCAATACGAATTAAAGATAAAGATAAGGTGATGGCGGCATTAGATGCCAAGTATGCTGATGAAGGTCAAAATGCCAAACAACCTTTTATTGCCAAATGGGTCAAAAATTTTAACAAAAAATACGCAGAAATTGAGGAGTTAAGAGAGCGGCTCAGTGGCGATGATTCTTTGGTTGATTCCTATTATAACGTTTTATTGTTTACAACACCTGCCAATGTCCGTCGCGATGTACGACGTGCCAAGGATGTATTTCGGGGTAACCAATTTGATTTACGCACGCCAACAGGTTTGCAGTTACAAACACTTCTAGCCTCCATGCCCTTTGCACCTGCTGAAGGTATGTTTGATGATTACAAATCATTTGGACGGATAAGACCTTTAACCAGTTTTAATACGGTTAACTTATTACCTATCCAGGGGGAATGGAAAGGGGCAGGACGATTTGCTCAGGTCTATCCACAAAGACGGGGGCAATTTACCGCTATTTATTTTTTTGACAACGTAGTCAGAAACTATAATGTCGCTATTGTAGCTCCTCCTGGAAAAGGAAAATCCTTTTTAATGAATGACTACATTCAAAGTCTGTTATCCCAGGGGGGCTTTGTTTATATCATTGATGTGGGCGGTTCATACGCTAAATCTTGTGAGATGTTGAACGGACAGCTTATTGATTTTAATCATGACACCGAAATTAGCCTAAACCTCTTTTCCACAATTGATGCACAAGCCAAAAATGATACTGCATTTAAAGATGTTCACAATCAGCTAATACAACTTGTAGGTATGATGGCAAGACCATCAGGTAACGTCAGTGATGAAGAACGAAGTCATATTGAGAAAGCCATTGAGGCGATGTGGCGACAACATCACAATGCTACAACTATTACTCTTATTGCTCATCACTTAGAAAGTAGTAACGATCCTATTTCTCAAAATATTGGGCGCCTGTTGTATAGCTATACTAAAAACGGTCGTTATGGCAGTTATTTTGAACCGCCTTGTTCGCTCGATTTTAAAAGAAATTTAGTCATTTTAGAGTTGGGTGGTCTTGATGGAAATAAGGATTTGCAGCGCATTGTATTGAAAATCTTAATGTATCAAATCACCAATGCGATGTATTACACGCCAAAGCACATTCCCAAAAGCTGCTTGATTGATGAATCCTACGAATTACTTTCAGACAATGGCACGGGTGGCAGTGCTAACTTTGTTAACGAGGGCTATAGGCGTGCGCCTAAATACGGTGGTAATTTTATTACAGTGACTCATGGCTTAGATGATTATGAAAACAATCCAACTGCCAAAATGTGTTACGACAACGCCTATTATAAAATCTTTTTAGGTGCCTCCAAAAGTACGATTGACACTTTAAAAACGAGTAATCAGTTGGATGCTTATGGCGAGCGTTTAATCCGAAGCCTTAAAATAACTAATGAATACTCTGAGTTTTTAATGATGTGTGAAGAGAATTCAACAGTGCATCGTTTGATTGTCGATCCATTTTCACGCGTCCTAAACACCACAAGAGGCCCAGAAGTAGAAGCCTTGAAACGATTAATGGCAACAGGTTTGCCATTGGCTGATGCCATTTCCAAAGTTGCCCTGGAGGTGTATGGCTATGTTTAAGGCAACTCAAGTATCTCTTTTGACCGCACTCATTACCAGCGTCTTAGTTAATGGGATTTTTTATAGTGCTTTGAGACGGCCAGATATTGCAACCGTTGATATCGTGTCAATCACCTCCCAATTTATCAAAGAGGAAGCGCAAAAAAATCATTCAAACCTTGAGAAAGAAGCAGCGATTAAAGCATTTTCGCATCATTTGGAAGCAGCGTTACAAGATTTGTCCCAATCCAAATCGTTGGTGTTATTGCCGAAGGAAGCAGTAATTAAAGGCAGCACTGATTATACAGCCACCCTCATGACGATGATCAAATTGGAGCATAAATCGTGAAGAAGCTTCTGTTGATTATTTGCATGCTCTATCTCCCTTTTGCAGAGGCTAAAGACTATGGTGTCTTTGGCAAAACCTTTGAAATTGCTGAAATAGATTTTTTAGAGTACATCCAGCAAAAAATGAAGGGGATGCAGGCTAATGGGGAATGGAAGACCGTACAATCTGAGTTTAAAAAACGGGTAAAAGAACATGTGGCACGCCCAACACCTATTCGTTTGCCGAGAGCAGAAGACAATAGAACGTGGTTTTTTAATCCATCACTTGCTGTGCCTTACGATGTGAAGGACAGTCACGGCCAAGTGATTGTTAAACAAGGCACTGTAATTAACCCCCTGGATAGAGTGGGCTTGAGTAGCACTCTCCTGTTTTTTGACGGGGATGATGAGGCACAGGTTGCATGGGTTACCCAGGAATTAACGCAGCACCAAAAAGTAAAATTAATCCTCACTTCAGGCTCTGTAAAGGAAGTTGCGAATCAATTAAAGCAAGCTATTTATTTTGATTTAAATGGATTTTTGGTTGCCAAATTTCAAATAAAGTATTTGCCGGTGCGTGTTTTTCAAGCAGGGAAGCGGTTGCAAATTAATGAGGTGAGTGTATGAAAGCCTTTTTTATTCTTATTGCTTTTTTAGCTTCTGGGTCGACCCAAGCAGGATCTTGTCATGGTCGTTTTGTAAATCCCATTTCTGATGTCTGTTGGTCATGTTTGTTCCCGTTCAGTTTAGGGCAAGCTAATCTCGTTTCCTCCAATCATTTGCCAGACACTAAAAACCCCAAACTGCCTGTTTGTGAATGCCCAGGAAATCCTATACCGCGATTGGGATTAACAATGGGTTATTGGGAGCCTGTGAATTTAGTGGATGTAACTCGAACTCCTTTTTGTCTCGTTAATTTAGGGGGGATTTCTTTAAATTTTGGCAAGTATTACCGCAAAGGTGCGGTGGAAACAGATAGTAATTTATCCAATCAATCATTTTACCACGTGCACTGGTACAAGTTCCCATTGATGTATTGGTTGAATGTGTTAACTGATGGGATTTGTGTTGAAAAAGGAGACTTTGACATTGCTTATCCGAGTGAATTGGATGTGATGTGGAATGATGATGAGCTAGGTTTCATCATTAATCCCGAGGCGGTATTGTTTGGTAGTTTACCCGCACAAGCGGCTTGCGCTGCTGATTCAAGTACCGCTTTATTGGGCAGTGCCATTGACAAGCTCTTTTGGTGCGCAGGAGCTCAGGGAAGCATGTACCCTTTAACGGGGCATGTGCAAGAACATGTTGGCGGGGTTCAGGCATCAGTCCTACTGTCTGAGCGTATGAATTTTAAATTGCATCGCCAGGGACTATTGGAAGACACAGTAGGACTTGACGATTCGACAAGCAGCGCAAAATCCATTTGTCATACTCATTATTCCCCTATTTTGCCCAAATCACGCTACCGCTATCAAATGGTCAATCCTTTACCGACTACTAATGCCTGTTATCCCCTTGGGCGTGCTACGACCCTATGGGAGGCAGGGCACGAATATCCGTTTAAGGGCGAGGATTTTGGGTATCTGATCTGGCGCAAACGCAATTGTTGCGCCTTTTAACGATTAGGAGATGTGATGAAAACAATACGAATGAACACTTCTTTCTTGGTTGCATTATTTTTGTTGTCATTTCCTGCACTTGCAGAAGATGAAGCCTATATTGCGTCTATTGAGGTGAATACAAAAAATCGCGCCAATGCTTTTACAAATGAAATAAAACAAATCAGTAAGTCTCTTGAGACTTCAGAAAAATCGGGTCAAATTGCAGAATTTACCGGCGAGATGCATCAAGTCATAAAAACACAGGAACCCATTGTAACCCACTTAAAAAAAGTCAGTCAGGTACTCGTGTTCTTATCGTTTTCAATGCCAGAAAAAAGTCTACAAGCCTGGCTTTTACAATGTAAAAAAAGTGGAGCAACACCTGTGATTCGGGGACTAATTCATAATTCGTTTAAAGAAACGATGACGGCTATTCAAACGCTCAGTAAAAAAACAGGAATTGGGATGCAGCTTGATCCTATTCTTTTTAAAACCTTTGATATCACTATGGTTCCTGCAGTGGTTTATGTGAAAGACACCCCTGCTTGTCCTGCCAATATGGATTGCAAACCGGTGAATTACGACAGTCTTTATGGTGATGTGTCGCTGGATTACGCCTTAGAAAAAATGAGGGGCGATGAGCAGTCAGAAGACCCCGTGTTGGATCAAATGATTCTTCGGTTAAGAGGGGGGTTAATCTGATGAAAGGCTTCGTTTTAGTTTTTTTAATCCTTTGTTCACAGGTTTTTGCACTTGATTTGAATCAGGCGTATCAAGAAGGCGTTCAGACCGGAACAAGCCATACCAATCAATCCATTGATTTATTAAAAGCACTGGATCTGAGCCAGTTTCCTGGCTATCAAGCCAATCTGCCGCAAGAACATTATTATAGTGGCGTCACGCAGGCAAGCACAGGTCTTGAAACCGATTCGCAAACTGCCGTGGCTCAGAATGATGCAGGAAAGGCAGTAGGCGAAAGTTTTAATCATCGCCCCTTGTATCAAGTAAATCCTGCCTCGGAATCAATGCAAAAATTAAATCAAATCGCAGAAAATGGAGATGCGATTATGCACGGCCAAAATACCGATAAAACCACCTGCTCTTTAAAACCCAAAGAATGTCATTACTCATGGCAGGAAAAAACATGCCTGTCCAGCAAAGTATTAGGTGTATTGCATTGTGCAAGGCACTTACGGGTCGATGTTTCACCCTACAAAACAGAAAGTTACAATCTATACCTGCGAAAAGGAGGTATGAGAAATGCCCCTTTTAAGGTCTCAGTTAACCTGGGACATACGGATACCTGCCAACAAGGCAAAGCTCCTTGCTATACGATTTATAAAAATTCAGTACCAGCACCTGTGATTATATTGCCGGTCAATTGCGCCATGGTTAAGGTCAGTTTCCTTGATGAAAAGAAATTAGTGGTTGTTGAGCAAACGGCTACTTGCGCCAATCCCACCCTATCATTGTCTGTGGGCAATTGTCGATTTGGTCGCTGCACAGTGCCCTATTTTCACTCCGTTTCGATGACGGTTGAAATTTATGAAAGCAAAGAGTATTGGGACGACCAATGCCAACATTTGCAAAACAAAGAAAAAGAGGGGTTGTGTCATATTACTGAGCCTCTAACATGCACCGAGCCCAATCAAACACGGATTATTGGCGATGTTCCATTGACCCGCCCTTGCTGGAAAGAGAGAGCATCCTACACCTGTGGTGGTAGTCAGGAGCAAAATACGTGCGATAACCTAGTTAATCAAGGATGTGAGCAGACTGCTTCAACTTGTGTGAAAGAAGAAGCAGGACGTTGCACAACCCATCAGCAAACGTATCAATGCCCGATAAACCAATGTACTGACAACCAACTGTTGTGTGGTGAGGATGCTTTTTGTTTGGATGGTAATTGCGCGAAACATGAACTAACCCCAGCCAATGAAGACGATTTTAAAAAAGCAATGTCCACCTTATCCGCCGCATCGGATGCCTCAAAAGACTTTGATGGCAATGCCAATTTTATTTTCAAAGGTCAATTGCTTGAATGTTCAACAACAATGCTCCATTTTAAAAATTGTTGCAGTGATAAGGGGTGGGGTCTGGATCTTGAGCTGGCACAGTGTAGTGATGCTGAGAAAAAATTGGGAAAAGCTCGAGAAAACAAACTGGTAGTACCTACGGGTGAATATTGTTTTAAACGCAAAAAACTTCCTATTGGCTCGGTCTGTGTCGATCACCACGAGACTTACTGTGTCTTCCAATCTAAATTAGCCCGTATGGTTCAAGTACAAGGAAGACGGGACCAGTTACATATTGGTTTTGGCCAAAATAAATATTCTAATTGCTCGGGTATTACGCCTGAGCAAATGCAATTAATTCACTTCGAATCCATTGATTTTTCAGAATTTTATGAAGAGGTAAAAAATAAACAAAAACAACCGGATTACCAACAGACTGCCAATGGAATAAGCCAGCGCTTTAATCAATTTTACAATCAAGGAGACATCAATGGCTAGATGGTTTTTTGTTTTATTGGTTAGCGTGAGTCCTTTTTTGTACGCCGAGCAGCCTTATCTTAATGAGCATGAGGAAGGTTGGTATTGGCATAAAGATCCCAAGGAGGAAGCCAAGAAAAAACCACAAACCGAGTCAGTAGCACCTTCATATATAAGTAAACCTGCCGATCCTGATAAAACATGGAAATTGATTGGTAATAGGGTACAACGGGCTCGCGCACAAGCTATTTTAAATCCAACTCCTGAAAATATTGCTCGGGCAAGACGATTACAACGTTTGATTGTGGCGCAGGCAAATCTTTTTTCTGAGAAATGGATGCTCGATCTGCTAATCAATCCAGATCAAGATGAAAGTCTTATTAATCCGAGCGGTAGTGCGGCACGTGATGTCTACAACCAGCAAAACAGCATGCAAAAGGAAAAGGCGATTACTCAAATTAGTCAAACATCAGGTTTGTTGTATTTCTATGAAGGTGGTGAACCATTTAGCGAGCGAATGGCTCAAGTCGTGAGTGATTTTGCAAACAGTTACCGCACGACTGTTATTCCAATTGCCATGACGAATCGTATCTCCCCAATGTTCCCTAATTCACGAGTGGATTCTGGTCAGGCAACTCAGATGGGTGTTAAACACATTCCAGCGGTTTTTGCTCTTAATCCAGTATCTAAAAAAACCATGCCAGTTGCTTATGGCTTAGTCAGCCAGTCGGAATTGAAAGAAAACATTTTAATGGCAAGCAATGCTTTTCAATCGGGGGATTACAATGCGCAATAAATTAGCTATTTTTCTAATATTAGGAACGTTATTTTCATCAAGCCTATACGCCGATATTGATAATGCACCGCTTCATGCCCTTGCCAAACAACAAGGATTTTTCTTTTTTTTCAGTTCGAGTTGCCCTCATTGTCAACGCTTTGCACCCACGCTCAAACGCTTGAGTCAACACTATGGCTTTAGTGTAATTGCCATTTCGGTTGATGGAGGCTTTTTACCGTCCTTTCCTGATGCGGTAATGAATGAAGGACAAACGAAGGTATTTCAAGTCAGTGTTTATCCTTCTCTTTTTTTGGTTAACCCAAAGAGCCAAGTGGCGAGTCTTGTTACTGAAGGCACTATTGATGAAGGCGAACTAACCAATCGGTTACTAAAAATTAGCCAGATACATGACAAAGAGGTGCCTTTATGAAAAAAATTCTTCTGTCTTGTGGGTTAATCGGTGCACTTGGCATCGGACAAGTGTACAGCAAATCAATAGGTGAGGATTTAACTGGCTATTTTAAAGCTCTTAATATGGGCGCGAATGTAACAGAGCCGCATGCTTACCAAGCGCAGCGTGCTGGTTTTTATACTGGCGGTAATTTATACGCTAGAAGTAGCGTACGTAATCTGCAAATCATGCGTTTGAGCTGGCCTAAAGTGTCCGCAGGCTGTGGCGGCATAGATGCCACGTTAGGTGGGTTTTCTCACATCAAAGGTAAAGAATTTGTCGATTTTACCAAGAATATATTGAACAACTCACAAGGTCTTGCCTTCCAATTGGCCCTAGAGCAAGCAACTCCTCTTTTAGGTAATGTGGCAACCAAATTACAAAACGTGGCTACCTGGGTGAACCAAACCAATATCAGCTCGTGCGCAACCGCGGAAAGTGCCGTACTGGGTTTAGCCCCACGCACCCGTATTGCACAACAACATGCCTGCCAATCCATCGGTCAATCCAAAAATCTCTTTTCAGACTGGGCCGAGGCACGACAAGGCTGTGGTAAAGGCTCCAGTAATTACGACTACGACAGAGTTATTAATGAAAACAGCAGTAATGAGCAGGTAGTTGATAATACCAATGTGGCGTGGAATGCGTTAAAGAAAAACGGCTTATTTGCAGATGATATCGAATTGGCTCAACTCATGATGACCTTATCAGGCACCTTAATTTTGACTCGCGATGCAGAAGGGGTGCATGTCCAACGCCTGGCTTCCTTAGTAAGTAATAACAATTTAATCAGCGCTCTTTTACGCGGTGGCGAGGTAAAAATCTATCAATGTGATGAAAAGGTCAAATGCTTACAACCCACCTTAACCAGTAAAACCATTGATATCAGTCATGGTCTTGAGTCAAAAGTGCGTGATCTGATTTTGGATATGGCAAGCAAGATTAAAGACAATATGGAGCAAAGTGAGGCCGCTAAAGGATTAATTGAGTCCACCCAATATCCGGTGATGAAAATGGTCAGCGTGCAAATGGCCTTTATGAAGGACAGCGCAGTGATTGACACTACCCGTTACTCAGAAGCCATTGCCATCGATATTTTATTTCAGTATTTGAATGAAAACCTGCAACTCGTTAAACAAGCAGCAGGAGCTCTGCAATATCCAGAAGCAATAATGAAAGAGTTTCAAACTGATCTCACCCAGGCTCGTCGCGACCTAGTTCAAATGGAAGGTACGGCTCATCAGCGAATGAGCATGGCGATGCAGATGATTCAAGAAACTCAAACCATAGAGCAAATGCTTGTAGGCGAATTTTCATCAGAGCTCACTCAGTCTTTGAGTTGGGCTAATCAAATGAGGTGAGTGAAATGGCTGTTACGATGCAAATTTATACGATTACCGGTGGTGAGTTACTTAAGGCGTTTTATAACGCCACCGCAGCTATGTTTCACTATGATGGAATACTTGGGATTTTTAGAACAGCACTGATTATTGGTGGGGTTTGGACTGTTGGCCAATTTATTGTAAAGCGTGATGTGCGCAGTATGTTCTTCTATATTTTAAAATATGCTTTTGTTATTTCCTTTATTTTAACACCTACCTGCAATTTGCAAATCCACGACAGAACCGATCCTCTGCGTCCAGATTTAACGGTCGATAATGTGCCATTAATTTTGGGTGTGGTTGGGGGATTAAGCAGTCAGCTAAGTGATAAAGTAACCCGGCTTTTTGAATTCTTCTTTCATTCACCTAACGATATGGATTACAGTCAAACAGGCATGATCATGGGTGCGAAGCTCTTTTTATCAGCAAGTAATATAAAAATAACCGATCCGTTGTTTAATGCAAACATGCAAAAGTTCATGCAGCAATGCGTGTTCTATGATGTGATGTATGGACGATATGGCTTAAAAGACATTAATCAAGCAAGAGATATTTGGGAACTGGTTAAATCCAATGCCTCTGTTGCTCGTGGGTTTATTTACGATGGTTCATTTAAATCGTGTATGGAAGCCGCTAGTTTATTAGACAGTGCCTGGAGTGGCGTGATTGAAGATGCCAAATCTAAGTATGCAGGTTTTGCTTTTGGCAATCATTCAGATGCCCTAGCTAATTTCGAAAAATACTTACCTCAAGCTTATAATCATTTAACCGCCATGTCAGGTGATGCCGCAGCACTTATTCGGCAAAATATGATGGCCAACGCCATTCGCGATGGCGTGTTTTCTATGGGCGCACGTGTGAATTCAAAAGCGGCCATAGACAGTTTTTCAGCCAGTCGAGCACAGGATAAAATACCCGCGGCACTCAGCAACATTGGACTAATGTCCGCCTATTGGTTGCCCATGTTGCAAAGTCTTTTATTTTGCATTGTTATAGGGTGTTTTATTTTTGTCTTGTTTTTTTTCCCCTTTCCCTCCGGCATTTCTTTTTTTCAATTTTACGCAACACTGTATGTCTGGCTTGCCCTATGGGCACCGATGTTTACTGTTATTAACTACATCATGACTATTTTGGCGCAGTTTTCATTGTCCTTTGTTTCAACAGGGGCGACTACTTTGGCCTACCAAACAGGCATGAATCAAGTCTATGAAAATATGGCTGCCTTGGGAGGCTACTTAGTCTTAGCGACAACCACATTGAGTTATATGTTAATCAGTCGACACGTGGGTAGTTTTGTATCACTCACGCAACAACCAACAGGTATTGTTCAAAATGCCGCCTCCTCTGCGGCAGAAGAAGCACAAATGGGAAATTACAGCTACGGAAATACCAGTTTTGCTAATCATAATGGGTTTAATAGCAGTTCTTTTCATAACGATCAAAACGCCAGAATATCATTGGGTGGTATTGAAACAAGCCTTGATAGTGGTTCAATTGCGCGAATATCGCGTGATGGCAGTGAAACACTGACGATGGCAACTGCGACCTCGCATACCCCGCTTAATATTCAATTAGGAGAAAGCACGCGATCTGCATTTTCTGAATTATCCGACAGTGCTAAAAGTGCTGGGTTCAATAAATCAATTGCTTCATCAGAGCACTATGCGGCATCACTCAGAAGCCTGGCAGAGCTTGGTGAAACGCAATCACATGGGGAACAAAGTGGGCAGGGACACCAAATATCCACTTCAGCAGGCTTTAATGCCGCGGCATCAAAAATATCCAATCTCATTGATACCTTTGCTCACGATCATAATATTTCTCGGGATGACGCGACTAAAGTTTTAAGTGCTGCCAGTATTAATTTAGGAGGATCGTTTGGTTTTGGAACCGGTTCTGCAGTACCTGGGGCAAAGGGTAATATTGAGATTGGGGGAAATGTGCGTCATGAACGGGACAAATCAGAATCCCATCAAGACGCACGCTTGATGAATGAAGCGCGGCGCTTTAGTGAGGAACACCATTTTACAGATGTGGTGAATGAGGCAAGACAAGCCACCAAGGACGATCATTTCCGCACTTCTGATGATTTTAGTGGACGCTTGGCTAATAACTTTTCAGCAGGCTTTGATAAATCTATGCAGTATCGAGATGAAGCTGTGGCGAGTTTTTCCGAATCAGAGAGTTATCACCGACAAGCAACCACATCCAGTGAGCAAACCGCATCGATTAATCTTGATGCGCAAACAGGATTTATTGATTGGTTATCGCATCATCGTGCACCTAATAGTCAGGGAACCATTGGGTTGCAACAGGCAGAATGGCTAATTCGTCACGATCCTGAATTAGCTCAGTCTTATGCAAGACAATTTGTTGGTGAAAAAACCGCGCAATCAATCAGCCAATTTCAAAAAAATCATCCTATTAACGAAAGTCAGGTGCACCAAAAAAATGATGCCTTTAAAAGTCGTGTTTCTGGTAGTGCGGGGGTTGATCATGCTCTTGGGGATTATACCAATACCTTCAATGAGCGAGCAAAGAACATCAATGCAGGAGGCGTTAATAAAGATTCTGTTAGTGCCGTTGATAAGGATTTTGCACGCGCCAAGTCAGAAATGTCCAAGAATGTTGAAGGTATTGTGCAAGATGGATCGCAAGTCATGCAGGATGTCATAGTTGCCCAAGCAAACAAGGACGTTAAATGATATCTACCAGGAGCGAGTTCCATAAGGGTTTCCAGAGGTATCCATACCACTGCTTCCTGACATCGGCCGACCTGAGCTTGGGTTTATGCTCACTGAAGAGCTGTAGTTATTTGAACGATGGTAGCTGGGCGATTCATGTGAGGAAAACGGCTGGTTTAGTGATGAACCGCCGTAGGATCCAAAAGAAAATGCAAAACCTAAATCTGAGAGCATCAAATCAAAGCCAAAAGAGGCACCAAGCCCAAAAGCCGCTAATGGTGACACAAGGAATAAGAGCCAATCGGTACAGTAAAAAAATAAGGAGCCTTTGTTACTTGGGAAATCACCAAAACAAAGAAATAGTAACACCACAATTAAAAGAACAAGAGAACCGATTCCCATTGATGCCAAACGCAGTTTTTTTCTTTGTTCAGGGGACAATTCATCAAGTGAGCGTATCATCACTTGCCCTTTATAGTTCTTCTCCATTGGATTTTCTCCTTTTTATTCATTGTAGCCTGATTTTCACTTTTTTTATATCGATTCGGAGTCAATGATGGCGGTAAATCCTACAAAATTATTTATTCGCGGCGGTCAAATCTTTTTGCACAATGTCCGCATGTTCACACAGGTAGGTAAGAAAGTAAGCCTTGCTATGCTGATAGTTTTTTTTATTTTCTCAGTCATAGCTTTTTATTTTAATACCAGTGCGTATCAACGTTATATTGGCCAGCAATGGGTTAAAGCCCAGGCAATGACTTTAATACAGAGCAAAGCCAAGCAAGTGGTTCGCATGCCAACGGGTGAATCTTATCCAGTGTATTCAGCGCAAATTGTAAAAGCTCCCATGGTCATCGGCATTGTTAATCAATTAAAACAAGCTCTACTTAAGAGCATGATAGAGGCACTTTTTGCCTCTGTCATGATGTTAATTGTCATGGTTAAGTGGTTGCAAAAAAGAGGGGAAAATCAAAGTAAAGCTAAGATCATTCGCGGCAGTGAGTTAGTTGATGAAAACACGTTACAAAAGTGCATCAAAAAGACAAGCAGGATTTCTCCTTATCGGATTGGTGGTGTATCTCTGCCCTTTGGTTCTGAAACCCAGCATATACAAATAGTCGGAACCACGGGATCTGGTAAAACTGTTGCTATTCGTGATCTATTGACGACAATACAAGCCAGGGGTGAGCGCGCGATTATTTATGATAAAGGAGGAACTTATTTATCCCGTTTTTATCGTGAACATCAAGATGTAATTTTAAATCCCTTAGATACGAGAGGCCATTCCTGGAATGTCTGGGCAGAATGCGAAGACAAAGCAGATCTTGAAGCACTTGCTGAGGCCATCATGCCGATGCCCATCAATAACACCATGGATCCCTTTTGGATTAAAGCCGCGCGTATGATTTTCGTCTCCACTGCCAATGAGCTAAAAAATGATCCTAAACGCTCCAATCTGATGTTATTGCAATACTTGCTCACAGCAGACTTAGGTCGAATTCATCATTTACTGCGTCATACTGAATCAGAATCTCTGGTATCCGATAAAGTACAAAAAACCGCTTTAAACGTGAAAACCGTAATGGCTACTTATTTAAAATCCCTATTGTATTTGAAGGATGATGGGGACATCTTTTCGATTCGCGACTGGATTTTGAATGAGCAGAATAATTCCTGTTTGTTTGTCAGTTCTGATGGGCGCAAACACCCAACCATCAGACCACTAATTTCGGCTTGGATTAATACTGCTACCAAAGAACTCTTAAGTTTAGCGCCGGATGATAACCGCCGTGTTTGGTTTATTTTGGATGAGCTGGCTACCTTGCATGCCTTACCCTTTTTAGCCGCAGTGAAATCAGAAAGCCGCAAATTTGGCGGTTGCTTCTTATTAGGCCATCACGGTGCATCCCAGTTACGTACCATCTATGGCAACGACGGTGCCGCCTCCCTTTCAAATCTGTGTTCGACTCGATTGTTCCTACGCTTACCAGAACATACTGATGCGGAGCACGCCTCCCGCAATATTGGTACTTACGAAGTTGAAGAAGTAAATGAGTCCATCAGTTATGGGGCAAACACCATGCGTGATGGGATTTCAGTATCTCGGCAAACTAAAGAAAAGCAATTGGTTTTACCAACCCAAATCCAGGTAATTAATGATCTACAAGGATATTTGCGCGTCAAAGGGGAATTTCCTGCAGCAAAAATAAAGCTTAATTACGTTGATTATCCTCTCATTCATGAAGAATTTATTGCACGAGACATTGATCCTGATCCGCTTCGTCAAAAAGTAGAGCAGTTGGTGGACACCTACAGCGATCCCATCCTTGCATCATCCCATGATGATGCTTTAGAGGCTGCAACTTCAACAAAAAAAGACATCACAAAACCAATTGCCAGAGAAAAAAAGCTTGAGGAAGAAAACGAGCTCGTTGAGTTTTTATAAGAATAAATCGGGAGGTAAGCATGTTAAGTCTTCAGCCATTAAACAGTGCTGATGGAGCAGCAGCGTATTATCTGGATGTCGTCAATTATTATGAAAACGATTCTAAAAGCATGCGCTGGTTAGGAGAGGGAGCGAAAATTCTTGGGATCCACGGGCAAACAGTAGAAAAAGAACAGATGATGGCCCTTCTTAAAGGTACATTACCGGATGGTACTCAACTCGGTCGAATCGATAAAGACGGTATTCATCATCGCCCTGGTTTTGATATGACCTTGACTGCCCCAAAATCTTTCTCAATTTTACTTGAAAGTGGGGCTGATCCACGGCTTGGAGAGGTGTTTGATAAAGCTGTTGAATGGTTCGTTGAAGAAATGGAAAAAGAGTTTGCTCAAGCAAGGCAACTTGTTGACGGCAAAATAGAATACATTGATACCAAAAATTTTCTCTTTGCCACGTTTCGCCAACCAAGCTCTCGCGCCAATGATCCTAATTCGCATACGCACCTTGTAGGCCAAAATATGACTCACTGCCCAGATGGAAAATGGCGATCACTTGCCAGTGACATGGATAGTCAAAAAGGAGTGGTTGAACAAATCATGAAGCACCATATCTATGGCGGGCTTAAATTTCGCAACAAATTAGCAAATTTAACTAAAGGAATTGGTTATCAGGTGGTTTCTGATGGCGATGGCTTATGGGAAATTCAAGGAGTGCCTGATCTGGTATTAACTCATTTTTCAAAACGAAGGGTAGGAATCGACGCACTATTGGACGAAAAAGGCTGGAGTGGTGCCAAAGCATCCTCAATTGCGGCTCAAAAAACAAAATTGGATAAGGTAATCATTGATTATGATCAATGGAAAGAAGACATCATTAAGGAATGCCAGGAGATGGGTTTTGATCCACATCAATTAGTGGCGTCATCGTATAAGCCGCAGCAAAATCTGTTTCAAACCTTAAAAGAAAAAATTGTTGAGCGCTTTTATGGCAAGGACAACATTGAAATGAATCATGCCAGAAAATCTGTCTATGTGGCCATTGAATCAATCAGTCAACAGCACGCAGTCTTTGAGGAAAGAGAACTTAAAAAAGAAGCACTTAAACATGTAATCGCCAGCAACAAGATAATCGATGAAACCTTAATTAATAAAGCCATTGATGAACACATTGCGAATCAAAACCTGTATACGGCCAAGCATCCTTTCACACAAAAGCCCTTATTGACAACGCCCTGGCAACTAACCCTAGAGAGCGAGTCCATCCAGCGTATTGAAAATGGCAAAGGTGCCGTTTCTGCTATTTGTTCAAAACAAAAAGTTAGTGATTTTATAAAAACAAAAGAAAAGGAGATGGCATTTGCTTTATCCCCCTCACAAAAAAAAGCCATGACCACTTTTTTAACCTCAACAGACCGATTTATTGCCATTCAAGGGTATGCAGGAACTGGTAAAACCACGATGTTACGTTTAACCCGCGAATTAGCATCCCTTCAGGGCTATGAGATTCGTGGTATTACAGCAGGCTCGGCAGCCGCCAATGAACTACGCCATAAAGGGGGGTTAAATGCTTCTACCTTTGCAAGAGAGTTGGGGAGATTACAGAATCAGAAACAAGACTTGAGTAAAACAATCTTTGTGGTAGATGAAGCTTCTATGTTATCTAATCCACAAGGCCATAAAATCATCAAACTGGCAGAACAGTTTAATACCCAGTTAAAGATCATTGGCGATAAAGCCCAACTTCCATCCCCCTCCAGCGGGAAATTATTCTCTGTCATTCAAGATTATGGGATTAAAACCGTTGCTATGACAGATAATCTTCGCCAGAAAGATGCGGAATTAAAAGAATCAGCTATTCATGCGGGGCGTGGCGAAATCTATGATGCCGTTGAAAAATTAACCCATGTAGAAACAGCGGATACTTATCTGAAACGAGTGGACTATCTGGCGAGTAAATGGTTGTCATTAACAACAGAAGAACGGCAAAACACACTGTGCTTTGCGCCAACTCACAAGAACCGTCAGGATATCACTCTGATTTTACGGAATGAATTAATTAAAGAAGGTGTATTAACAGGACAAGAGCACCTGCAACCGATATTAAAAGAGCGCAATTTAACCAGTATCAAGCTTCGAAATGCAATTTATTATAACCAAAACGATGTTATTCGTTTTAATAGTACTATCCAGAAACACAACATTAAAGCAGGAGAATATTTAACCGTTGGACAAGTAACTAATGCACACAAGAAAAATAATACGCTTTCCCTTAAGCGTGAAAATGGGCAAACCATCACATTCAAGTTGTCCTCATTGCCTGAATTTAAAACTGAAAATAAAGACCTGGAGCGGCCAATCGAAATATATCGCCAGGAAATACTGAATTTAATGGCAGGTGATCAAATCCAATGGAAACGCAATTCTGAAGACAGAGGTATTCGCAATTCTGAATTGGCAACCATCAAACAAATTACCAAAGAGGCAATCATCATCACCACAGAAGACAATCAAACCCTTCACTTACCTCATCAGGCAAAAGAATTACGCCATATAGATCATGGCTATGTACTCACAACCTATGCCACTCAGGGAAAAGATAAAAAAAGAGGTCTTGGCCTTATTGAAAGTTTCAACCGATTTGCATCGACCATTCAAAACTATTACGTGGAAACAACACGGGGTATTAGCGAAATGATTGTAGTCACTGACGATAAAGAACATTTAGTCAAAGCCATTACCATTAATGATAGTGATAAGTACTCCTCAATGGATATGGTTGGCTCAGAGACCTTGAAAGCCCATGAGACGCGTTTTAAAGATCATAAAAACAGTTTTGCCTTACAAAATGTCATTGAAAAAAAATTATCTAAAGAACAAGACTGGAAGGATTTAGAACATACTGTAGAAACTTATCTTCAATACAAACAGCAAGGGCAAGAACGAAAAGCCGCAAAATTAGCGGTTACTATCGTCAATGATCACAAACTCTATCGCCTTGCCAAAGAACGTTTAGGCTTTAGTGTCAGTACGTATCGGCGCGATGCCCTGCGCTTTCAAACATCGAAATTGTTTCACTCACTGCCCGAATCAGAACGCCAGCATTTATCAACGGTTAGGCACTATGTAACCTTAAACCAACAAATTCTCAAACGAAGCCAGCATATTAAAGTCCAAGAACTTGAACAGGGTGTTGGCAATGCTATTTCAAACCAGAATAAAATAAATCTACAACAACTTGCAGCCAAACGAAATGCAGTGGCTTTTTTGATAAGTCGAAATCTTGAGAGTTATAAACCTTATCTGCAACATTTTTCCATTGGTGACCTGAACCGGATTGGATTGCCGCAGCATGAGTATGGCAAGGAAATAAAAAAAGCACAGATTCGACTGGAATCACTTGGCAAGCATGCAACAAGGGATTTGATACGAACCAATGTTTCTTTGTATTTAAACGCCCAAGGTGAAGAGAAAGAGAAGCTCGCAGCTCAAATTAAAAGAGAAGCCAAATCATCACACGCTTTTGTTTTAACCCATGCAAAAGAACTCAAACAAAAGCCAGAAACATTATGGATGTCCATTCATAAGGATGCACGATTACATAGCGACAGATTATTTCGTAATGGCTTAAGTGCCGATGGAAGATTGGTATTTGATAACATCAAAGCCTATAAAACACTGCAGTTGGAACTTAGGGAGAATTGGTCAGCAAGTCTTAAAGAAGCAGAAAAAGGTACGGGGAATAGCGTAAATCCCAAATCTGTCGAATTATTAACCTCTCGTAATGCGCTAGCTAATGAGTTACTGCAAAACAAGAGCACTCCTGAAATAGCAGCCTATTTCAAATTGGATTTGGCAAAACTGACAGTACAAAAGGAAAAGCACCAGTACAGTGAAAACATCAAACAATTTATGGCAAGCAAAGGGAGTTTCAAAGCTCGTCTCGCCGCCATTAATGAGATTAAAAACGACATCAAGGGACATCATCCCTTTATTAAAGAAGCACATCTTGATACGAAAATTATTAGTAAATACCTGCGAGTTACTGACCGGCTGGAACGATTAAGCAACCTATCTTCTGCTGAGAAAAAAGACTATCGATGCTTTCTGAGTTACAAAATGGCCAGTACTCAGGCTTACAGGCACTGGCAGCAGGTGCATTGTAATAAAGCAAATGGGAACTTGCAAAATAACAAGCTGATTTCAGAAGCAATCACTCAGTCCTCCAAACGCGATTATCTAGCTCACCAACTGAAAGACTCACCGTTTCTTGATTTAATTTTGTCTTATGAAAAAGGCAACAAAGAAAAACTATTAACGCAAGCGGGCAACCATCAAATAAAACTGCGGGAAATAAAGGATCTCAATGAGGTCATACACACACTGTCCACCCAATATGCTAGTATTACAAACGCTGATTCTGTAAAAGCAGTATCAGCCTGGAAAAAGAACTGGTCATCCCTTTGTTCTCACATTAATCAAATTGAAAAAGGTAAAGGGTATCAGCTGACTTTACAAGAATACCCGTTAAATGTGGTATCGGTAAAAACAATCAACAAAGATCTGGAAACTCACTATGATTTTAAACCCGACCAAATCACCCAAAAATCAGACCAATCAGTCAATCCAGTCTTACAGAAATTACAAAAATCATCCCAATTTTTGGATGCCCGAATCATTAATGAATCTCTAATGGTAAATCCTGAAAACACCTATACAGCAATTTGGGGTGAGCCAAGAACAAAGAATTCTAGGGAATTACGCTACGATGGCGGCCTGATTGTAACCTTGAAAGGTAAAGACAAAGGGTTGTGGCATCACTTTAGTGACGGGGTGGGAGGCGCCCCAATTCAGGCGATTATGAAAAGAGATAATTTGTCCTTTAAAGAAGCACTCTCTCAAACAGCCACTTTGGCAGGGATACATCAATTGGATGCGCCTTTTAATAAAATAAAGCCATCCAAAGTTAATCAACTAGAATTACAAAAATCTAGCAACACGGAAAGGCGAAACAAAATTATTTCAGCAAAAAGCATCTGGGATAGCTCTGTTCAGGCAAAAGGGACATTAGCTGAAAAATATTTAAAACAACATCGTGGAATCGATGCTATTGATAAATTAGATGTACGTTTTTGGCCTGCAGGTTCCCAATGGAGGAATTGTAATGAGGATGGAATACTGGAAGATAAAATCAATAAAATCCCAGCTTTAATCATTGCCGCACGGAATGAAAAAAGTGAAATAACCGGTGTTCAAAGAATTTACCTTGACAGCAAAACGGCTAGTAAAAATAAATTCATGGACCAACCAAAGCTATCAAAAGGAATCATAGAAGGTAGTTGCGGAATTATTCAAAAAGGTATGCAAGGATCTCCACTTTATGTTGCCGAAGGATTTGAAACAGGCGCATCCATCGCTATTGCAGACAGTAAAGCAACTGTACTCTGTTCCTTTGGCGTTTCCAATATGAAAAATCTAAGTCCAATCATCAAAAAATACAATGCAAAAGAAATTATTATTGCAGGTGATAACGATGGGAATTTCGCTAAATCACAACAAGCTGTTGAAAAAACAATAGTCACTTATAAACAAAATAATCTAAACGCCAGAGCGGTATTCCCTAACATGTTACCAGGAAAAGTAAAAACGGACTGGAACGATATTCATTTGAGTAAAGGGATTGCAGAACTCCAAAAACAATTGGTAAACAAGGACATTGGAAGTACGCTATCGACACCCATCAAACCAATAACAATACCAGAAAGAATTGCCAATATTGCACAGCTAAAATCCATGAAACTAAATGATTCCCAAATCACCGCTATTAGAGAAAACACCGCAATCGTTGATAATAGCAGGAACATAAATCAACTGGTTGCTGCATATAATAGAAGTAATCAGGCCATAGAAAAAACTAGCTCCTTTACCGCTGGAAAAGTGCAATCCATAAAAATCAACCGCGAAGTAGACATGGAGTTGTAAGGTTTTTCCCGGAATGTTATCTGTTAAAGTACTTTCTTGTATAAAACTTCCCTTAATAATGCGCCTCCATCATAAAACTCTTCTAATTTTGTTTCACTCGTTGCCTGAAAACCTTGATTTTCATAAAACATCTGTGCGGGTGTATTATCCTCTAAGACCCAAAGAAGTGCTTCTTTATAGCCAGCTTTTGATAATTCAGTCAATGCGGCCTGACATAATTTTGTTCCAAAACCATTGCGCCAATAACCTGGATGTAAATAAATAGCACTGATTTCACCTGATAAATTACCTTTATTTCCATCGCGAAACTCACAGACACTCGCAAAACCAATAAGATGATTATCTTTTTCCAGTACCAGAATTAGTACTCCTTCATGTAATAGGCTATACCACTGTTGGGTTCGTTCTGATACTGATAAGTGACTTAATATTGATTCAGGAATATATTGTTCATATGCTTTTTGCCATGAACGAATGTGAACTAAAGCGATGGCCTCTGCATCAAACTCTTTGGCAATTCTTATCAATGAATCAGTCATCTAATTTTATAACTCCCACAATCATCAAAAAAAATATATGTTACTTGCTTTGATGGCTTAAAACATAACAATCAAATGTCATTACCCAAATAGTCCAACACCACCACTTACCGGCTATGGCTCAACAAATAACCTAACCCCCAGTCATCTTAAAGATCTTTTTCCATCTGAGTTATCCTAAGTTTAACCCCATCAGGAAGCATAGCAATATCCTCTTTGATAGCCGTCCACCCCTTCGCCTTATAAAAGGCAAGTCCTGATGCGGTTGCACCTAAAGCACCACGACTAAATCCATAAACTTTGGCCGCTTCCTCTGACGTTTTTAAAATTAATGTCCCAAGACCTTTGCTACTAATGTTTGGCAACACAAACATTGCTCTAATTCGTGCCCTATCTTTTTTTGGATCTAACTTGACGTCTTCTTGTGATTCGCTTTTTGGCCCTGCATACAGTTTATTGCGAAAACTCCATCCTCCACAAGCCAACATAACCCCATGTTCATTTTCAACAACGTAATATGTAGCATCTACAATTATTTGTTCGTCAGGAACACAGACATAGTGCATCGAAGATTGAACTTGCTCAGGTGTATAATGCCCCTGACCCAATATTTCCATAGAACGCTTCATCACCGACTCTATTTCGTTCCTATCGCGTAATGTAGCTATTCTTATTTTCAAATCCGGTAGTACCCTATTGTTACTCATAATAATACTGCCTTATAACTTACTTAAAATTATTTCCATAGAGAAAATTTTCTTGTCAACTCAGTTACCCTATCCCAGTCTCCAAATAAAACAATGCCATAATAAATAAGCTCCTCATTGCTTACTTGTAAGGTTCTCTCAATCTGTTCTTTGTAATTACCAATAGTCATCGTGTCAGTAAAATCATTACAAATGATATGATTTGCAATAGCTTCATTTCGTAGCTTCCTAATTTTGTTTGAATTCTCTGAGAGAATAATAAAAGGTATTTCCGAAATGAATGGATGAGAACCTCCATCAGCATCTTTGTAATCAGTTAAGCGTCATTCGGCCTTACCAATGGCGGAACCTAAACCAATACACATATGAGCTAATGCGTTCATTGCTTTACCTGTGTCTATACTTTTATTAAGAACAGCCACTAATTTATTTTTAAATTTCTCTTCTGACATAATGCATCTCCAAACATTTCGACTTCACATTTTGTGCGTTATAACGCATAATTAGCTATAATACCATCGTGCGTCATAACGCACAAGATGTTTCTAAATATAGGTGAATTGTGAAAGATATAAACAAGCATATCTCTTTAACTTTAAAAGAATTACGTCGCGAGCGAGGATGGAGTTTAGATAAAACTGCACTAGAGACTGGGGTAAGTAAAGCAATGTTAGGACAAATTGAACGGGAAGAGTCTAGTCCATCCATTGCGACTCTTTGGAAAATTGCTAGTGGCTTCCATACCTCATTTTCTTCTTTTATTGAAGATATTAGTACTGATTTTAACAGTCCTATTTATCGTGCAGGCCAGCCCCAACAGCTTCATGTCTTGGATGAAAAAATTCGCATAATGCCACTGTTCCCTTTTGATAATGAATTAAATTTTGAACTATTCATCATCGAATTATTACCAGGCTGCGAGCATTTATCACCTCCACACGAGCATGGAGTTATTGAGCATGTTATTGTGGTCGACGGGACAATGGAGCTCCTAGTAAATGGGGTATGGAAATCTTTACGTCAGGGTGAGGGGATTCGGTTCAATGCGAATCAACCACATGGCTACCGAAATACCACATCTGAAACTGTTTCTTTTCACGATGTGATCCATTATCCAAAGCAAGAGTCTCATTGATAAGTCACAGCCCTTTACGACGAGCGATTGAAGTTAAAACTCAGAGGCATGAACCTGAGCAACCATTAATTGAAGATAAACAAAAACTACTAGGAGGTGGACTTGGCTAAGCATCTTACAGATAAAGACATCGAACAAGTTGTAGAAATACTTGATGGTTTGAGTGATAAATTAACATGGGAGGCATTATGTGATGCCTGCGTACCAGTGATCGGTACGAAACCAGCAAGACAAACCTTACTAAAATTTTCTCGTATCACTGATGCATATATTTTATGTAAAAAGTGTCTAAAAGAAGGCATCCCAAAAAGATCGTTACCGCCATCGTTGAGAGTTGCAGTAGAACGGATTAACAGATTAGAACAGGAGAATGAGCGTTTAAAACTCGAGAATGCAAGATTATTACAACAGTTTGTTGCCTGGCAATATAATGCCTATACTCATGGAATATCTGAGCGCCAGCTAAATAGCCCCCCCTACCCGCAATAGACAGAGGGCAAACTGATAGTGCTAGTTGAAATATAGATTAACCTAAGTCCTATGGTATTTTCAAAAGGAAGGTTGTAAATCAGACATAGGGAATTAAAGAGGCTTTAGACAATGAAGATTACCTTTGACATAGATAGCAATTTCAAATTTCATCTGAATGAAGCTTTATATTGGATGAATAAGGCCTTAAAAGGAAATGATCCAGATAAGTACAAATATACATTACTATTTTCAGCTTTTTGCATCGAGCTTGGATTGGTAGCTGCTGCCTTAAATATATGGGGAAGGGAAGAGATATTTAAGAAAGATAAAACCATACCATATTGGGAATTAGAAAAAAAATGGGAAGGTAGATTAGAAGAAATTATTATTAAATCATTTTCTGGACTGGAGGTATGGGATACTGAAGAAAATACTCCTAGGAGCAGCGTCACCATTGATAAAGATGTTTTGAAAAAAACCCTAAGAAAGGGTGTTATAAATCAAAGAAATAAGTTAGTTCATTCTGAGGGAGAATTCGATACATCTCAATTGGTTAAAGACGCAACTACTTCGCTTCTACTTGTAAATATCATGCTACCTGATAATTTAAAGTTTGATCATTCCTTAAGTGAAAACAATATTGAATTTATTCTGAACAATAATATTTTTGCAAATATTATGTCTCATCTAATAAAAGAATTCGTCATTTTTACTGAAAGTGAGGGTGGGGTTGAGCTTTCTACTATTGATACTAGTGACTTACGTGAATGTTCTCAGTGTGGAAATGATTCTTTATTAATACTTGAACTAGATAAATTAGCATATTTATGTCAGTTATGCTTGGAACATGGGTACTTAGGCCATTGTATCCAATGTGATAATTTAATTTTGCCATCAAATGTCCATAAATGGGATGATAACGGAACAACTCATATATGTGATTATTGTTTTGATGATTTTGGTAAATAAATGTAGCCTACTTCTGAACAACCATTACTTGAAAAAATTGAAGTGCTTGACAGTTTGGCAATATAACGCTATGCACATGGTTTAATCAATACACTTCAACAAGCTTTTACTTACCATTGACAAATGGTCAACACATTCAAATTACTGACAACAAAAAGGCTATTTTAAGTTATACTTAAAATTAATTTATCTAACTATGGTGACTCATGAATCGAAAAGATCTTATGCTTGCAGCTTTATATCCCGCAGACATGGATTCTTATACTCCTGTTCAGATACAAAAATTACTTTTTCTTATCCAAAAAAAAATCCCATTTTGCGCAGAGAATGGATTCGATTTTTCACCATATGATTATGGGCCTTTTGATAAAAATGTATACCAAGAATTAGAAATTTTGGCAGATGAAGGTTATGTCGATATACATGAGCATGAATCTTCTGCTTGGAAAACATATGGACTCACAAAAGAGGGGGCTGTAAAGGCAAAAGAAGTCTCTGATACCTTGGATGATAGTACAAAAAGTACCATTGCTAAACTCTCTAGTTTTGTTCGCCAACTTTCATTTTCTCAATTGGTATCTGCTATTTATAAAGCTTATCCCGAAATGAAGCAAAACAGCGTATTTAAGGATTGATTAGATGACTGTACTAGTGGGAATAAATTGTAAGGATGGCGTCGTCATTGGGGCAGATAGCTCCGCAACTTCTGCCATGGGCCAATATCCATTAATTGAGATGCAAACCAAGAAAATAGACATAATTAATGATAAAATTATAGTTGCAGGCACTGGACAAGTTGGACTAGGCCAACGATTTAAATCAATTGTTAAAAATGCTTGGGATCAGGGTGTCTTTAAGCATGATCATGTTGAAGTTGGAAGACAGCTATCTCAAAAGGCTCTAACAGACTTCGGTTCCACTCAAGCAGTAAAAGGATCTTTCGGAGCTCTAGTAGCTTTTTGTTGCAAAAAACAAGTACATTTATGCGAATTCCCATCGAATGACTTCCAGCCAGAATTCAAGGAAACAAGCCGTTTATGGTATGTCGCAATGGGATCAGGCCAAGCATTAGCTGAACCCTTCCTTGCCTTTATACGTGATGTTTTCTGGGAAAAAGAAATTCCTAGTATCCAAGATGGAATATTTGCTGTTTACTGGACACTTGCCCATACAATTCAATTAAATGCGGGTGGGATTAATGGGCCAATTAACATTGCAACTTTGCGTTGTATCAATAATGATTTTCAGGCTAAGATTTTTGAAGAGGAAGAATTGGCAGAACATAAAGAAAATATATCTGCTATAAAAAGTCGACTACGAGAATACAGACAAGAAATCATAGATGGCAAAACTGATACTGAAATCCCCTCATAAATGACTAAATTTTGTATTTAAATAACTAGATTTAACAAAATAATATATTATTGTTATGTTTTGTTTTAAAAAAATCAATAATATAAAGGATTATTGTAAAATTACATATCTATCAGGTAGAAAGAACCAGTTCTAACTGGAGAAAGACTCATGATACACCCAATGCCTGAAATCAATGCTCAGTTAAAGCAATTACGATTATCCCACATTGTGGATAAGCTTCAACAGCGCAATCGGGAATCTATAGAAAGGAAACTAACCTATACTGAGTTTTTTTCTTATTATTACAAGATGAACTTCTGGGTCGGGAAAACCATAAGTTACGGGCGCGCATGAAACGCCCACATCAGCAGTGACAAAACGTTGGAGGCTTTTGATTTTGATTTTAATCCAAAAATAAATCGTGCTCAGATACAAGAGCTTGCCTCCTGTCGCTTTATTGCAGAAAAAGTTCCTGTCCTGATTGTAGGACCCTGTGGCACAGGGAAATCTCATATAGCACAATCTCTGGCGCACTGCGCTATGAATCTCTCAAACCAAGTTATTTAATGAACTCCAGGCTGCGAAAGCCTCAGGGCGTTTCGACAAAAAGTTTTCCGATCTTGTTAAAATTCCATTGCTTATTGTGGATGACTTTGGTTTGAGACCTTACGTAATCAACAAGATGAAGACTTCCATGATATCATTTCTGAGCGTTAAGAACGTGCATCCACCATTATCACAAGTAATCTCGTCTTTAGTGAATGGGGCTCTGCTTTCCCCAATCGCTTACTTGTGCGTATTCCGGAGGACTTGATCACTAATTCCGTTAGGCATTTGATCACCGATTCCGGAGTATTTGATCACTTCAACGCCTCACGCAGTGGATTATCTTTTAAAGGGGTTTAGTCTGTAAAGATTTTTTTGTTTTACGCATGGATTCACCATTGAGTTCTATTCTGATTGAGTTATGCACGAGTCTGTCAAGGACGGCGTCTGCAAGTGTTGCATCCCCA
>NZ_LNZC01000002.1:115160-253729 GCF_001467535.1 Legionella worsleiensis
GCTGGTAATGATGGTTGAGCGTTTTTGATACCTGTCTTCAAGGATTTCCAGTAAATCTCTTCTCTGTTCTTCATCCGGTGCTACCAGTCCCCAGTCATCCAGGACGAGTACATCGACTTTTGCGATGGATGCCAGCCAGTTGGGATAGCTTCCATTAGCCTTGGCAATCTTAAGTTCATTCCATAATCGTGGAAGACGGTAATATCGGGAAGAGAATCCTGTAATACAGGCTTTATGTGCTAATGCGCAGGCGATGTATGTTTTTCCGCAGCCAGTTGGACCGGTAATCAGCAGATTAAGATGTTGTGATACCCACTGGCAGCGAAACAGTTCCAGCATGGCTGATTTGTTAAGGCCACGAGGATGCTTAAAGTCTATATCTTCCATGCAGGCATTGAGCTGTAGTCTGGCTTGTTTGAGTCTTCGCTCCATTTTTCGATTGTCACGTAACAGATATTCACGCTCAACCAATAAACCAAGCCGTTCTTCAAAGTCCAGTTCATTAACGGGTCTTTTGAGTTGCTCTGTAAACGCATCAGCCATGCCGGTTAGTTTTAAGGAACGAAGTTTATCAAGTGTTGGATTGTTTAACATGGTTGTTTCTCCTATTGGTAGTAATTAGAACCACGAAGGTTGTTGTGATGAGGGATGACCGGAGTGGGCGTTTTGGATGACGTCCTGACCAAGTCCATATTGTTTTTCAGCAGACGCTCTACCTGTTGATAGCGTGTCATTCCTGCTTCCAGAGCAATAGCGCATGCGCTCTCCAGTCGGTCTGCCCCAAAACGCTGGGCAAGCCTCATCAACCCCAGGCAGGAACGAAAAGCTTGCTCTGGAAATGCCCGGGCTGCAATCATGTATTCAATATAGCGGGCGGTATCGTCTCCCGTTTTTAATGCCCATCGATGGATTCGCTCAGGCGTCCACTCGGCATGTGCCTTATGACTGCTGGGCATATGTTCTGCCAAAGTGGTGTGTGTAAAGCGTTTTTTTGAGCGGGTATGCAGGGCGATGCGCTTTCCCTCATGGAAACATTCCACCATGGAACTACTGGCACGAACTTCAATAGTCTTATGAATGTACTGATAGGGAACACTGTAATAATGTTCGTCAAAAACAAAGTGATAATCGATATTCACCTTGGCTTTTTTCCATTCGGCATAGTGGTATGGCTCGGAGGGCAAAGGGTGAAGCGCTGGTTTGTCCAGAGTCTCGAACAACTCAAGGCGAGAGGTATTCATTTTCTGAAAAGACTGTTGATTAAAGGCAGCAAGCTTGGGCGCAATGGCTTTTTTAATCTCAGCAATACTGGTAAAAGTATGATGTCGCAACGGGGCAAGAATCTGGCGTTCAACACATCCAACAGCATTCTCAACTTTGGCTTTGTCCTGAGGCCTGGCGGCTCGAGCCGGAACGATAGCGAATCCGTAGTGCTCACTGACATGCTGATAGTTTGCGTTAATATCAGGGTCGTAACGGTGCGACTTGCTCACACCGGATTTCAAGTTATCGGGCACTACAATTTTGGTGACACCGCCAAAGGTGTTCCACATTCGAATATGGGAGCTAATCCAGTGTTCCAGTGATTGACTTTCTGTGATATCAACAAAGGTAAATTGCGATGCACCAAGACTGGCTACAAAGACTTGTGCTTCATGAATCTCTCCTGTAGACGGCTCTATCCATGGAACAGTCATACCCGCATAATCAACAAAAACCTTTTCTCCTGCTTTATGAACCTGTCGCATGACGGGGCTGATTTGCTTGATATAACGCTTATAACGGTCACAAAACTGGCTATAACCCACACCATCCGGATGACATTCCCGGTATTCTCGCCACAGTACCATTAACGTCATCCCTTTTTTTCGCAACTCCGCATGGATGCACTCCCAGTCCGGCAGAACACGCCGGGTTGAACTAGCCTTTGATGGTAAAAATAAGCGCTCATACAGCTCCTGCTCACCCAGAGACAGTGCCTCAATTAAGGTTAATCCCGCTACACGTGCACGATACAGGTAGTTGGATACAGTTCCTGAACTGATATTGAGGCTCCGCCCAATGTCTCGGTTACTGTGTCCTTGTTCATGCTGTCGAAATACTTCTTGAATTTTTCGCATACTTAATGGTCTCACGATAATCTCGCCTTGGATTACAAGACGAATAGTGTATAAAAAATTGTCTTATCATGAGTGTTGGTGGTGATCAAATACAACCGGAATCACTGATCAAATGCTCCGGAATCGGCGATCAAGTAATGCCGGAATCTCTGATCAAGTGTTTCCGGAATCTGCGATCAAATGCGGCCGGAATTGGTGATCATTTCGCTCCGGAATACACAACATGTGTTCAGATTAAATCAAAACTAATTTAATCAATAACAGAATAATGAAATTTTGTAATAGTAATTAATTGATTTTCAAAATATAAGTTAATGTAATAATCTCCGTTTTTTTAACGGTACAATCTGATTTGATCCAAAAAATTTATATCCGTGTGAAAGTCAACGAAATTAAACAATCTGTTGAGAATAACTTTCCATAGAACGCATCAAATTCATATAAATAACGCCCCCTCAAGTCTTTAAGTCTCAATGCCAAGCTAAGACCGATTCTCTTGGATCAAAAACAATTAAATCCATTTACTTTCTTCTATGTTCAGACATCCATACCGCTTCATTGTGAATATCCAACATTGCTTCATACAAGCTATTGGGCGTCATAACAGTAGTTAATTGAGAACCGTATATTTCATAATCATTGATACCTTGATCAGTCACGACCCAGTTTCTACCGTGCCAGGGAATAGCCATAGCAAAATTATTTTTTGCGACTATACAAACCCCAGCACCACTCTTTTTATCAATATATTGCAGCAAAGCAAAAATTAGTTCTCTTTCTACAGGATCAAAATTTCCATCTACTGGTGGAATAAATTCTTCACTTATCCAATACCCTATCTTTTCTTTTCGATTTAGTTCAATATCTACCATGCAAACAGCTGCTGTATGAATGCATTTTTTAAACAGTTCAATGAGCTTAGGCTCTTCTTGAGGGTCAGAAAATGAAAGCCCTAAATGGCCATCCGAGACAGTTATGTATTCGATAAGATTGTCAAAACCTACTGCCTCACAAGGTTTAAGGACATTTCCATAAACCTCAATACTAAAAATGAATCCAATTAACAAACAATAAAACCTCATCCTTTTTCTCCAAAATATCCGAGGATTTTTTCATAATTATCCAGAATATGTACAATATTGTTCACATAAGCCTTGCCATCTTTGTCAATATTATTAACACGATGAGTTCTGTATATTTTTATGCCATATGACAGATGACCTTTACTGTAAAAGACCAATATCCTGTTTATCCAGAGCATCATGCGACTACCCTAAATCACAGTCTTGATAAAAGACATTCAATGCAGGAATCATAGGCATTGCTTTTAGGTTTTGTTTAAAATTTGCATGTCTATTAAAACCAGAAAACTGCACTTTTTTAACATGTGTTCAGATTAAATCAAAATTAATTTAATCAATAATTGAATAATGAAATTTTGTAACACCAATTAATTGATTTTCAAAATATAAGTTAATGTAATAATCTCCATCTTTTAACGGTACAATCTGATCTTTTACCATTGCACCAATCTTAGGATCCATGCTCAAAGTTTGTGTATACCCTTTAATAATTTCTCCATTTACATGACGTGTAAAATCACTAAGAGATCGTTTAACAGTCCCCTGCAACACAGGATTGCCTTTAGAGTCGACGCAAACAATTTTTACATCATACATTTTCTTTGTCGGATTAATTACACCAATTATTGCGAAATAAAATATTATAGAGTCATTATTTGAAAATGAATCGGCTCTACTCCCAGAATCATCAGGGTTTGATAAAAAATTAACTATGTGATCGGTTAAAAGCATGGTGTCAATAAAAACACCATCCTTTACTGCGGTTGCATTAGCTAGACTGCTAATAAAGATAAAGAACACAAAAAAATATCTGAATATGTTGTTCACTTAAAACTCCTAAAATATGAAAATCAGTGGTCATAAGGTCGACTTTTATGGGGGGTATAAAATATCCATGGTATTTGTTTAAATTTAGAATATTTTGTTGCTGCTCAAGAAGCGCAATCAAAATAGCTTCCTTTCTGGTCAGTTATAAACAAACTTACAGGCTTCCCTTTTTGTAGATTCAAGTTACGTAATCAAACCCAAATAAATAATTTTTTCATCATCAATTGCGGCCAGCGTGAATTACTGCCTTTGTTTATCACATAATAGTTAAAAAAAATAATTTAAAGACTCCCCCAAATTTGTATCCATGTGAAACTCGACAAAATTAGACAATCCGTTGAGGATCACTTCTCATGGAGCACATCAAATTCATGTAAATATCGCATCCTTGGGTATCTAAGTCTTACTCCCAAGCTAAGGCCAATTATCTTTGTGCAAAAACAATTAAATCTTCTTACTTTTTCCAATGTTCAGAAATCCATACCGCCTCGTTATGAACATCTAATAGTGTTTCATACAAACTATTAGGCGTCATAAAAACAGTAAATTGAGAACTATATATTTCATATATCATTGATATGTACATTTACCTCTGTATTCCTAGGTTTTTGCATAGAAGCAAGTTGGGATAAAATATAGAGCCACTAAAAAATAAATATTATAGACTTTCATTTTACCCCCCTCTCTTTACCACTAATTCATTCTTATATGGTTGAAGCTGCACAGCCCCTGGAGTTTTTGATATAAATATATTTAAATTTTGTGATTTCATGGTGTTATATTTCCCATAAGCAAGTAATTTTCCAGTTTTTTTGTCTTTTTTAATATATCCTATAAACTGTTCTTTTCTTTCTTGGGCAATAAAAAAATATTTTTTTAGAAATAGTTGATTTTCAGTAAAACCATAAGCCTCAAAATGATCACCACTGCAACTACCAAACTGACTAATCAACAAAACATCGGATTGTTTCTTATCATCACTTGATAAGACAAAAATGTTTGCTCCTAACACATTCATTCTGTTTTTATAATCTTCATTAAAAATAGGTATTCTGCCTGGATAAAATGAATTAGAAGAAACATCGTATAGATAAAGATAATAATTGCCAGTTTTTACCATTTCCTGTTTAATTTTTCCATCACAATCGTAGTTTTCTTCAGATTTAATTTGTTCATTATTGGCATAGATGTAAACTATAAATTTTTTGCCATCACCTCTACGCAATTCTGCACTAAAAGGCGAATTCATGATTCGGTTTTTCATATCCTTATCAACAGTGAAAGGATCATAATTCGCATAATCATCAACGTGAGCATGTTCATTACCTAAGCACAAAGAAACTGACGGCATTTTTTTTACATCCACCGCCATAGTCTTGTGATTTTTATCCCTCCAGCCCACGTTAATTTTAACATTATATTTTTCATCAACCAGAGCATAAGGAAAATAAGAGTTTGCTTTTAATAGTTCAGAATAAAGTGAATTATAATCAGGAGTAGTGAGATCCTTAACTTCATGATTTTTATATAATATTACATGAAATGTAGGGCAAGTACCATCCACCGAATAACTGACTTTTGACAGATTGATCCTATTTTTTTTAAATACTGACAAAACCGGATGACTCCAATTTTCATAGCGCTTTATTAAAATCTTTGGAGCAGCTCCACTTATTTGTATATTTAAAATACATAATAGAAACAATAATACCTTCAAGATTGTTACACCCATAATACACCCTGTAAATTCTTTTACCAAATACTTCTCATTAACCCGTCTTACAGATTGAATCGGAGTTGAGATCATCAATATCTACAAACATTGATTGTTTATCTTTATCTCTCCAGCCAACATTTATTTGCATCTCATCTTCATTATCAACTAATACATATGGAAAATTTGAGTTTGCAGCGATTGCCTCTGAATAAACTTTGTAAAATTCTCCTGCATTGGGAGCTCTTGGGTCAGGGGAATATTTAAACTTTGCGTAAAATGTTACGCAAGTACCATCCGGAGAATAACTTACCTCATAGGGTAAAATACCGTATTGTTTAAATATTTTTAAAATTGGATGAGTCCAGTTTTCATAGCGCTCGACAATAATTTTATCTGAAGCCTCAGATGCTTTTATCCAAACATATATTAAGATTAAAAGAATAATCTTAAATTTTTTAATATCCATGGTATTTTCTCGCAAAATCAAGAGCTTTTTTCATTGTGGGGCCATTTGCAACTGCAATCAGTGCTTTTGCGTAATTTGGGTTATGTCCTGCATATCCAGCTTCTTGTAATTTATAAGCTGATGTGGTCAAGCCTGTGATTAGAGCCCCTTTGTAGTTAATCTAATCTTGCAAACCCATTGCCTTAGCAACATTTTGACTGAGCAAATTACCTAAAAATCCTGCCGCAAAACCGCCCCCCAAAGTGACTCCAAACGTGGTTGTTGCCGTACCTGCAAGTACAGCAGAACCTAAGGCCAATAGACCACCAGACCCGGCGATACTTGCTCCCGCTAAGGCACCGAGTATCCCTGCAGTCATTACTGTGGCTACCACACCGATAATCCCCACCACAACTTTTGAAAAAATCCCATTATTTTTTTTAGGTGTGGGTGGCGATGCGGATTGGATCATTAGACCTTTTGTTGTAGCACTGGTATTTCCTAGAACTTGATTTGCATTGAATTTCTTTTGGGGTTTGTTAAAAATTCTCATATCTATCAAAACTGGAAAATCGCACTTGTTCAAAAATTTGCTTCAGATTAAATCAAAACTAATTTAATCAATAACAGAATAATGAAATTTTGTAATACCAATTAATTTATTTTCAAAATATAAGTTAATGTAATAATCTCCATCTTTTAACGGTACAATCTGATCTTTTACCATTGCACCAGGCTTGGGATCCATACCCAAAGTTTGCGTATACCCTTTAATAATGTCTCCACCTACATGGCGTGTAAATTCTTTAAGAGATCGTTTAACTGTCCCCTGCAACACAGGATTGCCTTTAGAGTCAACGCAAACAATTTTTACGTCATACATTTTCTTAGTCGGGTTAATTACGCCAATTACTGCGAAATAAAATATTATAGAGTCCTTATTTGTAAATGAATATAAATTAGAGCCAGGTTCAAATGAATTCAAAAGACCTATAATGTAAGAATCAGTTATTGACAAAGTATCAATAAAAACACCATCTTTTATTAACTCCGCCCTGCCAAATCCACATACCAATATTAAAAGAAGCATCAACCATTTTTTTATATTATTCATTAAAAAGTCCTATAGTATGAAACCTAATGATCGTAGGGGCGAATTTTTATGAATGATACTATGTTCACTGCAATAAAACCTCATCTTTTTTCTCCAAAATATCCCGGATTTTTTTCATTATTATCTATAATCAGTGCAATACTGTTTCATATGCCCTGCCATCTTTGTCAATATTATTTACACTACTGATTTTGTGTATTTTTATGCCATATGAAAGTTGACCTTTACTGCAAAAAAACGATATCCTATTTATCCAGAGCATAATGCGACTAGCCTAAATGATAGTCTTGATTAAAGGCAGTCACTACAGGAATCATGGGCATTTTTTTAGGTTTTGTTTAAAATTCTCATGTCCAAAAAAGCTTGAAAACCGAACTTATTCAAAAAGTTGCTTCAGATTAAGGCAAAATTCAATCAATAATAGAATAATCAAATCTTGTAATACCAATTAGTTTATTTTCAAAATATAATTTAATGAAATAATCTCCATTTTTTAACGGTACAATCTGATCTTTTACCATTGCACCAATCTTAGGATCCATGCTCAAAGTTTGCGTATATTCTTTAATAATGTCTCCACCTACATGACGTGTAAAACCACTAAGAGATTGCTTAACAGTACTCTGCAACACAGGATTACCTTTAGAGTCAACGCAAACAATTTTTACATCATACATTTTCTTTGTCGGATTAATTACGCCAATTATTGCGTAATATAATATCATAGAGTCTTTTTTTGAAAATGAATCGGCTATTTTACGAGAATCATCAGAGTTTGAGAAAACATTAACTACGTAATCGTTTAAAAACATAGTATCAATAAAAACACCATCTTTAACTGCGCTTGCATTAGCCAGACTACTGATAAAAATGAAAAACACAAAAAAATATCTGATTATTTTATTCACTTAAAACTCCTAAAATAAGAAACCCACTGATCATAAGGTCGGCTTTTTTGGGGGGGATAATATGTCCATGGTGTATATTTTAATTTAGAAAATTCTGCAGCTGTTCGAGGCCTATAATTAAAACGAGCGCCATTGTACTCATTTATTATTAAACCATTTTGCTTAATTTTTTGCATATTTTCTGTTCCAAAATTAAACCAATGCCTATAAATTTTTGCGGCTTTTTCAATTGCAATCTTAAATTTGTATCCTATGGGATGTCCTTCTGGACCTATTCCCATAGCTTTATCCTCCCTTCCATTTCTAGCCCAAGATTGCTCTTGCTGCAGTGTTGCTAGTAAAGCTTTAGGATTGATTTTATAGGTTTGTGCAGCTTCGTATATCACTTTATCAGCCTGATATTTTTCACCCAATAAATTAATGTTGTTCTTAGCAATAATATCTCTAATTTGTTTGAGACTAAGCGAGTCTTTATCGGTTAATTCTGCATCTGATATTGCTTGTACAATAGGGATGGGATATGGATCGGCTAAATGCTTAGCTTTTATAGTCCATAGTCCAACTTTTTTGTCGCTATCGTTTAACGTTAAACCCAATCGTTCGGAAATATTTTCAACATAATCTTTCATTTGTCTATCCATAGAGTCCCAATAAACTCTGCTTGTATGCTTCGAGTCATCAAATTCATTACCTAATTTTGACAAATCAGACTCAAATGAAGAGTCACCATAACCGCCACCGTCTTCTAATAACTTGCCTATATAATTTAAATACACTTTATCCTCAGTCCTCTCAGGATGAATCATATCAAGAACGTTGTCAGTTAGATAATTTTCATCCATAAACTCTATTTCTTCAGATTCAGGGAATTCAGGTACTCTGGCTAAACCGACTAAGCTATCACCTAGGGAACTACCCAAATTATCCGTCATAACATCTACTGCATTAAAATGGGCGCCTGTTGCTGCTGATTCTGCTCCTGAACGGGTTAGGGCATTCACTTCTGCGCTAAGAATTCCGGTGCCTCTGTCCAGTTGGTTTAATTTTTGATTAAAATCTTTCCCCATTGAACTGCCCATCAGGCCTCCGGTAAGACCGGCTGCTCCGAGTTGCGCCCAGTCGAAATGTTGGTGTTTTTGCACGGCAAGACTAATGCCCTGGCTTAGGGCGTTCTGTTCCATCATTTGTACGGCTCTTGAAACACTGAATGTTTTCGAAACCGATAAATTATCCAGATCGCTTATCAAGCTTTTGTGGGAAGAGCTACTGTTTATTCCTCTTAAAAACCCTGCCGTTGCTGCAGTGGCCAAGCCTGTGATTAGAGCCCCTTTGTAGTTAATCTGGTCTTGCACACCCAATGCCTTGGCAACATTCTGACTGAGTAAATTACCTAAAAATCCTGCCGCAAAACCAACTCCCAACGTGACCCCAAACGATGTCCCTGCCGTACCTGCCAGTACAGCCGAACCCAAGGCCAATATACCACCAGACCCCGCAATACTTGCTCCCGCTAATGCACCGAGTATCCCTGCGGTCATTACCGTAGCTACTACGCCAATAACACCTACCACAATTTTTGCAAAAATCCCATTATTTTTTTTAGGTGTGGGTGGCGATGCGGATTGGATCATTATCCCTTTTGCGGTAGCACTGGTATTTCCCAGAACCTGATTTGCATTGAGTTTCTTGTGGGTACGATTAGTGTGCTGCTGATCGCTAGCAACGGGAGGAATATTCAATCGTTGACCGACATGAAGTTGGCCACCGCTTTCTGCCTGGGCATTTCTATCGCTGATGCCATTAGCGTCGGCAAGAACATACCACAAGCTGCTGTCCCCATAGACTTGCAGCGCAATACGTTCTAAAGTATCTCCTGTTTGCAAAGTGTATGCACCTAAATTGTCTTGTGGTGCTTCGGGTAAAACGCCATCGTTACTGTATAATTCCGCACCATGTTTTGCCCCAATTTGATCGATTTCGACCGGGGCTTTTTGCTGGGTTCCCGTTGGTGTAAATCCTCCATAAACATTAAGATGCTGGACTCCTGTATTATCCAACCGTAAATCACCTATGGTTTTTCCGGCAACCGTTAAATAACTGGTTTGACCCTCCTTATCTTTTCGTGCCTTAATTCCCTCAACACTACTGTTCAAATAATAGGTACTGCTATTGCTTTGTTCATCTGTTGATTCTTTTAAATGGCCATTTACATCATAAGCTTTAGTACTTTTTCCTGTGCTTGATCCTCCCTGATCAACAATTTGAACTACTGTATCGCTATTTTGCTGATAATTATCCCAGTATTCATAACCGTAATAATGGGTCACGGTAAAGCTTAAATTGGAATTCTGATCCTTGGTTCGCATCTTTAATTCAGTCAAATTACCCACATTATCATGATCAAAGGTCGTTTTGGATAATTCAACATTCTTTCTACTCAAGGTGCTTTGCGCTTTCAGTAAGCCCTTATCATAAGACATAATATTTTGTTGCGCTAAATTACCATTAACATCAAAATTGTTTTCTTGAACAACTCTGCCTGATCTATCATAAAATCGGGATTGGAGATTCACACCATTCTTTTGAATCAGCTCCAATTGATTATCATTATTGTAGACATAGCTGTAATTTTGCAATTGACCTTGCTCATACTTCGATGCCTTTTGAATATTTCCTGCCGCATCATAAGTTGTGGTAGTGCCCTGGCTGCTGGTCATCATAATTTGACCATTGACCAACTGCCCTTTATTGACTGTCAAACGATTGTTTTCATCAAACAGATAATAATCATCACTCTCTACTGAATGATATCCTGTATAATTGGTGCTAACATGGGTATGACGGATATTTCCTACCGCATCATATTCATAATCAATGGACAATAACGCATGATCTTTATCTGGAAATCGATTGTCGATATCCTCTGGATTTCTGCGTCTGACCTGAACCAGTCGTCCTAATGCATCATATTCATAATGATCAGTTTCTCTTATCCAACCATCCTCAAGAGTATCTCCTCGACTCGATTCTTTACTGATCATCTGTCCTTCAACATCATAGCTGTAGTTTACCGTTTCATGAAGTGCTTCATCTACATATTGAATTAATGCTCCATCACCTTGATAGTGATATTTAACATGTTTTCCAGCGGTAGAAGTTTCTTCAAGCAATAATCCATTCGAATTATAATCATAAGATGTGACATGCCCACCTAAATCAGTGTGCTGCTTTAACCTCCCCTGAGCATCATAATTCCATGATTGACTGCGTCCGTTAGCATCGGTTTCTTTAGTCTTATGGCCGGCATCATCATATTCGTAATAAGTTTCCATGCCACGAGTATCCCGGCGCTTTATTTGATTACCAGTAGTATCATACCAAAAACTGCTCGTCTCGTTCTCGCCATTAATTTGCTTAATCAATTCACCGGCTTCATCATATTCATACTTCTGATACGTTTTAGGTGTTTGCACAGCGATTAATCGATTAGATTGATCATAAGTGTAACTGGTTATCCCTCCCAGTTCATTGGTCAAGGTAGTCAATTGTTCCAGCAAATTATACTGACGAATACGTTTATTTCCCTTGGCATCAAGCTCTAAAATAACTCGCCCCAGAGCATCATACTCTTTACTTACCGCATGGCCGTTCGCATCAATCATAGCTATAGCTTGACCCAGTTCATCATAGGCATATAAATTAACTGGCTTTAATTTTCGCCCCACACCATGCTCATCAACGACGCTCACCTCGGGCAACTCTTGTTGAATCAGCTGGTTGAATGCATTGTATTCATATCGGGTGACGTACCCCAAAGCATTAGTATGAGATAACAGATTACCCCATCGATCTAAGCTTTGTGATTGAATAGCGTTTTGTAAATAGACTTCTCTTTCTTTTTCAGAGGAATTAACACTGTACTCTTTTCTTTGGCCTATCAAACGACCTGATTTATCGTAAATATTGCTCTGTCTTTGCAATTCATATTCGTAACGATCTTTTTCAAAAGAATCTGCATTTTCAAAGGAGTCATCTGATAAATCTAATCCATATCGATTCTTTTCAGAACTAAAAATATTACTGGAAGTCACCACTTGAGTGACTTTATCAGTTAAATCATAAACAAAAATCTGATAATACCCCTGGGTGTTAGAACGCCAAACACGACCAAGACGGTCATAGTCGTAATGAGTTCTGTATTCGCCGTTATTGCCTTTAGCTACTACTTCGCCAAAAGTATTGTATTGGGTGTCTTCAGTATGCAAACCACCTGAATTTTTAAAGGTTGCAGTTTGCAACAAATGGCCTTCACTATCATAACTATATCGTTTATCTTGAATAAATGTGCTACCGTCAACCTGTTTTAAGGTCTGCCAACTGCGTGCCAAATTACCATTAGCATCATAACTGTAATTAACCTGATGGTTTGATCCATCCGTTTCGATAATGAGATGTCCCAGATTATCGTATTCTTGTCTCGTCACAACGTCCTGGCTGGAAGCACCCTTTAATATAAAGTGATCCACATCTGCTTCTCCAGCACCTTGAGCCCATCGTCGTGTTTCTACTAGATGCCCTAAGGCATCATAAGAATAAGTGGTTACTCCTCGACCTTCCCGAGTCTGAGGAGCTACCTTGGCTATTAATTGCCCTAACTCATCATAATAGCAATATGCAGTATTGCCCTTTGCATCAGTAGTCGATGTTAAGTGACCAAGCGCATCATAACTGTAGGTTGTGGTGAGATCGCCAGTAAGTGTTTCATAAGAATTAGTGCCAGATTTTAAGCGCTCATAACGTACTTGCTTTAATGTTTTAGCGGTGAGTTGACCCAAAGCATCATATGTATAAGTGACTGTTCTGTCTTTTGTACTGGTTTGACCCGGAGTAAAATGTTCGGTATTCCAGTCACGAGCTGCCAAAGCATATTCAGTCATGGTATCAACGTCACCAAATACATTATACTGATATGTGGTCAGGTATCCTTCCGGATCAACAACTGCCGTAGTATGCCCTTCCTTGTCGTAATAGGTATAGGTATCCGCCCATTCAGACTCATTTATTCGTACTGAAGATTTGATAACTTCACCAAAGGCATTATACAGAGTTTTTGTAGCAGGATTGATTGTTTTATCGTAACGCCTAGTTATAGGATTATACATCAGAACCGGATCGCGGCTAACCTCTATAACTTGATTATTTAAATTATAAGTATAATACTCATGCCGGTCGGAGCTGCTGCTGATTAATGACTTACTTACTTCAGCTGCGGTGTAATTAAAACCTGTACCCGCTTCTAATCGATTAGCATACAGAGTTTTGCTGACGACTTGTCCCAAAGAGTTATACTGAAAGTACGTTATCCCACCAAGAGTATCGATATTATAAGCCAATAATCCTTGGCTATCGTACACATAATGTTTCCAGTGACCGGCTTTATCACTGCTTGCTATCACCTCGCCAAAAGCGTTATATTGAATTTCTTCAACTAAAGTCTGAGTAAATTCTTGTCGCTGACTGGAGGCTTGGGCAGTTGAGGAATTCACTTTGGCATCTGGATAAAGCGTTTTAATTTTTTGATTTTTATTATCAAACTCGTAAAGCACCGTTTGCTTTTGACCTTCAGCATCGCGAATAACTGCGATGACATTCCCAAAGCTGTCGTAACTGTTGCGAGTTACTACAGATCGCCATTCCTGACCTCGAGCCGTAGTGACTTTGATGCTGGGTGAGCGGGTTTCTACAAGTTGATTGACTTCATCATATTGATAAGTCCATACGGCTTTATTGGCTTCAGTCTTACTTAATACATTACCTTCAGCATCATAAGTGTAATAAGTAGCAGCATGTTCGGCATTGACTTGAGAGACAAGTCTTCCGACAGCATCGTATTCATAGACAGTCTCTCGAGCCCCGTGATCCTGAATCAAGGCCTTTTTAATGTCATGTTCGTTATATTGACTTAGCTGCACCGGTATTGAATGAGTTAATTGAGCAAGCACATTACCAACCCCATCATAGCGACGCTCAACTACCCGACCCTCACTGCTGATGCGATAGACTTCACGACCTGCTGCATCATAAACAAAATGATTGGTCCTATCGTTTGTACTGGCAATGATTTTGAACGTACCATTGCTGTACGCCGTTCGTGTAGAATGAATGGTACTGGCAACGACATGGCCCAAATTGTCGTATTGATACGATTTGGCAATTCCTTCCGCACTAAGCTCAGCAATCAAACGTCCTGCATTATCGTAGGTATAACGAGTAGTTTGATCGTATTGCGGATTCGGGGTTAATTTTTGAATCACATTATCTAAAGTATAATTGGCATTATCTTTCAGAATTAATGATTTAAAATACTTGGTACTGCTGACTAATTGCCCATTCTTGTCATAACGTGATTCCGTAACGTATCCGTTAGTACTGCAGGTAAAACGAAGTTGGTTTAATCCATCAAATACATAATGTGTTCCTCTTCCCTCAGCATTTGATAATTTAGGTCGGCCTCCCTTACGCATCTCGTCAAGGGAAACAGGAGTATCACACTGAAGAATATGAATCAGATTTCCATTACCGTCATAAGAATAGGTGGTAACGTAACCTAAAGCATCATAACTGGCAAGAACTTGACCATTAGTGTTAAATAAACGAAATTGATAGTGATCGTGTTGTTCGTCTTTTTTTAAAGCAGATTTTAAAGTCGTTTCATCATATTGTGACAATTGGGATACAGGATTAGCATAAACAACCGTTTCTTTTTCATAACCATTAGAATCATACAGATGCTCAGTAACTACGCCACGAGCATTGATTTGATAACGGCATCGATTCAATGCATCATAGACATAGTGAGTGCTGTGTTGGTTTGCATCAGTTTGACACACTAAATTGTCATTGGCATCGTATTGATAGGTCGTTGTCAATTTTAAGCCGTCAGGATCGATTACAGTCGCTGTTCGACGCCCTAAATTATCCCACTCATAAGCCGTGGATTTATTTACACCCTGTGAATTAATTTCTGTTTGCTTTAAGATTAAGCCTCGGTCATCATAGGTAAACTCGGTGACTAAATTCAACCCGCTTGGATCAACACACGTCCTTATTAAATTACCCTGATCGTCATACACGAATTGTTTAATACCGCCATTTGCATCGGTGATTTGTAATTGTCTGCCCAAGGCATCGTATTGATAAAGGGTCGTTATTTTTAAATGATTGGGATCAATTGTTTTTGACAAAAGATGGCCTGCCGCATCGTAACTGTACTCAATAACTTGTCCACCTGCATCGTGCTGCCAAATTAGATGACCTACCTCATCATACTTATATTCTTTAAAAGTCTCTTCTGGAGAATCTACCCGAGCCAATTGCCCTTGTTCGTTATAATGAAAATCGGTGACGTAACCATTAGCATCTTTTATTGAAACCTTATCTCCAAAGGCATTAAATTGTGTTATTACCTGTGTATTTTCGTGAGGATTAGACAACGTAATGCTTTTATTTTTATCATCATAACTAAAAATTTTTATAATTTTAGACGAAGAATAATCTGATTCGGTTAAAACTCTCCCAAAGGCGTCATAGCTAATCAATTTGGATTGATTACTGGCATTGGTTATGGTTATTTGCTCTCCACGTTTGTTAAGCTCATATCCGATTTGGTTAAGATTTCCATCAATCCTCGAATTGACCCAACCAAAAGCATCATAACGAAACTCGCTTGTCTTTGATAATCCTCCAACATCATCGATACGCCGGATTAACAAACCTCGTTTATCGTATTCAAATACAGCATCAGTTGATCTAGTGCTGTCAATGCGTTTACTGTTAAATTCTATTTCACCAAAAACATTATATTGAATTCTTACCTGACCTCGCTTTCCATTGTGTTGTGCGATTACCTGGCCAATCGTATTGTACTCATAGCTAGTGTATTCATCATAACGATCGTCTTTTAGTGCTTGTATATGCTGACTTAACTCATCAGTACTTAATTCAGACGGATTGATTTCTAAATAAGCACCATATGCCCGGGTTGATGCAACCTGACCAAAGGAGTTGTATTCGGTTTCCAGCACTGCACCATCAGAATTGACTGTATATTTTAGTTGTTGCGCTTCATCGTAAAAATAACGGGTTGTCTGTTTCAACGCATTGGTTTTACTCAGCAATAAACCGGAATTATTGTATTCAAAAGAACTGCTGTGTTTTTGCCAAATTAACTCGATTTGCTCTTGAGAGGAATACCCTTTCTCTAACAAAGCACACCCAACTTCATTAAGACTTTGAATAACACGCCCCAAAGCATCGTACCGATAGCGTTGTTGCCTTGCCAGATGGGTTTGCTCATCAGTTAAGGTTTTTACTACTAATTGACCCATTTCATCATAATCATAAGTAGTTATTAGGCCGGTGTGGCTTTTTTCTTGAACTAGTAAACCCAAATCATTGTATTGATATGTGATAAGATGATCATTATTTTGTGCTTGCGGGCGGATTTGTTCTAATGTCGTTGTTTCATTAATTAAAATACTTTGCTCAATTGCTTTTTCGTATGAGCACTTTTCTTGCAGCAAACCTCTTGAATCATAACGATATTCAGTAAGATATCCTTCACCATCAATTTCAGCTACTTTTAGTCCGCGTGCATCATAAAGGCTGTAAAGGTGAATATCACGTCCTGAAGCATTCGGTTTGTCTTGCGACCAATCCTCACTAAATTGGTTTGTTACCGGGTTAATGTAACGGATGGTTTCGATCAGATTACCCTGGCGGTCATAATGATACGCAGTGGCATATCCCTCACCATCAAGCTTGGCTTCTAATTGTCCTAGTATATTATAGTAGTAGTAAACTTTTCTATCTGCGTCATCTGAAACCAAGTGAATGCTGTCCCAAGTCAGTAATTGATTTGGACTAAACGGGTAAAGCCTTTTTGCGTAAGCAGTAGTTGCAACTACTTGACCCTGGGCATTGTATTCATAACCAATCACAGCGCCCTGCGCATCGATGCGATAAGCCACTTGATTGTATTTATTATAAACAATTTGCGTGATGCGATCATTGGAACTGAATTTTGGTTTAATCGATTCAAAAGTTGGAATATGTTCCAACCAGCCAAGGGTTGAAACATGTTGTTCGTACTGACATTTTTTTAAAAGCAAACCTTCATCATTATAAAAAAATTCTGTCAACTGACCGCTGGAACTCACTTGAGCCTGAATTCGTCCTTGATGATCATAAAATGTATAGGTAGTCAGACCATCAACACCAGTTTCTGCAATCAATCGACCCGCTGCATCATATTTGTAAATCGTACTGCCATAAGCATGGCTGCTGTCCAAGCGCATGACTGAAAGCAATAAACCGCTTCTGTCATATAAACGCACGGTTTGTAACCCATTAGCATCGGTTTGAATCACTCGCTGATGCGCATCATCATATTCAAAACGTTGACTGTGGTTTTGATTGTCAATGCTTTGAGTAAGACGCCCCAAATCATCATAAAAATATTGAGTAATACACCACTCCCCATCAACAAGATTACTTTTTTCTACCAAACGTCCTGCTGCATCGTAACGGCAACGAGTAGTGACTGCGCTGGAATTAATTCCATGCCCTTGTGAATCGACCTGAGCGTAATGCAGTTCTTCAATAAGTTGACCACGCCAATCGTAGCGAAAATCAATCAAACTGGTGTCCTGAGGATTTTGTCTGGTCACCCAGAATTCTAATTCCTGTATCCCAAGTAACTCATCCTGCCCCATGGATTCCACTTCATAACCAGTTCGTAAATAACAACGTGTACTGGTTAATTGTCCTTCTTCATCATAACGCCGTTCAGTAACGGTTCCGTCGGCTGCGATTGTAAAACGTAAATGACCTCGTTCATCATAAACATATCGGGTAGTTTGCGGCTTTACTGGATGATGGTTCCCATCAAAGCGTTGATATTTGGTTTCAGAAATGACATGATGCGCTGAATCATAAACTCGTTGCGTCACCTGGCCTGATGGTTCTTCAATCCAGACGCAATCACCTTCTTCGTTGTAACGAAAATTCCAGACCTGATTACCCTGAACAATAGAACTTAATAAAGCTCCTTCATAGTAATAACGGATCCTGTATTCCTCAGGCCCATCTATACCGGTCAGTTTATTGTGTTCGTCATAATAATAGGTCCAGGACTCACCCAAACCATTAGTTACTGTTGTCTTTCCTTTTTGATAATCGTAAAGACTAATTCGACCCTCACCATCAACCAACTTTTTTACTCTGCCTTGAGCATCGTACTCTATGTGAAGAGCCGTCCCATCGGACTGTTTGATGTCACTGATTCTGTTAGAATCGCCAACATAATTGTAAGTAATCCAGAAGGTCTTTCCCTGACCTAAATCACGGCTTACCTTATGTAACCGTCCTTGATCATCGTATTCATAACTCAACTTATGTACCGTAACTCCATCACTGATGGTTTTTACTTCACGTAATAAACCATTCCGAAATGACCAAGTAATGGTTTGCTTCCCGCTCCTGTCGGTTATCCCGATCAATTGCTCGTGATCATAAGTAAATGCAACACTATGGCCATCCAAATCGCAAATTTCACTTAGTTGGCCTTCCAGATTGTAATGACACGAAGTTTTTTGTGCTCCCTCACGATAGATCCAGCCATTTTGACTGTAAGTAAGACGAGCAGTCCCGCCCTCTTCTGGTATATAGCATTGTTTTTTGGCATCATAAACAAAACGACTTGTGTGACCGTCTTCAGAAACACGTGTGACAGTTGCACCAGAAACATTAGGTTCACCTGAGATTTCTAATTTGGATTGCATGTTAAAGCGCCAATTTGATCCCGAATCCCCCATCGAATTGTAGGTTTGGAATAAATCCAGACCAAACCCAATATCGGCTAGAAAGCCATCAGATTGGCGCAAAACCAAATTGCCATTTGCTGCGTTGACGTAAACAGACTCACCACTCTGCCCTAATGCCGCAATACCTTTTGGTCCATAACCACCCAGACCTAATGAGGAACCTTGCAGACCCAACCCTTCTCCGGTGAATATTTGTGTCATAATACATCCTGATATGAATTTTTAAATTATCCGATTAATCTGCACGTTCTAACAAACGTGCTCTAAAGTCTAAAATTTTAAAAAATGCTATTTCATTGCTCGTAATATCAATTGAATTTCTCCAGATTTACCACCGGGTATATTTTTAATGACTACTTTGATATTAACTAATCGACTAATATTCTCTGGGACATAATCTGAAATCAGCCTATTGTCTTCTAAACGCAACCAGGCTGGTGGCGTAAAGTCTTTAGCAAATTTAATTGTATAAGGAATTTGTTCATATTCAGGATATACATCATTATTTGCTGTAAAATCATAAATATATGGCTGTCCTGAATAAAGCATGGGCAATATGGGCGTATCAGATTTAAACCGTGGTGCACTGCGTGGATTTTTACTGATTTGCAAGGGAATAGTTACAGGATCAGAGCTACCACCAGTAGGAGTACTTGCACGAAAAGTCAGTAAATATTTTTGACCTGTAACATCATCTGGAACAGTGCCTTCCAATACCATTGGGTTAAGCGAAGACATGTTTAGCCAGGTTACTGCGGGCTCGACCTTCTCTAAAATTAATTTAAGATCAGGATCGTGAGCAGGATCGCTAATGAAACCAGACAAATCGTCATAAATATCTGATCTTGCCAATTTTTCCAATTTAAACGGATTAACTACTGGTTTTTTGGTTGGATCATGAGCAACAGGAATTTTGAGCGTCAAGGGTTCTAAGCAATCTCCCCCGGTATTTGAAGAGGCAACAAGTGTAACCTGTACTTCTTTGCCAGCCTGGTCTGAAGGTACTATACCCTCAAGCAAGGCCCCATCTAAAACTTTTAGCCATTCGGGATAACTCTTGCTCTCATCAATTCGAACTGAAATCTGATTGGTCTGCATGAACCCGGCTTGTGGTTCAATAAACTCCATAAGATTTAAAGAGTATTTTTCACCAGGAGAGGCACCTGGAATTGGATGGTTTCGTTTAAAAACAGGCTTATCTTTTGCATTAACTTGAACTTGTATCCTCAAATCTACTTGTGCTGCAGTACCATATGTATTTTGTGCTCCAACTTTAAACAGATAAGTACCTGGGTGCGTTGGTGTTCCAACAATAGAAAATTTTTTCTGATCAAAACGTAATCCATCTAGCTTTGATGGTGTAATAATGCCATATGGAGGGAAACCCGCATTAGTATTTTCATTATAAAATTTTACTGCTGATTTAAGGTTATATTCAAAATATGTATTAGCAGTGGCTTCTTGAATTGGAATTGCAGACATCGATATGGCATGAGGAATTACTCTAACTAAAAAAGGCGGTGTGTAAAACACATGCTCTATGCCAGAGCAAGATTTGCAACCATCGAATCCCAGAGGTCCAAAAACTGATCCAAAGGAATTACCCGAAATAACTATGTTAAAGTAACAGGTATAAGGATAATTTAAAATTATACTGCTCATTAATGTGGGGCAATATCCAGTAATGTATTCGATGCTAACACCTGCTGGTAAAGTCCATTGCCCATTATGCAATGAAATCTTGACTGATGCCCACCAATCCATTTGCATTGGAATTCGCACCGTTTCCCCCAAAAAAACAGTCGATGGTGGACTAGCCGTAAACATCATCTGCACTTGCGGTCGAGCATAAGACACTGAGGAATTAATAAAAAAAATAACAAAAAATAACAACGTTTTATTCACGAGATAATCCTTTACAAAATCCATCACATCATTCTAAAAAATTTAAAAGCAAAATAACCTTTTAAAAATAATCTGAATAAATTAAGTAAAGTAAAAAAAGTGTAAGGAATAAAACTTGATGTCTTAGATTAAAAGAGGGAAAGTATTCCATTAGTTTTGTTGGTTGGTTTTTATTTTTTTTCATCATGATACAACTCCATAGTTTCCATTCCGACGCCATATTAATCAATAAAAACTATTCGAGTCAAATACAATTTTTAATATCACTTTAAAAATATCTGATTCGGCAACTTAAATCGATTAAATACGTTGATTTAAACGGCGACACTTCCAGTACCTCAAGGACATAACTCAACCCTCAGGTTGTTAATATTTCCTGGCTCTTACCGTCTTTTATTGCCATCTATTCGTACTTCCATTCTGTAATTTAATTGATAGACTTAAGAATAAAGAAATTACTTCAACAATTTGAGCCTTCCCGATGGTAAATAGCGATAAACAAAATAAGTTAGTAGAGTGGATGGAAAAATTATGTATTTACGAGAGTGATGTTGTTGAAAAATTTATTATAGGTAGTGGTAAGGGGGGGCAAAAACTACATAAAACGGCTTCGACGGTTTACTTGAAGCATATTCCGTCTGGCATTGAAATAAAATGTCAGGAGTCCAGGAGCCGTGAGGGTAATCGTTATTTTGCGAGAATGCGTCTCTGTGAAAAAATCCATGCAATGGTCAGCGATGAAAAAAGCCGGGCACAGCAAAGACTAGAAAAACTAAAACGGCAAAAGAAGCGTCGCTCAAGGCGTTTTAAACAGAAAATACTGGATCAAAAGTCAAGACAGGGCCAACTTAAGATCCTGAGACAAAAGCCATGCTCAGAAGAGAGGTGATGAATCAATAATAATAACAACCTCATATCAACTGTATTCATATTGACCGTAGAAATACACAATTTAACCTGTTTTGTTTCGATTCAACCTACATCAAGTATAATGAATCAAAATATTGGGATTATTAAAGGGTATAATTTATGAAAAAAGCAGTTTTATTATTTTCCGGTGGATTAGATTCAACAACTGTTCTTGCCTATGCAAAAAATAATGGTTATGAATGCCATCCAATAAGCTTTTACTATGGACAACGGCATGCTGCCGAATTAAATGCCTCTCAAAAAATAGCCGAATATTTTAAAGTTAAGGAACATAAAATTATCACCCTACCCAACGATATGTTTGGCAGTTCGGCTTTAACAAGAGATGATGTTCATGTGCCTGATTTTTTGGAAAATAACTCAAATACTATTCCTGTCACCTACGTACCGGCGAGAAATACTATATTTCTCTCTATTGCACTTGGATACGCTGAAAGCATAGGCGCTCATGACATTTTTCTTGGAGTTAGTTTTATTGATTATTCAGGATACCCGGATTGCCGACCTGAGTATATTTCAGCCTTTGAAAAACTGGCTAATTTGGCGACTAAGGATGGAGTTGAAGGCAAGAAAATATCCATCCACACCCCTCTTTTATACCTAACTAAAGCTCAAACTATAGAGCTTGGAATAAAAAATGGTGTTGATTATGCTATGACAGTATCCTGTTATAATGCTGATCCAGACACCGGAGCTGCTTGTGGAACATGCGATAGTTGTTCTTTCAGAAAAAAAGGGTTTATCGACGCAGGAATCAAAGACCCAACGGTCTATAGGAAATAAAACATCTAAAAAAATTCTTCATGTCTGACAAAAAACCACTGAACTAGCGGGTTCTCTGACCCGGTTTTTAGTGGGGATATCCTGTTTAAAGAAAAATCATCCCCCATTTTAAAAAATTGTTTTGGATTTATTGTAGCAACGTATACAGGCGCAAAAGATCAAATAAAAATCAAAATGCTTGATATAAGCACCTTTTTGTATTATGTTTTTACTAATTGATTATTTAAGATCGTTTCTTTGTAAATCTACAAACAGGGGAAGGTTATGCCAAAAAAACTCTATGAAATACTGGAAATTACTGATGAAAACATCAGCGGAGCTGAAATTGCCAAGGCTTACAGAAAAATGGCACTTCGTTTGCACCCCGATAAAAATACTGAAAATAAGCAAGAAGCTGAACAAAAATTTAAGGAATTGAATAATGCCTATCAAATTTTAAAGGATGCAACAAAACGCAAAGAATATGATGAAGGCAGAATTGACGAGAAGGGGGTTCGTATTGAATCCCAGGCATCCGCACAAGCATCGCAACAACAACAACAACAACAACAACAACGACAAAGACCATCACAGCAAAACCGACAATACGATTTCCCCAAAACGCAAACACAAGAATCCAAAACTCATTCTTTTCAAAAAACCAATAACAAATACAATTTTTATAGACCTACTCCCCCATTCCCGGCCGAATATTTCTTTTTTAATTCTTTAGATGCAGCAAAAACCTTCAAGCCCATGGAGGAAAAAAGTATTCCTCAATTTGTTTTTGTTACACCATCACCACTGGAGCAATTTTTTCAAAAATTGCTCCGAGTATTTAACAAAGAATCTCAGCTTGAACACCAGATATTCAAATCCAGTACTAACATCGATTTTGAATTTTCATCCCGTCATATCAAGCCTCAAAATAACGTGTCTGAGCATATTTTTATTAGAACCAATTATGCGCCGATTATGGAGCGTACTGTTGATAAATTATTTGCATTGGCGCTTATTGTCGAACAATTGGATAGACTAGAGTCATCTCCTTTCTCATCACCCTCACCACGCTTTAGATAAAGCAGCTCAAACTGTTTTACAAGGCGGATACAAAGAATAAGGGCACTGCTTGTGCCCTTATTCTTTGTATGTGATGTAGTTCACCCATATCGGTGCGTCCATCACTGATTTTTTTTAATTTCTACCTCAGCGTCTGACAGAAGGTGCTGATGTTTCTTCTGGGTGTGCTTCATCCCAAGCCCGTCTTTTTTCAGGATCCATTAAACACTGATACGCTTCATTAGCAGCTTTGAAGCGGTTACCAGCTACAGATTCACATTTATCTGGATGAAACAAACGAGCTTGTTCACGAAATGCTTTTTTTATCGCCTTATCATCTGCATCTCTTTTTAAGCCCAAAACTGCATAAGGATTTATTTTGGGTACTTCTGCAGCTGCCTGACGGGGTTTATTATTTGGTTGTTGATTGCACTCATTATAAAAAATGAACAAAAGGGTAGCACTTTGTCGAATAATATTAAAAACAGTTTCCAGTTTTTTTTCTTTGTGCGCATTAATTAAAATATAAGAAACAGGCGGTATGTGTTCTGCATCAGGATAGCTCATTTCAGGCGCTCTTTTTACAACCAGTGCAGAATAAAAATCCTGATCATGTCTATGCGTATAATAAATACGTGCTAATTCATCTGCCCTGAATACACGCAAAAAACGACTCTTTAATAACAATAATGCGTTTTTTGCTGAATTTTGAGCAAGCTCTAAAAATGAAACTTGGTTATTTTTAAGGCTTTGTTGAATAAAGCGTGGGTCTAAATTTCTGCGGTGCATGTATATTAACTCGCACAGTTGTTCCGGTGTCAAATGCTTCTTTAAGTCAGTTCGTTGGAATAATTTTGCAGCATCTCTAACATTGGTAAACATATTTTGTTTCAGTTGACTAATGGGATCGGAAGCCTCACCTGGCGCCGCATCAGCACTGGCTCTATGTTGCTGCACAGCGGCACTTTCAGGCACAGAAAAGTTACCAGCTCCATGATAATTTACTTTTTCCGGTTTTGGATTTAATCTCAAGCCTGATAAATCTCTAAGGATAGGATTTTGTTCAATGATTTTAATGACCTGAATAGAATTCTTTTCTATGCGCGCAGTATCTAAAATAAAGGAGACTGGGGGTATATACGATTGATTGGGATATTGTGTATTGTTCTTGCTTGATTCAATAAGAGCAGAATAAAAATTCTGATCCTGAGCATGGGTATCATAAATACGTGCTAACTCATCCGCCTTAAATAAAATTAAAAAACGACTCTTTAATAACAACAATGCGTTTTTTGCTGAATGGTGAGCAAGTTCTAATAATGAAATCTTATTTGCATAAAGACGGTATTCAATAAAGTTTATGTCTAAGCTGGAGCGATGCGTGTGAATTAATTCGCATAATTCCTCGGGGCTCAAATGATCCTTTAAATCAGTTCTTAGCAACAATTTTTTTGCATCTTCAACATTAGTTAACATGTTTTTTTTAAGTTGAATAATGGGATTGTTAGCCTCACCGAGCGCTTTGTTTATAGTTCTTGATGAATGGTTTTGTTGGCTATCTTGAGCTGCATCAGGGCTATCTTGTTGCGCAGTGCCGCCTTCAGACACAGAGGCGTCACTCGCTGCAGAGACATCCACAGGATCTTCTCGTCGAAACAGAGCTACAAAAAAATTCTTGATTTTAGTGAATTGTTGCTTAAGCCATTTCCACATTATTAAATCCTCTTCAAAAAAGGTGGGCCATTCAAATTCAGTATAGACAAAAAATACTCATGATATAATACATCAAAATGTATTAAAGAATTATTAAGTGAGGAACAAATAAGCACAGTATAGCTCGGGTAAGGCTTGCCGGGCTTTGCTCCGGGAATATTCCAGAGAAACCATAACTAAGCCTTAAGCCAAACTGTCTATTAGCCCAAACGATTTAACATGGTTTATTGGGCAGGCAAGAATTTAAAAGGTTGGGTGGGTTTTAGCAGCTTGGATACTTCTCCAGCGTAAAAAACACCCTCTTCAACTGCAAGGCTAAGCACGGGAGCATTTGAAGCAAAGTTGATTTTGTTTAAATTAACCCAAAAAATATTGGGATAAGTTGAAGAGTCGAAGTAATAAACACGATTTTTTTGATCAGCTACAGTACGCCAAATAGTTGAAGCAAGATTAGGTTTTCCCGGATCGGCAATACCCAAAGGAACAGAGACTGAGCGTATAACACCTAAAACGCCAGCAACTGCTTGATAAGTATACGCTTGTTCAGGCACGCTCTGAATGTAATTTTTATCCACTTGTTTTGGAATAGACTGAATCAAATATGAAGCTCTGGCAAATCGGTCGGCGGCTCTCATTGTTCCCGGTAAAAACACCGAACCATTAACATCCTGCCAATATTCATTGATTGCTAATTGTTTACTGTAGGCGGGGGAATTGGTCATTACCTGATATTGACGGCCATGATGAATAACCAGTTCGCCTTTAATGTATTCAAAAATAGCAGAATCACCGCTTGCATCCGATAAGGACAAATGAACCGTACTGGCTGTTCCATCAGGCAGGTTAGGCGCAATAATCTGGAAGGTATTTTGGGACATGGACTCTACGGCTTCATTAACCGTCGCAAAATTATCCAACACATATTGCCCCCAAATACTCACTGACAAAGGAGGATGCCCCTCTTTGGCACCTCCATAGTCCGACTCTGCCAAATACAGCATGTTGGTCACCAATCCTCGCTCATTCATTCCATCAGCTGTTGCAAAATTATAAATAGAGGTCACTACTGAGCCGTATTTTGATGTCCACTCGGGTGAGCCGGCTCCTGCCAGCCCACTGCGTTTCATACCCCTTGGCAAAACCCAGATACTGGACTGCATGCTTTCCTTCCAATCCATAGAACGGCCAGTAATAACCAAATTATCAGAGCCTAAATACACGGCACGTGTGCACGCATAACCCGCAGGCATTTCACTTGATAAAAATAACGAACACAAAACCGTAGTTATTATTTTCAGGAACTTCTTGTTCATGATGCAATCCTTGAGTTTATTCTCTAGGTTCATTATTAGTGATTCGCTAAGGGTTGGCAAGCGACTCATCAATTCCTCAAGCCAAGCTCTCTAAAACATTGAGAATCAGTGAACAAAGATTCCTCGTTTTTAGGTAATCTTGAAAAAAACAACATCAGTTGCGTTTGTCTGGCTTTTTTCAACTCCTGCTCTTGATGTCGTCCCTTAACTGCATCCGGGGCTTTGGCAATCAAAAGCATCACCACCACTATAGGATTTGCGTACTCAATAGCTAATTGCACTAAACTGGCTTTTGATGTTTTTGAGATGGTTTCCAACTCCAGACAAGAGGATTCTTCTGCTACATCCTCGTATTCACTATCATCAGAACACAAAGCAACAAAATTATCATCCTGGGCTGCAACAAAAGTTCGTTCACTCACACAAGATACCTTTTCTTTCAGGTTGAATCGCTTACTGGCTAACATTAAACCAACCATGCTTAGTTGATTGTTAATAATCGCTAATGCAAGAGGTGATATTTTTTCGTAGGTTTTTTCCGTTGCAAAACGATGTATAACCGATTGATTACACATCCAAAACCGCAAAGTATCGTATCGCATGAAAAGCCTCATCGCCTTTTCATCTCTATTCTCTAATGCCAAATGAACCAAAGATGCACCTAAAAGCCTGTCAGTATTCACAGAATGATACGGGCTATTTAAACATTTGCTAAAATACGGGTTACGCAACATGTAGTCCAAAGCGAAATAGCGTTTGTGCTTCAAAGCATTAAGCGCAAATGCCATGGGTAATGAGAGCATCTCATTATGATCTTCATGGACACTACTTAATCCGTGAGAGTCCAGTAATGCAGGGTCAAGTTTTTTAAACAGTTGGTTATAGTCTCTTGGATTGGTCAGGCGAGAAATCTTTTCGCCAGTGCCTCGAGCAATTAATTTACGGAACCTCTCTCTTTGTTTGATTGGTGCTTTAACTGCATCGGTATTCGCACTGGTATTACAATGAGGTGAATCAGTAGGCGGGGTCAAAGTAAAGCTTTTTCCTATCCCTTGATAAATCAAAACACAGTCCTCTTCTTCGGCTTTCTTACGAGCTATTTCGATTAGGCGTACTTCATGAAATCCACACAACCATTCACCCAAAGTCTGTTTAAAAGCAACCATTTCATCAGTATGAGGTGCAGCATCTTCTAACATCTGCTGTAACGAAGTGTAAAGCGCTTCATCAATCCCGTATTTTGCCAAATAAATTTGCTTGTATGGCCCTGAAAATGACGGATATTTTGCGATATGTTTATGAACAACCCGTCCTTCCTGTAAAAAGGAAGGAAAACAAGACTCCTTTTCAGGAATAATATTCAATTCATTACTGAGCCGAATTTCAGCATCCCAGGTTAATGTTGGAATATGTAAAGGACCGTCTACATCAAAATCTGTCAGTGGATGCAAGGAGACATAAACTGCGCCAGAATATGGGCGCTCGGCCCTACCGGATTTATTCCACCGTGGTCTAAGCCGTTCGTCTTTATGGCCTTTATAGGGCTTGGCACCGTAGGCATATTTATCGGCATGATGCGGTACAGCACCAGTAGAAAGAAATGGGTTGGCATCGTTAATGAGCATCTCGCTGAGCATGGGATCTTGCGAAATGAATAGATGAAATTTATCGTAGGCTTGAGTATAAAGATTTTGTAAAAAATACGCATAAGTCGAGTAGCTGTAGCCCTTCCATGTAATCGGACGGGGTTCACGAAAAGTTAATAACAATTCACGCAGGGTATTGGCTATTCGGGTTACTCTTTTAAGAGTATCTGGATCATCAAGAGAACGCCTTCCCCGTGCATAATCTCTAAAAATATCAATACGAGCAGCCTTATAGACTGAAGTACTGTACTGTGGTTGCCCAAGCTCATCGGCCTTTCTGTGGCCTTCACGAGCAGGCTTGTTCCATTTGGACGTTAAATAAGTGATACCTCTATATTGCGCTACTCTAAATTGTGTTACTACCGCTTTTTGTGCTTCTTTTATTGAGGCTCCTGCTTTTATAAGTTCGTTAAGCCTATCGAGATCGCGCCTTACATCATCCATATCCACTGACCGAGGATGATGAACCTGCATTCGCTCTCCGAGTTCGAACACACGTGACGCTTCGCTGATATGTTTTAAATCGCCACGCTGCTTGTTCTTGTTTTTTTTCCGGTAAAAAAGACTCTTACGCTGCGCATGCTCTTGATAAGTCCGGGCCTCAGATAATGCGTCCTCTCTGTCTTTCGCTGGTTGAGCAAGAAATTCCCTTTCCTCTTCTGAGTCCGAATCGTCCGATAACCAGGAACCAAAAAAATCACGGTGCTTTGTCTCTTGTGTTCGAATGTATGATTCGTATTGTTTTTCATTCATATCTTCAAACGAAGAGTCCAGTGCAGTGATGTAATACCGTAGGTTAATACAATGTTGATCATCCCAACCATTACGTTTACTTTTATAAAGTAAGGTTGTAATCAGCTTGTTGATGATAATCTCTTTAGAATCAGTGCGGTTGATTTCAGCCAAATGCTCAACCCTTGCGTGTTGAGTAACCAGCATGCGAATAATGCGTTCGTCTTTTCCTATGGCAGCAGATATCGGTATTTCCTGGTTATTATTGCCTTTAAACAGTTCAGGTTTTTTTGTAAGTAAATAACGAACAATAACAACATGCTGACGTAAAACAGCAAGCATCAACGGCGTATTTCCGCTTAAATCCGTACAGTCTATATCGGCGCCTTTATCTATGCATGCTTTGACGTCATCCAACGTCCCCGACCTAACCGCATCAAGCAATCTTTTCATTTTTAGATCAACCATTCAAAAAAAAATGGTGTACTATACCACAGTTTGTGTATATTAAATATATTTGCTGCTCTTTTTTTATCCTTAATTGAAGATTCATCACCAGAATAGTGCTAATTATTTTACCAAAAAATGGGCAAACTACTTACACTAACATAATGAGGGGCTTTCTTTATGTTGAGAATAAACAGCGATGGGCTGTTTCAATGTCACCAGGCTTTACCAGCTTAAGGTCGATAAAAATGATAAAAATTAGAACAAAAAATACAATTTTAATTCCGCAGAAATCATGTTACTCTATGCTCATTTTTTGCTTTATGCCAAAATAAATTGTTCCAAATGAAACCACTAAATCTGTATTGGTGATAGGGATGTTGCTCTCTAAAATTTTTTATCTTAAGAAGAGGAAGAGAAAACATGCCCAAAACCATAAAGCTTCATCGTACCTCAGAATATGCTCCTATACCTCTAGTAAAAAATGAACAGGGACTGTATCCCGTCCCCACCATGCGTTGCGGTATTTTGCCTTACACTCGTCAAGGTAGCGACATTCTTTGGGGTTGCGTTAAATCCAACCGGGTTGGACCCGTTACAATTACTTTACCTGCCGGAATCCAGGACATTCTGGTCACTAAAGGAGAAAAGCATTTAGCTCTTGAGGTTGGAAAACCAGTTCCAGATCTGGGGTATGAATGCGTCCAGGAATTTGTTGGAACGCTGTTTCGCGATCAGGTTTATCAACAGATGGTGAGTCGTTTAATTGAAAATGACTTTAATGTTTTTATAGAACATCCTCTAGTAACCGCCCTTCATGAAACACGAGAAGAACATGGAATTGATTTGCGAAAAGATGAAGGACGAGACCATCATTTATTACATCAACTAATTGAATTGGCCGTTCAGCCCCTTTCAGGACAAAGAGGAGCGACTGCGCAAATGTTCTGGATTGCCTCACTAAACGCTCTTGATGGTATTGAATTAAGTAATACAGCAAAAATAGAAAAAAAAATCAGGCGTAATTTTGGCCGAGAATTTTATGAGCAAGGATGTTGGGGTACTTTGCCTGAATTCAAAAAAGCCCTGATAGAAGCGAGGCAACACACCACGCCAACGCCTCATAGTGCGTCACAGACAGATCTCATTAAAGGAGTTTTAGAAGCCTATGAAGAAACTCTGGATCTCCTCAGTTATCTTGAGTTATTAATCAACAATAGCTTTATAAAAACCGCATTACCCCGTGAATTCCCTCGATTTTTTACCCACCCATCTGAGAGAACAAGTGATGATGCCGGGGGAATTGATGACATGCTCAACACAGTACTGAGATCGACTCTAAGAGAGGAATCGGGAATGTCTTTATTAAATCCTGATGAGCAAAACGATAGATTAACCTACTCAAATCCAGGATCAGACTCAAGCAGCGCCAGTTCCTCTGTGAGATAAACCAATCAGAGGCTTGTCTGTTATTTAATAACTGAGCCTCTTCACAGAGGCCTTTTTAGAATAAGAAAACGATGTTATTGAATCAGGTCAATCAACGCTTTGGCCCATTGAGGATTGGCATTTAAACAAGGAACCAGAATAAATTCCTTGCCACCGAGTTGCATCCATTGTTCTTTAAGGCGCATCCCTATCTCTTCCAAAGTTTCCAGACAATCTACCGTAAAGGAGGGACACGCCACAATAAGATGTTGAACTCCTTGCTTGATTAGTTCAGACAACACCTCATCGGTATAAGGTTTTATCCAGGGCGTTTTCCCCAATCGTGACTGAAATGATGTGGTGTATTGACCCGGGTTTAAATTTAATTGCTGTGCCAACAAAAGACTGGTTGCATAACACTGTGCCCGATAACAACCCTGATTATTGGTGTTTATTGATGGGCAATTTTGCGAACATACAGATTGGCATCCACCTTTGAGAATATGGCGCTCAGGGATTCCATGATAACTGAATAAAACATGATGCTGACTGGTTAAATGCTCCTGAACCATTGCCGCTTGGGAGGTAATGAATGCCGGATGATTATAAAAATCACGAATAATGCGCAGTGAAGGAATCACTTGCTTTGCAGCTAAAATACGCATCACTTCTTCTATGGAAGAACCTGTAGCAGCTGATGAATACTGGGGGTAGAGGGGTAAAACGGTAATGTCCTGACATGAGGCTAATTCGCCAAGAGCCTGCTCTATAGATGGATTGCCATAACGCATGCCCAAAGCCACCGTGTACTCATCGCCCAAAATCTGTTGCATTACCTTTGCTAAATCCTGGCTGTATACTTTCAAAGGAGACCCTAGAGGGGTCCATATTGATTGATACGCATGGGCGGTATTTTTGGATCTGAACGGCACGATTAATCCATAAACCAAAAAATAACGCAGCAGCGCCGGCAAATCAATGACACGCCCATCAGTCAGAAATTGGCGCAAATAACGCTTGATGTCGGAACTATTTGTTGAATCTGGGGTACCCAGATTAATTAGTAACAAACCTTTCTTCATAAGTGCTTCTTTTAAAAAAAATGGCATCATAACCCATCACGAACCCGCTTAACAGCACTGGGCGCAAAGAAAAAACGCTAAGGATTACAATAGTTGCAGTAAGCCGGATCGGCTTCAAGCAACTGGTCTTTTCGCATCTTGTACTCTTGATGATCACAAGTAATGCATCCCCACACCTCTTGAGCATAAAATGAACTTGCAGATCCACAACAAGCACAAGGAAGTGCACCATGTGTGGATTTAAACCCAAATCCAGGACTGGAGCATTGAGTACAAACACAAGCAATCCTTAAGGCTAGTTTATTTGCCAGTTCGCCTATGACTTCCATTCTCAGAGGATTCATCATAGCCCGCATATCGGTGGTTACAATAAGCTCATCATCATGTTGAAAACCTGCCGTCAAATGGTGAAACAAGAGATCTCTGTCTTTAATTCCTTTCGCAAGCACACGCTTGTCAGACTGTAACTGAACGATTAATCCATGCGATGGAAACTGAACCTGATGCAAGAAAGGCTCAATATCGGTTTTCTGATTAATCGTTTGCATTGCGTAATTTGTTTTTTGACTGACTAATTGCTCAGCAATAACCCAGTCATGCTCCCTATCAACAAACACCATTATTTCCTGAGCACTGGCAATAAAAGGTAATAAGGGATGAGGCCCAAAACTTCCCTCAGAGGCAACAGAACAAGAAAAACCGTGCTGTTCTGCTGCTGATTTGGCTTTAAGCAAACAGGTTTCATAAGGGCTTAGAACCCGAGGAATCTCCCCTGTAAACGTACCAAACTGATCGGTATCAAATTCAAGCACTTCTAAGGAACAAGATAAAACCTTCTCAAATGGCGGGGCGATTGCCTGCTCTTTTTGATGTTTTGATGCTAATAAAACACAATGATTTTTATAATACATGATCACGTATTCATCGTATGAAAATAATCAAGCCTGGCAACCGAAACATCAGAGACAAACATAACGCCAGACTGATTCTGAAACAAGGTTTTCATTCCCAAAGCCAAAGTAGCTATCTCTTCTTCAGGTGCTACAGCAATAAATAAAATCAAAGAAGATTTCTCGTTGAACATCACCTTGCCCTCATGAAAACCATGATGCCCTTTACCCGAGATATTACGTATCAGCGTAAATCCGCTAATACAGGCCTCTTCCATCATGGAAGTAATAAAATGCTCCTGATCGCCAGCGACAATAATCTCAATTTTTTTCATAGGATGTAAATTGATTCCTATGTCTTTTCGTTCTTGAACTTTGACAATACTCATTCTTCTCTCCCCAATACTAATTGACCAAATGCCATTCGCCTGCCGGACTCAACTGATAAACCCCCTGATCATTGGGATCTATCACCAACAAAAAGACCCATTGATTTAAAAATAAAGTGGTCAAAATGGAATGTTTTTTAACGACCTGATAAACCAGCTCTTTGGGAGCATAAACTACAGTTTGCAAGCGCTGCGGTTGATGATAGGCAACTGTATCGCTACTCATTACTGATTGCAGGGGAAGCCCGTGCATCAGGTCACTACCATTGCCCTGCATCACGCCAACAGTTCCAACCACATTATGAGTCACTTTACTGCCGCTGCCAAAAGCCACATTATCAAGGGTAGAAAACAAATATTGGGTATTAATCCACTCGGCTACGACCATAGGAGCGGTTAAAATCGTCTCAAGTAGAGTTCCTTCACTGTCTTCATCAAAACGATAAGAGTGCAAGAAACAACGGCCATCCAGGCTGACGTTTTTAGTCAATGATCTGGGAGCAACAATAAACGCCGCATTGCGTGCCAAACCCCATTCAGGTCGTGTTTCAGACCAATCCATACTTCTGCGTAAAATGTCTTCACAAGGCGCATCACTGTTTAACTTATCGCCACGCTCCCTGTTGGTTATCCAACGTGCCGTCTTTAAATCCTCTTGTAACTGAGCTAACAGCTCTGGATAAACCGTTTTTGTTACACCATCGGCATAAAGTTCAACTGCGTCTGTTGTGGTATTATGCAGCGCCCCATAAAACACTGTATCCAAAGGAATGTGCATTCCACAGTCTTCCAATCCCCTGCGCACCTCTGGTTTGTTGAGAATAGAAGCCAGTAATCGAGCATTGATGCCGCCATGATTTCCACCACATGCACCACAATCCAGGGCTGAAGCATAGGGATTATTTTCAGTACTGCTTCCGTGCCCGCACAGGATGATAAGTTTGGCAAATCCAGATGTCAGCCCCATTAAGCGCAGCACCGTTTCAGCGTAATTAATTTGCTCTTGCAAGGACAAACCCTGCTCCTTATCGGTTTCACATAATTCAAAAGCCACTTTGGTTGGCACAGCCGGTTTGAACCATCTGTTGATGGCTGATAATGATCGGGTACTTAATGTTGGCGATAGCGATTTTAGAGCCATAGTCAAACCACACCAAAGTCCCAAGGATTCTACCAAAGCAAAGGGAGTTGAAATATTTTGCTTTAGCTGGGTATACAGATTTTTACACCCACCTATAAATGCCTTTCCTCGCTGATAACGCTCGAAATCATCCTTATTTGCTGCAGCGGGCATTTCTTTAACGGAGTATTTGGGTTTTAACAAAACGGGACAACATTCCTTATTTTTATCACTATCAAATTCATCAATACGCACAGGAAGACCGAAAAATCCGGCAAAACCCAATGTTTCGTATTGTCCTAGAGACTCTACAGCTCTGCGAAATGGCTCAGAGCGAACATCAATACAAAAGACTAACTGAGCCTGTTGGCGAGGAATACGTGCGCCGACGTTCTTTATCTCGGGCAAAAGTACGTTTAATAATTTTTCCCTGTAAGATGCCTCGTTATGTTGTAACTGCGCCAGGATTTTTTGCACCAAAGAACCATTTTCTGCGTGACTTTTTTTTTCTTTAGCTGCATCAGGCCAAAGCAAACAGGTAATAACCAGGCGAACGGCAAGAAAATCAGCAAGAGTCACTTGTTTTTCTTGTGGTCTTTTTACATTTTGCCAATCGGTTTTCCATTTTACAAAGCCCGCCCAACCCGGAAGATAGCGCAATGTTTGTGACAAAAAGACTTCTTCTTGACCCGAAACCACATTAAGCCGCAACAGACAGATTTTGATGGCCTCTTCTGCGGATTCAGGAAGTTGTTGGAGCCATTGTTTCGCTTCTTTTTTATTTTGATGCAACTGCTTGTCAAAAGCCGCTAATTTTAAAAAACCATAATAAAAGCCTTTGTCACGATAGGGCATATCAATACTGCCCTGCCCTGCATCAAAAAAACCACCACACCATTTAATCATTTGCAGATTAACGTCTTCCAATCCAGGATTTCGTTCAGCACTTTGACGTCTGAACTGGCCTTGAGCAAGTGCATCTGCAAAAGATTGTGATTCAAAGCCTTGCAATGGATTACACGCAATAAACGTTTCGAGAGGCCAAACAGGGGCGATGTTCTTGGCCGCATTGTGCACCAGAGCCTGTATTTCAATAGCTGTAGTTTTAACCTGATGCCGGGTTGCTCCTGTTTTTTTAACTTCAGTCTCAGATTTATCTCGTCTCGTTAACATTTTTGCACTGGTCATAAAAACTCTCCTTAATGCGTTTAGTAGTTGTAATCGCTGCGCAAAGCAGTCACCGTTTTTGCAGAGGGCTGGCTTGAATTAAATAAAGTCATATAAAGCCAGCATCCTAATTTTGATTGACCTGATTTTTGATACAGCCCGAAGTTAAATGCTAACCATAAAAACCCAAACAAACTCATAATGACCCAATGAACGGTTGAAAGCTGTGGCGCTTGCAGTGTCGATATGCCTGGAATTAAGCATTCAACCAAATGAATGCTCATGCCATACATCAACCCTGAAAGTGCAGCAAGCACTAATCCAGTAACTCCACTAAAAAGAGTTCGGTAGGTGCGAATCCAGGTGAGCATCAGCTGCGAGCCAGCAATAAAGGCAAAAAAGAGAACAAAAGTGCTGGCATCAAAAATCGTAAAAGACTTGTTGGTTGCCCAGGCAAAAGTAGACATAGCCAAAAGACCTCCAACAAAAGAAATAACGACCATCATAAAAGAAGCAGGCAGCTCAACGACCGCTGATTTCTGCTGTTTCACTGCCGAACCTGAACTTAAAAACTGATACGCTTTAAACAAACCATGCCAGCACAAATGGGCAATAGCCGCAGCAAATAAACCCACACCGCACTGCATCATCATAAAACCCATTTGCGCCATGGTAGAACACGCCAACATTCGTTTAATGTCATGCTGCATTAATTTCCAAACGGTACCCAAGATTGCTGAAACTGCTCCCACGATAAAAAGAACATATAACAATCCCTGTTGCGCCATCATTAAGGGAGCGAATTTAACCAGAAGAATACCACCACCATTGACCAGTCCGGCATGCATTAAAGCAGAGACAGGGGTTGGCGAATTCAAGGAACTGATGAGCCAACGATGAAAAGGAAACAAACCACACTGGGTGAGTGCCGCAACCACAATGAGACCTAATGAAACAGAATGGAGGAAAATGTGATCTGTTTTTAGCTGATTCACAACGTCTAAAGAACATGTAGCATCACTTACAGCCAATAAAATCAACCCAACCAGTAACAAAATACTGCCTAATCCCAAGGTATAAAAAGCTAACAAACCAGATTGTCTGGATGCAATCCACTCTTTTTTGTGAACCATCAGCATGACAAGAAACGCATTGGACAATGTCCAGGAACCCCAAAATAAATACAGATTATCAGCAAGAACCATAAGCAGTACTGTTAAGGTCAATGCGGACAAAAGAAGAAAAAAACGTCTGTAGAGTCTGTCACCGTGCATGTATCGCAAAGAAAATCGATGCACAATAAAACTAACCAACAAAACCAGACAACTCAATAACACGTTCAACGGATTAATGGTAATGAATAAACTGGTTACAGAATCATTGAACCAGGAGATATAAGACAGCAATCCAACTCCGACCAAAAATCCTGCACCCATTAAATATCCGGCACATCGAGCCGCAATTTGGCTCGACAGAGTCAAAACAGAGCACAAGAAAAGCGCAAAAAATGGGCAAGCCAGCATCAGGCCACAAAAAATTAAATACACATTACTCACATTAATCCCCATTAGAAATTATTTTGCCACAGCTGAAATATATTAGATAAACTGATATAAGTAAAATTAAAAATATTTAATATTATAATTAGCGTTTCTAATAACGCTATGGATATTATGAAAATACTGACCAGGTGTTCACTCCAAACCAGACAAATAACAAAGGGACTGTAAAAATCATCGCAGGTGGTGCATGATAAAAAGCAGGAATAAACTATAGTTAAAGTCAGGACAGACAAAGGGACGTATTTTATGAGCAAACAAAAAAAGAAGGTAATTGGCTGCGTTATTGGAACAAGGCCTGAGCTTATCAAAATGGCGCCCATTATTTCCAGGCTAAAACAATCATCATGGGCGGATGTGTTTCTCATTAACACAGCGCAACACCGTAGTCTGCTAGACAACATGTTAGCGCTGTTTGATTTAAAACCCGATGCAGATTTAAACTGCATGACAACCAATCAATCTTTAGGTGAGCTAACGGGCAACCTGTGCAAACAGCTCGATGTTCTGGTAAAAAATAATCACTTTGATGCGCTGCTTGCAGCTGGGGATACCAGCACTGTTTTTATTACATCTTTAATTGCTTTTTACCACCATATTCCATTTGGTCATATTGAGGCAGGATTGCGTACCTATAATTCCAGAGAACCCTTCCCTGAAGAAATAAACAGGATACTCACCGCCCCCTTGGCTACCTGGCATTTTGCTCCTACAGAAATAGAAAAGAACAACCTAATCCGAGAAAACATAGATCCCGCTCACATTATTGTTTCTGGAAATCCAGTGATAGACACGCTTTATTGGGTGCTCGATTCTATTCCAGACACCAACTCATTCCAACAGTGGTCTAATATCATCATTGTCACCGCTCATCGTCGGGAAAATTTTGGAGAACAGATTAAACAAATATGTCAGGCAATTATTGAACTATCCCATCAACACCAGGATCTTAATTTTATTTTACCTGTACATCCCAATCCTAATGTCCAACATGATATTTTTTCACTTCTTAACAACAGACCCGGCATACACTTATTACCGCCTCTCAACTACAGTGAGTTTGTGCATTTGATGAATAAATCTTTGTTGATCCTCACAGATTCAGGGGGAATCCAGGAAGAGGCTCCCGCTTTAAAAAAACCCGTACTCGTATTGCGCAAAACTACCGAAAGACCCGCCATTATTTCAGAAGGCGTTGGGCTTTTGGTTGGAACCGAACAAAACGAAATCATTCGAACGGTTAATGAATTATTAACGAATAAAAAACTCTATGCCCAAATGTCTCGGGGAGTCTCTCCCTATGGTGATGGTCACGCAGCTGAACGTATTGTATCGTTTTTGCAAGAAAAGCTATTCTAATACTCAAGAGCCCGGGTCTATTAGAACAAAATAAGCTTTATAAGGTCTGACGTGGTTGATGATTTTTTCAATCAATAACTCATTGGTAGGATCTTCAAGACCTATGGTCAAAATATTCTTGCTTTCATTATAAGAAACAGGAACGGCATTTCGTTCAAGCAGCCAATCAATCAACTGTTTAGGGATAGAAAGTTCTTTATTGTCTTTTAGCGTACTTTTACCCACTAAATCCAGTTTGTACTGAGTAGATAACAACTGCAGCAATTCATGTGCTGTTATGAGTTTCATTTTAATCAATACTTGTCCTAAAAGCATACCCGTCTTATGTTGCTCGATAATAGCTTTATCCAAATCAGTCTTGCTAATTCGTTTATTCTCGAGCAATAAATCACCCAATTTCTTTCTATAGGGAGTAAGGAGATGGCTACCGGGAAATTGATGATCTGTTTTATCCCATGTGGGTTGCTTGCTTGAGGCCTGAGTTTTTGGGGTGTAATAATAAACATGGTAAGCGCGAATCAAAGCATGAAGATTTAAGATATTTCCATAAAAAGAGCGAGGGATGGATAAAAATGCGGGAATCCACCCAAACACTCTTCTTACGGCAATCATTCGCTGAATTAAGCGCTCAATCATGATAAAGGTAACGATTACGATGAGATCCCAAACCCAAGGGTGCAAATTCAATTGTTCTTGCAAAGAGGGATATTGAGGATTTGCATAAGTGCACAAAGAATAAATTAACCAGAAAAAAAATACAAAATAACCCACTCCATTAATAAAATGGGTAATAAAGGCTTTTCTGTCATGTGCCAGAGTAAATTTTATTATCCATGACTTAGGCCATCCTGTACTCTGCCATTCCTGAAATACAATACCAATAATCCAGCGAGCTTTTTGTCTGACTGCTTTTTTGTATTCTAAAGGAAATAATTCACGGGTTGCAATGTACTCTCGTACCGGCTTTTGGACATAACCTTTGCGAAAAAAGCCTCTAGGTTGCCATTTCATGCGTAATATAGTCTCTGCAACAAATATTTGCTTCAAACCGTGCATTTTAATGGCTAATGAAGTCCTATAATCTTCGGTTAAGGAGTCTATGGCAAATGGCGTATGGGTGTTAGGGTCTTCAAGCAATTTTAAAGCATGGCGTGAAAAAGCAGTACCCACCCCCGCAGAGGGCACGTGACCTTGAATCGCTTCTCTAACCACAATGTCTTTGGTGTGTATTTCTGAAAACTCATCGGCATAAAGCCAATGAGTAAAATTCCAATAGTTCACTACCAGCGGAAATACTGGAATTTGAATCATTTCTTTACGAGGCATTAAATAATTGTAAAGCTTAAAAGACATAGGGTGAATCACATCCTCTGAATCATGAAAAACAAAGATGCTAAAAGGAGACGGTAATGTTTTTTCAAATTCCTTGACGTATTGATATACGCCATTGAGATTTGCCGCTTTATTGGTAGGCCCTGGTTTTTCACCAATAACGCATTGAACGTTTTTAATTTGACTGGCAACCTCTTGAACCTCTTTTACGGTTTCAGGATCGTTAGGATAAACGCCCACAAAAATATAATAATTGGAATAATCAATTGAGTAACAATTGTGTTTAAGCATGGTCGCAATAACCCCAGCCTCATGCCAACAAGGAACAAGCACTGCTATCATTTGTTCTTGTTTTGCTGCCAGTTGTTCGTAGGTTAGTGGTTTGTAATGACGGGTTTTCCACAAGCGAAAAAGGTATCTTATCCAGTAATATGCATCAAAAAAAAGATCATCAATTCCTGAAATAATAAACAGGCAGGCCAGAATTACCAGAAAATACCACATTAAAAAATAGATGAATAAAATAAATTCACTAGGCATGGCCAACTCAAAGTTAAAAACACCGTTTATGTTACTTATTATGGTTGATTAAAAACGAAAATAAATTTCAGCCATAGCCAAATTATTGTAATATTTCGATCTGTAAGGATTTGGAGTTGGGCTACTCACTGGTATGTAGTAGTTTTGCAAAGACTCCAACCGCAAAAGTACATTAATCCTGTTTGTTGGTTTAAAAGCCATTCCCGGACCGAGAGCATACACGTTATTATAAAACTCTTTATTCTTATCAAGAATTAAATAATTCGCCAAATAAAAATCTAACGATGCGCTTTGAAAAGTGGCGACTCTAAGCCCAGGCCGAAACCATGATGTTCCTATAATGTTATCATCATAACGAGAATAGTAAATCACATCAGCATATAGGGAAGCTATCCATTTGAACGGAAAGCTCAATCGCTCCGTCCAGGTCGGAAGTTCGCCCCAGGCATTAAAATAGACCAAACCGCCTCTAAGATCATTTTTCCACTTGGGTCTGTTTCTGTAAACCAGATCTTCTGCTTGTCCTGCCTCTACAAATAATTGCAGCGGCAGAGTCGTCCAGGGATAAGTACGCAGACCAACCGCATATATGGCCACATTATCCTCAAAAATCTGGGAAATAGAATTTTGAATCAGTAAATCCTGTGCCGTTCCCGAGCGATTATCTTTGGTTCTGCGCCAAGTCAAATAAGCATCGGTATGATGCGTTTCGTTTAAGGTGATACCTGCGCGAGTTATAGTCGGTAAAACTCCTAAATCAAAACGGCTAAAATAAAAAGGCGCAGAGTAAAACTCAACAAAATAAGGATTAGGCAAGAATTTAAACTGACTTCCCCCCATATTAGTCATAGCCAATTCAGCTTTGGTTTTGATGTCTTTATTTGCCGTCTGCGAAGCCAGATCAAAATAATGGAAGGCTTTGGGTTTATTTTGCTGGGCATCGTACAGATAAGCAATGCTCAAAGCATATTCTGGATTGCTTTCTAGTTGATAAGCATGCAACCAGAGATCCAATGCCCATTGGGTATTTTTTTGCGCTACAGCAAAATAGGCTGCTTCTTTTAGAGTGCGTAGATCATCAGGATGCATGGCCAATAGCGTATTGATGGTTTTTAATGCGACTTCAGGGTGCAGGGATTTGGTTGTATAAAAACGATTCCACAGAATGTCTTCTGGGCTAAGAGGTATGCTTGCAATCAGACCATTTTGATTTACAAAATTATTGTTTTCTAAATATTCCTGAGCTTTTGAACTCAGTTGTTTTAATTGTGCATTACCCTTCAACGTGCAGTAATTAAAAAAGTATTGCGCTTTATCCTTGTCTTTTTTCAAGGCATAGAGATACCCAATCTGTAATGCCAGCCGAGCACTTGCCTTTAGTGCGTACGCTTTAAGAAAATAACCAAGCGCACTATCGGTGTTATTCTGTTGCAATTCCAGATAACCCAGTTTTAAATAAGCTTGCCTTTGTTCAGGATCCATAGCAAGAATCATGAGCAAATATCGACGTGCGGATTCAGGCTGCAGCTTGATGATTTCCTCTACCTTTGCATACAAAGGTTTAAAATCTTGTTTGGGTTTGATGTAGACTGGTTCTATGTAAGAAGTTAACTGTGTTTGGGGGACTTGAAGGATTTCTTGTGGAAAAAGGGTCTGATAAAAAACAGTCGCCTTTTTTCTAACGTCTGGCTTGTTGGATGTGATTAATTTTTTAAGGAAAGGCTTTGCTTCATTAAGCTGATTCAGCATGATGTATAATTTCGCTAATTCCAGCTCAATGACCGCATCATTGGGATGCAAGGTATTATATTCCTTTAAGAAAATTAAAGCCGAATGGGTATCGCCCTGCTGGATAAACCAGGTACCTTTAGCGTACAGTGCTGTTTTATTAGTCGGATCCTGTTTCAGAATTAGATCAAGAGCTTCTTTGGCTTTTAAAGGATCGCTGTCTTTATAGGTATAATAGAAATTGAACAAAGTTGGGATATCCCGCTGAACAGAGTGTGTTTTCTCCAAGGCAGAATAAATCATGATCCCTGCAATACAAAGAAACAGGAATACATATCCTGTTAATTTTGCTTTGCTCATCTAATTATCTCATTTGAGTTTTTAGTATATTCTGTATAAAGTAACAATTAATTCATGGACGAGCCAGAAATAATGAATATTAGATTAAAAGATTTTTATATCCTGTTGCTTGGTTGTCTGTTTGGTTCTTTTGTCTTTGCGGCAGATGCCTCAAAGTTATCTGAGCTATCGTCCGTTGAAACATTTACTCTGAATCAATTGTCAAAGATAGACACTGCGGTGCTTGAGGGAAATAAACCATCCTATACTTTTTATATTCCTGTTCCCGAACAATGGCAGGTCAATAGTCTTGATTTAAATCTGTTAATCGAATTCTCGCCTCTTTTGCAAAATGCCTCGTCATTAACTCTAATGGTAGGCGATACTCCTGTAGAAAGCATGCAGCTCGACAACACTAAAGATCAACCTGTTTTATGGAAAATGACCATTCCTAAAAACTACATAACGCCCAAAATCACTACCGTTCGACTTGTAGCCTACCTGAAACTGAGCAATCAAGTCTGTGAAGATGCAGAAAATCCAGGCAATTGGGTTACTTTAGCGGGAAATTCTACCATTACCTATCATTTTACAGAACAGCAAAAAGGCTGGGGATTGAAAGACTTCCCCTATCCTTTTATTCATAAAGATGCCCCTTTTCCAGACAAAATTTCGTTTTATCTTCCCAACGAGCTAAAAGCTGCTGACTTTGCACCTTATTTTAATTTTTCTAACGTGCTGGCTAAGGAAGCGAGCTGGCGTGGAGTAGAAATTGATGCACACCCCATTAAGGAGTTATTTTCATCGGACACGAAAAGACCTAAAGTTATTATTGGAACACCAAAATCCATTGATTTTTCATTATTAGGTACTCCCGAACTACTGCAATTAAAAAACGCTACCTGGGTTAAAAATGACGGAACTCCCTTGCACGAAAAAGAAGGATTCATCTGGTTACGCACCAGTGGGCAAAGTCCAACCTTGGTCATTTCGGCAAATAATCAAGACGGGTTGTTAACCGCAGTAGAAGCCATAAACTCCCGCAAAATGCATTTTATGGTAAACAATCCCTATTTTTTTATTGCAGAACCTTTAGCGCAAACAACGCCCGAGCCTAAAGCAAAAACTAAAATCTCGTTTAAAGAACTGGGGTACAACGATGCAATCATTTTTGGTTCAGGTCAAAGCCAGCTCAATTATCAGTTTAATCTTTCCGCTCAATACGCTAATCAGCCCGTTAAACTGCTTTTAAGTTACAGCCATAGCCCTTTTTTACAAAAAGACAAAGCCTCAACAATCAGCATTTCTGTTAATGGGTTTCCAGTTGATGGTGCGGTGCTGCAACCCAATTCAGCCCAAACGAATAGAATGGAAGTGGATTTGCCCGCCAAACAATTAAAAATGGGAAAAAACACCATCACGGTCACATTCACCCTTATCTTATCGGAAGCCTTTTGCACTCGAGATTATTTAAGTCAAGCGTGGGGCACTGTTGATGACAACAGCACCCTGCAATTTTCAAGCTCCGATACCCCCCCTAGTGCGCAGATTAAATCCTATCCTGCACTTATGGACGGTGACGTTTTGCTGGTTTTACCGGCAGATCCCAGCGTGTATCAAGACCAACAACTTATCAAAAGCATGATTGATTTTTCAATGATGCTCACTAACAACACTTCCCTGAAAATAACCGATACACAGTCTCTTAATGATAACCTAAAGACACATAATCTGGTTTATCTCGATGCGGGTGTCACCAATAGCCCGGTCATTGATACTCTTAAAAAAACCATGTCACAATTAACTGATAATCTCAACACCACATCAAACCCGACACTGAGAGCAATTGATAATTCAATTTTTATCAATGCATTTAGCAAAATTCAGGATGTTGGATTTATCAATATTCGTAGTCCAGAAACAAAAGCAGGTTTGACGCAACTCATCCTTTACGGTTACTCACCTAGAGAATTAGGGCTTGCGCTTGGCCTGTTAAACGATTCTTATAAACTTGGACTTCTCACCGGAAATCTCGCAGTAGCGTTTCAAAATGGCACGTTTACCAGCTTATCTTCAGGTGAAATCGAAGAAAACGTCCAAAAAGAAATTGCGATGAAACGTGCCAGCGAATTAACCGTTTATTACATACTTGGTGGTTTTGCATTCATTGTATTAATACTCTTAAGCTTTTGGGGTTGGCGTAGATGGCGAAAAAAACAAAGGCAATAAACACTATGCCAAAACGGTTTTAGAGGATATAAATTAAAAAAGACTTAAAAAATCGCAAACAAGGCTGTTGGATGATTTCGTATTAGAAAGTGTTTTGCTACAATAAATCTACATTAGACACGCTTATACAGTTAAAAAATTAAGTGTGTTTGCTATCAGGAATTTTAATGTCATTGGATACGGTAACTTTACAGTGTTTTTTAGCGGTGGCTGAAACTCAGAGCTTCACTAAAGCGGCTGTTCGGGTGGGGCGTACCCAATCGGCAATAAGCCAGCAAATCGCTAAACTGGAAAATCTGATTGAAAAACAGCTTATCAACCGTGGACGAGAATTATCCCTGACTCCCGATGGCGAGCTTTTTTTAGGCTACGCCAAACGCATTTACGAACTGCACCGAGAGTCACTGGACAGGTTTAAAACACCTGAACTCCAGGGTGAGCTACGCTTTGGTTTACCCGAAGACTTCGCATCCATGATCCTTTCGGATGTTCTGGTTGAATTTTCCAGACTTCACCCCCGAATCATGCTCAATGTAGAATGCGATTTAACCTTGAATTTAATTGAACGGTTTCATCAAGGAGATTTTGATCTTATCTTGATAAAAACCAATGAAAAAGACCAAATCACTGAGGGCGTCAATTTCTGGAATGAACCGGTTGACTGGGTAGGAAAAAAAGAACTGCTTCCTGCCTTGCATGAAAAATCAATTATTCCATTAATTCTCTCCCCAACACCCTGTGTGTACAGAGGTAACGTTATTGAATCGCTGAATCAACACCACCTTAAATGGCGCCTTGCATTCAGCAGTACAAGTTATACTGGCAAAATGGCCGCAGTAAGAGCGGGGCTGGGAATCACTGCCATTCAGCGCAGTATGATTCCAAATTATCTCGACCGATTGGACGATTATTTTTTGCCCCCTTTAAAGGACATTCATGTATCCTTGATTAAAAAAGATGCGGCAAATAAAGCAATTGACTCCCTGGAGTATTTTATCATGGATAAATTGAAACACTAATCAAGGGAGCTTGGGCATTAGATGAAACAGGAAATGAACTCTATTTTTGAGGTTTTGGATAAAGCGACCATCTCATCTATTGTCATGATAAGCGTAATCGTCAGTTTTTTGAGCTTAAGTATTCCGATTGCAGCACAAACTTTAGTTAATCTGATTGCCTTTGGTAAATTACTGCAACCGGTTCTAACCCTGAGTGTGATGGTTCTGGTATTAATGGTTGCTTTGGGGGCCCTTAATATTTGGCAAATCATTATTGTTGAAGTAATTCAACAAAAATTAATGGTGCGGATAAGCCTTAATCTTTCCCGTCAGTTTACTCATTTATCATTGGATAATTTTTCATCGCATCACGGCCCAGAACTCGTTAATCGTTTTTTTGAGGTGGTTACTATTAATAAAGCTTTAGCCAGTTTGTTGCTCTATGGCATCAACCTCAGTTTACAGCTTTTTTTTGGTCTTATTTTACTGCTCTTGTATCATCCTCTATTTCTTATTTTTGATGGATTTATCGTACTAAGCATCCTGCTGATTGTATTTTTACCTTATCGCAAAGGCTTGGCCAGTGCCGAAAAGGAATGTGCTGAAAAACATCAGATTGGCGCCTGGCTTGAGGAACTCCTTACGAATCGTTTTTTATTTCGTTTTAATCATTATCATCATTACGCAACCCAACAAACCGACAGGCGTTTGGTGGCATTTTTAAAAGCACGCAACCTGCATTTTAGACAACTCATTAAACATCAAATTGGTTTTTATCTGCTTTCTGCACTGGCCAGTAGTATTTTACTTGGTTTGGGAGGCTATCTTGTTATTAATAACCAGTTAAGTCTAGGCCAGTTAGTCGCTGCTGAAATCGTCCTTGGTGCTTTGATTTATGCATTCAAACGATTTGGGGTTCTTTTGGAAAATTATTACGATCTGGTTGCGTCCGAGCACAAAATCGATACGGTTTTAAATCTTCCAACCGAACGCATCAATACCGAATTAGGCGATCTGATTCTTCCAATAAACACCATTACCATAATCGCTGACCACCAACAAAAAGCCTCAGCAACTCATGAAAACCCTCTGTTAATTTGCGTGAATGAAACGCAAAAACAAAAATCTGTCATCGATTTTCTGTTAGGCTTTAAACCCAGTAGCGAGCTGACCGTTTACATCAACGATACTCTGTGCAACGAGGAATACAGGCGCTCTCTGCGTGAACATACTCTGTTGCTTAAAGATAAAGACTGGTTTGCTGGCAGTATCTATGACAATTTACGACTGAATCAAACACCATTTTCCATACAGAACCTTAAAAAACTGTTAATTTCATTTGAACTTATGGACAAGGTAATGAATCAACCTGATGGCTTAAAAACAATGATTTATGATTGGGAAAGCGTGTTTACCGAACGTGAACTCATTCAATTGATGGTGATTCGTGCCCTGCTTGCCAAGCCGCAGTTGATTATTATCGATCACCTCTTTGACCGACTGGCTCCGCAGGATGTTGATTTGCTGCTTGTTCATTTAACACAGTTGCCTAAAACTCTGTTAATCATTGTCACTTTGTATCCCAACATGAGCTCTCTATCTAACCGTCTGGTGCTCTCATGAAACTTCATGCCTATCAAATGATTGGTAAATTACCCAATCCCCGCAAGATAGCCAGGATTATTTTTTTCGTATTGCTTGTTTTAATCCTGTTCCTAAGTTTCACTCCCTGGCAACAATTTGCCCTGGGTAGTGGGCAAGTCATCGCTTTTTCACCTACTGAACGGTTACACACGGTCAACTCCCCTATCTATGGCAGAATAAAAAAATGGTTTGTCGATGAAGGAGTAAAGGTTAAAGCAGGCGATCCAATAGTCGAAATTACTGACAACGATCCTGAACTGCTTAAACGATTGGAGTTAGAAAAAGAAGCTCTATTAATGCGTATTGAAGCAGCGAAACAATCATTAGTCGCTGGCAAAGCAAATTTAGACAGACAAAAAAACCTATATCAACAGGGTATTAACTCAAAACGGCAATACGAATTGGCACAAATTGAATACGCAAAGTATCAAAACGATCTGGCACAAGCCAATATTGACAAGGTAAATATCGATGTACGTATCGCAAGGCAGCAAACTCAGCTGATTAAAGCGCATGTTCCAGGTATTATCTTTAAACGCCTGTCAGGCCAGGAAAGTGTAGTGGTTAAAGAAGGTGAAATACTGGCGCAAATCATTCCTGAAACGGACTCCAGAGCCGTTGCGCTGTGGATAGATGGTAATGACATTCCATTCGTTAGACTAAATCAAAAGGCACGACTGCAGTTCGAAGGATGGCCGGCAATTCAATTCAGAGGCTGGCCGCAAATCGCTGTAGGTACTTTTGGTGGCCGTGTAGCATTTATAGATCCTACAGATAATGGCATGGGACAGTTTCGAACCGTTATCGTTCCGGATGAACCGTGGCCTGAGCCCGCCTTTTTAAGACAAGGGGTACGTGTCCATGGTTGGGTGCAACTGGGCGAGGTTCCTTTATGGTATGAATTATGGCGTCAGTTTAATGGGTTTCCTCCTGAAAGCGTGGCACAGAAGGCTGGTTCATGAGGAAATCACAACCGTTCAAAACATTATTCACCCTTAGCGGATTGATTCTAGTCCTTATCTGTTCTGCGTTTGGGCATGCCTCAAAAAAACCACCCGCATTACGCCTCGAGGACGTGTTGCAAAGCATAGACCTGCACTATCCCCAGGTTAAAATAGCTCATCTTGAAGTGGTTAAGGCAAGCGGCGTCCTGGTCAATGCGAAGGGACAATTTGATCCCATGTTAGAAGCCACTACCCGCTCGCAACCGGCGGGGGGATACATTAATAATTACGGCGATGCTCAATTCACTGTACCTACCCTTTACAATGGGGTCAAATTATTTGCTGGCTACAGAAATGGCGAGGGAGACTGGCCTATTTACTATCAAAACTTTTTAACCAACTCCGGTGGAGAATACAGAGCAGGACTTTCATTGCCACTGGTTCGTGACCGCTTAATAGATAAAGAGCGAACCGGATTACTCTCATCTGCTCAATTGATTCTCATGAAACAGCAAGATGCTGAAGCAATAAAAATTAAAATATATCAGGAAGCCATTAAAGCCTATTGGCAATGGGTTGAGGCAGGACTTCAGTTAAAAACCTTTAAGCAACTTTTAGAGTTGGCAGAAACACGACAACATGCGATTGAACAACAAGCACAGCAGGGTGATTTGCCTCAACTTGCAGTCAGTGAAAATTTACAACAAATCATCCAGCGAGAACAATTACTCAACCAGGGTCAGATGATATTTGAACAGGCGAGTATTAATTTATCCCTGTATTTTCGTAACCCTAGAGGCAAGCCTCTTATCCCAGAAGAAACAAGCTTACCCGCTTTGGCTCAACCTACCAAATCGCCCACTGGATCTGGTTTGCCCTTAATAGAGCATCCTGGAATTAAAAAACTTAACTTTTATGCCAACATGATGAAGCTAAAACGCAATCAGGCACGCAATGAGCTATTACCCCAACTGGATGCAACCGCTTATACCTTCAAGCAAAATGGAACAGGAGGATATCCTTTATTAATTCCACAGGCAGCGATGGTGGGTGTATCCTTTAAATTTCCATTATTGCAAAGAGAAGCCAAAGGGAATCTGATCCAGGCAGAAAGCGAATTACGTCAAATTCGAGTTGAAAAGAAATTTTTATATGAACAATTACACAATGAATTATCCAATATTCTGATAGGAATTAACCGAGGCATACGCCAGGTATCTTTACTTAAAAAAGAACTGCGACTGGCATTAAAGGTACAAGAAGGGGAAACGAAAAAGTTTTACCAGGGAGACAGTACTTTATTTCTGGTCAATCAACGAGAGCAAGCAACCACCCAGGTTCAACTCAATAGCTTGCATGCGCAAATTCAATTGGCAGAATTGAAGGCTAGAGCTCGTTTTTTTGCCTCGACGCAAATAACCGCAAGATCGCCCCAAAACATGAAATGAGGACAGCATGAGTACCGCATTAATTTGGTTTAGACAGGATTTACGATTAACGGATAACCCGGCTTTTTTTGCTGCCTGTACCCAACACACTCACGTAATCCCTATCTACATTCTGGATGATAAAAACAGTGTGCTGGGCGAGGCGCAAGCATGGTGGCTTCATCACAGTCTTAAGGCACTAAGTCACTCCTTAAATACTCAGGGCCAATTAAAGCTTATTCTGCGTAAAGGCAATCCAATGGATGTTCTTGCAGACTTGCGCAGTCAAATCACTATAGACGCCATTTACTGGAATCGCTGCTATGAACCTGACACTATAGAGCGTGACAAACGCATTAAGGCAAAATTGCAAGAATCAGGTATTGATGTCCATAGTTTTAATGGCAGCTTGTTCAATGAACCTTGGACCTTCAACAATAAAAATGGTGAATTTTTTAAAGTCTTTACCCCCTATTGGAAAACTTGTCGTCAACAACTGATTTCCAAGCCAGCGCAAGTAGTTACCCATTATCCCGCTGCAATTGAAATAGCCAGTGATGTACTGGACGATTGGAATCTGTTGCCACGCCTCAATTGGGCTTCGCAGTTTCCAGAATTTTGGACACCGGGTGAAGAAGGTGCCCTTAAAAAGCTTGAACACTTTATTTCCCACCAGATTAATGGCTATAAAATCAATAGAGATTTTCCTGAAAAAAAAGCCACGTCTTATCTTTCACCTCATTTACACTTTGGTGAAATCAGTCCCTGGACTATTTTACGAGCGGTTGAGCACGCAAAAACAGATCCTCATTCCAATTTGGCTGGAGCCGAACACTTTTTATCAGAACTCGGGTGGCGAGAATTTTCCTACTACCTGCTCTATCACGTACCCACCCTGCCTTATCAAAATTTTAAATCTGAATTTGATGCGTTCCCCTGGCATAACGATGCGGCCTTATTAAAACAATGGCAACAAGGAAAAACAGGATACCCTATAATCGATGCAGGAATGCGAGAATTATGGGCTACTGGGTATATGCACAACAGAGTAAGAATGATAGTTGCTTCCTTTTTAACCAAAGGGCTTTTTATTGATTGGCGTGTAGGGGCAGATTGGTTTCTTGACACATTAGTTGATGCGGATTTAGCCAATAACAGTGCCAGTTGGCAATGGGTCGCTGGTTGTGGAGCGGACGCAGCACCCTATTTTCGTATTTTTAACCCCGTACTGCAAAGCCAAAAATTTGATCCCCAAGGTGCTTATATACGCCGTTGGGTTCCAGAACTGGCTTCATTAAATAACGACATCATTCATGCGCCATGGGAGTCTGAGAATGCACCGTTAATTTACCGCAAAATCAATTATCCAAAACCCATCATTAAACATAATGAAGCACGAACTAAAGCCTTGGACTATTACGAACAAATAAAAAAAAGTAAATAATACCTCATAGGGAGAATTAACCATGCGCTTTAACTCATTTACAAAACTGGTTTTATTGGTTGTACTTTTTGAAAGTATTGGTTTTCTTTTGGGTCTAATCACCCAAGCCAATATTTATCCTTGGTATGCGAATCTGGTAAAATCCCCTTTAACCCCTCCAGGATACGTTTTTTCAATAGTTTGGAGTCTGTTGTATGCGCTTCTTGCTCTTGTAGCCCTGCTTGTCTTCGCTCATGACAAAAACAATTCAACGAATACGTTAACAGCGCTTTTTGTGGCACAAATGGTGATGAATTGGGCATGGACACCGCTTTTTTTTGGCTTGCATTGGGTTACTTTAAGTGCGTTTTGGCTGGTTGGTTTGATTATTTTGAACCTGCTGTTGCTCATTAAAGCGAGAAAAAACAACAGACTGGTGATATGGTTATTAATACCCTACCTGATTTGGCTGCTGTTTGCTGCTTATCTCAACGGATATATTGCCCTGATGAATTAAACAGGGCACCAAACAATCAGACCCTGTCAATGGTAATTTTCTCCCGACTTGCCGCGAAACAAATAATACGCATACAAGGTATAGGCCAAAAGTATAGGCAACATAATGATAACGCCAATTAAGATAAACACCAGCGTTGAATCGGGTGCTGCGGCTTCCCAAAGCGTGATCTGATGGGGAATTAAATAAGGATAAACACTGATACCTATTCCAATGTAAGCACACAAAAACAACACAATACTGTAAATAAATGGTTTGTATTCGTTGCCATTGTCCAGACTCTGCCAAATTTTAAATACGGCAAACAAAGCCAGCAAAGGCAATGGGCTTAGCAGAAAAACATTGGGAAAACTGTACCAACGATGAAAAATTTCATCACTATGCAATGGGGTCCAAATACTCACAAACACCAGAAACAAACTGACGAGAATTAATAGTCCTCTTGATTGATGGATCATTTTACGTTGCACTCGTCCCGAACTTTTGATTATCATCCAGGTCGCCCCAAGGAGCGCATAGCCACACACTAATGCAATCCCGGTGCACAAACTAAATGGGGTTAACCAATCGGGGTTATTGATGGTCATGGAAGTTTCTTCGATGGAAAAACCTTGCACAAAAGCACCCAGAATGACTCCCTGAAAAAATGCAACCGCAACAGAACTGATTGAAAATGCCCAGTTCCAGATTGGTTTTGTTTTTTTAGCCTTAAAACGAAATTCAAAACTAACCCCGCGAAAGATCAAACCTATCAACATGAGCATAATAGGCATATACAAAATGGGTAATAATATGCCATAGATCTTGGGGAATGCGCCGTAAAGCATGGCGCCGCCAAAAACCAGCCAGGTTTCATTACCGTCCCAAACCGGGGCTATGGAATTCATCATCACATCACGCTCTTTTTCATTTGCGGTAAAAGGAAAAAGAATACCTACCCCTAAATCAAAACCATCCAGGATCACGTACATGATGATAATAAATCCAAGAAGTACAGCAAAAATAAGTGGCAGCATTATTTTTTCTCCTCGGGGATATCGGTCATGTACTGGAATGCATGATATTCAATATCGTCTTCTTTTAATTGTTCCGGTCCATGGGCGATGAGTTTAAAGAGGTAGTACAGATAGAATCCAAATACAATTCCGTAGACGACAATCAACAGAGTAAAGGAGATAAGTACTTCTTCATAGCCGACAAAAGACACCGCATCTTTAGTTTTCATCAGGGAATAAACCACCCAGGGCTGCCTGCCGATTTCAGCGGTTAACCACCCGGCGATACTGGCGATGAATCCAGCCGGTGCCAAAGCCAGGCTCCACTTATAAAACCAGGGACTTTTAAACAACCTGCCTTTAAACCGCAAATAAACCCCAACAACAGCGGTCAAAAGCATCAGAAGACCAATACCTACCATAAGACGAAATGTCAAAAACACCGGGAGCATGTGGGGCTGCTCCGCAGGTGGCACGGAGCTTAGACCAACCAGCTCACCATCCCAATCATGAGTATTAATCAGACTGGCAAGTTTAGGTATGGAAATTTCATAAAAGTTTTTTTGTTCTTGTTGAGACGGAATAGCAAACAGTACCAAAGGGGCACCTTTTTGCGTTTGCCAGACACCTTCCATAGCTGCGGTTTTCAATGGCTGATAATGATGAACATTAATACCCACCACATCACCAATGCCAATTTGTAAGGGAACCAAAATCAACGCTGCCCATAAACTAAAGTTCAGGGTTATTTTGGCTGTGTCTTTAAATTTATCCTTAAGAAAATAATAACCAGAAACAGCCATGATTACGAAACACGTGGTCACATAGGAGGCCAACAACATATGAATAAAGCGAGGAATAAACGTGGGATTAAAGACCACCGCCCACCAACTGTCTACTATGTATTTACCATCAACCAGTTGATATCCGCTGGGAGCCTGCATCCAGGAATTTGCTGACATAATCCAAAATGCAGAAATGGTTGTGCCTATAGTCACCAAAAGTGTTGCGATGAAATGCAGTGGTGGAGGAACTTTTTTCCATCCAAAGAGCATCACGCCCAAAAATCCTGCTTCAAGGAAAAAAGCTGTAAGCGTTTCATACGCAAATAATGCACCCAGAACATTACCAAATTGGGTAATGAATGGCCCAAAATTGGTCCCTATTTGATAAGCCAGAACAATTCCCGAAACAACCCCCATACCGAAGGTCAGCGCAAAAATTTTAGTCCAGAGTTTACATATTTCAAGGTAGGCGGGATTTCTTGTTTTCAACCATGCTGCTTCCATAATGACCAGAAACACGGCAAGACCCAGGTTTAAAGTTGGAAACAGGATGTGAAAACCGATACTAAAACCAAATTGAATACGAGACAAAAGTTCTACAAGCATAGACGGCCTATAATTCGCTACGGTATAGGGTTATTTTAGCATATAATGCTTTTTTTTTACACGCCTATCGCTTTATTTTATAGCGGTATGGTTCATATTTTTTCATCATATGTGTGGTGATAATTTGCGGTTTTTTAAGTATTGCAACAGAAAAACTCATGCAACTGGCGTAATTAAATTTATCATCTTGTTTTAAAAGGGCTTTTTTTATGTTTGAAAACGAACCATCCAAACTCACCCGCAACACTGGGCTTGCCGGGCTGGCAATTGAAGCAATCAACAAACGATTTCCTCTTGGCGCTCTAAACAGAAAAGACGTAGTCGAAGCGTTGCCCAAGGAAATTTATGAAGAACAACTTCTATTATTGTTTACTATTAGGAACATGATAGCAGCACAACAACTGGAGGCCTCTCTTCTGTTCCCGCTGTTACAAGCTGCTCAATGCGGCGAAATGACGTTTTTTGCGGTATGCAACATCGAAGAAACCTGCCCAGAAGTTAGGGTCGAAGCCGTGCACTTGAAACATCATGAAATGGTCGTCATCGGCAGAAAGAAAAGATCAGATCCCTTGAATATTCTTACCTGGGGTGAAAATGCGGTCATTTGCGACCCATGGGCAAAAATGACCTACAAGGCCGTGTCGTTTTTCAAAGTACGAGATGAAACACCACACATTCCATTTTTTAGGAAACACGGAGAAGAATTAGACGAGCATTATCTTGCCGGGAATCCAGTAATTATCAGTTAATAAAAGCATCTCACCGCCCCTTTTTCACTACTATAATTGTCCAGCATCCAAAGCTGTTAATACTTGAGCGGCTTTGGAGCGTATGGCGGTTTTCTTTTCCTCGGTCATTTTAGCCCAATTAAGATAGGCAAATCGCAAGCGCAGGTTATTATTCAATTGTTCCTGATTTTGGTCCATAAAATTCCAATAGAGGGAATTAAAAGGACAGGCTTTTTCTCCTACCACATCAGCGGGATTATAGGTACAAGACTTACAAAAATTACTCATTTTTTGAATGTACTTACCACTTGCAGCGTAAGGTTTGCTTGCCATTACCCCTCCATCTGCATATAAAGCCATACCCAAAGTATTAGGTAATTCTACCCATTCAAATGCGTCAGCATAAACCGCCAAATACCAATCACATACCTCTTGAGGATTCAAGCCTGCAAGCAGAGCAAAATTACCCGTAATCATTAACCGCTGAATATGGTGAGAGTAGGCTTCTGCTTTCGTTTGCCGCACAACCTCCTGCATACAAAACATTTTAGTTTCGCCTCCCCAATAGAGTGCCGGCAATGATCTTTGCGCATGCAAATAATTTCTGTGGGCGTACTCGGGCATTAAAAGCCAATAAAGACCACGAACGTACTCTCGCCAACCAAGAATTTGACGAATAAATCCTTCTACCGCATTCAAAGGCGCAGATTGATGATAAAAGGCGTCTTCGGCCATACGGCATAATTCCATAGGCAACAAAAGCCCCACGTTCAAATAAAAGGATAATTTGGAATGATATAAATTGACTTCCTGTGTGCGCATGGCGTCTTGATAATCACCAAAAAACTCCAGACAATGTTCGATAAAATAATGCGCTTCAGCGAGTGCCTGCTCACGAGTTACCGCAAAATTAAAGGGTTGTAATTGGCCAAAATGATCCGAGAACTGCTTTTCTACCAAGTTTAAAACACCCAAAGTTACCTCATCCAAAGGATGAACTAGTCGTTCGGGAAATGTTTTAATGTGATTGGCGTTTTTTCTATTTTGCTCATCATAGTTCCATGCGCCGCCCACAGGCCTGCCGTGATCATCCATTAAGATACTGTGTTTTTGGCGCATCATTCGGTAAAAGTACTCCATACGCCATTGTTTTTTCCCTTTTGCCCAGGACTTAAATTCTGCTATCGTGCTTAAAAAGCGAGCGTCTTCATGCAAAATCAGAGGAATTGCAATACCACCTTTTAATGCAATAATTTTTTGCAAAACCCGCCATTCGCCAGGATGGGTTATATGTACCTCGGAAATTGTTTCTTCCTTTATCAGACGAACCAGCTCCGCCTCAAAAGAACCGGTATTGGCCACATCATCGTAAGGGGTGTACCGCACTTTATAACCCTTTGCTCGCAAAAGAGCAGCAAAATGACGCATCGCAGAAAAAATAAAAGCGATTTTTTTAGGGTGATGTTTGACGTAAGTGGCCTCTTCCATCACTTCACAAAGAAAAACAACATCTTTATCCTTGTCTATTGCGGCAAGTGAAGGAAGCGACTCACTCAGTTGGTCACCCAAGATAAAGCACAATCTCGTCATCATTTGTCCTGAAAGAAAATAAAATTACATCTTAAGCTTGGGACGAATAGAACTTAAACCGCCATCTACCGCAAGTACCTGCCCTGTTACCCAGCTGTTGTAAGGATTCAGGAAAAATAAAACAGCTCGAGCTACATCGCAAGGCTCACCTACCCGCCCCAAGGCATGCATTGCAATAGAAGCTTTGGCAACTAATTCATTACTGAGCAGCGCATGAGTCAATGACGATTTAACCATACCTGGTGCCACAACGTTAATACGTAAACGAGAGGAGGCATAAGTTGCGGCAGCAGATTGCGCCAAACCAATAACCCCTGCTTTAGCTGCTGCTATGGCTTCATGGTTTGCCAATCCGGTCAATGCTGCAGCAGAAGAAATCAATACCACCGATCCCCCCTGAGTCATTCGTTTACCAGCGGCACGTACAGTAGCAAATGAAGTAGTTAAAGATGCATTAATTGTCTTTTGGAATTCATCAAAACTGGTCGCATGAGCACTTTTGAGTAATAAAGAACCCGCACAATTAACTACTCCATCGAGAGATCCTGCTTGCTCAAATACCTTATCTACGGCATTAAAATCAGCAGCATCAAGAATAAAATCGGGGGTAATTTTTTCGTTGGTTTGCGCAGTAGTAACAACTTCATCTCCCTGATTCTTGAGAAGTTCAACAACGGACTGACCAATAGCGCTGCTTGCAGCAATAATCAAATAGCGAGCCATAATTTCCCTGCCTTAATTATTTAAAAGGCCTACTATGAAGCAGACCAGGATTAAGTTCAAGTATAATCATGCAAAACCTGTAAGTGCTCTTTAGGTTCGCTGGAACACCATGTTTTTAACCAACGATGAGTGTATTGACCTGATTGTTATCGCACAGATTTTTACCATCATTTGCATGAGGTGTATTGGCGAGAAGAGGAAGCTTGATCGCTTATCAAATGAATTTAAAAAATCAGTAACTCCCCAGGGCATTCCGAGCGCAGCGAGGAATGACCTGGGGAGTTACAAAAATCATTTAATTATTCTGCTATAGTTAAAACGTATCATCGAAAAATCTTCTTTGATCGACTTAAATCGGTTTTTAGTCCACACGTTTCCAATAAGGATAACCTCATGAAAAAATTATTAACTTTGGCTTTAGTGTTTTTTTGCGGGGTGGCATGCTCTTCGCAAGCGAACTATTTGTTTTTCCTCACAGCGGCAGAGGGTAATCTGGAAAAAGGGAATTCTGATTCTTATGTTTTAAAAATAAACCATGCACCCGAATTTGTGAATTATTTTTCGGAACGTCCAGAAAGACGGTCTGGAATAATGAAACTGGAACGATTTAATTCATTCTGGACAAACAACGAAATCAATAATAATTTCAAAACAAATCCGCCCAATGCTGCCCTTGTTATGGTTGATACCCACGGAACTCGTCAGGAATTTGTGGCGGTAATAACTTATCCTCTTTTAACCGACGGGCAACTCACCTATCAATTGCGTCCCTTGAAAACCACGAAAGTGACTACCGGAACCTTTAAATACTTGCTGATGTTTATTGACGACATTGCCTGGAATCCTGGCGGTTTTTAAGGTGAATTAGGGACTTTTTTGCAACTCTATAGCCTATCCGGTTTAGCCCGCAGCTTCATCAAATCAGGTGTCTGGTGAGACTTTAAGGGATTCCTTAAATGCAGCGGGCACAGTGTAGGACATAATCACCTGATAACACTCGCAAAAGACCTCAAAACTAACGTACGCTTCAAAATTGATTTTTCCCAAAAATTTAAGTTCTAATTGATTCATTGCAGTTGTAGAAAGGCCTGCAACCTTTGCAACAACACTGTTGTCATAGTATTCATCCATGAACTGCTTATAAGCCAAAAGTAACGCACTGGCGATAAGTCTGTGAATATTTAGTTCATTCAAAGAATGCTCTTTATCCAACTCAAGGTATTTGTTTAGATAGATTAAAAACAAAACATAAATGCTCGAGCTTTTACATAAATATTTGAAAAAACGTTGGAGATAATGAAAAATTGAGATCATTGGTTTACTTTTTCCCGTGAACTCATCCTCTTTCTGCTCCAATACAGGAGTCAATGATTGATCCAGTAAATAAGCAATTTTTTCAAGTAAATCAGGTGCGTTAATTTCGGTTATTGGCGGATACTCAGCAGATTTTCGGGTTAAATAATCCATATCCCGTTCAAAAAAAAATTTCATGATTACTCCTTATAATAAGACAAACATCAACAATCCTGATGACAGAGCTGAGTAAAGACTTAAATCCACTAAATCCTCAATAAAAGAATCCTGATTGAGCATCCCAAGATGAGCAATTCTAACTCTTGGCGCACTTGCCAATAGAGTGAGTGACCCAATGTAAAGTCAATTGAAAATAAGTTTGTTTTTTCTCATCGCCTAATCCATCTGCCCAGATAGTTCTTATTGCGTCACGCATCATATCGCTCTTCGCTAATTTTGAGACGAAATACTAGCATAGTTACGCAATCAAACAACAAAGTCATAGCTTGGCCGTTCTCGTTAGAATAAAGCATAAATCAATCCAAAAGATCTGACTTTAGCCTTTTTGAAAAATAAATGACAATATTGCTCAAGTTGGGCATTTTTTGTACGATACTAGTTAATAGCAGTCAATCCAAAAGGTGTACTATGCGAATAGAATCCAGCTCTCTTAATCTCAAAAGTCAAAATTCAGCTTATTCTCGTTATGAAAGAACCGAGGAGTTACGTATAGAAAACAGGCAATCGGATGCTTCGGGGCAAAAAAATACCACCGTAACCTTAAGCAACAAACAAGTTAAGGAACAAAGCTTTTTAGCCACTTATGAAGAACTGAGCCAACAAACCAAGCCTTCTGCTCTACGTGAAGAAGGGGAAAGGCTGGATAATCTACTGAATCAAAACAACGCAGTCCCAATCAGCACCCCAGAAGAACTCGACAGTACCGATCCCCTCGAGCTGTCTTTGCAAGACAAAATGAAATTACGGTTAATTTATGAACTTTTGCAACGTGTCTATAAAGATCCTGAATTAAGGAAAGCTATAGGATTGGATGATACCAATCAAGATAACAAGCCAAACCTGACCAATAGCGCACCAAGTACCCCCGCCCCAGCGGCTCCTCCTGCCCCTGATGGGGTGGAAATTAATTACAGTGTGCGTGAGGTTTTCTATCAATCCGAAACAGCACAATTTAGTGCCGCCGGAGAAGTCAAAACTGCGGACGGAAAAACAATAAATATCACCATCGATCTGAAAATGAGCCGAGAGGTACTGGAAACTCGTGACTTTAGCGCACGATTATCCCGAGCGACCAAAGATCCCTTGGTAATCAATTTTGATGGCACGGCTGCGGAATTAAGCAATAAACGCTTTTCTTTTGATCTTACCGCTGATGGAGTCAAAGAACTGATTCCGCAACTGACAGGTAATCGAGCTTTACTGGCATTAGACAAAAATCAAGACGGAGTCATTAATGACGGCAGCGAATTGTTTGGTGCACGAACAGGTAATGGTTTTGTAGAGCTTGCCCAGTATGATCAGGATAAAAATGGCTGGATCGATGAAAACGATACGGTATTTAACGATTTAAAACTGTGGAAAAACGCCGGCACAGACCAACAGCAACTCATAGGTTTGAAAGAGGCTGGGATTGGTGCCCTATATACCAGCAGTGCAAAAACATCTTACCAGGTACAGGATGTTAATGATGTCAAAGAAAAACTGGGCGTCATTCAGGCTACGGGGCTGTTTTTAAACGAAGATGGAGGTGCCGGGACTATTCAGCACGTTGATTTATCGATTTGATAGTTAAACCAGGCCTAATGTATTGCGCCTTTACGCCCAAATAATCCGCTGTGTAGCTCAGGTAGCCATTATCCGAGCTACCTGTGCTGCGGTGACAGGGTATAGAGATTATTTGCACTGTTATCAATATCCAAACTGAAGCGAGCCTTGTGATTGGCGTTCCGCTCATTTCAATTGTGTATTTCGACATTTATCAGAACAGTATTTTACCTCATCCCATACCTTCTCCCATTTTTTACGCCATTTGAATGGTCTGGCACAGACCACACATATTTTTTCTGGCAAATGGTGTTTTTTTATTCCCTTAGGCATAAGCCTCCCTCTATTTCTTTAAAATCAAGCGACAACTAGCGCAAGAATCAACGTGAAAATAACAATCAAAGTAGCGTAGCAACGTGTTTGAAAATAATCAGGAGTTATTTCATCATGTTTAAACAAATGATAATCAATAAACAATAAAACTAAAAAAGCAACAACAAAGACAGCCATTAGCCATTTAAAAGAAAGCAATAGAAAGGCAAACCATAGAGCCAGGACAATCACATTACTCAATATGGATAAAACAGAACACCATCTTCCCTTAAGGCGAAGATGCTGGCCCCAGTGTGCTCCCGCCAAAAACACAGCGATAACTAAAGCATAAGAACACATAATACTTTTAACTGCTCCAGGCCAGGATAGATTATCCCCATACAATAGAAGCCAAAGAGCGCTCGCAATAAACGGGATTGTTCCTGCGTAAGTCAGGAAAGGGTAGCTTTTTTTCATTTATTTTTCTCGCAGATTTTGAGGTATAGCGGATTAAAATTTAAATAAACGCTCTAAGTCATTTAAATTTTAATCGCCTGAAAAGCACATAGATTTTATCCCAGTCTTTAGGAAGATGATAGACAATACCCTTGTTGCCAGCATTCTCTTACTAACTCACGGTAATTCAGATGAACCGCTTTGAAGAACAAATAGATCTTTGAATGATCGGCAAAAACTCCATCTCAACTTAATAATATAATTCCCATGCCATAAGATTTGGCTGCGTTAAGCTAATTGTTTCTTACTAATTTAGAGGGATATAATGAATAAAATAGCGTTGGTTACTGTTGTTATCGCAGGGAATTTATTTACAGCACCACTGCTTGCTGCAAGTTTTTTTAATAAATTAATAGATAGCAAGCCTTATGTACTCAAGTCTACAAAAGCGCACGTGAAAAAAGAAGGTCAAAACTATACTGATTTTACTGGAAACTGGACAGGCTCCTGTAGTTATGATGACAAAGATATTGAAGTATTCTTAACTTTGAAAAATGATGATACGAAAATTACTATATACGATGAAATAATGAACATAGGATCACTTAACACTAGCTCCACATCAAATAGCGACTATGCTGAATATGAACATACTGCGCTCGAATGGAGCGAAGATATATCTACGTTAATAATCAAAGAGGTGTCAATATCAGTAGCACTTTCTCACTATCCCTACAATACCCCAAGACCAATAGAAACATTTAGCGACGAAACGAGTTTTTCTTTAAATAATGGACAATTGGTTGTAAAATATCGACAACTAAATATGCGAGACATGGAAAAAGTAGGTACAGTTGGCGATGTTTTTTGTACTCTCAGCAAAGACCCGGACTAAGAGCGAAAGTGCGCATCTAAATTATATTAGCTGACATTTAATGTAACTCCCAGTTCAAATGCTCTTCAAAAAGTATTCGTAGCTGGGAGATGACATAATTAGATAAATACTCTCACTGCATATGAAAAATTCTTCTTATATCAGCAAAGTATCGTTGAAACTATTATCGACCAGCTCAAATCCATTTGTGAGTAACATGTTAGTTAACGCAATAATTGCACTAAACCATCACATAAAGTACAATACCTCTCCAATTTGATTTTCATGATATTAAGCACTCTGGTGGCCAAGGTACACCGGTTCGCAAATACAGAGTGTTACTTTCCCAAAATTGAAATGAGGTATTATATGAAGTTTAGTCCAGGCTCAAATAGCGAGCACCTTGGTTGCATTCTGAAAATTGATGGAGATAATTGGCTTTAAAACCTGACGATGAGTTGGTAGTCAGTTTGCATTCATTGAGTGGTGATATTGACTTCAATCATTTTGAAGAAGGGTTTAACTCAATATTGTATCTCGCTGCAGCTAATAATCGTCTTAAATCACTCGATTATCTATTAACTCACCGACATGCGGCTCCTAATCTGAAAGTAACCGAACAACAAACTGCGGCCCATATTGCTGCCAGACATGGATATATAAATATTCTAGAGCGACTGGCACTATGTGAAGGCATCAGTTTTTCTGAGAAAAATCAATATGGTGAAACGCCCTTATATCAAGCTATAGGAAATGCACCTTCTGGCCAATTGGTTGCAGTTGTTCAGATACTGTTAGCAAAAGATCCAGGCGCTATTTCTATCCCAAATGAAGATGGTTTATTTCCCATCGATCTTGCTCTGAACAGAAAAGAACCTGCAATAATTAAATTGCTGATCGAGCGTGGCGCACAAGTAACAAAAAAACTTGTAGATATTGCAGCAGATATGTTGTTGTGTGAAAGCCAGTCTACAGGAACCGGGAAAGGTTCATTTTTATTTTTTATCGATTCCCCAGAAAAGGAGCGTCTTAGAGAGTCAGCCAAAATAATAATTCAGGCTTGGAATAAGATGCATTTGCATGAAGAAATCGAATCATCTTCACAAGCCAGTTGCAGTTTTTCTCACTAAATTGGTTGGAGCCACTGTTTGATTGCTTCCGGGGAGAGCAGGCGGACATTTTCTGCAGGTTAGGCATATGTGGTTTATTGAGTCCGCCACAACAAAATTCCTATTAGATCTGGTTATATAGATTAAAGGTACTATGGGATTAGTGTATTTAATGTAGTAATCCCAATGTCTCTTTTCGTTCGGTAGCATTATTTGTGAAGCAATTCGGTGCCCTCATTCGCATTTGACAACAAACGTCATAATTTGATAAGGTTGTTCATTATTTGTTAATTTAGGTACATTATATGTTAAATTTATATGTTAAAAATAAATATGTGCGCGGTCCAAAAGATGTTCGTATCGATATCAAAGCAAACAATATAAGTGCTCTATCTAGTATCGAGTTTAATTTGAAGTCGACAGCGGTGGAACCTGGTTACAGCTTAAATATTAATATCTATTCAAGGGATAAATCCAGCAAACAGCACTTGGAATCACTAAAGCACTATTGCAAATCTTATTACGTCGTGGTCAGTGAGCACCAATATGAATTTTTATCTTTACCCATCACATCTGCTATTGCCTTCCTGCAAGAGCTCGCTCAAACAATAAGCCAATTGAGCCAAGAAGATAATCAGTTCTTGTTAACAACACTCTATGGCATTATGCCAGCTGAGGATTTCAACGATTACCTGAACGAGGTTATGCAAAACTCTGACTTTGATAAGGCATTGACTTTGATTTCTTCCAGAAATTCGCAAGAGCAAAATAGTTTATTTTATTTTTTTGTAGAGGAATTCAGAAACAAGGGTCGGCCGGATATTGCAAAAAAATTCTTTGAAAATATGCCTCGGTCATGCAGTCGTTATACAGATGCACAAGAAGCTATCAAGCAAATGCATTTTGAATCGGTAACTGTTTATGATATTCAATGGTTCTTGAGTACGCTTGAATGCGGTAAGGGAGCAGTTTCCTTTATTACAAGCGACCTTGTAAGCAAAGTATTAGCAAGCAGCCGCGATGCAACCTCGCTATTGACTGCATCAGTATTCAGTAAAAAATATGATCCTGACCTGTTGATTCATGTGGCCAGGTTGCTATTCGAATGCGATCAACTGGATGTGGCTAGCGAATGGTTCGAATTAATTGCCGAAAGCTGCAATAAATCTCACGTTCGTGAGGAATGCTACCAACAGCTCTATACGATAGGAACGGATTTTAGAGACAAAGGTCAATGGCCTCTGGCAAAAAAATTCTGTGCAAAAATACCAGAGTCAAGCCACTGTTATGCCATGGCGCATTCGGTTTTAACGCAAGCGCATTTTGAAGAAATTGAACGTTATGATTTTGAATGGTTTGCCGCTGCTCTTGCAAGAGGTTTAGACGCAATCCCTCTGTTTAACCAGGACGTTATACGTCAAATATTATCAAGCTGTGATCTCTCTGAACTGACTCCAAACATTTTTAACGAACCTTATGATAATAATCTTTTGCTTCATGTAGCGAAGTTAATTGACACCTGTAATCATCCAGAGATCGCTTGTCAGTGGTATACCGCAATAGCGGAGCGTGCAACCGAAAATTCGACTCTTCGAAATGAATGCCTTCATCTCCTTGAATTGCAAAAATTGATTGAAGGAACGAATGATGCTATTTATGCTGAGCCGGAAGCGCGGCTTGAATTTTACAAACTATGCATGGATTCCTGTAAAGAAAATGAGTCACAAGGTAGCCTTGAGCTGATGCAAGAGATTATGTATAGAGAAATCAGCGAGGGTCGAACGACACTGTTAGTGGAACACGTTCTTATCGTCTCACGTATCAACTCGGACATTTTTTTTCATGCCGGAATGGAACTGGCAATTCAAAAGGACTACCCTCTGCTCGCATTCTGCTTTTTTGAGCATATCAGAAGGCATAACACGTATTTTGTCGCCGCTCAATCTGAAATTCTCAGATTATTACCGATAATCTATCCTATTATCAGTTCACACGGTGCGATTGTTAATCGCATTCTTGATTGCTGTCTGAATTGCAGGGACGAAGATATGCGTGATCTGTTAAAATGTAACCAGGAATTATTATTGGGTTCGTCAGACTGCTCAAGCATGCTGGCCTTGGTAGAGGAAATCAAAGTATTAAAAGAAGAAAACAGCAAATTGAAAAGCTTGCTGCTTGATAAGCAATCGACGACCAGTATGGTTAGTTCCACTTCAATTGGCGCAAGCTTCTGGAGCAAGAAAGCGGATTCCGATACGCCCAATTACGCCAGCAGTTCGACAGACCCGGGACTGCATCGATAAAAGCTGTTAAATGGCAAAATCTGGTAGTGTATCAATCAGTAGCAATCAGCGCAGACCAGGGTATAGCCCTGCTTTTTGCTATCTAAGGCAGCGCCATTGCGCAGAAGAGGATCAGATCTTGCCTTTTATTTTAAAATAGAGAAAGCAAAAAGCAAGATCTGACCCTCTATCTTTAATTCTGTGAAATTTTATAGAATATTACAGAAGTGCAACGAATATTCAACGGTCTTATCAACACAATTTTTAGGGGTTGGCTGCGCAGATAATTTTATATGGCATCAATGCAACTCAACATTAAATGAACATTATCATTGGCCAGAAAAGCATATGATCTACATAAAAACAACAAGTTAACCAGAATATAACTGATCGCATAATTATTGCCGCATCAACTGGGCTTTCGTTTTTTAAGTTGGATATTAATCGGCTCCGCACATTAAAACGCCAAAGGAAATGTCTTCATCAATCTTTGATCAATGTATCCCCATTCCGTTACCAATAAAACGCCAATCTTTCCGTTCAGCGTCCGATGCGTCTCGTAACCTTGGAAACCATTCCAATGGGGCTGAAATTTCCCGGCCATCAGCTAGCACAAAATGTAATGATGTTTTAGTAAAACTGACGTCAACTGCATGATCATCAAATTTAATTGCCAAAGTATTCATACCATTTCTCCAAAAATAATTCTTTATTTTCAATTACTAATAATCTAAGTTTGCTCAGCTCATGGCTTCTGAAGCCATATGAGCTGGCTAGACTGACGGGATTTAGCCAGAACTTGCCAACCTTATCCCCATGTTCAACATGAATATGGGGTGGCTCATTTCCTTCCAAACTAAAGAAGAAGAACCGATAACCTCTAATAGGGGGTCTTTGCAGGAGAGTACGAAATTTCCCAGTACATACCTATAACCCTTTACCAGTATAGGCTGTAGCCAATAAATTGAGTTATTCATTGGGTATCAACTTTTGTATAAGTTAATGTTAATTAAGGCATTCCTTGTTGTTACAAAATTCATATATTCCAATCAGGTTAAAAGGTTAATCTGCAATCTATATCATTTGACTAAAAACGCCTGGAAATTCCAGTTCCGGGCTAGAATTGTCTGCAAGAACCCGTTAGTGCGACTACTCTATTTTCAGGTAGGCTGGATACCAAAGCATATGAATTTTCGTCATCTCCCAATTTACGCTTACTTGAAGTTTCGCATTCATACCGAAGTAGGTCTCCTACTTGCCCAGGTACCTTATTAAAAAATATGCTGCTGCCTCTACGATATAAACTAATTAAAGCTAAAGCACTTTTTACTGTTATATCATTATCAGCTCGATTGGATGCAATTGAAGGAACCTTTTGCAAGTGAGAATAACAAACCCGAGCTTCCATATCATTACGTAAATCTTTTTCCCAAAAAGCATTGGCTGTAATTTGTCGGTCACATCCTAGTACCATTAGTGATGATTTTTTAAGAGTTTCTCCAGGATTTAAGACATAGTCACAAAAACTTGGTGATAACCTTTTCAGCAACTCAGGCTGGTTACGCCAGAAATCTGCCGTTAGTAAAGGAGAGTTCGATCCATGCGCAAGAGTGACTCGAGGTACGTGATAGCTACTGGTACAAATCACCAAATTGGGGGCACGCGATAAATTATAGTATTTGCAAAAGTATGGCCAGTGCGTATCAAGATATAGACTCAAGCCAAGGACTTGACCTAACGTATTATCCAAAGGTATGGAGTCAATAATAAAATATGCGGCTGGATAACCATTCAATTCCCCCCGCTTGTTCAATAACTCTCGAAGTTCTTCATTTTGCCGTTTTACACCATTAAAATATACATAAATTGGTTTTCTAACACCCATATCTAGATTTCTTTGAGTCCCCTGTTTGGCAATGTTAATTCCGTATGCCATGCGACGCATGGTATCAGTCGCATCATACTCATTTTCACAAAGGGCATATTTATCTGCCGCTTCCAAATAAGTTCCCGAAAATCCACTTCGCCCGGAAAGGACCACCACCATATCTGTCTCGCTTAATGAGACATGTGTAGAATCGATTGCTTGTGCAAGCCCATACTCAATATCAAGCGTCTTTGGATCAATTGGCAAGGCAGTCGTCAGAAGATTGTATTTTCTTAGCGAACCTTGGATCACTCGTTCTGAAAAAGTTGGCATGTTTTCCTGAAATTATGGTTGGTAAAAGACTGTCATGAATGTGCTGAAACGGCCTCATTGAATAATTATGAGCAGAGCGAATTCCTTTAATGTATTAACTTTGAATGAAGGTTAAGCCAGAAATGAGGAGCTTCAATCCGTTGCATAATCGGCTATATTTGGACCACAAATTTATTTCTATGAAAAAAGGCTGTAGCCCATATGCGGCGAGGGGTGCAGGCCTGTTTTAAAAGTGAAGTGCCCCATTTGCACACGTATCCTGACTTCCCCCGACTAAGGGTTATAAGAGATGTTTTTCAATCAGCCAATTTCTAATGATAGTTAACTAAATAACCAGCATTTTAATAATCATTAAATAAATTTAATGCGGTAAAATATCAGCAATACCATGAATCTCTACGGGTGCTCTATCAGGAAATTCAGCCATTAATTTTAATGTGCCTCCCATAGCTGAAATATATTTATTTAGAGTTGAGATCAACATATCCGAACGTTTTTCTAGTCGGGAAATCCCTTCTTGCTTCATATGCAAAATTTCTCCCAAATCTACTTGAGTTTTTTTTAATGCTAAACGTAAGTCACGTAGAGTCATCTCCTCTGCAATCAATTGAGTTGCTCGCTCTTCTATTTTGCTCTTTCTCTCTGTTGAGAGAGAGTTCAATTTATCATTGAGTGATCTATTCATAATTCACCTCATTTCTTTAAATTTAACAGATGGTTATCAAATCGTTTATCTGCCTTTTTAATTAATTCTTTATAAAATCTCTTTTCACTTCCCCCAGATTTATCTCCGCATATAAGCAAAATACCTTGACGAGAAGGATCGAAAGCAAAGGCTAATCGCCAAACACCATTATCGGCACTAAATCTAAGTTCTTTCATATTCGAATGCTTAGAGCCTTTTAATGTATCAACATGAGGGCGACCCAATTCAGGGCCAAACTTTTCTAACACTTTTAAATGAGCTAAACATTCGTTTTGAACTACTTCATTTAGTTCATCGAATTCTAAATCAAAATCTTGTTGAAATATTATTTTCCAGTTCATGGGTTAATTATGTCATAAATGTCATATGTTGTCAAGTGCATACACCCTTAAGGTAATATTTTGCTCAGTAAGTAAAACGGGGCGGCCTGTTGAAAAACATGAGGAAACTTTACACAAGTTGTCAATAATGATCTAATTCATAATTTTCAATAGGTTACAGTGGTTGTATGCAGGGAATTATAAATTTTAATAAACAAATTTCTGAGTTCGAAGATTTGATACCAGCTAATCACTTCTTGAAAAAAGTGAGTCATAACGTGGATTTTTCTTTTGCTAATAAACTTACTGAAGCTCTCTATAGTCCTAATAAAGGTCGCCCTAGCGTTTCCCCCGAGCTCTATTTGCGAATAAAATTAATTGGTCACTTTTATAATATTCATTCTAATCGTAATTTAATCAAACATATTAAATACAACATTTGCTATCGCTGGTTTTGTGGAATAACTCTAAAGGATAAGGTACCTCATCATTCTTCTTTAAGCAGGCTAAAAAAGCGCCTTGGAGTCGAGATTTTAGAACGTTTTTTCTTAGAAATTTTGCTGCAATGTAAAAATGCCGGATTATTAAACGGTAGTAGTGTAATGACGGATAGTACATTACTTGATGCAGATGCTTCCCTTGATTCGTTAACTTTAAAGGAAAAAGATAAAAATGTAACCACCTATATCCCGTTATTCAGCTCACGCAGCGGCAGTTCTGAAAATAGCATTATCCCAGGCTTTGAATATGATGAGTTAAATAATCATTATGTTTGCTCTCAAAATAGTGTATTGACGCCTTGTAAATCACAAAGTGATACAACCATATATATATCGTCCTCTGGTGACTGTAAAAAATGTTCTTTCTCTGAGAACTGCTTGGCAAAATTAAAAAACAAAGGCCCGGCAAGGTATGTGACCAGAAATAAATATGCTGAGCTTTTCATTCAGTTGATACAAGAAATGGAATTGCAATCTTTTAAAGAAAAGCTGTACGAAAGAATGTGGAAAATTGAAGGAATTATGAATGAATTAAAAAATTACCATGATCTTAAACGAGCTCAATACAGAGGTTTGCAAAACACACAGATCCAATCTTATTTTGCTGCTATGGCTCTAAATATCAAAAGATTAGTATTTTTTATCGTTTATCATTCTATTGAGGAAATGATCATTTATTAGACATATTTTTCAAAAGGCCGGGGGATTTTATTTACTTCATAGCAGAAGAGTTTCAGATCGTGCCTTTTGTTTTAAAATAGAGAAAGCAAAAAGCAAGACCTGACCCTCTATCTGCAGGTGCAAAAAACAATTTACGGTAATGAAATTAACTTGGTTGCGCAAATTAAATCCAAAATTTGTCTTGGTTCGCATTTGCCTCGCAGCTGTAATTTAAGCATACATTCCACAATACATCTTCTTCGTTTTTTGAGATAATGGATATCTATCAATAAGGAGTATTATATTGACAATGAATACGTGATCTTGAAAATAGGGGAAATGGATAGTTCCCCTATATATAATGATATTAAATACTACTTAACATTGAGCGGAAGGAAAAGAGGATGAAGAGACTTTTGAGGTACGATTATTTTCCCCAACAGAAATTTTTCCATCAATATCCACTTCTAGTTTTTGTAGAATAGTTTTTAACGTACTGGAATGAGAATTTTGATAACATTCTTTCTCATAACGATTAATCTGGCGAGGACTTACTCCTACAAGTTGAGCAAAAACGTCAACACTCATTCCTGCCGCAAGTCGATATCTAATTGGTGTTTTCATTAAGTCATCTAACGAATGTATCTCTAATTTTGATATATCTATATTCTTATATTTTTCAAATTCCTCAATATCTTTTTTTATATTATCAATCAACTCACAAATTTGAGCTCTACCGGCTTTTTCTATAATAGGTGGTATATTCGACTTTTTAGGAGATGATAATGATAATGCTAACATTTCTATTTTTTTCAAAGATTCTTTATATTGCTTTTCACTTGTAATCATTTTAATCCCCTAACTTAAGGACAACTATGCCTTTAGCATTTCCGTCACGATTTACTTGAAAAAAGCGAGGAAATGGAAAGCCGCTGGTCATTTCAATCCAGTTAGAAACAAAGAAATCTAAGCCATATTTTCTTTTCATATCTTAGGTTCCTCTATCAGAAACAAATACAAGATCAAGAACATTCAAGTTCACTTTATCATCGTTTTTTGAGACCTTATGTAACCGTTAATCATTTACCTATCAAGTTCGCTTTGATTTTTAATTTTAATTTGATTTAAAACTGCCATTTTTGATTAATTTTAAATCAAATTATCATAAGGCAAAAATTAATGAGGCTTTAGGCAACTAATCGTGCTGTCATTCGTCTCGCATGCTTGCCGAAACTTCAGGTTGAATCGCCAGTGAATGTTTTTTTCGTTATCCTGTTTATGAGGGGTGGTAAAGTTATTCAGTATTTAATTATTTTTACTGCGTTTGGCTTTTGAATAAAGCGGAATATAGTCAAAACCTTGTGTCCCACCGTCTGATCCGCATTCATCATAAGTATTGTCAGCACACAAGAAAAATTCCTCAGCCCCGTACTCTGCGGCTCGAGACATCGCTTCATCTATAGAGTTAAAGTGCCATAATTCTTTCCCTTTGTGGATAAACACATCGGTATCTTTAGCAATAATTTCAACAATATATTCATGAAGTTCAATAGGTGAATAAATCAAGGCAATGGATTTGGATCGGCTCTTTGCCTGATGAATTAACCCTTCTCGTGTGTGATGTGCCATAGTTCCAATCCTTATAAAAAGCTACTAGCTAAAGTATAGCTGGAATTTTGCACTATGTTGCTCAGAAATTTTTCATTTATAGCCGTTTATCCCATTAAACAAGAAAACGTATTGATAACAGCTCAAGAAATCCTGTCATGCATTTTTAGTCTTCTTTTTGCTGAATAAACAACTGAGTTAACCATAACGCCACTGGGAAATGTTCATTTGATAATCGTGATGTTGCTGCATAATGAGATACCAGTTTGATCCAGCGTTGAATGGGCGTATCCTCAACGTATAAATCCGGCCAGTACTCTGATAATAAATCAGTATTCATGGTCTTAAAAAGAAAAAGAATTTCGTCACGTAAAGTAATTAATAACTCGTATATCCTTGGTATTAAAAATTGATTTTTTGCAATTTGAACTTTAATTTGTCCTCCAGCTGAAAACTCATCTCTCAGACTATGAGAAACAACTCCAAATTCTGCAGCCAGCCATTTGGCAACTCGATGATATTTATGAGGGGATTTTTTTAAAAATAATTCAGGAAAACAAATAATAGCCCTAGAAATGATGTTGTTTTTCTTACTCTTGGGTAGTTCACTTAAAAGTTTTATAGCTAATTTTGAATCATCAGCTTCATCGTTTTCATTAGAGGGTAACCACCATAATGCCATATTTGCGCCGACTTCTTTTTTCTTTAACTTTCGGACATAATCCATCCTGTCCTCTACAGAAAGCGCCCTAAACTCGTCATAAGTTACGTTAAACAGTGTGAAAATATTTTCTTTACCTTCTTCTAACAAATTCATGTTTATTTGATAACGTGGGGAATGAGTAATGTTGATGCTCTCAATACAATGAGCATAATAATCCCATCTGCAACTTAGGTTTGGTTTGGATTTGAGAAAAAAAATAAAGATATTTTCAACTTCTTTAATCCGTGTATTTTCAAATATGCTATTTCCAAAACATTTCCAATCTTTTTGACTGGTTTTTACTTCAATACCAATCCATTTATTTTGCTCAATTTTAGAAATAATATCAGGAAAAGCGAATTTAGAGGTTATCTCAAAGGTATTACTAAATACTGTATTAACGGACAATTTCTCTAATAAATCATAAAGATATACTTCAAAAAACGCCCCTGAAGGTACGTCTTTAGCATCTGAAGCCTCAATTGCTAATTTTGCTTGTGCTAATAAATGTCTAAAATCCTGGATATAAGCATCTGTTGCTTTTAATATAATCATAAAAAATCAGCCAAAATACAGCTCCCAGTTATCTTTTAATCTCATAGCAATGTGAAACGCCAACAGTGGTGGTACTGCGTTGCCAACTAACTTGTAGCCCTCGGAGGCACTGATTTTATAATTTGGATCGCTAACCTTTCTGACAAAATGAAATTCATCGGGAAATGTTTGTATTCTGGCACACTCTCTTACAGATAAACGCCGCTGCTTTTTGCCTTTTTTAAAATCATCATCATATTTGCCACCATGTTCCAGCGCAAGCCTCCTAAATTCTATATTGCCATGATGTTCAGAGCGTATAGTAGGCCCAATTTGATCCAGTTTAACCTCAATCTGGCCTTGACAATGTTTACCCATCCACTTTGCTTTTGAATAACTTTGATGAGATAAATCATCTGACTCTTCTGGTTCAGGTAAACCAACCAAAGCATCTCGTACACTGACATGAGGATTTAATTTAGCGATAATATGGGCGCTGTTGTCTTTATCCCAATAATGAGACTTAACCGGATAAGGTGAATAACGCTCAGAAATTACAGCGTGTTCTAATTCTTGAGCTGCTTTTGAATTTAAAGAGCTTTTTCTAAAACCTATAAAAATCACTCGTTCTCTGGATTGTGGAACACCGTATTCATAGGCCGATAAAACTCTGGATGGTACAACCGTATAACCACCACCAATATCTTTAAAATCACTCTCAATGATGGCCTTTACATTATCCAGACTTACTAATCCTTTTACATTTTCAGCGATAAATACTTTGGGTTGAGTCAGGTTAATAAATTCTCGCATCCACCAATATAATTTACCTCGATTATCAATGCTCGGATTATCCAAATCTGTTAACACGTCACCATGATGGCCTTTATGAGAGTTAAAACCTAATCTTTTTCCGGCAACACTAAAATCCTGGCACGGAAATCCTCCGGTAACAATGTCTATATCCTGTTGAAATACTAAATCCGCATTCTTTATTTTATGAACCACATCGATGATACTTTCTTGAGCAAAAGTACCCTCACTAATGGCTCTCGTATTAGAAAAATAGCTTGTCCAGGCGGCTTTTGCTGATCTTAATATGTCGTTTGCAAAAATGGTTTTATATCCCGTTGATGGCAATTTCAACCAATGTTCATCTAATTCCTTAATGTTCCAGTGCTGATGGGTTAAAGGATTATAGGATTTTTTTAAAATACTAAAACCACCCTCAAATCCGAGATCCATCCCTCCGCAGCCAGAAAACAAAGACAACATGTTCATTCCAGAAATCACCCCAATAAATGCGAATACAAACGACAACTAATGCATGGTCTGTATTATTTAATACTGCAACTGGCTAATCAATAAGGTGATTATACCTTATTTGTTAATAACCATTCACCACAATCTATTCTTGCGGCTAGCTTTACAATAACGCCACTTTGCTTTTATTAATTTCTGCTTAGTTATCAGCGATAACACTACATCAGGTAATTTATCATCAAACACGATTTTTAAAGCAATTCATGCGGTAAGCCGTGGATAATTCGGTGCAGGGGTATCGATTAGCGACGCAGCCAAATAATGAACAAAAACCATCAGAAGCAGACTGGTTACCAACAGAGAAAACGGTGTGGTCAGAAATAAAAACAACCCTAAGGGAACGAACACGTTATACAAAATGACCTGATTCAAATCATTCAGACGATCACGGGTGGAAAGACTGTATTCCTGCTCAATATGCTCCGAGGGACAGCCTTCTTGCTTGAGTTGAGCCCGTAATTGTTTGTCTTTATAAGCATCAATTATCACTCGTAACACTGCATTGATTAGAAGTATTGCAGAAATCAGGGGTGATACAGGAACTGCAACAATTGAAAAAGCAAATGAGCCTAAAACCAGTGTAATTGATAAAACAGCCATCAAAGAACGCATCAGGTGTAATTCTTTGTGCTGCCATTCAATAGCCATTCTCCTGCGTTCTGCAAGGCTTGCCACCTTGAATTGACGTTCATATTCTTCGGCGCTTTCCTGAAAGCGAATGATCATGACCATCACATCAATCAATTGAGCAAATACCTCTAACTGAACCCCATAAAGCCCTGCTGATTGGGATGTGTTAAATGACAACCAAAAAAACTGCGTCAAATTCACAATTCCCCACAAACAGTCATTCCCAAGGCTGTAATACAAATCCCGGCGATTTTTTTCACAGGTTCTGGTATGCTCATCGTCAAGCATCATCTGCGCCAATAAACCCAGATTAACCGCAAAACGAGCCATATACAGCGTGAAACTCAGCACGCCCAAAGTAGTGTCCAAAGGAGCGAGGCTCCTTAACGTGTTTTGTGATTGAGCAAGATATTTTGCAAATCCTTTACTTCGATTCAACTGAAGTCTTTGGGTATTTAAAGCAGTCAGCTGGGTGTTAAAAAAGGTCAGGGTTGATTTAATCGTTGGGTTTTTTTCCTGAAACTCTTGGGAAGAATGGTTCATTTGCATCTGGCATGAAAAGAACGGTAATTTCATGATAATGAGTGCAACATGTCACAAGCATGACGCCAACATGACAATATTGTCATTTTTACATGATTAACTTTATCTTCAGGTTGTGTTAAAATTGTCTACTTTTTAATCACCACTCTAACTATGCGCCTACTCGTTGTCGAAGATCATAAAAAAACAGCTGATTACATCTGTAAAGGATTTAGAGAATATCAATTTCAAGCAGATGCTGTTTATGACGGCGCCGAGGCACTCTATCAACTCTCTGAAATTCATTACGATGCCGTTATTCTGGACGTCAGAATACCGGTGTTTGATGGATGGACTGTGCTTGAAAAAATTCGTGAAACCCAACCTGACTTACCGGTGCTTATGCTCTCAGCATGTGATGATGTAGACAGTCGAGTCAAAGGGCTAGAGTCTGGGGCGCAAGACTATCTGATAAAACCTTTTGCGTTCAATGAATTACTGGCTCGCATCAAATCGCTGTTGCGCAGAAAACCCAACGATAATCCAATAGTGTTAATCATAGACGACTTAAAATTGGATTTAATAAAACATACTGCAGAACGAGCAGGTAAAAAGCTCCTGCTAACAGCAAAAGAATTTATGCTTTTAGCCTTAATGGTCAGAAGAAGCGGTGAGGTACTCTCACGAACAATCATTGCCGAACAGATTTGGGATATCCATTTTGAATGCAACACCAACGTTATCGATGTAGCCATCAAAAGACTCAGGGAAAAAGTCGACAATGAATATCCCCAAAAATTAATTCATACGGTCAGAGGAGTAGGATATGTCCTGGAAGTTCGCTAACTCCATGTCGATTATCAATCGCCTGTTGTTGATCTTCATCGTCACAACGGTGCTTATTTTGTCCGTTATTACCGTTCTGGTTTATCCCCCGCTCAAAAAATTGCTTTATCTGGCGCATCAAAATCAGGAATACCATCACTTTGTATTAGCACAAATCTGTATTAAAAAATTTTTTATTGGCCTGTGGATTTCTGCGTTAATACTCATATGCGCCAGCTGTTTCATGGCAAAAAAGAGCATGAAACCGCTTGATAATTTCTCGGAAGAACTGGCATCGATTAATGCATCATCACTTGATAAAAGGCTAAAAATTCAGGGCTATCCTCAAGAGTTGCAACAACTGGCAGCAACATGCAATGCCATGTTGTTTCGTATTGAAAGCGCATTTCGCCACATCAAGCAGTTCTCTGCCAGTATGGCGCATGAGTTACGCAATCCCGTGCACTATCTTAAAACTGCGACCGAGATAACCCTGGCTAAACCTCAATCTGTAGAAACCTACCAAAACCTGTTATACGCCCATTTGGACGAATTTCACCACTTGACTCAACTGGTGGATAATCTTCTCTTTTTAACTCGCAGTGAACACGGTCAAATCCCCTTACATCGCAAACAGCTATCCGCTAAAACGTTGATCAGTTCCATTACTGACTTTTATCATTTTACCGCTGTTGAACACAGAATAGACATTAACATTGAGGGTGATGCGCTAATTAAAGTAGACGAGCATTTGTTTAAACGGGTTATTGCAAATATTCTGGACAATAGCCTCGCCCACACCAAATCAGGTGGAAGCATTCATATTAAAACTGAAAAAACACACCAAAAGACTCTTATCTCCGTAAAAGACAATGGTACAGGAATAGCCAAAGAACATTTACCTTTATTGTGTCAGGGATTTTATAAAGCCAATCACTCTGAAGATAAAGAAACTACGGGGCTTGGATTAGGTTTGGCAATAGCCAAAGCAATTATGAACCTTCATCACGGTGAGATTAACATTCAAAGCCAACCCACCTTGGGAACAGTTGTCACCCTTGTCCTTAATAATGAAATAAACTCTGACACTCAATGAATTAGCAGGCATGCCTGTGTTGGCGTTCATTGAGTTCTAAAAAGACGACACTCTTTCAATGGGACAGTCGTGGACAGTCTGTAAAAACATGTTGCATTAATGTGCTAATATTAGCATAATGGTCGATTTTTCCAAGCAGGTCCATATGACACAAAATGCATTAACTATCAATTTGTTAAAAGAGTTAGTTGAATCTGCTGAATTAAACAAAGCAGGCAATACTGCGTCCTACATACCCGAATTGGCCAATGTAAATCAGGAACTTACTGCTCTGGCTGTTCAGCAAATTGGCGAACAACCGCTTTTATGGAGTAATGCAGAGTTAAGCCCTGTAACGCTGCAAAGCACCAGTAAATTAATCCCGCTCATTGGATTATTGGAAGAAGTAGGAGCAGAACAGCTGTTTGAATGGGTTAAAGTCGAACCATCCGGGGATGATTTTGCATCCATCACCCGTCTTGAACAGTTTGGCCCCAAGCCTTCAAATCCTATGCTTAACGCAGGAGCCATTACCCTGTGCTCTCATATTCCGGGAACTGGCGAACATCAGTTTGGCTGGATGGAACATTGGGTAAAAAAATTATTCAATGAAAAATTGAGCATTAATCCTCTGGTTTATGCCTCAGAAAAAAGAACAGGGGACAGGAACCGTTCACTGGCCTACATATTAAAAAGCCGCAACAATCTTGGTTCAGATGTTAATGAAACCCTGGATTTGTATTTTGCCCTGTGTTCCTATGAAGCGACTTTGGAACAAATGCTTTACTTGCCCCTACTGCTAGCTAACGGTGGAGTCGATCCGCAAACCGGAGAACAGATTATCTCTGCGCAAACCTGTAAAATAACTCTGGCCATAATGGCAACCTGCGGGTTATACGACGAAACAGGAACGCATATGGTGAAAACGGGAATACCTGCTAAAAGCGGTGTATCCGGCTATATTATCGGTACAGTTCCGGGCAAGGCAGGCATCGTTGCCTTAAGCCCCAGAGTTAATGCCAAAGGAAACAGTATTCGTGGAGAGTTAATGTTAGAGGGTCTTTCTGAAGCAATGAAATGGCATTTTGCTCTTCCCTAAAAGGAATTGTTGTCACCAGATGGTGAGGAAAAGCAACAGCATGAAGAGACAACTACGGCTTAAAAAGCTTAAGGATTTTCAAATGAAATTACTCATTTTACTCGTTGTTTGTTTTATTCCTTTTCAGCTGCAGGCGGCTTGTAAATGTAATTGCAATCCTGCAAGCCAAACTCTTTGTGCAAGTTCCTATGATATAGATAACCCCTGCCCTGGGATGTGTCCTGCTGCCACCCCAGGTAATGCTCCTTTGCATACAGCATGCCCACCTGTAATGGTCTACAATCCGGTAAGCCAGACTCAGGAGTTAAAGGTACTTTGTGATGAATAGGCATAGTTAACCGTATTTTGCTCCTAAATCCTTAATTTATGTTATTTCATGATCTTATAAAACCAGACTGCAAAAGATCCTCCTCCTCTTTGGCTGCGTTCGAGTTCAGGATGAAGCAAAGAGTACTTTTATTGTTGATTATCTATGGATTTGGTATACGTGGGCATTTACGAAAGTAGATTTAAAAGCTCAATTAGTGTACATTTAGAAAACTTTTTTTCATAAAAGGAGCCCACATGAAATCAACAACCGAAAATTGGGAACAATCCGAAGAATCTAAGACCATGCTTGATGAAATCTACGAGAGCCCGAATAAATCGGAACATCTGGACATACCAAGCAGTGATGAGCCTGATGCCCCTCCTGAAAGCCCAAGAGCTCTTGAGGATGTGGAGTATTTTGATGATAAAAAACAAAACACGATGCTCGTTACCTCTGCATTTGCAAGAAACACGCCTCATGATGAATACAACGAGTGCTCTACCTGGGTACAGGAAGTATATTCAGAGCAAGACGACGCATCAGAGGAAATTGACGATATGGCGAATCTGCGCATGTCCCTTGGTGAGCTTAAAAAACAACAAAAACAGGTACAAGATGAAATAAACTCTTACATAGTACAAAAAAATAAGTTGGCAAAAGCCCAAAAAAATTACAATAAACTGGAAGAAGAATGGAATAAAACATGGATTATCACCAAAATTTTTTATTGGGTCTTTTCCTGGTTGTTTGAATATCCTTTAGAAAAAAACAAACAAATAGCAAAAGACACGCTGACAAAAGAAGAAGAAGTACTCAAAAACGCCATTCCATCCAAGTATACAGCAGAGTCCTACTTACCAGCTTTGAGCCTGGAACTCCAACAATTACATTCAGCCTACAACAGCATCAAAGAAAAAATTGATGGTTTACTCAAAATCGAACAATTAAGACAAGAGGCACTTAAGCTTGAAGCATTAAAGCAAGAACAGTTAAAACAGGAGGAATTATCTCGGCAAAAGGCAGAAAAACACCGAATATTATTAGAAGAATTATTAAAAACGGCTCCTTCTATTCCCAGTTTGTTTGACACGATAAACACCCAATCTCCTAAATTGGGCTTACAGGAATCTGTATTTGAATCTGAGACAGAATCTGAGGCAGAGCTAGAATCTGAATCTGAATCTGACGAGCTGACTTCTGAGCAAACAGCAGTACCCCAAGCTTTAGCGGAGCCAGAAACTCAAACAGCAAATATTTCGGCCAATCACGGATTTTTTAAACGGTACATGCCGAGTAAAAAGACACTGGAGGCTATTGCAGTAGCCGGGGTTGCTATAGCCATTCAACATGCCCTTTACGGTTAACGTCATAATCCATCCTTTTTCAATTCACCCATTCTCGCTGTCAGGACAGCGGGAATGTGGGTTATCAGTGTATTTTTTAAAAGAGCAATGTGATCTATAATTACTCTATACTTATTAAAAAAGATCATAGATGACTATAGATGCCTCACTATTTGCCCATATTGAAAACGACTCCTCTTTAACTGGAACTTTTGGGTTACAGGGCAATCAACTGGCTAACACCATAAAATACCTGAGTCAATATCTGGACCACCTCAACGCAACACAACAGCCGTTTCCAACCGACTACCTGATTTTGATGGATCAAATGAAAAACATCTGCCGTCTCGAACAAATGACCGAAAATATGACTCAGGCCACTCGATATAACGAAGACATAAAAGAACTGGCAGAATCCATCGCTGATAGCATACTGACTATGCCCAAAGACAGTAAAATCCTGCTTCCTGGGGGATGGTATAACAGGCAGGGCGGTCATGCCATGATCTATGAATTTAGTCCTCACGAATGCGGATTTGTATTTAGTGCAATCAATGCCGGAGCAGGGCTTCAATACCATGCAAAAAAATCGGCCACCGAAAAGGAATTATACAGTCCCAAAAAATCCTGGCTCATCCCTACGCCCACCTCAACCCTGTTAAAAGAAGAGCTGAAACATTTCATTATTAAACTAATCAAAGCCCGTTTACCCAGAGGAACCAATACCCAGGTTAAAGCGGTTGACGACGAGGTTCTTTATAAAGAAATTTTTCCCAGCATCAGTTACATCAATGGCGAAGAAATTGATGCACGTGAGGGACTATCCGAGCACGCCTACACAGGAGGTCAACTCTCCGGAACCTGTTCGCAACGTTCCCTACATCAAATGCTCAAGCTCAACACTCAATCATCTCGAGATTATCAACGATTTATGTTTCATTTCAAGCAATACGCCCTTTTTGACTATGCCAAAGCCTGTATGGAAAAAAAGCAAAGTTACACTCCTGCTGTGCTTCAGCAAATTCGTTTGGCTATAGATAATAATCTAAAAATTTTAAACAGCCCTGACTTGTTCAGTCCTATTGAAATTGAGGAAGAGGTTTATAAAATAACCGCTCTGGAACAACAATTACAGACCATAGAGTTTGATAAAATTCAGCCCCCACCACCTCTTAAAACAGACACCTTCTCATATTCTGTTAAACCTGGCCCCCTTAAAGAGCCTAAAGTTGGATTAAATAAAAAATCAGAAACCGAAATTGTTCCACCTATGATCAAGTTAAACGATGGAACAAATCTTCTCAAAACCCTCTTAAGTGCTGTAACACTCATAAACAATTTAAGTGACTGGGCCACTCAGTATGTTTATATGGAACAACTCATTCTGGAGATGCCACTTGAGATAAGAGTAACTGATAACTCTGGTTTTTACCGAGAACTTAGTACGGAAGCTGATTTTGAACAATTTGAAATGATTCTGCGTCAAATGCAAAATATATCTCTGGGGCTTTACGAAAAGTGGATAAAAAAAGAACCCAATCCTTCTTTCAAGATAGTGCTGCTCAGCATAACCAATCTACAAATAGAACTTCATAATGTAATCACAACAAAAAAAAGGCTGCCGTCTTTCTTAAACTTTTCCAAAACGGTCATGTGTTCCATTCTTGACAATCAATACAGAAATCCTTTTTATGCCACCAATCACCCGAGGCTGGATCAACGATTCATTAATCTTCAAAAAAAATACAATGCAGTACCAAGACTAAACTACAGTGATTATTTTGATTATCTCAGGAAGTTATTAGACACCGAACCCCTATTAAAAGCCGAATTAGATACTCTGTACGATGCCAAATTTGGTCAGGTCACTTTACCAATGCATTTAAAAATACGAGAGAACCGTCTTAAATCACTGTTTCTGATTTCATTACACAAAGACAAAACCAGTTCTCTGGATGATAAATTTGCTCCTATTATCAACACAGTATTGAATCATATAAATCACGAGTGCCTACTCAGACGAGCAATTAATCCTTTTTTCAAGATACAATACGCTGAATTTATCTTTTTCAATTTCAGTTTTGATAATAATCATCTTGATTTCTTTGCACCACTTTTTGTGACCCACGTTCCTCATAGTGAGTTAATAAATAATTACAATCAGTTTAAATACAGTTTAAAAGACTCACCGGCTAAAGTTGCTCTTGAAGCCGATGTACCCAGTTCGACTTCCTATATGAGAAAAATTACCCCTAAAAAAGCCAATACAATTCAACTGCGCCCTGCAAAACCTCAACCTTTATTACAAGAATTCCGACAAATCAGTCAAGAAGAGATTAAAGCCAGAGATTATTTACATCTTCGCAGCGACCCCAAACTGCAAATTGCGTTAACTCTTGATTTTTTTACCAGCCACATCGATACACTGGCGGATGAATCGAACCAACGCTACCTCGAAGCCAATCTATTTCAACCCGGGCTTTTATTCGCTGCAAGTAAAAATCCTCAATTCCTGACCCAATTTAATGCTCATCTTAAATCAGGAGTGAGTTTTTTTTCTCACAATGGTCAACATACTCGTCATTCCCTCCTGTTCCTACGCCTCAATTACCTGGTAAGCCGCTACCTGGCTTTGGCAAATAATCCAGCAGGAATCCCAAGACTTCGGGCCATACAACAGGAAATTGAAGAACACTTGTCACAGAGTAATGAAGCAGAAATCGTATACGTGCTCCATCAGTATCTCTTTTTAACTCTTTTGACGTGTATGGAACTTGGTGAACAATCCAACACCATGTTTAACCGGGCTTACCAGGCCTATTATTATCTGAACAGCAACACAAATCCTCTTATTCTCGAGGATAAAGCACATACTATGAGCATGGAATGTGCCCATGCTCAGTTTAAATTGTTCATCTGGCAACAACCGCAAAAACAGGTAGAGGAGTTAATCAAAAATATACTCAATACGGCTTCCAATATTTCTGAAACACATACTGTTATCAGCAGTCAGTTTCCTGTTATTGCTTTGGAAGATCCATTAACGCAATCCTCTTCTTCATTTGATGCCATCCAGGGAAAATTATTTGTTGACGGCCTGGCACAAAGCGGAGTACCCCTGTTCATTCAAAATCATCCCCTAATCAAAGAACTGGGACTTGCGCACATCAAACAATGCCTGATGAGTTCCGCACAAGATTACATGATTTTGATGGATAAAGATCAAGAGGTGCATCTGTACTCTTCGGAAAATCATTTAACCGTGAGAAGACAATGGAACATTCAACAAAGTAGTGCAGAATATGAACTCTTGGCGCTTTCCGATACCCATCAAGCCGCACTTGCAAACCCTGGTATAGTCCCTCTTTTTAAAGATCTGCCCACAATTCTCACCGATGGGAGCATGAATTATTGGCACAATTTAACCACAGGTGAGAACAGAGGAATTTTAGTACGAGATAATATTCCTGTTTATTCAGTGGATAATAATCGCATCATGGCTCTTGATGCAGACGCAAACGAAACAGGAGCTTATTTAATAGCTGACATCCCAACAGCGCTAAAACAATTTGAAAATCATCAGTTTCTTTTATCTCATGCAAGCCCTTCCGGTTCTTTTATTAACCTGCCGAGATATAATTTATGTTTTGAACTTCATGGTGACACCCTTGTCAACAAGGAAACAGGAGAACGCATTGATGAAAAAAGCGTACCGGTGCATCCATCAGTGGCCGGTCTTGTCCTGGTATCTCATGACGAACATCAACGTTATTTAGTGCCGGTTTGTCGTTTTTATGCCACATCACTAGAAGCTCGAGAAAGCGAATTCTATCCTTTAATCCATGACATAGAAAGTCAAATTCCCCGCACCATAATCTATGAAGAACTGCATAGCAAACCGCTAGAACGACCACCCTTGTGGCGTCATCGTAACAGTCAGAAATGCATGAGTTTCCGACTTAAAAATGGCGAACCAGTAGCAGATAAAATATCTGATGCCCTATACCTTGCATACCTTTACATGGCCACAGATCAAACCCGAAAAGCATGGCAGACCTTAGAGGAATGTACTACCCGATTTGGGGGATTAACTGGCAACGCTGAAGAGTTGCAGTACATCTACTGGATCTGCAAAGAAATACCGCATGTTTTTTTTAGCATTTATGAAGACGAATTTGACAGAAATAAACCCAAGAGAAATACGCCTACTTATGTCGCTTGTCAGCTCAAAGCCATGAGTTTATTGTGTGATTTTCTCATCCAAAATGGTTCGTTTGATCTTAAAGATATTCCTGAGCCTTACATGACCGCAAATGCGCTTTATGAATCCATTGAACGCAAGAAAATAAATATGTTTCAAAAAGCACTTCCCGAACACATTTATCTGACCTTTAGCCGCCTGCAAACCATGCGGCGTCATTTGGAACATACCTATGTTTTATCACCTTTGGAACGTAAAAAATTATTAACCTATTATTATCAATCCCAACCCCAAGGCCATGCCCCATCAGGCGCTTTGGGTTATGAATGGATGAGCTTAAGTCTTGAGGAGTTGTTAAGAGAACGTAATGCACTGCTGGCAAGACAAACTGCAAATCAATCACTAGTCCCTTTTGATGCAGTAAGGCTTAACTTTATTAGCGAAAATCTGACCCGCCTGCAACCAGTTGTTGCCAAATCAACCCAGTTGAACTTGGTTCCCATTAGTTTGGATATCCCTAAAAACTACAGATTTAATGAAACCATCCTGAAACCTCAAACCATAATTCAAATGAACCAATGGTTGAATAAATTACCCGGAGTGTTGCTCAGTCCCCAAGGAAAAAAAGACGCTGTAACTGCTTTGTCATCAACAATAACCGAAGATGATTTTGTCTTGAACTTCCCAGCCTATTTACAAATAGCATGTGACAAGACCTCAGAAGAACATAAAAAGTTATATGACTATTGCTCCAAAACACTGATAGCCAAACGTCACATTAAACTCGAAGATCAAGACTCAAACATTCCCTTGATGTGTAATCTATTGTACCGCTTATTAACCACGGCAAGCGGGTATGTATTTAAATATCAAACATACACGTTTAGCGAACTGATTTCTGTTTTAGAACACGTACGTATTCCACCCTTATCTGTTTATGAAGCAAAAGATGTCTATTTCGATTATTTAGCACAACCTGAAGAGCTAATCGCTCATTATCAACCCTCTGCATATCACCCTCTAAAAATTTCGCAAACTGCGTCTGTTTCTTTATTGGAGGAAATGGGAATTGAGTATTTATTGGCGCAGAATTCTGCTGATTTAAAAGCACTCTTAGATCAGCTTATCACCCAATACACAGCACAAGAAAATCAAACTCATGATGCAATCGCTTTACTGGCCAAAGATTTGGACAGTGATCTGGAACAAGTCTTTAACCTGGAAGAACAGGCAGGGATAATCCTTTATAACCAGGAACAGAAGAAAAGAGAAATAGCCCAAACGCTTATTGAATCATCCCCATTGATAAACGCATTGCTTAATGCAGCAGAAATTGCCGAGCCCATCCTGAAACAAAAAATTGCACAATCGTGGTCAAAAGCCATTGAGCTAGCCAACCAAGGTCCCGATGATCTGGCAAAACAAAGAACCTGGACTCTTGAAAGAAAATCCAGAGCACGTGGGGCTTTGACTCAATCAGATCTACTGTCTCTCTATTCTCGGGCAGATGCGGCATACAGCATTGCACAAACAGGACTAAGCCTTACTGATGCGAAAAAATTACACGATTTAACTCATCACGCTCTGGTTCAGGGTATAAGTCTTCAGGCTTTAGTCAAGATAAAAACCGATCTGACTCATTCTTTAACTACCAATAATCCCATTATTGCTGCTCAGGCACTCGATCTGCTGGCAAGAGATCATATACCCGGACTTAAAGACCCATCGATAGTGATACTGCAACACGAAGACAATATAGTATTACGTAAGCGACAGCTTAGCGCCCTGGAATCGCTACTTCACGAGCCTGAAGATGGCAGTCGCTTTAACGAAACTATTGAAAAAATCATCATGGGAGGAGGTAAATCAAAAGTCATTATCCCTATTTTGGCTGAAAAAAAAGCTCAAGGCGATAACCTGGTAGTAATTGAAGTACCACAGGCATTATTAGCAACGAATCACGTTGATTTGAACAAAACCTCCCAACGCCTGTTTGGTAAGCGAGCCTATCGTTTTGAGTTCACAAGAGAAAGCGACTGTACCCCCAAACGTCTTGAGCAGATATATCAGATGTTTACAGAAGTAATTACTACTCAAAGCTATTTAGTTACTTGCGGCGAATCCATCCAATCTCTGGAGCTGAAATACGTTGATCTCTTACTTTCGACTACAGAACAAAATGAAACCTGGAAAAAACAGGTTTTTTGGCTTGATAAAATCAACACGCTCTTTCGTAATCATGCCGACTGTCTGATAGATGAAGTCCATCAAGGTTTATCCATAAAGAAAAAACTCAACTACACCTCGGGAGAATCCAAATCACCAGAACTATTATTGATTAAAAACGCTATTGCCTTATTTGGTTTTATAGACAGTGCTCTCATTGCAGAAGCACCTTCATATGATAAAAGCTATGACTGGAAACCATTCATGATGAATTTAGCGAATAAATTAATTCGTGACCCCGCCAGTCCATTACATTCTTTTCTTACGCAAGCGCAATTAAAATACGGCGCAGCAGTCCAGGACGAATTGATAAACTATCTGACGAATAAAACTTCAGCTGTTCCAGAAGCGGTTTTAACAGCAGATAAAGACACTCAAAATTCACTGGCATTTTTTAAACAGCAACTCAAGGTCACTCTGTCACGAACATTAAGCCAAAAACTCGGGAAACACTATGGCGAGTCGCAACTTAAAAAATGTAGCCCCCTAGAGAAAACCCTGGCCATACCCTACTCAGGAGTTGACACGCCAAATGAGCGAAACCGTTATAAAGATCAACTGGAAGCAATAAATAAAACCATTCAGATGATGCTTTTAAAAGGCCTTGGCAAAGAGCAACTGATTGTACAATTGAACTCATGGATAAGCCAGGCACGACAGGAACTGCTGCAACATCAATTATCGCAAAATGTAATGACTATGAGCACATTGGATGACACCAGCACCGCTCAGGGCTTCGCCCTGATCACAGCAGGATGTGATCTTACTTTGCATCAGATTAATGTTAAAAATGAAACACAGATGATGCAAGTACACCAAAAGCTCCAATGGAACAGAGCCCTCATGTTTGATTTTTTACGTCAGTATGCGTTAAAACAAGTCACCCAAGACGGTGCCATACTTCCAAACGATAACTTCAATCACACGGATCAATACCGCAGTATTCAGGGAGTATCTGGAACACCATCCCTCAATGGAGCGGCTTATCATCAACGTTTAAAATACAATAAAGGCTCATCTTTAGGTTCAGACGGATATATATTGGAAGTTTTAAAAAATAAAACGACTTTATCCAGCTGCGACTATACGGGATACTCTCAATTCATCAAGGACATTATCAGTCTATCGCCAGACCGCTCCAGAGTGCGCAGTATCATTGACATCAGAGGTACATTTACCGGGGTGAGCAATCGTGCTATTGCCAAAGAAATCGCCTTGTACATCAGAGCATACCCCGATCATTTCAGTTCGCCGCTAAAGCAAGTTCTTTATTTTAACGAGGACCAGATTTTATGCGCCTTAAGCATCCATTCCCCGCAAAAAATCACCGTTTTGGGCACAACCGAACATGAAGAAATAAATCGCCTGCTGGAATCAATACCTGAACAACGCATCACATTATACGATCAAATTCATACTACCGGTACGGACATAAAACAATACTCTCAAGCGCACGCTCTGGTTTTAGTTGATGATAAAACAACGAGTCACGAACTATTACAAGGTGTGATGCGCCAAAGAGAACTGGACCAAGAACAAACTAACGAATGGATTATTCCAAAACGAATGAGCACACTGAGTGTAGAGCAGCTGTATACTCAATTCAAACATAATGAAAAAGCCATGGTGGGTATGGAGGCGCCTGCTGCAGCACAGGAACAAATGCGCAATCACATACGAAGAAAATTTTTGACCCTGATTCAGGATATTCCCTCAGAACAGGCAGATAAGAAAGCCGCCTTAATACAACATTTCAGACCGTTTTTTGAAGAAATTCAAATGCAGGATCTTTTTACTCTTTATGGCGGAATCAATAGAAAAAAAGCAATAGAGTTACTATTGAAACACTACCAAAAACAGATAAAAAATCTCTGGAAATCGCAACTAGAGTCAGCCGAAATGCCCCCTTTAGCTCAGGACATTGAAAACATGTCGCAGGAGCTTATGCTCATTATCAATAAAGCCATTCCATTTTGTTTACCCGAATACGACACCATTGATACCTCATTTAATACCGAGGTTGAAGTACAAAAAGAGGTGCAAAGTGAAGTGCAAATTGAGTTAATGACCTTAAACGAGTCATATCGGGCTCACCTGAGCGAGCAATTGGAAGTCGGTTGGGCTGCCTTCATCAGCCCTGAAAACTTATTCTTAAATCAAACACAACTCCAAACAATGACGCAAAGACTGAACGCTTTGTGTAAAAAACAGGACATTGAGTCGCAAATATTTTCCGAAAATCTTTTAGTAAGCAAAAATTATGAAAGCACCTACTCAAGCCAAAAAGAAGGGATTAATGCCTTTCTTAAACCAGTATATCTGGTTTGGTATTACCTAAATAATGAAAATAAAATAAGCGCTGTAATCATAACCCCACAAGAAGCAGACGATGTGATCCATTCTGTTATTAAAAACCACCCAAGAAGCTGGATCTCGACCACAAGGGATACCCTCGTTGCAGGAAGCCGCCCCGATCACATACTTGAAAGTATCCAATACATCAAAATTAGAGAACAAATTCGCTTTTTTAGTGGCGAATTTTATAACCTGTTAAATCAGGATAGTCCTTTGTTATGGTTACACGATCAAACTGATGAAAAAATCAGTTTTTTTGAAAATAACTTACTGCGTTATCGGCCTGGCTGTGAAGAGTCCTTTCATCATCTTAAAGAAGCACTGAGTCAAACTCATCAGGGTGAATACACCTATATCGCCAACCATCCTTATGAGGATCTGACCCAATTCAACTGGGCTGATTTAATACCGCAAATTACACCATCTCAAAAAGCAGAACACATTAAGTTAGCCGAAGTGTTTGTTTACATTAATCAAAACTGGCATAAAAAAATAATCACGATTGGCCAATTGCAGTCACAATTTATACTGCCCATGAATACCCTAATCTATGTAAACCAACATTTATCATTTTTGATGAACCTAAGAGATGTAATCATAGGTTTAAATGGTAATGAACAGATCGTTAATTTTATGGCGTTCATTGAATCGTTAAAGCCATCACAAAAAAAAGCCCTTGAAGAATGTATAGGAATGAGCATTGCGCATTTTTATGAACTGCATCAGTGCGAACCCTATAATCCGGAAGAATTAATGAGTGAAGAACGAAGCGCAAAGATTAACGCTACCGGGATGGCTCTGATCAACCTTTTGGATTCTACCCCCGCCTTTAAAGGAAAAATGCTGTTTCATCATTTTTTTGAACATTTTTTTATTTATGCAGAGACTGTTGACAGAACTCGTCGTGAATTCCGCATTAATACCGCTGAGCTTCGAAGGTTTTATATACCAACTGTTGAATTAATTCGTCCTCTGGCACATAGCTTTTTGCCTACAAAAAGTTTGCTAGACCTTATGATCAAATACAACAGATTCGAAGAAGTGCTTTTACTGGATATACTTGATAATCGCAACGACCTGTCTTCAGCCATGTTAATTAAGATCATTTCCCGCACTAATTCTGAAAAAGTACTACTGAAGATACTGACTAAAGATAATTTAGATGAAGAAATTTACTCAGAAATTCTTACCAAAAACACTACCAACCCAATGATTATTGAAGCATTATTTACAAGCCCATCTGCCACAGCCCAGGTTAAAGAACGTCTGTTAAACCATGAATTAATAAACCCCGAGGTTGCTCTAAATCTTTTAAGTCATCATTCATTAACTAAAAATGAACTGAAACTCATTATCAACAATCCGTCTGTCTGCAATGAACACGTTATAGATTTATTAATCAGCCAACCCCACATAGAAACACCTGAACTGTTGCTGCTCCTAGGTAAACAAATGCCTGTAAATTTAGTGCTAAAAATTGCGCTTAAAATGTGGGGGCATAACAAAGACCATGACTTTGAGGGAATGTGTTTGATGGCGCTGGTAGAATACGCCCAAAGACACAATGCCGTGATTCCCCTGACCGAACTGGTGAAAGAACATAATTCTGCCATTCCCGTCGGTCTAATCATAAAACTGTTGACTCATTTGGATAAAAATATATTAGCGCAAACTGACTTTTGTCACCTGATTTCCAAAGCAAACAAGGAAGAACTTGATGAGCTCATTACTTTGGACAAAGAATACTCTCAAGAAGAGTTAATGCTGCTTGCTCAAATGAATCTTGATACCCTGCAAATAGACAGACTGCTTGACCATCGTCAAATGAATCATACCGTTGCGGCCTTTTTGTTTAAAAAAGCAGAATTTAGTGGGCGTATTAAAGCATGGAGCTGGTTGACTAAAGACTTGCTCGAGAGCACCTTGGATAACACAAGAGACTATGACAGTCTGGCTCTGGCTCTAAATCTCGGCGCATTACCTTCGGAAACCGCCAAACAAGAATGGCTGGAAAAGAAAAGGCAAGATCAGCAAAAGTCCAGCAAAGTATGTTTAAAATCCAATAACCTGGAAGCGAAATTTAACTGTATTTTGGAAGAATTAAAATTAAAATCACTTGCTCATGCCCTAAAAGCCACCAACGATCCTTTGTACGCAACTCCAGCGCAGGTGTCTTTTGAGCTCTACCAAAAACTGCATGCGGAGGTTAAAACTCTATTAGCCAATCCCTCAGAAAATACGCCTCAGTTCAAAAAAAATTGCCAGGAGGCTTTAAACGCAGCGAAACCGGTTTTAAACACCCACAGAGGATACAAGCAAATTCTACTTGATATAGCCAATATTCTTTTTGCTGTGGCAGCACTATTTAGAAAGGGAGGCTGGCGATTATTTGAAGCCCAAACACACAGTATGAGCACGGTAAATAAAGTTCTGGAAGACATGAATCAATTAATTGAGGAAAACACGACCCAAGCCGCCTCGTCATCATCAAACAGTAAACGAACTTAAACACCGCAGTCATAATCCAAAGCCCTGGACATCCCGGGCTTTTCCTGTCATTTGCACTCTGAAGCGCTCTTCCCTATAATGACGTCCGATTATAAAGGGACTTCATAATCCAAAGCGTTTCCAAAGGATTAATTTAACGAATACCCTTCAGGGAGATAGAATGGTTTTTTCTTCTTTAGCGTTTCTGTTTTTATTTCTGCCCAGCCTTAATTTAACCTATTTAGTTTGTCTCAAACGCACTAAATGGCAAAATATTGTCCTGATGCTCTTTAGTCTTTCTTTTTATTATTGGGGCGAAAAAGATCATATTTTCATTATGTTAAGCTGTATTATAGTCAATTATCTCTGTGGGATTTTGATACAGGAAAGTCAAAGCAAGACACAACGTAAATTATACCTCATTACATCCATATTCGCCTCCCTGGCCTTGTTGATTTATTTCAAATACTTTAATTTTTTTCTCAATACCATGAGCGAAACTTTTAGTCTGAATATCTCGGGTTTTAAACACATTGCATTACCTCTTGGAATCAGCTTTTATACCTTTCATGCATTAAGTTATGTCATTGATGTCTATTGGAAGAAAGTACCCGCTGAACGTAATCTGGTGACATTTATTTGTTATGTTTCATTCTTCCCGCAATTGGTAGCGGGGCCTATAGTCCGTTATACAGACATTCGTCACTCGTTCTATTACCGATATATTACCCGAGCAGGGGTACGCAACGGTATTTTACGCTTTAGCTTTGGCTTAGCCAAAAAAGTATTAATAGCCAATGAGGTGGCAAAACTGGCTGACTATGTTTTTTATCTCCCACCGGAGAATTTAACTTTTGCAGTAGCCTGGTTAGGGGCAATTGCTTATACCCTGCAAATTTATTTTGATTTTTCAGGTTATTCGGATATGGCCATAGGGCTGGGTTTAATGTTTGGCTTTAAATATAAAGAAAATTTTAATTTTCCATACAGATCCTTATCCATACAAGAATTTTGGAGAAAATGGCATATTTCTTTATCCAGTTGGTTTCGCGATTACATCTACATTCCTTTGGGCGGAAGCTACCAATCCGCTTTGCGAACCAAGCTCAATTTAATCATTATCTTTACTTTATGCGGCTTATGGCACGGTGCCAATTATACATTTGTACTCTGGGGTTTGTATCATGGGACTTTTCTAATCCTGGAACGTACTGTGTTGGGTCAGTTGATTGCCCGTCTTCCTGAGATAATGCGCCATATCTATGTTCTGTTTGTTGTAACTATTGGATGGGTTTTTTTCCGGGAGGAACATTTGGATTCTGCCTTAAGCTTTATTAAAACCATGCTGTTACCTAATGACTTTAATTTGACTATACTGGCTACTTGTGTCAATATTCTAACCGTTATTGCGATGCTTACAGGCATCATTCTCTCACTGGGAATGAATTTGTCTATTAAAGATTATCTGATTAGCGGGCGTAATAAATCGAGGATTATTGTTTACAAACAATTAAGTAGTCTACTGAGTTTGATCGTCTTGCTGATTTCTATTTTGTTTTTAAGTACGAATTCCTATAATCCATTTCTTTATTTCAGGTTTTAATGATGAACGTTTTTTGCAAATATTCCGATCGATTTTTAATTTTTGCCTTCGTTATCATTATCTCGATACCAGGCATTGGCCTTTTTTTTGAAAAACAGGCTGAAGAAATAAGAATGCTCTTCAATCGCGAGCCCTACCCTTTTCCTGAGTTTAATCTGGTGAAACTCGGACGAACTGATTTTAAAGGCATAGAAAATTGGTTCATAGATCGTGCGTTAGTCATCACTACATTAAGCAAACTGACCAGTAATATTGTCTATAAATTAGGCACAAGTATCAAGCCAGGTCAGGTACTATTAGGCAAAAACGATTGGCTTTTTTTAGGGAATGATTTTTCTGCTACCATGGATCAATATACTGGTAAAAACCAACCCACAGATGAAGAAATTTACACTCAGCTGTCTGCTTTAAAGCAAATGAGTAGAGTAGCCAGTCAACACTCAATTCCCTTTCTTGTTATTTTAGCTCCTGACAAACACGAAATTTATCCTGAATATTTACCCGACAATATACGCCGGAGTAACAAGAAAAACAGACTTGAACGTCTTGAAGAAGCAATGCAGGCTAACGGAGTCGATTTTATCAGCTTAAAGAATAAAGAATTAGCCGCCAAAAACGCTCTGGGTAAAGAATACGGAGATTTATACCTCAAGGGTGACAGTCATTGGAATTATCTGGGGGCCTATGTTGCTTACCAGGCAATAGCCGAGTACATGCAAAGCAAGGGAATTAAAATCAATCCCATTGACTATCGTTTTATCCCTCAACAAACGACTTACTCCGATCTGACTAAATTTCTCCAGCTGACTCATATTCAATCTAATAATCCTCTTCCTGACTGGTCAGCACTGAAAATAGAGTTGACGGGAACACCATACAATGGCACAGAAACTAAAATAGATCCCTTAGCCGGAAGCCCTGGAATCTTAATTGCGCCCTATCAAATAACCAATAAAGCATTAAATACCAAGCAAACCTGTTTATTAATAGGTGACAGTTTTTCTGAGGCATTAGGTTTTTATTTTCATAATGATTTTTATAATACCATCAGGATTCACACAGGAAACAAGGCATGGAGTTTATCAACGCTGATAGAATTATATCATCCTGATGTCATTGTCTATGAAAAAATACAACGTGATTTAATCATGCCCATGGTCAATTTTCAGCTCTATTCTGAACCAGTTCACTTAGACCTTCCCAAAGAACGCATGAGGGCTCAAGGTAAACTGGAACAATTCACCATCTACCCTGACCACATCAGCACTTACGGCTGGGCGTATATTCCTAATCAGGATGCAGGTTTAAGTGAGGTGTATCTGAAACTGAATAATGGCAAAAATTCCTACTTTTTCAGCATGACCAAACAACAAAGGCAAAGTGTTAATCTTGCATTCAAACATGATGGAAACCACCTGAACATGGCAGGATTTTCGGGCATTATAAGGCGTCAAGATCTGCCCGAAGGAAACTACTCTCTATCTCTTATAGTGATGAACAATGACGTGGTTGGTGAGAAGAAATGGCCGCAAAAATACGCATTGAATTCAAATCAAAAAGCAGGATAAGAGGATGAATAGAAAAGCATTACTGGTTGTTATTGCTCTGGTATTCCTCGAATGGCTGGATTTCACTTTATATCTTTATTTGGCCAAATCAATATTTGCAACGACTTTTTTTCCTCCCTCGGAATACAGTTTGATGCTCTCCTTTGCTCTGTTTGCCGCAGCCTACCTTGCCAGACCTTTGGGTGGCTGGTTGTTTGGCCGTCGGGCTGATGAATACGGCAGAAGAAGCCCCTTGATCTTTTCTGCTGCGATGATGGGCATGGCGACTATAGCTATAGCGCTTCTTCCTGGTTATCAAACATTAGGTATTGGCGCCACCTGGGCCTTGCTGGTTTTGAGGATTGCTCAAGGTCTAGCTTTAGGTGGAGAAATAAACAATTCGGCCATGTTTCTTGTAGAACACCAGTCACAAAGGCCTTTGATTGCGGGTAGTTATGTTGCTGCTAGCGGTGCCGCAGGTATGTTTCTAGGCGGAGCGACTGCTGCATTGGTTCAAGCAATTCCGGTTGCTGGTTTATGGCGAGTCATCTTTATCCTTGTTGGATTGGCATCGCTTTGGGTGTGCAGCTTGCGCAAAAAACTGCAAGAATCTCCCGAATTCATAGCGAATACCACTCCGTTCATAGAGGTTTTACGTAAAGAATGGTTAGGAATTATTCATATTACCGTTATGGGTGCGTTCGTAAGCGTTACTGTTTATATTTGTAATGCCTTTTGGGTATCTTATGCCACAGATCAAGGTTTGGGTTCTCCTGTTGCCTGTGCCTGGGCAGGTGCACTGGCGCAGTTGTTTTCAGCGCTATTGGCATTGCCTATTGCGCACTATACTCCGTCTTCCAAAGTATTGGTTTTGTTACAAAGCAGTATGATAGCTGCTTTTTTGGGAGCACCTGCACTCTTTATGTTCACAGCTATAGGTTCAATTGCCGGTGTGGTTGTGGGGCTGATTTTATATGTAATTGCCAATGGTCTTTTGTGCTCTGCTCTTTATTATTTTTTATACTTGCAGCTGCCAGCCCAATACCGCTGTCGTGGGGTTTCAACTGTATGGGCCATTTCGGCAAGTCTCGGTGCCATCAGTTTACCTGCAGCGCAACAAGCTCATCTGCACAACATGGTATGGATAGCGCCTTTGTGGGTCAGTTTTATCGCTTTGACAAGCTTATTTATTTTATCCCGCAGTCAAATGACAATGCCGCATTGTATGCCACAACCATGACGAATTATTAAGGGAACATTCGTACGGTTTTCTACTCCAGCTTGTATCTTATGGGGTTTCAAATTAGTATTAACCCTATTGATTTAATTAACGATTAAGCAGAGCAATACATGGAGATTAACCTCTTTTCAGACTGCGAGATAAATGAATAAACTATTCATTATTATTACCTATTACATCGTCTGGTTTGGATCGCTCATCCTGGCTGCACATCAGCATCCCTGGATGGCTCTTTTGTTATCCCTAATTATCAGTGGCATTCAATTGTATTTTTGGTGTGATCTACCCAAAGTAAAACACCCGCAATATTTTATATTTAGCCTCTCCTTTGTAGGATTTCTATGCGACAGTCTTTTTAACCTCACATCATTAATCTCTTTTCAAGCCAATCCTTTTGCACCCTACTTTGCTCCACCATGGATGTTAGGTTTATGGGTTAATTTCAGTGTACTGTGTATTGGGCTCGCAGACATGCTAAGCCAATTAAGATCTTATTTATGGTTTTTCGCTTTAATTGGTTTTCCTGTGGCTTATCTTGGCGGTGCAGGATTTCATGTGGCGCAGTTTCCCCAAGGTTTCATAAGCCTTGTTATTCTTGGATGCACCTGGATGGTTCTTTTCCCCATGGTGTGTTTAAACGTCTTGTTTACTTCAATTAACCCAACAATTAAGGATAAAAATGATAACTGCTCTTAAATGCATGATCCCTACAATGCTCTTGTTTTGTTTGCTTGATTTTCTTTGGATAGGATGGATAGGTAAATCACTGTACTTTAATCAACTGGGTCCTTTTTTGAATATTGAAGGAAATCAATTAAATGTCAACCTTACCGCTGCATTGGTAGTTTATGTTTTATTTGCGCTGATGATATGGTGTGTTGTACTTCCTTTGGCGCAAAACCAAATTATGTCCAGTTTTCTTTATGGTGCTTTTCTGGGACTGATAGTTTATGGCGTTTATGATATGACCAACCTGTCTGTTCTAAAGAATTGGCCTTTACACATTTCGTTGATTGATTGGCTTTGGGGAACTTTTTTGTGCAGCGTTACCAGTGGTTTTTGCAGCTGGATTAAACATTATCTGGTACTGACCCCTAGCTAAATCAATTAGTTAATTTACTCTACGCATCAGCCCAAACTTTAACCGGGACTGATGCGTGAACTACAGCCCCAACCAACGAATAAATCTATTCGTTGCTTTTAAATTGATGAATGACTTAGTATCGGTGTTCACCGTATAACTTTTAGTAACCCCGCCCAAATGACCAGGTACCGCCGAATGCAGACTAACCTGATTAATTCGTCCCATATTAAGTATTTTCATTTGCGTTTCATAATAACCATGCGACATGATGATAACGGGCACAACAAAATGAAGTGCATCTAAATCCTCTTTGTTATTTTGAGCGACCAGCTTGTCAAATTCCTGACTGCTTATCGCAATGTATTCCTGGTGATTAATTTGCCTACGTAACATTCTACCCAAAGGAGCCTGAGTATGAAAAATCCGTTCATAAGCATCGGCGGCCATCACCAGAATCGGATCATTGTCTTCTCGTCGGTCATTTTTATTCAAGTCGGCGAATAAAACAGGATCACGATTATCGACGTCATCAGGCGGTAAAGATGGCCTGGGCTGTATGGATGAGGTGGCAGTAGATTGAGCAGGAGCATCGCAGGTTAAAAATCGGGACTTGCCAAACCACTCATCACTTGGATAATAGATAACCATCAATGAATTGTCCTTAATGGTATTTATTATAGGCTTATATAAATCAGGCGGAAGTGCAGGACACCCCCAACTGCGACCTGGTCTGCCATAACGCTTTATAAAGTTCTCCTCAACATACCATCCACCATGCATCACTATTGCCCGGTTATAAGCATTATCGTTAAAGTGTTTATCAATACCTGCCAATCTTAAAGACAAACCTTCTCTGCCGTAATAAGCCTGATCGGTTTTATATACCCCTATACTGCTTGCTTTACTGTCATTTTTGTTAGAAAAATAACGAGTGAGCAAAGTACCGGAACGGATGCCGTGCGACACATAAGTATGGAAAAGAAGTTTTTTATCATTTAAATCAAAAACCCATAATCTTTTTTGATTGGATGGCAGAGAATAGTCAATAACGGTCAATATATTATTACGCTCAACCTGATAGACTGACGCACACTGGATGGATTTTAACACTTTGTTGATGACCTGACTTCTGAGCGTACCCCTTTCTTTTTCGAGTAGTTCTTTTATTTCATTCAACTGATAATGGTAAGATGGAATATGACTTTGAACCGCTCCACTCTGCATCTTTTGTTGAATCATTCCTGCCAATGGCTCAAATGACGTTACTGCAAAGAATAGCAGAATAGAAATCATAGTATTTCCTTGATTGTTTTATCTTAAATTATTTTTATTCCTCTAAAAGTAAATATAGATCATAAAAAACCAATGTGCACAATTAATAGTTTCTCGCCAGAAGAAATGCTCGCATATCGTCTTGAAGACAAGATGGGATGGCTAATAGAAAACAGGGACTAAATGTAACTTCCCCACGTCATACCGTTAAAAATCACCTATTGGGACTCTCCAACAGAAGCAACTGACGTTTCCGACTGTTCTGATCTTTTTAGTAAAGACAAAGCCTTATTATGATCAAAAGACTGTTGCCAGGTAGAGATAATAATGGTCGCTATGGCATTTCCCGTCATGTTAACGATGGAGCGGGCCTCATTCATAAATTTGTCTATTCCCAATACTAAAACCACGCCAGCAGCAGGAATATCACCCACCGTGGCCAATGAGCTGGCAAGAACTATAAACCCGCTTCCTGAAACACCCGCAGCACCTTTTGAACTGATGATCATAACGCCCAGTAGAGTCAGCTCTTGCCACACGGTAAGCTGGGTATTGGTAGCCTGCGCAATAAACATGGCAGCTAAAGTAAGATAAATAGCAGTTCCCGCCAGATTAAACGAATACCCCAGAGGCAATACCAAACCAACTACAGAGCGTTCACAACCGAGATGTTCGAGTTTTTGCATCAGGCTGGGCAAAACGGTTTCTGATGAAGCCGTAGCCCAGACTATAACTAACTCATCTTTTAAATAACGTAATAAATGCCATATATTGACCTTACAATACCAGTGTAAAATACTCCCCAAAACAACGAGAATAAACAAGACAGAAATGACATAATAACAGGCCAATAAACCAATCAGATTAAACAGTGGTGCAACACCAAATTTTCCTACGCTGTAGGCCATAGCGGCAAAAGTCGCTACTGGTACCGTATACATTACAATATGAATGATTTTAAAAAATACCTTGGCAACAACATCCATACCCAGGGCTATGGGTTTTCCGGCTGAACCCATTAAAATCAATCCCATTGCAAACAAAATCGAAATAAATATCACTTGCAGCATTTCACCATCAACAAAAGCGCTGATAAATGTACGTGGAATAATATTAACCAATAAATCCACCATATTCGTTATTTTATGTGACGAACCAAGATAGGAACTGGCCTCATTCATATCGAGCGAAGATGGGGCAATATTTAAGCCAACACCCGGTTTAAAATAATCAGCAGCACCCAGGCCAAGCATTAACGCCAGGGTAGTAATGATTAAAAAAAATAACAACGCAACACTTGCAAGCCGCCCTACTTGCTTCATGTCATTCATCGCTGCTATCCCGGAAACCAGGGTAAGAAAGATGATAGGGGCTATGAGCATTTTAATTATCTTGATAAACACATCAGAGAGAACTTTCAGATGTACCGCAATATCAGGATACATATATCCGCAAAGCACCCCCAATACAACGGCAAGAAGAACCTGTACATAGAGTTTTTTTAAAACGTTCATTTGTTATTCTCCGAGTCGTTTTCTAGGGACTGACAAACCAAACAAAATCCTGAAGCGTAAAACTCTCTGTTGAAACAGGTTGACTCAAAAATCATTATTACATGTTTTTTTTACAGATTACTACAACAGCACGTTGTTTCATTACTTCCATAGTCTGTTACTGTATTTAAAACAAAGTGCTCATGGAAGCTTGGACTCAGATAAAATTTATCCCTAAGAACATATTTTTGAAAAAAAAAGACAAGTGGCCCTTACTAATTATTCATCATTTTCTATCTAAAAACCGTTAATCAGTAGCAAGCCATTTGCATCATTCCCGACACTGATATCACAAACCCACTCAATCTGAAGATGCGATTGTTTACTGGCAGGATCGTAATAATCCACATAAAGTGTCGCAGTATCATCATCAAAAACACTTAGCCGACCATAAACAGACCAAAAAACTCCGGGAGTCGGTAATTCAACAACACTGTTTATCACAGTAGTTACTGTATCTTTTAACTGACCGTCTATACGGGGACGGTAGTGCAGATATTGAGTAAAGTTAAAACGAGTAGATGCACCGATCAAATTAGGCCTTAATTGATTTTGTAACGCAGGATCGCTTATCCGGCATCGGTCCAAATAAACAATCGCTTTCACATCATTACCACTCTCAACAGCTCTTACTAGCTCATTAAAACTAAGAATGAGAGCAGTATTTTGTGAAGTAAAGGCATGAACAGAACCCATGAACCAACACAAGACAAGTACTGCTCCTTTTTGCATCCACATAGTCATCAATAGTCCTTGTTAAGCAAATGAGTCACTTGGTTTTTTTTAATATTTAACAGAAAAATGAATATAATTTACATTAAGTGTATTACTAACAACCACCATTTGCCAAAAAATTAATATCAAGGCATTGGTTTCTTAGGTGAGTTAAGCAATAATGAATGTCTTACCAAGGCCCAAACCAGAGCAAAAACCTAAACCCAGAGATTTCATGAACTACATTGCTGATCTAATCCATTACATTCTTCACATAGACGTCTATCTTAACTCATTTGTATCCACCTATGGATTTTGGACTTATCTGGCATTATTCCTGGTATTATTTTGTGAGACAGGTTTAGTAATAACCCCTATTCTTCCCGGCGATTCACTCCTGTTCGCAGCAGGTAGTATTGCGGCACAACCCGGTAATTCGCTGAGTATTATTTTTTTATTCATTATTCTTTTTATTGCCTCAGTACTTGGTAATCAGGTAAATTTTCTTATTGGAAGATTCTTGGGGCCCCACATCTTTCGCTCAAAAAAATCCTGGTTACTTAATAAACACTATTTACAAGAAACACATGCTTTTTACGAACGACATGGTGGAAAAACTCTAATTTTTGCCCGATTTATCCCGATTATTCGTACCTTTGCCCCCTTTGTCGCAGGTATAGGAACAATGGAAGCACTGCATTTCACTCTTTACAACATCCTTAGCGCTCTGCTTTGGATTGGCAGCCTGCTGAGTCTTGGCTATTTTTTAGGCTCTATTCCTATAGTAAAAAATAATTTTACACTGGTAGTTTATGCAATCATTTTAATTTCAGTTCTTCCTCCCTTTATTGGTTTTGTCAGTAAGAAAATCATCCCTGCTCTCCAAAAATAATGTCCACTGCAAGAACCTAGAGCTCACAAATGACAAGATGACTTACTGAGTTGCATTAAAAAAGAGCCCATAAATGAACCCAAATGGATAAATAAAGTATCTTGTGGTAAAATTAACCACAAACATATTTTTTGATACTATCAACATGTCTGAACCTCGCTGTTTAACGATATTACACAACGCCTTAAACGGCGACGACAACGCCTTAAAAGTATGGATACACTACTCTTGGCACAAAAAGTTTACTCCACTCGATATAAGGCTTTTATTGCCGCAACTAGACGACCAGGTACTAAACAAGAACGAAAACCCAAATAGCAATGCGCTATTCTTAAGAGCTTTATGGCATCATTTCGGTCTTGGCGGCGAGATTGATTACCCCAAGGCTAAAGAACTCTATGATAAAGCAATAGAACTGAATAACTGTTATGCGATAAATTTTCGAGCCCGTTTCTGTCGAGAGGGCTTGGGCGAAAAGCGAGACTATAAAAAAACCATAGAACTTTATGATCAAGCCATCAAACTCGGTAATGCTGACGCCATGACGAATAGAGCGTTCATGTACGAATTTGGCTTGGGCTGTGAAAAAGATTATCACAAAGCCGCAGAGTTTTATGAAAAAGCCATAGCACTTGGTAATGCTAATGCAATGAATAACCGTGCAAATATGTATAAAAATGGCCAGGGCGAAGCGCAAAATTATCTAAAAGCAGTAGAATTATATGACCGAGCCATTCAACTGGGTAATGTTGATGCTATGGTATCTCGGGCTTACATGTACGAACACGGCTTAGGTGGTGAACAAAATTACCAAGAGGCCATAAAGCTATATGATAGAGCCATAAAGCTCGGTAATGCGACTGCAATGAATAACCGAGCTTACATGCACCATTATGGCCGCGGTGGTCTGGTAAATTTTAATGCGGCAATCAACCTTTATGAAGAAGCTATAAAACGTGGTAATGATTTTGCAATGGTAAACCGAGCTCTAATGCACAGACAGGGCCTTGGTGGCAAGCAAAACAATATAAAAGCCATAGAACTCTATGATAAAGCCATCAAACTCGGTAATGCTGACGCCATGACGAATAGAGGATTCATGTACGAACATGGCTTGGGCTGTGAAAAAGATTATCACAAAGCTGCAGAGTGTTATGAAAAGGCCATAGCACTTGGTAATGCTAATGCAATGAATAACCGTGCAAATATATATAAAAATGGTCTGGACGGAACGCAAAATTATCTAAAAGCAATAGAATTATATGACCGAGCCATTCAACTGGGTAATGTTGATGCTATGGTATCTCGGGCTTACATGTACGAACACGGTTTGGGTAGTGAACAAAATTACCAAGAGGCCATAAAGCTTTACGAACGAGCCATTCGGCTCGGTAATGTTAATGCAATGAATAACCGAGCTTTCATGTACCAACTTGGCGAAGGCGGGGATGTAGATTTTCCAAAAGCAATAGCTCTTTATGAGCACGCCATCAAATGCGGCAGTCCTGAGGCAATGTGTAACAGAGCAGAGATGTATCAACTGGGTGAAGGCGGTGAGCTGGATTATCACAAAGCCATAAATCTTTACGAACAGGCAAGAGAAAACGGCTTTGCTGCTGCAATCAGGGCTTTGGCCCAAATGCATCATTTAGGCCATGGCTTTAAACAAGATCATCAAAAAGCAATAGCGCTTTATAAACAAGCCATTCAATCTGGTGATATTGAAGCAATGTATCGCCTGGGACGCATGTACCTAAATGGTGATGGTGTAGAACAAAATTATCAAAAAGCTGTAAAGCGTTTTGAACAAGCCATAGCATGCGGTCATACTCACGCTATGGCCGATCGAGCCTATATGCACCAATGCGGCCTGGGTGGTGAGAAAGACATTCAACAGGCAATACAACTTTATGAACGCGCTCTGAAATTCGGTGATTATTTTATAAAAACAATGATAGGTAACACAGTGGAACTCTTGAAAATAGAGGAAAAACTAAATAAATTTAGAGAAAATTCCGAACTTACTCCTCTATTCTCAGCAATTCAACAGATGAACGATTATGGAATTAAGCTAGAGCGAGAACACATCAATAAAGGCAAAGTCGTTCAACAACTTGCTACCGAACTAAAGTCTTCACTAGAACATTTTCTACTCAATCCCGCCCAACCCACAGCAGATGATGAGAAGAAATTTAAACAGGATTTTAAAACGCTGCTCAACAGTAAAAATGCTACGCTGCAAGAACATAGAGCCGCCTGGAAACCCATTGTTGCCAATATTGCCCTGGCATTATCAGGCATTGGATTGATTGCCATCATTGCCAAAACGCTCTCTCACTTCATTGACGCCCAGGCAAACAATAAACCCCTGTCAATCAATCAAGCCCTCTTCTTTGCTCAAACCAAGTCACAACAACATAACCAGCAAATCAACCAGGCAATAGATTCTTTGCAATCCATATCACCCAATAACACAAATCCCAAAGCGCCTTGAACAGGGCGCTATAACCCGGAGCGCCCTACCTTTGCCTAATAGTCAGATGAGATTGAGGTTTTTGATCTGATTCATCTGAGCTTTACCGCACACCAGGTAATCAATCCCGTGATTAAAACCAAACCCCAGCTTGATAAACTAAGCGGAGCAAAATCCAGTAACTGACCCATATCAGGCAATTGAATAAAGAAAACCGTACACAAAGCAATAAGATAAATAATGATTCGCTTACCCCGCACATTAAGCCCATTTAAAGCAATGGTTATGGCAATACTTATAGAGCTGAGCATAGCCAAAATTAATGTTCGAGCATAAACCTCACTATATCCTGCAGTTAATGAACCAATGAAACTTAGAGTAATCATCACCGTAGTCAGCACTCCGGTAATTATAATTTTTTGCGAATCGTGCGGACTAAAAAAATGATAATGTACACGACGTTTTTCGACCGCCGACTCTTTATCCTTTGGTCCATCCTGAAAAACTAATAATGCAGTTGGGTGAATGATCAATTCCAAAAAAACAATATGAATGGGGTAAAAAGGCAATGGAAAACCCATCAAAGGAATTAGTGCTGCCGACAGGACAAAAGGAAAATGAATCATCACCAGATAATTAAAAGCGTGTCTGATGTTTTTAAATAATTGTCTTCCTTCCGCAATAGCATTAACGATGCTGTCAAAATTATCATCCAGCAGCACGATGTCCGCAACCTCACGTGCACTTTGTGAGCCTCTCTCCCCCATAGCAATGCCAATATCTCCAGCCTTAAGTGCTGGCACATCGTTCACCCCATCACCAGTAACCGCAACCAATTCACCCTGACTTTGCAATGCTTTAACCGCATCAAATTTTTGCATGGGAATTGCTCTGGCAATCACATCAACATCAAGTAAATTTTTTGTTGCGTTTATCCCTGTATAATCGTGTAATTCTTCTGCAAGAATCACTCTTGGATGGCCCAAACCCAATCCTATTTGTTTGGCAACAGCCTGAGCCGTGGCAGGATGATCACCGGTGATCATCAAAACATGAATGTTTGATGCCTGACACTCAGCAATCGCCTCAATCACGCCATCTCGTACCGGATCAGAACAAGCGAGTAATCCCATCCATTCATAAGCCTGTTTTGGCTCAGTTAAATCAGTATCTTCGGCCATTACCAATCTGGCACAGGCGATTACCTTATAGCGGAGATCGGCCAATTCCTTTATTTTATTTCGCCACTCGTCTTTTTCCTCGAGAGTCAAGGTAGACAGCGCCATGATCGTTTCAGGTGCTCCCTTAGTCACAAAGAACCAACTCGAATCTTTGGCTATCACCGCTGTTTCTCGTTTTCTGTCTTCGGTAAAGGGATAAGTCTTTATTCTGGGTTCAAGATAAAGCTGTGCCTTGTCGGCTTCATCCATGATGGCCATATCAAGAAGATCATAACTGTCTTTTCGTGACGCTAAAGCAGCCAGATATAAAACTGTTTGTGAGTCGGTGTGTGCTGCCGGAACACACAGAGCTACTTTAAAATGCCCTTCGGTAATTGTTCCCGTTTTATCAGAACAAATTACGGTAATTCGTCCCAGGTTCTCAACCGAGACAGCTCTCCTGACCAGCGCTTTTTTTTGAGCCAGTCGGTATACACCCACGCCCAGATAAACAGTAAGTACGATAGGAAATTCATCCGGTAAAGCAGCTATAGCCAGGGTGGCAGCACTAAGAATGGCATCAACTACGCCAAAACCTTGCATCAGCCTGACAAAAGCTAAAATAATACATAAAAATCCGGCAAGAACTATGAGTTGAAAAACCAATGTTCTTAATGCCAACTGCAAGGGGGTTTTTTCCTTGCTGGTTGCTAAAGCCGAGTGAACAATTTGTCCGTAAAGTGTTTCCTTTCCCGTAAAAATGACTCGCAAAAGCCCTTTACCGGTCAATACTTTTGTGCCGGCAAATCCCCAATAAATCGAGTCAACCGGGCTTTCCTGATGTGTTAATTGCAAAGACAGTCCAGAACTTTTAGTTACTGGAATTGATTCACCGGTTAATGACGACTCTTCAATTTGGATGTTGTCCGCAGCGACGAACAATCCATCTGCAGCAATGGATTGACCTGGTTGAATCACCACCAGATCACCAGGTACCAGCCCAATTGAAGGGATACGAATTTCTTTTCCAGATCGAATGACACTTACGGACGTTGCCAAATGCCCAACAAGGCTTTGAGTTGACATTTGAGTTCGCCAATGTAAATACGCATCCATAGCCACTAAAGGAATAATGGCCAGACCCAAAACAATAGCCTCGCTGTAATTGTTTAAAGCGGCAAACAAAAGGCTGGTAATCAATAAAAACCAAATCATGGGATCAGTCAAGGTATTAATAATTAATTCGTACCAGACATTGTCTTTGATGCCAGCAATATCATTAAGCCCATATTGATTCTGGCGTCTTGATACCTCTTTATCATCAAGGCTCCACTGTGCAGATGCAGAATTTTTGATGCGTAACCAGTCTATTTTGCGGCGCATTCATTACCCCTGAAGTTAATTCAGTTCTGCCTTTTGTAAATAGGTTGGCAATTCACAAGCCCATTTGAATCGTTTTTCAATCTGCTCTTTTAACGCTTGAGAGGCTGTGGGTTCGCCATGGGTAATAAACACTTTTTTGGGTGCCTGGTTAAAATGGCTTAACCAGTACAGTATCTCCTGATAATCAGCATGAGCAGAAGCATTGGTTAATAACTCCAACTGTGCCTTAACCGGATATTCATCACCATGAATTTTAACCGTTGGCTCATGTCGCAACATTCTGTCTCCTCGGGTTCCTGATGCTTGAAATCCGGTCATTAAAATCGTATTAAGCGGATTAGTCACAAGAGCTTTTAAATGATGAAGCACTCTGCCGCCAGTCATCATGCCGCTGGCTGAAATAATGATTTTAGGCTGCTTGTCCCTATCAATAGCCATAGACTCATCAGAAGTTTGCACGTAACGTGCCACGTGACATACTGCTCGACATAATTCAGGGCTTAGCTTGTGTTCATTACTGTTTTTCAGCAACAGTTCTGTTGCATCTATAGCCATAGGACTATCAAGATACAGGGGAATATCAGGAATTAATTTGTTCTTTTTTAGAAGATAAATGTAATACAGGATAGTTTGTGAACGCCCTACTGCAAATGCAGGTATTAATACCGTTCCACCTCTGTTGTATGTAGTGTTCACAATATCAGCGATGACCTGAAGTGGATCTGTTTTATCATGCAGTCTATCGCCATAAGTAGACTCCAAGATCAAATAATCTGCACTTTTGATGAGTTCTGATGGCCGCATAATCGGATCGTTTAACCGCCCTATATCACCGCTAAATAATACTTTCTTTTGGTTATGTTCCACCGCAACAAATGCGGAACCCAAAATATGGCCGGCACGATACCAACTGATTTCTGCTCCACCCGGCATGGAATAAGGAGTGTCATACTCTACTTCAGCAAAGTGCTTTAACGATTGATTCGCATCCTCTTGAGTATACAAAGGCTCAGCTGGGTGATGTTTGCTGTAACCGTATTTATTTGCTCTGCGGGCATCTTCTTCCTGTAAAAAACCACTATCCGGTAAAAGAATAGAACACAGTTCTTTGGTCGCCTTGGTCGCATAAATTTTGCCCTTAAACCCCTGTTTAACTAACAAAGGAATATAACCGCTGTGATCTATATGAGCATGGGTTAAAACAACTGCGTCAATTGATTTTGGGGCAACTGGAAAAGGAGACCAGTTACGTAATCTGAGTTCCTTAATTCCTTGAAACAATCCACAATCGATGAGAATTTTTTTATCATTCAATTCGAGCAGATATTTGGAACCTGTCACCGTACCTGTGGCACCCATAAAGGTCAATTTCATAATAATCCCTTCTTATAAGCCAAACAGATCAAATTAAATACTTTTTTAATACCATTCAATCCAGATCAAAAATCTATTCTTTGATGGTACTGCTCTGCAGATTTTTAATCCATTTCAGTCGGTTCGTATCGTTCATATTTGCCTTTTTAATGGCATAATGTAGCACATAGATGCCCTTTTTACCCCGAGTAATTTTTTGAATTTCGTCTTGTTGAAGATTCACCGGTACAGTCACTTTAAACTCAAAAATGAGCTGATCGGGTTTTTGATCAATAGAATCAATTGAATAAGTCACACCGGTTTTTTGCAAATCAGCGATAAATTTTTGCTTAAACTGTTTCAGGGTCACTCCATCCAAACCGGGTAAAAACTGTGATGTAACTAACTCCTTCCAATGGTCTATGTTATCCCCTACGGGAATATACTCAACTGTCCACACCGCATTGGTTTTTTGCCCCCATACCGGTTTCCACAGCCTGTCATCGAAATGAATATTCTGTTGTTCATAAGAAACTATTTGAGGATCTGTTTCCTCATCGTTCGGAGCAACAAAACTGCAATACAACTCGCCTTTATAAGTTAGAAAAACCGCACACTTCGCATTATTTTCTCCTGTAACTTTCACTACGTTGTCTGGGAGAGAAGGCTTTGTTGAATCAGCATGGCCAGTCTTAACCACAAGCAAAGCCAATAAACAGGCAATAACGGCATTCATCAGTTCATCACTGTAGATTTGTATGTGTTAATTGTAGACTCTTAAGAGGTATATTGCATGAGAAATTCTCCAGACAAAAAAAACAACCGAACCAATCCCTGCCAGTGCCTTTGCCGGGTTTTGTAACAAGTAGCCTTGATGCAACGTAGTGTAATCAAGGTGTTATTCTCCAAATCTACTAAAAGATTTTAAGCCATGAAAAGATAAATTAGGCCTTAGATAAACCTTGATTGCGCTATCGCTGCATCAAGGCTACTGAACAATACATGACCATGTCTTTGCCGGTTTTTTACAGGATGACAAATAATACGAACTATCAGAGTACCGAATCATCTGTTTATGTGTCATTATGAGAATGCATGGGGTTTCATCATGGATTCGATGATGACCGCAAACATCCCTTTTTCAATTCAACAAGGAGAGTATAATGAATGGTTGCAAATTAAGTCCGGTAGCACTTGGTCTGTCTTTAGGCGTACTTTGGGGATTGTCCATGTTATTACTCGGACTATCCGCCTATTTCTACAGTTATGGTAAACCCTTCATTGAAGCGGTGGCCTCTTTGTATCTGGGCTATGAGCCATCCATTAAAGGAAGCATTATAGGTGGAATATGTGGCTTTATTAACGCATTTATTACCGGATTTCTTATTGCCTGGTTGTATAATGCATTCAGTTGCTGCAAATGTGGCTGCTGCGATACAAAAAGCAAATAAGCAAAAAATCAGGAAAATCAGGCTAAAAATTATTGATTAGCCTGTATATCAAATCACGCTTCATAGAGATCCTCACTGATGAATCAACAAGAGGATCTCCGAATCAACATGAATACAATCAGAAAAATGCTGTTATTGACGCACAATCAGATTGTTTTGCACGGCTTGTACCCCGGTAACCTGACGAGCAATTTGCTCTGCGGTGTCACTTTGTCGAATTTTCTTAACGTAACCACTTAAAATAACAGTATTTTGATTGGTGGTTACATGAACTTGAGCGACCACAGGATCGGGCTGACGCAGCAAAGCATCCTGAACTGATTGCGCCAGATTCATGGTTGATGGGTAGGGACTAAAAACGGTTGTGGTGCCCGTATTATTCATACAACCGGTCAACAAAAAAAACATGCTGGCCAATATGCCAGATACTAAATATTTTTGCATTGAATTCTCCAATAGAGAGTGAAAAGTAACCAACCGAAACATCACCACTTACAACGAAATCACCAATAAGGTTTCTGATTATTCTATAACCACATAACATAAAACTGCAAAAAAATGAAAAATACTTCCCGCTAACACAAAAAGATGCCAGAGTACATGGCTGTATTTTAAACGCTCCCAAGCATAAAAAATTACCCCTACAGTGTAACATAATCCGCCAGCAACAATACATGCCAATCCCCCTGCTGGCAATAACTGATAAATTGGCTTAATCACAATCAGGCTCATCCACCCCATCATCAAGTAAATAACGGTAGATAACAGTTCAAATTTATGAACAAGAAACAGTTTAAAAATCACCCCAGCAAGAGCAAGTGACCAGATGATCACAAACATAGTCCACCCCCAGGAGTCTCTCAGGGTAACCAGCATGAATGGAGTATAGCTGCCAGCAATCAGCAAGTAGATGGACGCATGATCAGCAATCCGAAAATAATGCTTTAATCGGGGATTGGTCAGACTGTGATATACGGTGGAACTTAAGTACATCAAAAACAAAGTACAACCAAAAACGATTCCAGACGCTAGTTTGAACCCATCACTTTGACTTGCAGAAAAAATGACAAGTAACGTAATAGCAGCAAGACTCAGTAATGCGCCTAAGGCATGAGTAGTTGCATTTCCGATTTCTTCGGATCGTGTTTGCAGCGTGTCTGGTTTAATCCATGGCATAGCAGTCTCTGGTTAAGTAACATGCAAAATGGTCTTGCAAAATGTGAAGAAATAGTAACACACCTGTCAGAAATTCTACAGTAAGGAGGTTCTAATAGAATACTGCTATACTGATTTTTATCACTCAGCACTTACAGGACGTAGCGCATGAAAAAGGATAAAAATAACGCCTCTGCCAAAGCACATCAACCTGAACAGATGAATGACGAATCGCCACGACAGGATAGTGTGTTTCGTATCATAGACAAACTCTACCAGGCTAAACTGGGAAAATTAACGGCCGGAATCAGTCCTGCGGCTTTAACTACAGCTCATTTTTCGTGGATTGCGCAACTGATGCAATCCCCTGGAACCATGACTCAACTGGCGCTTTTTCCGTTTCTTCACGCTCAGGATATGGTAGATAATCTGCTCCACCACGAAAAACCCAATGACGGCAAAGACGTCCGATTTCACACCCAAAACTGGGCTTATTATCCTTGGCGTTTGTGGGCGGAACTCTTCTTGCAACTTGAAGAATGGAGCTTGCAATCAACCACCAATGTACCGGGTCTGCCCGCACACGTGAAACGCACGGTATCGTTTCGCATGAGACAAATTCTCGATGCCTTATCGCCTTCCAATTTTGTGTTGACCAATCCCGATTTGCTTCAGGAAACCTTCAAAACTCAAGGGAGAAATCTGGTTAGGGGAACCGAGCTTGCCATACAAGATTTTACTGAAAAACTGACTGGCTCTCCCCCGGCAGGAGTTGAACATTTCATTCCCGGGAAACAGGTTGCCGTGACTAAGGGCAAAATCATCTTTAAAAATCATTTAATTGAATTAATTCAGTACGACGCCCAGACCGAAAAAGTATACAAAGAGCCCGTGCTTATTTTGCCAGCCTGGATTATGAAATATTACATTCTTGATTTACTGCCTGACAACTCTATGGTCAACTGGCTCACCCAACAAGGACACACGGTTTATATAGTGTCATGGCGAAACCCAACCAAAGAAGACAGAAATCTTGGGCTAAACGACTACTACCGCATGGGCGCCATGGCCGCAATAGATGCCATATCCAAAGCAAGACCTGCAACAAAGATTCATTTGATGGGCTATTGCCTGGGTGGCACCCTGGCCATGATCACTGCGGCAGCGATGGCAAAAAACCACGATAATCGCCTCAAAAGCCTCACGCTTCTTGCTGCACAGGGGGATTTTACTGAAGCAGGCGAATTACTCTTGTTCATCACCAAAAGTGAAGTCTCATTTTTGAAAAGCATGATGTGGGATCAGGGCTATCTCGATACAAAACAAATGTCCGGAACCTTCCAGATGCTGCGCTCCTATGACTTGATTTGGTCCAAAATGGTTCAAGACTACATGCACGGTACGCAAAGAGGCATGATAGCTTTGCTGGCCTGGAATGCGGATGCAACCCGAATGCCCTACAAAATGCACAGCGAATATCTGGAAAAATTATTTTTGAATAATGATTTTGCTGAAGGACGGTTTTCAATTGAAGGAAAGCACATTGTACCTGGCAACATTCAGGTTCCTGCTTTTGTGGTCAGTACGGAAAAAGATCACGTAGCCCCTTGGAAATCAGTTTATAAAACCCATTTGTTAATTAATAGCGACATTACTTTTGTCTTGACCAATGGCGGTCATAATGCTGGAATTGTTAGTGAACCAGGACATGAGGGTCGCTCCTACAAGATTCGTGAACGGAAAAAAGATGCAACCTATCTTGATCCGGCGACCTGGTTGGCAGAAGCAACGTCTGAAACAGGCTCATGGTGGACGGCCTGGCATGAGTGGTTGGCACAACATTCATCACAAAAATTAGTGAATCCTCCCAAGCTCAACAAAAAATACCCCAATGCACCCGGGGAATATGTGTTACAAAAATAGAAGAGGATAAAATGAACAAGGATTATCTCGATAATGTCACGTTTAATGAACTCACTTTAGGACGTAAGGCCACATTAGTGCGAACATTAACGCAAAACGACATGAATTTGTTTGCCGCTATCTCTGGGGACATTAATCCTGCCGGTATCGAACTCGATAACGCATTAAACGACAGTATAGAAGGTGGCGTTGGGCAGGGGATGTGGTCTGGCGCCCTGATTTCATCATTATTGGGAACCGTATTGCCGGGACCGGGTACGGTTTATCTGGAGCAAAACATTCAGTTCAAACATCCCATTTGTCTGGGTGATGAATTGACGCTAACCATCACTGTCCAGGACAAGGAGCAAGCGACACGAATTGTTACTTTTGACTGCACCGGGATAAATCAAAAAGGAGAACTGATTGTTACTGGTCATGCCAAAGTTATTGCTCCTGAAAAAAAAATAAGGGTTCCTCGCCTGTCTTTACCCCATGTCGAAATTGTGAATCACGATCATTTTAACGCCACCATTGAATCCTGCCGTAATCTGGCTCCTATAAAAACGGCGGTTGTCCACCCTGTAACACCCAACGTCCTGGAAGCGGTTCATGATTCAGTAAAAGCAGGCCTTATCACTCCCTTACTCATTGGCCCCATTAAAAAAATTAAAGCGGCCGCAATGGAGGCAAAGCTGGATCTGACGCAGTGGGAAATAATAGATACCGAGCACAGTAATGCAGCAGCAAGTAAAGCAGTAGAACTGGCTTCGGCATGTAAAGTAGATGCCATAATGAAAGGCTCCCTGCATACCGATGAATTAATGTCAGCTATCGTGCCTGCTAGCTCTGGATTAAGAACGAAATACCGTATCAGTCATGTTTATGTCATGGACGTACCCACTTATCACAAACCGCTGCTGATTACAGATGCAGCCATTAACATTTCGCCCAATGCCGCTGACAAAGCAGATATTTGTCAAAACGCCATTAATCTCTGGCGCATACTCTATGGCAGTGAACACCGCCCTAAAGTTGCCATACTTGCAGCAGTAGAAACGGTCAATCCCAAAATGCAAGCCACAGTGGATGCCGCTATTTTATGTAAAATGGCTGACAGAGGACAAATTTGTGACGCAATTCTTGATGGGCCCCTGGCTTTTGATAATGCAATTAACAAACAGGCAGCTAATGAAAAAGGGATCGTTTCCATGGTGGCTGGCGATGCGGATATTTTGCTGGTTCCAGAGATTGAATCAGGGAATATCCTCGCCAAGCAATTGTCTTTTCTAGGGCATGCTGATGCGGCAGGTATTGTGCTAGGCGCACGAGTTCCCATCATACTGACCAGCAGATCAGATTCCTTAAGAACCAGGCTTTTATCCTGCGCAGTAGCAGTACAAATTGCTGCAGCAAGAAAAGCAGGTACCATCAAATGACCAATACCGTAGTATTAATAGTTAATTCAGGCTCATCCAGCGTCAAGTTTCAGGTATTCGACTATACCGCCGAATTACAGTTATTGGCTCAGGGTAAAATTACCGACTTAGGCACCAAACCTGCGTTTTCTGTCGTTGATGAAATCCATCATAATCAACACACATACAAAGTGCTTGCGCCCGATTTTAACCATCTCCAGTCTATCGAAGAAATTCTCAACTGGATAAATCATCAAAAAAACTGGACTATAACCGCAGTTGCGCATCGTGTTGTCCATGGCGGTATGGCGTTTACGCAAAGTGTGCTGGTTACTGCTGATGTGTTATCCCAACTAAAAAAACTCTGCCCTTTGGCGCCGCTGCATCAACCGCATAATCTGGCGGCAATAGAAATCATCCAGGGTATGTATCCCCAATTACCCCAATTTGCCTGTTTTGATACGGCATTTCATGCGCAGCACAGCCCTCTGTATTCGGTATATGCCCTACCAGAGTACCTCCAAAAGCAAGGAATAAGACGGTATGGTTTTCATGGACTGTCGTATGAATGGGTGGCTAAATCAGTGCAAGAGAACTATCCGGCACTTGCAAAGGGACGTATTATTGCGGCTCACCTGGGCAATGGCGCCAGCCTTTGTGCCATGCAAAACGGTATTAGTATAGACACAACTATGGGATTAACCGCTTTAGATGGATTACCAATGGGAACACGCTGCGGCAGTCTTGATCCCGGGGCAATTACTTACATGCTCAGAGAATTGGGATTACCACCTGCAAAAATCGAACACATACTCTATAATGAATCCGGGCTTTTAGGATTATCTGGCTTAACGAATAACGTCAGGGAATTACTGGACAGTCCGAATGAAAGAGCACATTTTGCCTTGGATTATTTTTGTCTTAAAACAGCACAATTTATAGCCATGATGGCCATCTCTCTTGGCGGGATAGACGGTCTTGTATTTACAGGTGGAATAGGTGAAAACTCAGAACAAATCAGAACCAATATTCTCGATAAGCTTCAGGTTTTTCACCCTTTTTCCGTCCTGATTATTCCGGCAAATGAAGAGAAAATGATGGCGATTCATGCATCAGCGCTTTTGCATACAAAGTAAACAAAGAGAACATAAAAATGGACAAAGACTACTATAAAATTATGGGATTAAGCCCTGATGCTGATGAAAAAGACATCAAAACAGCGTATCGGAAGTTAGCTCGCAAGTACCACCCCGACATCAGTAAAGAGCCTGATGCTGAAGAAAAATTCAAAGAAATGGGGGAAGCTTATGATACGCTAAGAGACCCGGTTAAAAGGGCGGAATACGATCAGTATCGAAAACATCGTGAATTCAATCAGAATGCCTATCAGACCAATGGTCATACCGGCTCAAGAAGACAACATCAATCCCAGGATGTCCCTTTTGACAGTGATTTTTTTGAATCCTTATTCGGCCATTCTCGCTATCAGCACCAACCCATGACCGGCCACAATTATCAAGGTAAAATAACCATCAGTCTGGAAGAAGCGTTTCATGGTGCGGTAAAAAGTGTGCAGGTTCCCGTAGATGAAGGGGCAGAAACCAAAGTGCATACATTAAACGTTAAAATACCTGCGGGAGTAAAATCTGGCCAGCAAATTCGCCTGACGGGGCAAGGAGGGGCAGGAATTAATGGTGGTGCCAGAGGCGATTTGTATTTAACTATAGACGTCATGAAACACACTCTTTTTGATGTCATGGAAAATGACATTTATCTCACTTTGCCCATAACGCCCTGGGAAGCGGCATTAGGCACAACAATAGTTGTTCCTACCTTAAGTGGAAAAATTGATTTGAAAATTCCGCCAGGATCGCAAGGAGGGCAAAAACTCAGAATCAAGAATCGTGGATTACCCGGTTCAACCCCTGGCAACCAATACGTCCTGCTAAAAATTATTACTCCACCCGCTGCTTCTGAAGCCGCAAAAGAAGTATACAAAAAAATGGCGGAAGTAATGCCTTTCAATCCACGCGAGAACATGGGAGCATAGCATGAGTGAACAAAATTTTTTAAGCGGCATGCTGATTGAAGAAACAACTACCTATACCTTTATAGAAGTATGTCACAGATACCACATTCCTGAAGAATTACTTATTGAAATGATTGAGCATGGATTGTTTCCAAATCAACCAACGGATCCCCAAAAAATCACCATGGATCAAAAAGAGCTTAGACGCATTGAATCCGCATTCCGTTTACACAGAGATCTTGAAATTAATCTACCAGGCGTTGCGTTGGCACTTGAACTTCTGGAAAAAATAGAACATATGGAAAGGGAACTGGACATTTTACGCAAACATTTTTAAACGTGCTCAACACATTTACGCCAAACAATTCGGTCTTCAGCTAATGAGCTTTAGGCCGATAATCAGGTATCTCTTTGGGCCTGTATCCTTTTATAGTCCTGAAATAAGCAATAATCTGCGGAAAATCGTGATTAATATCCCCTGTGGGCCAAAAAGGTTCACGGATGCGGATCTCCTTTGTTGAATAGTCTGGCCCTAACATGACTATGGGTATTTTTGCCTCACAGGCTATGTGGTAAAAACCTTCTTTCCAGCGAACTACTGGACTACGAGTTCCTTCTGGAGCTAACCCCAATCTGAGTTCATCACGGGTACGAAACAATTCCACGACCTTTTCTACCTGATTTCCTTTACGAGAACGGTCAACAGGCGCACCGCCTATAGCTTTTAATATCAACCCAAGAGGAAAAAAGAACAATTGGCTTTTAGCCAGGAAATGAACTTTAACGCCAACAATATAACGAGCACACAAACAAATCAGAAAATCCCGGTTACTGGTATGCGGTGCCACGATAATGATGTATTTTTTATCTTTGGGCAGTTCACCTACAATCTTCCACCCAATTATCCAGAATATCAATCTGCATATGCTCCGCATAGCACAGCCCTATGTTTCGGTTCTTCGTCTAAGTATAGACTTAATGCTTCCAACTGTGTACAACCCCCCCCAAGCTACAAGCTCTGGGATAATTGCAATTTAATTGATTGTCTGTACACTAAACAACTTTTTTATTATCTAATACCCCACAATGCCTAATAACGACCAGTTAATCACAGAACAAACGCTCAATTGGGTGCGTCATTTTATCATTGAACACAATATATGCCCTTTTGCCAAACGCTCAGTCAATAAAAAAGGATTAAGAATCGCTATTTCAAAGACAAGCAAAAAAGCCCAGGCACTGGAAGATTTAATGACGGAAATACGATTATTGGATGAAAATCCTGACATAGAAACCACATTGCTCGTATACTCAGACTCATTCAAAAATTTTTTCGATTATCTTGATCTTGTCGATCTGGCCGAACAGCTTATCGTGTTGCAAAATTATGAGGGAATTTATCAAATTGCCAGCTTTCATCCTGATTATTTCTTTGCTGATACCGATCCTGAGGACGTGTCTAATTACACCAATCGCTCCCCTTATCCTATGATCCACCTGCTAAGAGAAGATCTATTGGAAAAGGCCATTTCAGCATATGGCGATACTTCGTTAATACCTGAACAAAACATTGTCAAAATGCATCAACTTGGACTGGAACACTTAAAAAAAACGGATTGAAAATAGTCAGTAAAGATGCTCCAACCCAGCAAATTATGTACTAAAATAATACATATGGAATAATAAAATCATCAGGTGCATCATGAATACAGAAGATCGTGCGCTCACCATGTCCAGACCTCGTTTATTAGCAGCAATTTACTTTGCATTACTTTCAGTGGCCGGAACCATCATCATTAACGCCATTCTTGATTCAATAGGTATAGAACAAATCGTACCCATTTATAAAATGGTGTTATGGGGCATGATCGTTGCTGCCTGCACTGGTGCTGTCTTTGGAGAACACATTATTCACGCAGCCAAGCCTTACAAAGCCAAAACGTTCTGGCTTGGATTTGCGATGATTATGGCATCTCTGCCAGTATTTGACTTAGGTTTATTGCTGCTAATGAGCGAAGAACACGCCAAGTTATTTTCTGTAGCCAAGCTCCATGATTTTGTGTATTTCTATTTCGTCATTCTGGCCTACAGTTACGTGCTGTTTGGCGTTTTTTTGGCTATTATATCAGGATTGGCTGCACTGTATTTGCGAGACCGATTGGTATACGATATCCTGCATACTCAAGAGCGACGCAAACGAGGGGCTAAAACAAAACAAGCCGAATCAAATGCGACCCATACCCATGAGGAACATGCTCCACATCGTAAAATGTGAACAAAGGGACAAAACAAGTCTGCATCAATGGTTGAACAGCACGTTCCTGATGCAGTGTTGTCTTTTGAATAAACATCGTCTTAACCAGTAATTTTTTGATCTATATGGCTTGACTAATGCAGGATTTAAACAATAAAAACACCCTTCTTGATTTATTGGCTCAAGGAGCAACCGTTATAACCCCTAATAACCGATTAAGTGCCGCATTATTAAACGATTATTTCAGCTTTTCCCGCTCAAAAACCGTAAAAAAACCCAAATGCTACCCCTACAATACGGCATTGATTAAGGCCTTTAATCAACTGACTATGCAATGCCCCGAATTGAGCCATCCTGTATTACTTAATGATGCCCAATGCCAACATCTATGGCGCAAAATAATCAAATCCGAAGCGGGAATAACCTACAGCGAAGGATTACTAAAAGCAGTAATGCAAGCTTGGGAGCAGTGCCAACAATGGCAAATAGATCCTCATAGCCATGAATTTCACTACACCCCACAGACTCGAACATTTCAAAAATGGTGGCTGCATTGCAATAAACAACAGCTTTTGTTAAATGCAATTAATGAACATCAGATTGCTCCTTATCTCCTTAATTTTTCAGAGATTTTATTCTCACAATCTGTTATTTGGGTCTGTTTTGATGATTTTAATCCCCAACAAAAACTGCTGCAGCAGCATCTGGACAAAACTGATGTTGTGCAATATCGCTATGATTTGCAAAAACAAAACGATACGACTCAAACTTTTGCTGCCAAAGACACTAAAGAAGAATACGAACAGCTCATTGCATGGCTGAAATTAAAAATAGACCAAGGGGAACAAAAAATAGGGGTAGTGATTCCTAACCTGCAACACGAATCGCTTGCGTTAAAACGCATCATCCAACAGCATCTTGATCCCCAAAATGTTAATATTTCGCTAGGACAACCGTTAAGCCAATTTCCCTTGGTGGCTCATGCTCTGGTGTGGTTGCATTTAAAACCGGACTACCTCAGTCATTTCCAGGCAGAGCTCGTGCTTCAATCACCTTATCTTGGTGCCGCCAAAGAAGAATTTATTAACCGTTCTCAAATACTGCAAGACAGTCCTCTGCTGCTCAATCAATCCATTCGACTGTCTTCATTTATCAAGGAAGTCAAACAGTCCGCACCACAATTAGCCTCTGGCCTGGATTCAATCAATGCTTATCCTGAACACGCTTCACTGCAACAATGGATAGATTTGTTTCATCATCGCTTGAACTCGCTTGGATTTCCAGGCGATGCCGGATTAAACTCGGAAAATTATCAGTGTTACCACCGTTTTACAGCATTATTTGATGAATTCAGGCAACTGCAGGTAATCAGTACGCAACTAAGCCAGAACGAAGCGCTGGATGCTTTGATGCAGCTGGCCGAAAATACCATTTTTCAGGCGCAAAAGACTCAGGCCCCAATTCAGATTTCAGGCTTACTGGAGGCATCAGGTTGTGAGTTTGACAGCTTATGGGTAATGGGGCTCACCGACCAGTGCTTACCGCAAAAGCCGCATTTGTCTGCATTTATTCCACCTGACATGCAACGAACCCTGTGTATGCCTCACAGCCTGCCTGCACGAGAATTAATTTTTGCCAGACAAACCCTGCAACGATTACAAAGCGGCAGTAAGCATGCCGTGTTCAGCTATGCACGATTTGAGAACGATACCCCTAATTTGCCGTGCTCCTTAATTATTGATTTTCCCCCATATGCTACCCTTCCAGTTTGTGACCATTTAATCAATCAAACGGAACTGATTTCACATGATGAATCCTACATCGTTCCGGTGGTATCCTCTGAAACACTCTCGGGAGGCACCGCATTACTTGCCAGTCAGGCAAAATGTCCGTTCAAGGCATTTGCCCAGCATAGACTCAAAACCAAAGGGGTTCAAGGCACTACAGAAGGGTTAGATGCAAAAGAAAAGGGAATTATTGTTCATAAAGTCATGGAATTACTCTGGCGTCAGTTAAAAAGCCAAAAAGAATTACTTAATTTAAGTTTTAAAACCCTGAATAACCAGGTGGAGCAATCCATTCATCTGGCATTATCGATGTTGAGCCCACCGCAAAGTGAATCATTGTCTGACCTGGTCAAGGAGGTAGAGTTCACACGCCTGAAACGATTGGTGCACGCCCTACTGGAATGGGAAAAACAAAGACCCGAATTTGCCATAGCCGCACTTGAAGAGTCCTATACCCTCAATCTTGCCGGACTGGATTTTAAGGTGCGAGTTGACAGGCTGGACAATGTAGCTGATTCCAAATGGGTAATAGATTATAAAAGCAGTCTACCAGCGAGTAAGCCATGGAATGAAGAGAGGCCAACAGAACCCCAACTCCTGCTTTATACCCTTCTTGATGAAGAAATTACAACTTTGTTATTGCTTCAATTAAAAACGGGTACTATTCTTTGCTGCGGATTAAGTGAGAATAAACTGGACATTAAAGGCATTAGCGCTCTGAAAGCAGAAGAGTCCTGGCAACATCGCCGTACCCAATGGCACCAGCAATTAACCGATTTGGCTGCCGAAATACAAAGTGGGCTGTGTGTCCCCAAACCAGCAAGCGCTGCAATTTGCGAACACTGCGATTACCAGAATCTCTGCCGATTCAAAACTGTCGCACCCAGTGCTTAACTCTGACCCATAAACAAGACAGGAATCATTCATGCACCATCTCATCATCGGCTACGGCTACTGCGGATATTATTTAGCGCAGGAGCTTTTAAAAAACAAACAAACCGTTACCGCTTTATCCCGGCATTTACAAGAAGACTGGATATTACCAGGCTTGAACCACTTAAAAATAGATTTAAATCAGCCCTTTCACTGGAACGAACCCAATACCGTACTCTATTACCTTATTCCGCCATCCACCGAAGGTGATCAAGATAATTTTTTAAAACAATTCCTTGCCCACAGTCAATTAAACCTCAAAAAGGTGATCTATTTTGGCTCCAGCGGAGTATATGGAAATCATCAAGGTGCTTGGGTTGATGAGGAATCCCTCTGCCACATCACTTATTCTCGCCAAAAACGACGGCTGGATGCAGAACAACAATGGTTATCCTATTGCTCCCAAAGAGCTGTAGATGCGGTGATAATGCGCATTGCCGGAATCTATGGTCCAAATCGTTTACCTGTTGAAGCTGCTAAAAGCAAAATCCCCGTTATAGAATTAGACCAAGCCCCCTATACCAATCATATTTTTGTTAAAGACTTGGCACGTATTGCCGCGTGGTTTGGCCAAAATAACAGCCCATACACTATCTACAATACAGCCGATGGCGCTCCGGGACCTATGGGCACGTTGCAACAACTGGTGGCACAATCACTGGGAATAGAACAAGCCCCCTACGAATCATGGCAAGAAAGCTGGGATAAAGCCAGCCCTATGAAACGAGAATTTATGAACAGCTCAAAACGTCTGGACATTACTCGCTTGGTTACAACCCTGGGGGCTTCTTGCAAACTGACAACGCTCAAGCATGGAGTGGAAGAAAGTCTGGCAAAGACCATCTGATTCCCGGCCAGAACAGACTTTGGGATTAGACTCTTCTTAGGCAGAAACATCTCAGGTAACTCCCCACGTCATCTCTCAGCTGCGCTCGGGTTAGGAATAACGTGGGGAGTTAACATCCCGTTTTGTCAGCATTAACTCATTGAATGAGCAGCTGGGGCTTCATCTTCTACTCTGGGTCTGTCTATAAATAACATGCTGAATGTATTAAAGGCATTACCACAAGCACTCATTGCCTGCAAAGCCCAGGAAGCATTAGAGCAACCTGACGTAAGTCCCGCATAAGTAGCACCTAATCCAAATAAATTTGCCCCGGCCCCCAATAATTTGGTGCCAAATCCGGCATCATTGAGACAATAAGCGCTGAACGCATGCGTGACAACCATCAAACCAAATTCCGCAGCTCCTCCTTCGGTGGAAGTAAGTAAAGAATAAGAAGCCACTGTAATAACTGTTGCATTTAACAGTTGTATGCCTTGCGTATAAGATATACCTTTCTCAAAAAAACCGAACATGACAAACATCCTCTCAAGATTAAAATGTCAAAATTTTATTCACTAAGCCTACATTAAATCAAGACATTTCCAAATTAACATCACTTGGCTCATTTAAAATAATACTATTAGCTAACTTTAAGAAAAATATGATCTTCATTTAAACAAGATGTGATTTATTCTTGAGAGGCAAACAAAGGCGCTTATGTGTCTCAGTGACATGACTTTGCACCAATTTTAAGGAGTATTGTGTGTTGGTTCGGACATTAAAGTTCCGGTACTAAGCACAGCAGACACAACTCGCAGTAATTCCTCAATTCCTGAATGATGCATTTGTTCTGAATTCATTCGCTCATAAGATATGCCAAGCTTGAACAGATTAACGCCCATGGTTAAAAATTCACTCAATGCGCTGCTGTTTTCTCTAAGACTTAAAAAATTAAGTACATGCACCGCAATATCCACTCCCTCTACCGATAGCCTGGGTTCAGGATCACGCAAAAGAGAGTATGTAGCATGACAAAGCATTAAAAGGTTTAATGTCTGTAATCCCCTCTTCCATGAACTTGACTGATGAAACATGCCAAACATACTATCTCCTGTTATTGTATTTACGAAAACCATTAACTCTGTACACTCAACACTAAAGATCTGGGGCCGGCATTATACCTGAACTCCATTAAATAAATTCCCTGCCAGACCCCTAATAACAAGGCATTATTCACATAAGGAATACTCAAAGAAGACCCGCATAATATGGATTTTATATGAGCGGGCATATCATCTACTCCTTCTTCTGTATGGCGGTAGGCTCTGTGCTCAGGAACAAGATCATTAAAAAAATCATGAACATCTTTAAGCACATCAGACGATGCATTTTCATTTAAGGCCAAAGCCGCAGAAGTGTGCTGAATGAAAATATTAAGGATTCCTGTGCCCGAGAGTTCAAGAGCATTCAGGATCTCATTGGTAATGAGGTGCACACCATAAGGCCGTGCTGCCAGATGAATTTGTTGATGTGTGATCACGACATAGCCCCTTGAAAAATATCATTTGATTTTATACAGCACAGCAGCTGTACTGTATAGGCTGATAATTAATTATAGGCTTTATTACCAAGACCTCCTGCCAGCATAGCAACATCACTGTAACGTGCAATAATTGATGTATTTTTATCCCTCGACAACAAAATAATACTCTGTTGTAAATGTTATAAGCAAGTGATACTCTTTCGCTGTTTTTTTTAATAAACAAGTCAGGAGTAAACAACATGATGTTGAAGTCAAAACTAGCCGCTTTTGCAGGCGCATTAATCCTTGCCGGATCAGCATTTGCCGGACAAACAAGCCTGTGCCCAAATATCAATGATATTAAAGCAGAAGGCATTTATATGGCTGAAGAAATCGAATTTGATATGTACATTACCTACAATATCAGTAATTACAATACTCGATCCATCTGGGGATTTTTAATTGCACCAGTACAAGCTGAATCGGCTGAACTGGCAATTGAAGATGCGAACCGAATTTTAAGCACCATGAGTGCTCAAGGCGTGCCCGAGCAGCATGGCGATGCAATTATTTGCGACTACGATACAGGCCGTCAGGATGTGATTGCTGTTGCTATCAATGATGCTCAGCAAATTACCCCCATGAAACTAAAATACTTCTTCAAAAAAGCGCATTAATAGTTCTGGATCATTCCGCAAAATGCCCTGCATGATGCGGAATCTAAGATTATTCATCTGTTCCAGTGTTGCTTTCCATATGAATTTTACGAAAAAAACGATGAATTACCGGTGACAACATAATCACAACAATAGCAATAAAAGCCAGTCCGCTAAATAAAGCATAAATACCCGCAAAGAGCTTGCCAGATGGTGTTATTAAGACAGAAGCAGGCCCCATTCCAGAAAGAATCATAGACGCATTTAAAAAAGAATCTATCCAGGACATCCCTTCAAAAACATGATAACCCAACATTCCCACAAACAATGCGGTAGCAATAAGTAAAATACCAATTAACCAGTTACGAATTAAATGCAAATAAAGATTAAGCGGTGGTTTTGATTTCCTTTTTTGCACTTTGTTCATCATCAAGCTTAATCCCTGACTGAAAGTTCATAGGCTAATGCCTCTTCTATAGCAGGATATTGAAAAGTAAAGCCCTCATCCAGCAGACGCTTGGGAACGACGTGTTGACCATGATTAATCAAGCAATCACCCATTTCACCGAATAAAAGCTGGATAACAAACCCGGGAGTCATAAGGATTAAGGGTCTGTGTAACACCTTGGCATAGGCCTTGGCAAAATCTTTTTGCATGCAAGGATTAGGAGAGGTCAGGTTCACCGCTCCGGTTATTTCAGGGTGACTCAATAAAAAACGATACGCATTGACCACATCCTTACTGCTTACCCAGGACAAATACTGCTTCCCGTTGCCTATAACACTGCCCAATCCACAAATAAAACTGGGATATAATTTTCCCAACATTCCTTTTCCTTTTTTAAGTACTACCCCAAATCGAGTTGTAGTTACCGCAAGACCTGCCTGTTCCGCTTCATTTAGAGCTTCTTGCCAACGAATTCCTACTTCACTTAAAAAATCTTTAGGATGAGAAAAATCAATCACAGTATCTTCGCTAAAAACCTCGGAATCGTCGTTATCCTGCATACCATAAATACCCACTGCATTCGCACAATAAAAATGTGGCCGGGCGTTTTGTTTGATGATCCAGCTGACCAGACGCTTGGTTGTATCAACTCGAGAGGAAATAATTTCTTCTTTTATTTTGGGTGTCCAACGTGATGCAGAGATATTCAGTCCTGACAAATTAATTACAGCGTCAAATTCTGTTGCGTCGAGATTATCTAACTCATCCCAGGAGACTGAAACAAATTGTCCAGAAAAGACCTGGCGGAGCTGATCTTTATGTCGACCAAGAACAGTAAAATGATGTTCTTTCGATAAACCATGTATCAATTCCTGACCAATTAATCCCGAAGCGCCAGCTATTAAAATATTCACGATGGATTCAACTCCTTTTTAGTGCATTTTTTATATCACATTATTTAATCTGAAAATAACACCTATAGGTCGTATATTCAATGATAAGGAAACCACCCAAAAACGAGGTTATTAAGTCAGACCAAAATTGGCTTGCAAAGAATAAAAAACACCCTCTGACCTCTCTGGCTCCAAATCGTCCGAAGCGGGCAAGGTTCTGGGGCTGTTTACCGATTGAAACATTTTTGCCGTATGCTTAATCAGCAATTCAAGCTCCTCCTTGTCTATCACAGGACAAGTTGATGTTGCCGATTCAACAGGATCAATGATTTCAAGTTGTTTAATAAAATGATGCTTTAAAGGCATAGGTAAATCCGGATTATGTTCTATTTCACGGACAGAGCGTTTAAGATCTGCTCGGTATTCTTCTTCAAAATGAGCTAATTTACTTTGCAAATCACGAGCCCTATCGATTAAAAGAGCTGTTTTTGATTTAAAAAAACTAAAAAATTGGGCAAGAAAATTAGATAATTTCACCATCCAGCCATCATGATGCTGAATAAAATCAGCAAGCAGATGATGCGTTTTTTTAAAAGAAATGAGTAAATGGTGGTTTTGCGCTAAAGAACAAGACAACCGTCTGTATTGGCTTAACGCCTCATCAACAGCATTATATTCCCTGACAATTTGCCCTAAATCATCATCAGAAGCTTCCTGTATTTTACATTTTATAGCTTCCTCTCCTTGCGTCAGACCATTCTCAAGATCCTCAATCTGCTGCTGTGTTTGCTGCGATTGGTGCTGCACCTGGTTTAAATAGTTAATCGCCAGTTCCTTCACGTATTTTTTACATTGAGAATCCAACGTTTCTGGCATTTTATTAATAAGTGATTCCTGGGTTGATTGCGGCGTTATTGCTCTAAAACCAACCGACATGATGCTGGTTGCCCAACTCATACCGTAGAGAACCTTGCCAGATAAATTGGTGATGATGCCCGGATTTTTTAGCTGATTCATTAATTCAAGTAAATGCTGCCTGGATGCTGCTTGAGTATTGGCGATTAACAGATTCAACGCATCCTGATGGCCTGTGATTAAATCCAGAAAATACTGCCGTCCTACAACTCGTTGCTCATTATCCAGCAAAGCGCCAAGCAAAGATTGAATCTGCTGCTCATGCAGAGCCAGCTCGTGTTGAGACTTACGGACTGCAATTAAAGAACTGATGCCCTCACCAAGTTCGTGCAAAGCATTCCCCAAACTCAAAAGCCCTTTGTCTTTGGATTCTTCACGATGATACAAAGTTAATAATCGTTCGCTAAAATAATCATGCAATGATGTATCGTGATAATTTGCCTTGTTGTCTTGTACTGGCGGTAGATTGTGCGTTTTTTTAATTTCTGCAATTTTTTTGTCAACACGTTGCAGCAACATTTCGGTGGCCTGAACTATTTTGTGTAAATCGATAAATGTGTTGATCACATATTTTTTCCAATTGCCAAGACTGCTCACTCCAACGCCAAATAATTTTAGAACATAATAAAACGAAAAAAAGAGTGAATGGCTTTGCGCTAAAGACAAACTGTCAGCTGTGTTTCGGGTTAAGAGTTGATTGACACATTCAATTAAATCGTATGCATTTTTTTGGGTATTTTTTCCCGGATTTTCATAAAGTGCACCAAGAATTTGTTTTAAGTCGTGCAAAATTCGCCCAATATCCGACCCCTTATCCTCAAGAAAATCGAATGACTCCTCAACAACAAGCCTGGAGAAAGCTACTGCGCCATAGGCATGCTTGCCTTTTTGGCTTACCTGCAAAAAATGAGCTGTTTGATGATGAGCCAAATCTGTTTTTATGAAAAAGAGGCTTTCCTGGTCAGCTAGATACTGCTCCATAAAGAGTACAGTATCGAAAATAGCAGATTCCTTTTCTGCCTCTTTTCCTCGCCACAACGCAAAACGATCCCTTTTGGTCAACATGATCATCCTAAATCTGTTTGTTAATTTTAACCTAACAGAGTTAGTTCTCAAGCACAATAACACAGGGATAAAACACCGTAACAAACCAAAAGGAAAAGCGCCTGTGGCTTAACCAGGGCAAACGCATCTAAATTTTGAACATAAATCTCCACTCTTTTGCCTACGTCCTGCGCTTTATGCGCAGGATCCATGCGATCTTAGTGCAGGCAAAGATCTGGATTCCGCACATAAAGTGCGGAACGTAGGCATCTTGGTCTTAGATAATACGTTTAGATGCGTTTACCCTGGAGGCTTAACCTAATTGGCCTAATCTGCTTTTACCCTGTAGTTGTCTGAAAATTGCTGACCCAACATTTTAGCCTTGATTACATCATCAGCACTTAAAGTTTTCTCCAATTCGCTCAAATTTTTAGAAGCTTTATCATAACCATGATTCGCAGCAGCGCTAAACCAGGCATAAGCAGTTATTGGATCAGTGGCTATCCCTATTCCATCCCTATAATAAATGCCCAACTGATTTTGTGCTTTGCCATATCCCTGTTCTGCAGCCTTTCGCATCCAAAAAACAGATTGATCCAGATTTTTACCAACACCATCACCATAGAAATACATATCGGCCAGATTAAATTGCGCATTGGCATTACCTAAATCAGCACTTTTTTGATACCAATAAGCTGCTTTCTGTAAATCGGTTTGCCCCAGCTTTCCGGCATCATACAAATACCCTAATTCCAATTGCGATTTAGCGTGATTTTGCTCAGCTGCTTTTTCAAAGTACTGAGCTGCTTTATTAAAATCTACGGCAACTCCATCACCCTGCTCGTACATTAACCCAAGATTGTACTGAGCACTGGCATTTCCCATATCGGCAGCTTTGGTATACCAGGCTATAGCCTGAGTCTTGTCTTTGGTTACTCCTGTTCCAGTATCGTAATCATAACCAATAGCCAAAGCAGCATTAGAATTTCCAAGCTCCGCTGCTTTTTTGTACCAAATCATTGCTGTTTCGGGGTTTTGAGGTACACCTGAACCGGTATCATACATATATCCCAAACCGTATTGCCCTTCAGGATTATTCTGATCTGCCGCTTTTTGATACCAGGTCAATGCTTTTTTAAAGCCTTCCGGGGTATTCATGTACCAGTAAAATCCAGCAAGCAATACTTGCGCATCAACATTGCCCTGATTTGCCGCAGCCAACAATAATTGTTCTGTTTTGTCAGGGTTATAGGCCACACCTTGAGCGTTATAATACATTTTACCCAGCAAATATTGCGCTTTCGCATCCCCTTTTTCCGCTTCAGGGCTGAGTAATATGAAGGCTTTTTCATAACGCTTTTGGTTATATGCCTCTTCACCTTCCTGTGTTGTAGCAAAAACGTAAGTATTCATTAAAGCAATTAAAGAAAAAGATAAGAGAGAACGTTTCATGTCCATGGTTTAACCTTATTTTCAGGAGCTATCCTGATAAAGTATATGACATAAAACAAACATTGCATTATTTGCAAAATCAGACTGATATTTTTACACCTCTTCTTGACGAAGAAATTTCATTTTTGAACATCAAATCATAAAAATAGCGACCGCTCATCATCAAAAATGCGGATAAAAAGACAGTTTGATTTTAATATATGCTTTTTTTGTATTACAATAAGACTAGATGGTTATAAATTTTATTTTTGCACAATCATCTGTGCGCCTCATTAAGCAACCACGATTAATAAAAACAGGGTCTGGAACACTGTTTAAAAATTGAATTAAACCTAATTCCAGGAATACATGCAGAGGTCAACATGATAACGTCTGAATCTACCAGAGAAGAAGTCCTGCAGGAGCTAGAAAACAATCCCCATGCCCTGGCGAATGCCAATAGTGATTTGAAACGAGACGCTGAATTTTGGCTTGCAGCAGTTCGTGTTAACGGAACAGTACTGCAATTTGCAGATGAGGTCATTCGAAGTAACAAAGATGTGGTTATTGCTGCCGTAAAACAAAACCCCACAGCCCGAGATTATGCAACAATCAGTCTCAAAAACCATGAAGACGTAGTTATTGCCTTTATGGAACACAATGGCAGAGCGCTGGAGCATGAGCTTGAAAGTTCCCGGACAAACAAAAATATTGTTCTTGCTGCAGTAAAACAGGATGCTTATGCAGTGCATTTTGCCGCACCTCAATTACTTGATGATGAAGAGATTATTCGTGCGGCAGTTGCAAATAATGGGCTTATGTTGTTTAAGGCATCTGCACGTTTACAACACAATGAAGAAATTCTTCTTGCAGCAACACTACAAAACGCAGATGCCATTAAATACGCCCCTGCTCGTTTGCTTAATAATCGGGAATTTGTTTTGAAGGCAGTAGCCCGAAATGGCCATGCCCTTAAACATCTGACACAATTCGCCAATGACCAGGCCGTCATCCTGGTCGCCCTGAATACAAACCCGGAAGCGATTCAATTAGCGAATAAGGATTTAGTCAACGACACCGATTTTTTACTTTCTGCTGTAAAGGTTAATCCTTTGATTTTACCCCTGATCAGAAATACTCCTTTATCAAAAGCCTATCTGACGTATAGAGAACGGGCATCAGAATTTGCTGAGCCAGCCAAAGGTGCCGCATTCAAGCTTCTTGAAAAAATTGCGGAGTACTGCATTCTAACGGATAAAACCGGATACTGGGTTTCGTTAAACGTGTTAGAAAAACTACTGAAGCCTGAAACAGACGAAGCTCAGCATACTAATTCCGTAATTTTCCTTTATGGGTTACTTTCCAATCCTGTAGAAGAAATTCGTACATTAGGTAACTTGATGAAGCCGCTAATCCTGCCCCAGATAGACCTTACCACCCTCAGTAAATACGGATTTCTCCTGGAGTTTGCGGGTGATGATTTAAAAAAAGACAAATCGGCTGTTATTGCAGCGGTATCACACTATGGCCTGGCTCTGCAATTCGCTGATGATGAGCTCAAAAAAAATCCTGATGTTTTACGTGCTGCGCTATCTCAAAATAGCTTGGCATTACAATATGCTGCTGAAGAATGTAAAAAGAATCCTGAAATTGTCCTTGCGGCATTATCCCAAAATGGTGAAGCAATAAAATTTGCGGATAAAGCACTTTTGCGTCATCCTGAATTTGCTCTGGCGGCAATGCAAAAAAACAATAAGGTCATGAGCTATATTAGTGACGAGCTGAATGATTTTTATCAAACGTATCGTGAGCTGATTAAAAATCCATCAACTCTATGGCGCAATAGCAAAAAAGAGTTTTTTGAGCAGCTGAATCAATTGGTTGCGAGTAATGTGTTAGATATTAAAACAATAGCCAAATCCCTGCATCTACTTGACAATGCTTTAGCAACGCAGCAATACAATCAGCTTTTTGCATCTATTCGAGGGTCATTAACAAACGCATCACCTGAAATAAAATCTCTGAATCATGCGCTCATCCGATTAATAGTTCCGCAAATTGATCTTGAAGCAATAAAAACACACCCTTGGCTTTTGGAATTCGCATCAGAACAATTCAAAGCCAATAAAGACAACATCCTTGCAGCAGTTCAACAGAACGGTTTAACCCTGCAATACGTACCTGATGAATTTAAAACAGACAGAGAAATTGTGCTTGCCGCTGTACAGCAAGATGGTTTGGCGATTAGATTTGCTCCTGATCACCTTAAAAAAGACAAAGAAATTGCTCTTGCAGCAGTTCAACAAAAAGGTGATGCGCTCTTACACACAGATAAAAACCTCCAGCCCTTTCTGGTATCTTACCTTCTGTTTTCTGCCAAAACAGAAGGTTTCACTGAACCAGCAAAAGGCCATGCGCAAAAACTTTTACAACAGGTTGAAGCATTTTACAAACTCGGTAAACCAAACATCAACCAGCTGAAACGAGTTTTGGATAAAACTTATGAGTTTTTGAACAGCCCAGCCAACAAGCAAATAACCAATAATTATGCCTCATTTGTTCAGGATTCGTTAAAAAGCACGTCACGAGAAATGCGCATATTAGGCATCCTGATGAATGCTCTTGCTGCTGTTGTATTAGGAGTTTCAGTTGTTTTGGCAGCCACTGCTGTCAGTGCCCTGCCGGCCATTGGAACTGGTTTGTTAGCAGCCGGATTGTTTGCCGCAGGATCAGCCACCTTGGCAAAAAATAAGAAAAATAAAAAAGAAGAAGAAAAACTAATCGAAAAATTTACAAATGAATCGCCAAAAAGTCCATAATTGACCATAAAACGCACCTATCACAGCCCGGAAGAGAGCTTAACGAGAAGCATCCCCTGATTTATCTGGTAGATACTTACAATATCGGTAGCCTGTATTAGACAAAGTCGTAATACAGGTTCTAAGCTTGCGATAGCCCCTTGAAATACTCTGAAAAATCCCTGTATTACGACTTTGTCTAATACAGGCTACAAGTGAACGGAACAAACCCTGTTGATTGGAGCCTTTAGGATTTTAACGGGAAGTGTTGAAACAGCTCTTAATTATGGTAAACAGACGAATACCTTAGGTGCATGGTGAAAAGCATGAGAGGTAATGGTATTCATTTCGGGTAGCCTTGATGCAGCGACAGCGTAATCAAGGTTTATCGATGCCGCATCATCACTTCACATTCTCTAAACCAACCCTTATTGTGTATTCATCATTACCCAAAAGCAGAAAAAATAACCAGAAATTGAGCTAAACCCATAGGCGCATCTGGAGCGCCATTCCTTGATTCCTCTATTGCTGACCGGTCTTTTACTACAAATGCCAAGAGAAGGCTCGTATGACACATGATAATCGTCAACCACAATCGACTAATGTTGTTTTTTTAACAAACTGATCTACAATAAAACTATATGATAAATTTAAAAATTAAAACAATTTTTATCAAATACAGCCACTCCTCATTTATTTGAGTTAAGAAGTTGATGAACTGATCTGAATCTCTGTTCTCAGCCTTTAATGTTCAACTATTTTACGGTAAGGTATGAATATGATAAACATGATATCAACCAAAGAAGAAGTCCTAAGGGCGTTAAAAGATAATCCCAGCTGTATTTTGCAAGCATATGAGCGCATAAAAAACGACCCTGATGTATTTCTTGCAGCACTAAAACTTGATGGACTATTGCTTCAACATGCCAGTCCAGAGATCAAAAAAAACGCAGACTGTGTCCTTGCAGCAGTCGAACAAAATGGTATGGCGTTGCAGTTTGCTGATGTCACATTAAAAGCAGACACAGCCATTGTTAATGCAGCAGTCAAACAAAATGGCATGGCGTTGCAGTTTGCTGATGACACATTAAAAGCAGACTCAATCATTGTTAACGCAGCGGTAGAACAAAATGGCATGGCGTTACAGTTTGCTGATGTCAGTTTAAAAGAAGACACAACCGTTGTTAACGCAGCAGTCAAACAAAATGGCATGGCGTTGCAGTTTGCTGATGTCAGATTAAAAGAAGACGCAACCATTGTTGACGCAGCGGTAAAACAAAATGGCATGGCGTTGCAGTTTGCTGATGCCATATTACAAGCAAACACAGCCATTGTTAAAGCAGCGGTAGAAAAAAATGGCATGGCACTAAAATATGCAAATCCACTTATAAAACGTGAAGAAGAAACTGTTCTGCTGGCAGTGCGACAAAATGGCATGGCACTCAGATACGCTGATCAATCACTCAAAAGAGATGAGGTAATTGTCCAGGCTGCAGTTGAGCAAAATGGCATGGCAATTCAGTTTGCTGATAGCAGTCTGAGGGGTAACGAGAAAATCATTCTTGCCGCAGTTCAGAAGAATGGACTAGCTCTGAAGTATGCGAGTGATGCGTTAAAAAAAGATAGGCGCATTGTCCTTGCTGCAGTACGAAACAATGGTTTAGCCCTGTATTATGCAAGTGATGAATTAAAAAAAGACCGTGACATTGTTCTTGCTGCAGTTAACCAAAACGGTTTAGCACTCAAGTATGCTCATGATAATTTAAGACAAAATGAAGAAGTTGTTCTCGCTGCCTTAACACAAAATGGTAAGGCATTTTCTTCTGTAATAGGAGATCTTCGTAAGCAAAAGAACATCAGACTTGCTGCAGTAACGCAAGACGGAATGCAATTAGTTAATGTATATCGTTGGAACAATAATAAAATGGATAGAGAAATTGTTCTCGCTGCAGTATTACAAAACGCTAACGTATTAGAAAAGTTATATGAAATTCCCGAAGAAATACGCAACGATCGTGATATTATTCTCGCCGCAGTGCGTCAAAATGGATTGTTACTTCGATTTGGGAATAAAAGCTTAAGAAAAGATGAAGAGATCGTTCGTGCTGCAGTGCAACAAAATGGGTTGGCACTTGGATATGCTGATGGAAGTTTACAAAAAAACAGAGACATTGTTCTTACGGCATTAAACCAGAATGGTAACGCATTTTGTTATGCAGACAAAGCATTTAGAAAAGACAAAGAAGTAGTACTTACTGCCCTGAAAACTAATCCTGATGCAATAATAAAATCAGATAAGTCTTTACAAAATAATCAGTTCATGCTTGAGGCGGCTATAGCCTATCCCAAAGTCATAGACCGGTATAGATGGCAAAATTTTTATAGGAAATTTCTGGAGTTAAAAGAAAGCGCCTCAACGTTCACTGAGCCCATGAAAGCTTCCGTAGAGGTATTTTTAGCGTACATTCAAGAGATTTACTCCGATGAGGATAAGAATTTAACAGCTAAAGCGCATGCAACATTGGAAGAGCTTATAATCGCATTGGGTGATGACATACAAGCTAAAAATAGATCAATCAACTTTTTAAAAGAATTATTAAGAAACCCATCGCCTGAACAACAGCGTTTAGGTCGTTTAATGCTGGCGGTATTAGTTCCTCAGGTAGATCGTGATGCGGTTCAAAAAAACGACTGGTTATTTGAATTTGCTGATGATCAGTTAAAAAAAGATACAGAAACTGTGCGTTCGGTTGTATCAATCAACGGATTAACACTACAATTTGCGGATGAGGAATGCAGAAAAAATCCCGAAATCGTTCTTGCAGCAGTGAACAACAATGGCTTAGCACTGCAATTTGCGGATGAAGAGTGCAGAAAAAATCCCCAAATCGTTCTCGCAGCAGTGAACAACAATGGCTTAGCACTGCAATTTGCAAATGATGAGTGCAAAAATAATCAGGAAATTGCCATTGCGGCATTAAAACAAAATTCAAATGCACGTCAGTTTGTCAATCAAGAACTTCTAAAGGATGTACAGTTTGCAATAGTAGCAGCAAAACAGAGAGTCTACCTCGACGCATTTGCGAATAAATATTCGTCAAGATTTCAGGAATGGTTTGATTTCCTGTCAATAACAGCAGAAAAATCTGACGAAACGCTTAAAGAACCCCTGCAACACATTCTGGAAAAGGTCAGAAGCATTGGAATAAAACAGACATTGACTTACCCAACACTCTATGATGCCGTAGCTTTTACCGAAATATTCCTTGATCTGTATTACTCAGATAAACCGCAAGAGAAATGGAAGAATTACAGTATTAACGTCAAAAGCATCAACGACTATCATTTAAAGCTTGTTGGGTTAATGATTCAGTTAGATAGAAATATAATTTACCACGAATCCTCTTTAGAAGAACGCAAAGAGCTTCATCAAATGATGCTGGCATTAATCACCCCCAAAATTGATCATGAAGCAATTAAAACAACAGGAAAACTGCTTCTGTTCGCATCCGATGAATTAAAATCAAACAGAGACGTTGTCCTCTCCGCAGTACAGCAAGATGGTTTGGCACTTGAATTTGCGCCAGACAACTTTAAAGAAGATAAAGACATTGCCCTTGATGCAGTGCAGAAAAATGGTCATGCGCTCGAGTTTGTGCCAATACCTTTAAAAAACGATTGGGATATAGTGCTTAGCGCTATCAGGCAAAATGATACTGTACGAATTACTCCAAAAGAAACAGAACGATTTTTCGATTCGTACCTTAAACTTAGTAACCTCATAAATGATGAGAACAGCCCCATAGAAGAAAAAGCAAAAGAACCTGTACGTGAAATTCTTAAAAAAGTTGAAGAATTCTATAAAGATGGGTCATTGAGCAAGAGTAGAATGCAGCAAGTCATGGATAAAAGCTATAACTTATTGACTAATCCTAAAAACAAGGAAATAACTGATGATTACGCCGAGTTTGTAAAAAGTGCTTTACACCACTCCTCGCCAAGCATGAAAGCATTAGGTATTTTAATGAATGTCCTTGGTGTCATTGTCTCGGGAGTTGCCATTGCCTTGGGAGTCACCGCTGCCGGTGCAGTACCTGCCGTTGGAGTTGGTTTGGCAGCAGTAGGATTTTTTGCCGCAGGAGCAACTGCCTTAGCCGTTGCAAAAGAGACAAAAGAAACCATTGAAAAATTTACAAAAGAATCTCCAAAAGGTCCATAATTGACCATAAACACACCTATCACAGCCCGGAGGAAAGCTCAAAAAGCCAAACCCCGGGCCAATCCCATAGTTGATTCCTGGTAGCCTTGATGCAGCGACAGCGTAATCAAGGTTTATTAATGTCGCACCGTCACTTCATATTCTCAAACCCAACCCGTGTTGTGTTTTCATTATTATCCAAGAACAGAAAAAATAACCGGAAATTGTGCTGAATCTATAGGCGCATCTGGAGCATCATTCCCCTATTGCTGACTGGTCTTTTACTACAAATACCAAGAGATCCGTATTCCGCAATACGACTTCCTGAGCCTCCTTCCAGACAAAATAAACCAGACGCTCCTGAGACACGCTTTTCTTAAATTTTTACACAAAAAATCCCTGGTTATCTTTTACTGGAAAATTGAGTCATTGTTTTCCACCCCCTTTTTGTGATATTATCCCACTAAATGTATTTATTATGAACACAAAGGCAGGATCATCCTGTTAAAATTGCCCTAAGTGCAGTTCAGACTATATTTTAAAGAGAAACGAATATGATTACTGCCAGTTCCACCAAAGAAGAACTTCTAAATTTAAGATTCTTTGAATACCACTCGATTCAATATGCTAACGATACTCTAAAAAATGATCCCGATGTTTTTTTGAAACCAGTAAAGTCCAGTGGATTGTTGCTTCGATTTGCTGGAGCAGATGTACGGGCTAACCGGGAAGTTGTTCTGGCTGCGGTTAGGCAAAACGGTTTGGCGTTGTACTATGCCTGCAATGAATTTAAAAAAGATAAAGACATCGTAATGGAAGCGGTACGCCAGAATGGTTGGGCGCTTAGATATGCTGATGAATCATTTCGAAAGACACCATCCGTTATTCGTGCTGCGTTGCGAACTAATGGGTTGGCCTTTTTTATTCTGGATAGCCCATACAATCGCCAAAAAGAGTTTATTCTTAAGGCAGTGCAGCAAAATGGTTATCTCATTCAGATGATTGATCCATCCATTGCAGATTACAAAGAAATTGCTCTTGCTGCAGTGGCTAGCCAAGGAAATGCTCTTAATGATGTTGCTCCTCCTTTTTGCCGGGATAGAGACATTGTTTTTGCTGCCGTTCAGAAAAACGGAATGGCGTTATTGCATGCTCCAGAGTCGTTTAAGAAAGACAGAGAAATAGTTCTTGCCGCTGTAAAACAAACAATCAAAGCACGTTATTATGCACATACGAGTTTTAGACCGTTCTTAAATTCATACCAGCGATACAAAAAATTCATGGGTATGTCCCAACATAAACTGAATGAAGATACCCTGACATATGCAGATAATCTAATGAAGCAAATCGAGACCTTTTTTGTTCAAGACAGCATCCCCCTTGCGGATCTAAAAAAAGTTTTGGATAAAACTCATACGTTTTTAAGTCAACCGACTCATGATGCAAGCATCAAAGATTATTCTGCTTTCGTACAATCCGCAATTAAAAGCAAATCCACTGGCATACAGTTGTTAGGTGTGCTGATGATGGCTCTCGCAATAGTCGCTGCAGGAGCGTCTATAGCTCTGGGATTAACAGGAGTAGGTGCTATTCCTGCTGTGAGCGTTGGTTTGGCAGCAGCGGGTTTATTTGCAACGGGAGCGGGTCTTGTGGCAAAACAATACATAGAAAATAAAGAACTCATCCAACACTTTGAACCCAAACTTTAATAAAAGTGATTGTTCTTTTCAGTCTTTCAACCACTAAAGTAGCCCGGGATACGGCTCTTTGAGCCTCCTCCCAGGCTACAATATAAGGATTGTTGCGATATTTTTTGTAGCATAGTGAAATCTTCTTTATTTGTAGGCTGTATTAGACAAAGTCGTAATACAGGAAGGTTTTTTCAGCTGGTAGCCTTGATGCAGCGTCAGCGAAATCAAGGAATTACTCGCCAAATTCACCCATAGGCTCAAACACCGAGTTAGCCCAACTCCAGGTTGTTTTTTTCCTGTTCTTAAATCACGAGTTGGATTAGAGAATAATTTAATGCACAGCCTATAAAAAACCTTGATTTCGCTGACGCTGCATCAAGGCTACCAGCTACCAGCTTTGTGCCTAAATCCTAGTATTAGTGGTTATTCTTTACAGTTTTTTAACCACTAAAGTAGTGCGGGATACGGCTCTTTGAGTCTCCTCCCAGGCTACAATATAAGGGTTTTTACAATAATCCATCTAGCGTAATGAATGCATCTATATTTGTAGCCTGTATTAAACGAAGTCGTAATACAGGAATTGAATGAGCAAAATACATAAACATTGATTGCGTTATCGCCATACTAAGGCTCTGACTATTGCAATAAGCTTAAAAATGACTTAAAATAAGTCAACATGATTATTTTATTACACTGCTTTTTACCAGGTTAACCGTTTTTACGGTAAACACTTAACTTTGTACATTGTGGTCATTTAATGCAGATAACCCGTTTTTAAAAAAGGAAACCTAATGATTACTAAAGATTCAACCAAAGAAGAAGTTCTTGAGGCTGTTAAAAAAGCTGGACACCTTTTAAAAGATGCCAGTGATACTCTAAAAAACGATCCTGATGTTGTTAAGGTAGCAGTACAAAATTACGGACATTCTCTTCTTTTTGCAGGTGACGATGTAAAAAATAACGAAGAGGTTGTTCTTGCAGCGGTTCAACAAGATGGTTATGCGCTCCAGTATGCGTCAGATGCCTTAAAGAATAATGATAAGATTGTTCTTGCAGCGGTTCAACAAGATGGTTTTGCGCTCCAGTATGCATCAGATGCCTTAAGGAATAATGAAAAGATTGTTCTTGCAGCGGTGCAACAAAATGGTGATGTGCTCGAGTTTGCTTCCGATACTTTAAAGAATAATGAAGAAGTTGTCCGAGCAGCAGTATCGCAATCTGGCGGAGCAATTACAGATGCTAGTAAGGAACTACGTGGTAATCGTGAGATTGTTCTTTTAGCAGCAGCATCTTTTGGCCCAGTTCTATCTTATACAACCAATCCTGCTTTAAGAAATGATATAGAAATTATTCATATTGCAATGAAAAATAAAGGATTTAGCGTTAGTTATGTGGGAAATGAATTAAAGGCTAATCCTGAGTTTATGCTTGAGATGGTAAATCATGATGGCTTAGCCATACAGCATGCTGCTGAATCAATTAAAAATAACGAAACTATTGCTCTTGCTGCGGTGAAACAAAATTATGAGGCCTTTCGACACATTAGCGACGACCTGAAAAACAATCGAGCTTTTGAGCTTGCAGCATTTAAGGTAAATCCTAAAGTCTGGACATTATTAAAAAACTTTGGGTTTATTAGACTGTATGATAATGTTCTTAAAAAAGCAGAACAGTTTGAAGGATCACCAAAGAATTCTGTAAACGAACTCATTCTACATGTTGAAAATTTATTTAAAGACAGTTCGGTTGACGTAAATATATTGAAACAAGTACTGTATTCACTTTCTCCTTTGCTCGGTGATAATGTTACTAATGATCAATTAAATATGTTTATTGAAAAGACTAAAAAACAACTTCACGATGGATCGCCTGAATTGCAATCATTAGGAGAAAAGATGAGTGCGCAACCCATTCCTGAAATCAATCGTGTAGCAATGGAATTATACAATGGGCTAAAGAAGTATGCTCCTGATAATCTTATGTTACGCACATGAGCTTGTAGTTTGAATAAAAAGCATTAGAATTCCGCCCTTAATTTTAGGGAGGGAATTAAATGGATA
>NZ_LNZC01000002.1:253739-380585 GCF_001467535.1 Legionella worsleiensis
ATTGCCTGATGATAGAGGGGTTCAAATAATTCACGTTGCCCAGACTTCCAATAGCGTTCAACATACTGACAGGCGTATTTCATGCGGATGGTTCCTACATAAACCGCACCCCCCTTGATTTTATGAGCTGTTTTTTCAACCAAAGGATAATCATGAGCTGTGAAGGCTTTTTTCATATCGTCCAAATCAGAAGGGAGTTCCTGAGTCATTAAGGTCAATAATTCGTTTAACATCTCAATAGTACCGCAGTTTTTCAATGCTTCTTCGCTGTTTAAGATGGGGAACTGATTGAGTTGAAACATTTCATCATCATTGTCAGGTAAGTCGCACCTTGCTTGGGATGATTTAACCGGTGGTGTTTCATCCTTCTGTGGAATGAACGACTTAAGAATATCTACAGCATGTGCCTGGGTCAGTGGCTTGGTTAATACCGCATCCATCCCAGCTTCAATGCACCGTTGTTTGCTTTCATCACCACCGTGCGCAGTAAGCGCAATGATAGGGATGTGTTTGGTTACATTGGTTTTAGAGCGAATAAAATGCGTGACTTCATAGCCATCCATACCTTCGCCTAAGCCAATATCCATAAAGATTAAGTCATAATCTGTTTTGTCATAAAGAGCCAGCGCATCAATTCCACTGGATGCGACATCCACGTCACAATCCATTTTTGATAAAAGTGCTTTGGCTACAGTTTGGGCAATAAAATTATCCTCGACAACCAAGATTTTGCTTGATGCTTTGGTGTTCGATTGTGGTGCATGTTTTTGTTGATTTAATGGAATCATCAAGGTAGTTGGACTTTTTAGTTTATCCAGCGTATCAACACCTACATCATTATCAAGTAAGGGGATTTGAAGGGGAATAAGACAAGTAAATACCGTTCCTTTATGAGGTTCACTATCGACATAAATTTCACCACCTAACTCATTAATAAATTGCTTTATAACATAAAGTCCTAATCCAGCCCCTTTGTAAATTCCTTGATAGGATGGAGTGAGCCTTTTGAACTGCACGTAAATATCTTGTTGTTTGTCTTTAGGTATTCCCATACCCGTATCAGTCACAGTCAGTTGAAGAATCAGAGATTGCTGTTCTTTTTTAGCCTGACTTGCATGAATGGTAACGTGGCCTGAATCAGTAAAATTGAGCGCATTCCCCACCAAGTCAAGAACAATCCGGTGAATGCGGACTCGATCTCCTATTACAAAATGAGGAAGTTCTGGATCACAACTAAAAGATAAGGCCAATTTTTTTTCCGCAGCTTTTGAAGAATAGAGTTTGATCACGTGTTCCAATGTTTCGGCTAAATTAAATTTCTTTTTTAACAGAGGAATTTCACCAGAACTAACTTTGACGGCATCTAACACCTCATCCATTAAATCCAGCAAAGTATGACTTGATGCAATTAAATTGTCCGCATATTCTTTAATTCGAGGGTCGGTTGCTTCGGATTTTAAAATTTCACTAAAGCCTACTATACCCGATAATGGGGTTCGAATGTCATGACGCATGTTGGCAAGAAATTCTGTTTTTGCCTGGTTGGCTAATTCCGCACGCTCTTTGGCCTGTTTTAAATCTATGAGTAATTTTTTTTGTTCTGTGATATCAACGGATATACCCACTACTCCTATAACTTCTTTGCGCTCGTCATCAAATAGTGGTACACGACTTGATGAATAGTAGGTTAGTGTTCCATCTGGATTGATAATAGGCGGATCTTCGCTATTGAGTTTCGGTTTTTTGGAAGCCATAACCTCTTGGTCATCATGCTTGTATAACTGGGCATGTCCTTGAGTCCATCCAGCAATTTTACCCATCTGTTCATAAGTGATTCCTATAAACTCTTCTGGTTTTTCCAATCCTACAAACTTAAGAACGTTGGCATTGCATCCTTGAGTGATGCAATTCTTATCAAGCCAAAAGACATTATTAGGCATGCAACTGATGATTTTTTGGTAATAGTCATGTACTTCTTTAATGGTTTTCATTTGAGCAATAGCCGAGGGAAGCGAAATGTGATCGGTTGTCGTGTCTGGCACGTTGTCCTTGGTTTTCTTGCTCACTAAAATATCCTTTTTAAGTCATTCATTTAAAATTATATATTAATTTTCGTGAGATGCTCATGCAACATGCGGGATAACGTGTCTACATGAGGTTCTTGAAACATGGTTTCATGATTACCTGGTGCAATAAACCGACTAATTTCATTATTGGAAAATTGTTCCCAATGATTAAGTGGTGCATCAATTTCTGCAAAAGCGGGTAGTAGATCTTGTGATTTAAATAAAGCGATAGGGGACTCGATGAGCTGCATTTTAAATTTCCACAATAGATTAAGACGAAACCATTGAATATCTAATAAGATTTCAGGTTTTGGTAAACCATATTTTTTAAAATCACTAATAAGTTCTGCGTGTTGTCGTGCCATTGAGGTTTTAAAATAGTGATCATCAAGTAACGTATTGGGATAAACGCCCCATCCATCGAGCACAATAAGTGATGCTACCTCTTCATTTTGAAGTTTTAACTCATGTGCTATGTGCGCTGCAACACTGGCACCGAAAGAAGCACCTCCAATCAAATAGGGACCATTGGGTTGAATTGCTTTGATGTGTTTTAAATAAAAAGAAGCCATTTCTTCTATAGAATTTAAAATAGGTTGTTCCATATCAATACCTGGGTCTTGAATTCCGTATATGGGTCTTTGTTTTTCTAAGGCGCGAGCCAGTTTGGTAAACCAAAAAACAGTACCACCGATTGGATGAATCAAAAATAAAGGAGTTTTATGCCCATTAGGTTGTAAACAAATAACTGGGTTTGGAATATCGCTTTGAGTTTTAATCGGTTTGGCGGTGATTTTTTGTCTTTGTTTGATTAAATTCATTTGTTCTTTTAGTGTAGCATGAGTATACAAATCACGAATTCGAAGCGTTACCTTGAACTGGTCTTGAATCAGAGAAATAAGTTTAAGCGCTAAAAGGGATGCGCCACCTGCATCAAAAAAATTATCGTTAATACTGATTTGATTGGTTTCCAATACTTTTTGCCATAACAGCATCAGCTCATGTGTTTCTTCGCTAGTATTCGGTGTTTCTAGTACTGTTTGAGTGAAATCAGGTTCTGGTAGGGCATTGACATCGACCTTCCCATTCACGGTTAGAGGAATGGTGTCAATAATGATAAACACCCGAGGCAGCATAAATGCAGGAAACTTTGCTTTTAAATCTTTTTTTATAGTCGCCAGATTAATGTGAACTTGCTTAGGCTTTAAGTAGCATGCCAGGTAATCGTGTCCATGCGTGTCTATTTTTTTTACCACAAGACAATCTGAAACGTCTGAGTGCTGAAGTACGGTTAATATCAATTCTTTAGGTTCAATGCGAACCCCATTTATTTTGACCTGGTCGTTGTTTCTGCCTAAATACTCCAGAATTCCTGGTGCGAGCCATCGTACCCAATCCCCTGTTTTATAAATAAGTTTAAAACGATAGGGTTCAAAAGGATTTGGAATGAAATGTTCTTGAGTCAAGAGTGCTCGGTGATGATATCCTACAGCCAAACTCAAACTGCCAATGTAGAGTTCACCTTCTTCACCTAATGTGGCGAGGTTTCCGTGGCTATTTACGACATACAAACTGGTATTGTGAATAGGGCGGCCGATAATGTTCGTGTGCAAATCTTTATCGGAGGTGGAAACCTCGTAGGCAGTAATATCAATGGTGGCTTCTGTGGGTCCGTATAAATTAATGAGTTGGCATCTCAATTGCTCAAAGAATAACGTTTTAATTTCAGGACGTAGTGATTCACCACCAACAAAAACATAACGTAATGAGGAACAGGTGCGTATCCGTTTGTTTTGCAGCATTTTTTTCAAAATGGAGGGAACCAGTTGCAGGGTGGTGACTTGGTAGTGATTAATTAAGTCAATAAGCAATTCGGGATCTACATGAGTACCTTGTTGCGCTATGACTATTTGTGCACCTGTAAAAAAAGGTAAAAATAGTTCCCAGACTGACGGATCAAACGACAGTGGCGTTTTTTGAAGAATTATGTCTTTTTGCGTCAAATCAAACCGTTGGCTTATCCATAACATATGATTCAACAGAGCGAGATGCGTTATTTCAACTCCTTTAGGCACACCCGTACTGCCAGAGGTGTACATCATATAAACCAGATTTGATGATTTGGCGCAAGCAGTAAACAAAGGAGATAAACCTGCCAGTTCATGGGTTATTGTATCCAACACAATCAGGGCTAAATCTAAAGAATCAACCTGGTCTTTCAAAAGAGTCTCGGTAATGAGTAGCGTTGCTTCACTGTCTTTCACCATAAATGCGATTCGTTCTATAGGGTAATGCACATCAAGAGGTACATAGCAACAGCCCGTTTTAATGATGGCAATAATGGCAATGAAGGTATGAATCCCAGGTTCTAAATACACCGCAATTTTATCTTTAGGGTGAACACCACATCCTAAAAGGTAGTGTGCCAATCGATTGCTTTGTTCGTTAACCTCTTTAAAGGTTATTTGGGATTCTTTAAAATGAAGCGCTGTGGCATCGGGTGTTTTTTGGGTTTGTTTTTCAATAAAGGTACATAGGGTATCCTGGTGATTAAACCATGAGCTATCACCATGACCTATGTATTGGCCATTCTGTTTGACAAAGTTTAAGGTGGTCATGGATTATTATCCGATTTCCAGGGAAAATAAACCGTAATGCTGCTTCCATTGTTTCAGATAACTGGAATATCCTGTTCCTTTAATCATCATGATGGTATCCTCTTGTGGCGCTCTAACCGCATGAAACGCATTCATGCAATGAATTCCATGTAGATTCGATCCAGGTACATCAATAAATACAGGAGCACTTTGTGCCAATATAAGCAGCTCTGCAATTAAAGTTTGGGCAATTTCTGGTGTGTCTGCAATCAATGCGCCAATGCGAAATCCACTAACACAAGGGCGTATAAAACCAAACCCTTTGATGACCTTATCGTCCATAAAGACAAAACCATTAGTTTTTGGTTTTAGTATCAATTCTTTAAGTAATAACTCTCGGTTAGTAACATAATGATTTTGGTAATATTGGCATATGGAAGGAATTAGCTTATTCGATATTGAGGTGCACTGGTCGCTCATAGAGGGGGAAATTAATTGGCTAGAGTCAATATACCAGCGTTGAATACTAAGAACAGGTATAAAATCTGCTTTTTTATAGCGCTCAACTTGTTCCGAGACGGCATATAATGCAATGTGTGCGTCAGGATATTCTTTAATTATTTGGGTCATACCCACATTCCATAGGGCTTCTCCAACTCCTTGTCTGCGACATGACTTATGTACAATAAATGGTCCCAAAGTAAAAAAAGCGGGGCTATGTTTGATTAAAGAAAGTGAAGCTATACTCTCGTTTGTTTTTGCAATATAGTGGTGAATAGGGTCTATTTTATAATAGATCTCACTGTCGTGGATGCCTATATTCCATCCTTCATCAATACACCATTGATTAATTTCATTAAAATCAGTGGGCTGCATCAAGGTTACTGTTATCGTTTTTCCAAATAGTTCAATTATGGAATGATTCATATTCTGATCCGAGTTAAAAATTTTTATTTGAATTTAAAAAATTAATCCATCATAGTGATGTATTTTATTTAGTCAAATGTATTCTAAGATTCGGCTCATTTTATTTTAGAGAGATTTTTTGTTACCTTAAGTGTCACGTTTAGACTTCATTGAAAATAGCTGGAAGTCATTTTCAATGAAGTCTGCCCCCTCATAGTCGCTCAAGAGGCTTATCCTCAAAATATTGAGAATACATATGAAGCGTTCGACTCGTAAAACCAAGGCCATTGAGTATCATAGCCTCCAACAGCTGCCCATAGCTGATGTGTTTCTGGTCTGACTGAGCTGCTAGTGCTTTATCTATAATCGCTGCAATCCCCAGCTCCTGACAAAATCCTGCTACCAGTCCATGATGATCCAGATTTTTAATCCCATAACTCGGCGCTGACACGTTTACTACTCCCAAAAGGGAGTAATAGATCAAAATCCTGATCCTCTGTCAAGATTTTTTATTTAATGAGGTAGGTGCGAAATAACGGATTAAAAAATGAATCGCTATAAGGTTTTATGGAGACACTCTGGTTTTGTGAAAAGAAACTCATTAATCAATTGATACTCCACCTCATAGAAGATTATCTTTGACGCAGCAAGATAAAGATGGGTTCGAAAAATTCTGGCCATTACGACTTTTGAAGCCGGCTTAGGACGCTTTAATTTCCGACCCCTATTTGAAACCTGCCCCGAGCCGTTATAAGCCGGGTGCAGGTGGCGTAACCAGACTGTCAATTTGCCTGTCCTTTTCATGCATGAGAAGACGAGCTATATACTCATCACGATATTCATCATAGACATCAAGAATCTTTGCATTGGTCGGTGTCATTCCTGCCGCTTTTGCCGTACGCCGCATCCAGTGGCTTGCAGCAGGGTGCTTATAATCGGCTGCACTTTCACATTGGACAAGTTGCAGATAAAGCCAGTCACATACTTCCCGGCTACGTGCAAAAATCCGAACGGTACCATATGGATTGTAGTCAGACATGCCCTGTTCGTTTTTGAGACCACTACTGACCGTAAGAATGACTTCAAGTCCGGGTCGGGTTTTCCAGCTGGATAGCAGTTGCTTACCGATTTCCTTTGTGGTGGACGACGTAATATCCAGAACGAATACTTTATCGTTTCTCCCAAACTTATACTTTGGAGCTTCACTCTGACTGGCGTTGCAATGATTTTGATCGAAAAAGCCAATACACTGCTGCTTACCTCGAACCGTGCGCTTCTCTGTGACCGAAATGGGAATGGCATGTTTTTCTGTGAGCGCTTCATCGGTCTCGTAGTACATGTTCTGCGCATTGAAACTGATTTCAAGTGTATCCATCTGATGTTTCTCAATAAGATACATACGGGCTATCGCATATGCCATCTGGATAGCGCGCATTCCTGTGGCTGTAATGAATTTTTTACTGAAAACAGCTAATGTTTCCTGATCGTCAGAGATATCAATAGACGCTTCACAGTCTGAGTCAGATCCGGAGCCATCTTTGGCAGCCAGGGCAATCGGCAGATGGAAGAAAAAATTCATCAGATAGTTTTCAAAATAATTGTGAAGATGATGGAGAAGAAGCCCTGGTCCACGCAGAGACGCAAGATTTTGGGTCGACATACCGGTTTGCAGCGCAAAATCGATGAGAAGAGTCTGGAATGCGGGATCATAAACAGGTCGTTCATGGTACCAGTCGAAGGTTTGAAGGTTGAGTTTTTTTTCATCGATGGCAAGCTGCCTTTTTTTATTTAAGTGGAACGCACCGAATATCCGTGCTAATGGATGTGCAAATGTTTCTCGACACCACCGCTCGTTTCTGAAAATCATTTCGAGGGTTTTTTCGGGGTGCATCAACAGCATTTGATCAATAAGGTATTCCGGCACGATTTCTTTGCGAAAAAATTGACTTGCGAAAGACAGGCCTTTCGAGTCTCCCCTAGCCCAGAGTGTATCCCATAGTGTTTCTTTGAGTGAAACCGATTTTTTTGAAGGCAATCCCTGGTTGTAGGTTTCGAGCGTATTTTCAAGACGCTTTAATCTTAGAGGCATATTAAAATACTTGTCGGGCTGTGTCAGCAAACTGTGTGTAAACACAATGGCATCTATCAGGATATTGTTCGCATATACGCTTGGTACGAGACCAAGGCTAATACGAGTACTTTTGCCACAGTCTGTAATGGATGGACGTAGTGCTCCAAAACTCGAACGGCGAACCATTTCAATATTGATGCCGCATTCGCGTGCGAGTCTATTGCTGATAGCAAGAAGATACATGCCTACTAGTCTGCTCCAAATTTTTTCATTTTTCTCGGCAGGTGGTTTCGGTATGGCCAGCAACACGCACGGATAGCCGTGATCTGCATTGATTTGTATGTCGGGATTGCGTGCATGCACCTGACGAACAATGTCTTTTGCCATACTTTTTTGCCATTTCAGCAGTTTGTCATATAACCAGCCCTGATAATATGGATCAAAATCGGGCTTGTGACTTCCTTTGATGGCAGATTGATAAGCGCTAAATTTAAACGGATTGAAAAAATTTCCTGTTTTAGGATTCTGACCACGTGTTGTTTTCTTATTATTTCCGGCAAAAGCTAACAGGTTACTTGTTACGCCTTCCAGTTTCTTTGAAACACTGCGGTGATAAGTAACCCAACGTTTCCTATCGTCCATGGCAAAGAAACCGGAGGGTTGTGTTCCTATAACGTTCATACTGATTTCAGAGGTAAAGCGCGTTCGGAATTCACAGCGGGGATGGTACACTCGCCTGGTAACACGAATGTCGGCAGGTTTTGAAGAGGATGCAGCTCTTGGCATAATGACTATTGCTCACGATGATTTAAATATGGTTTAAATGATTATACATGAATCAATAGCGTCAAACCAGAGGCAAGTTCCTGCATGTTATGTATTGAAACAACGTTGAATCGTCTAAATTTTTTATCATTTACAGGATTAATTTTTTCAATAGCCCTGAGTCTCAAAAAAACGAACATTTTTTAGACGAAATTCATTTGGGCTAGATAACGTACTTCATCTGTCTCAAACAGGGTATTATTAGGAAAGCGCTCACGGAGAAGGCCTTGAATTTACTGGATGCGCAAAATGACAAAAATCGATAGTTTGAGGTAGATAAAATTTTTCATCCGCTGGATGTTTATGATACTAACTCTCTGACTGATTGGTTGTCATTTTATTACCAGGTCCATGTTCTCGGTGCACTTGGAAAAACAGAGCAAGCCTTATTGCGCAGATGACAAATTTCATATAGTTTGCAATTATTATTTATCCATCATTAAGATTATCAGCTAGAACGTGATGCAACGAACAGAAGCACTTGAAACATTGGAATTTGATACTCAATCACATCCTGAAAAGCATGAAATAAAAGAGGCCTATAAGAGGCTTGCTATAAAATATCATCCCGATAAGCATCCTGGCGTTTCAGAAAGTGAAAAAGAAGAAATTACGAAGCATTTTAAAAAAATTTCACAAGCTTATCATTTTTTAAACCTTCCTTTGTCCGAACAGACGTCATCTTCAGGAAAGGAGATGGTTAAGACCGCCTATGAATTATATGAAGAACTCTGTGGAAAATCATATGACCCAACAAAAGCAAGTTGCAATGATTTTCAGATGTTACGCTATTGTAATTTTTTCAAGCACAGTAGATGCATGAAAAACGAGATAAAGTATTCTGTTTCAGAAGAGTTCGAGAGGGAAATTGCCCCTGGAAAGAAGGGATATAGCCACGCATTTTATACTATCGATTTTAGAGGGATAGATCATTTCAATAGCTGGGTTAGCGGACATATTACCCCATATGCTCATTCGTTTAAAATTTTGCAAGGAGATATACCAGAAGAAGCACGAGAAGCAATCGTTGCCACTCTGGAGCGCTCTCCACAGTTGAAAACAATTGAGTCTCCTCCTGGTTTTTTTACTCCTGAACAAAATCTAAGGATTGGTAAATTGCTAACCACTTCAATAGAGATTCCTGCACTGCAATTAACGTGACATAGATTATGAGAAAATTCTACTTTTGATACCAGTTATTTTTCGGGGGGATTACCATCTTATTCCTAATATCATTATCATCACTCAAGTGAGTTACATGATAAAGATAAAAACAAACAAAATAGAATCTTGTAGATAAAACCTCTTAAATTTCTTAAAAACACACTATTGTTTCAATTTAGTTATAGTATAGTTTAACTAAATCATCATTTTAGTGTGTTTTTCATGCAAATTTCTACGCAAGCATGGGTTAAATTACATCTTCGCCAATCGAATCCTCATTTGATCTTCTCTATACAAAACCAAGGGCAAGGAAGAAGAGATTTGTGGCTTACCGCCCAAATATGGCTGTTTGGACGGATATGCGAAAAAAACCATATCAGGGACTTGCAAAGATAAAATCTATTCCTGTTTCATCATCCAAATCATGGATTTGATGTGTTTCAGGTTTAGTATTGGCAGATGACGTTACAGAAGATGGAAGAGGGGATGGCTCTGCTACTGAAGAAGCCGGTCTGGATTCACGCTCCTGTATTGTACTTAATACCTCGGAAGAATAAGAATGAGTGGAGCCTAATTTAATAATGCTGGTAATTCTTATGGGTATTGCACGAATAATATCATTGGCTACGTATTGATTGATTAAAACCGATTCGACACCAAGAGGAATACCTTTTACTGCTTCTGGTGAGGCGCAGGGTTGAATGCAAATCCACCGAATACTATCAGGCAACGCTTTTACAAGCGCCTCCGAAACACCATGATTAATGCTTACCGTGGTGACGTGCTCGGGGAGCGCACTAACAGTTGCTGCCGATACGCCCGGTGCAAAACTGACGCTATCTACTGTGGAAGGCAAGGCAATAAGAGCTTCCCTGGATATATCGGGTTGGATTGTAACGAATGACACCTGCGGGGGTAAATCATTGATATCCTCCAGAGATGATACACAGACTCTGCTGCGTTGCGTTTTGATTTGAGTTTCTAAAGCACTGGCTGTTTTTGTTAATTTGGCTTTAATTATCATCGTTGACGAAGGTCTGGGATATCTTTTGGTTTTTAAGGTTTCACACTTTGTATTATGTCGGCGTACAGCATCCCAAAGCGCAAAAGAATAGTGCTCTTTTGGAGAGGACAACTCAATTCTGATATTACGAGCCAGTACTTCACGAACAGCATCAACAGATAAACCCGGATTGATTATAATTCGTGAGATCTGAGATGGGAGTACACGAATAGCACTTAAATTGGCTCCAGGATTAATAATAGCCGTTTTTACAGTAGAGGGTAGTGCTCTGGTCGTTTCTACGGATGAGTTTTTATAAATATTAACTTTAGTAATGTATTTAGGCAGTGCGTTAACAACATCCAGCGATACGTTGCCTACTAAGCCCACCATGACCACAGACGAAGGAAGAGAACGGATGACCTCTGGCGATACACCGGGTGCAATATTCACTGAAGTCACCGAGGTTGGGAAGGCTTTGATCAGTTCCGGTGATACATTATTTTGTATATTAATGGTCTGCAGATTACGGGGCAGGATGCTAATGATTGCTGTTGACAAACCCGGTTGAATGACAGCACTTTGTACGCTTGCAGGGAGTGCGCAAACGATCTCTTTAGATATACCAGGAAACAGGGAAACTATCGTTACATTTTCCGGCAAAGCCCTGATTGCTTCTGGTGAGAGGCCAGGTAAAACACATACAGTATTTACCTTTTTCGGTAATATACTCACAATTTCTTTTGCTACGCCAGGATGAAGAGATACCATAGTGACACTAACAGGGAGAGCGCAAACAGCTTCCGGGGATATCTTTGCAGGAAGATCAACTGATACTATGCTTTGGGGTAAAGACTTTACTACTTTAGGAGATATACTAAAACTTAAGTTAGCCCATTTCACACTATCAGGAAGAGCAGCAACAGCTTCTGCTGATACCGTATTATCGATATACACCATTTTCACACTATTGGGTAATAACCTAATCGCTGCTGGAGAAAGGTCAGCTGTCATCCGAACTCGTTCTATATTATAGGGAAGTTTCCTAATCGTCTCCAGAGATACGCCATGACAAATATTAACTATGCAAAACCGATTGGGTAATGCTTGAATCGTCTCAATAGGTACATTTGGGGCAATATCATAGCAAATGATGCTTTTAGGTAATGCATTAAGATGTGAAGCAGGTGTATCTGCAGCAATAATCGCTGTAGTTATTGTTGCAGGTAATGCTGCAAGAATCGCTGAAGTTGTTGTGGCGTCAATGGATATTTTTTTTACACTCGCAGGTATGGCTTTAATTGCGGCTGCCGAGACTTCGGAGGCTATTTTAACTGTCGTCACATGTTTAGGTAAAGACCGAGTAGCTTCTGCAGTTAAGCCAGAGGTTATTTGAACATGAACTACCGTTTCAGGTAACCTTGAAATAATCGCTGGAGACACGCCTTTTTTAATACGAATGCATGTCACGCTTTCAGGTAGCGCTCGAATAGTCTCTATTGATGCCTCCGGGTAAAGAGTCACTTGACTCACACTTGCGGGAAGAGCACGAATTGTGTCGGTCGATACGCCGGGATAAATTTTGACTGACGTTACAGTAGCAGGAAAAGCGGAAACAGATTCAGCAGGTACATCTGAAAGAATACCTACAGTAGCTACACTTCTTGGTAGTGCTAAAATCGCATCTCGTGATAGGCGTGACCCAATAATGACGCATGAAACACTTTCAGATAAAGAGCTTACAGTCTCTGGCGACAATTCGCTACAAATGACCACAACTTTAATGTGAGGAGGCAGTTGAGATAGTGTTTGTATTCTAACGCCAAAGTTGATAATCAGGCGTTTCACACTGTGAGGAAGAGCACGAATAGCATCAGTTGTGACACCGGTAGAAATGCTAACTCGCTGCACGCTATCAGGCAGAGCGTTTATTGTTTCTGGGGATACCTCAGGATAAAGAGTGATGTGTTGAATGCTTGTTGGTAAGGCTCTAACGGTCTCTGTCGGCATACTTTGAAATAGAGTAACGGAGGTTACTGTTTTGGGTAATACAGAGATGGCTTCGGCAGATAATTCAGAATCAGGAACAACTATTCTAACGCTCTTAGGTAGTGCTTGGACAGCCGCAGCAGAGACTCCTTCTCTTATGTGTACACCAACAACGCTACTCGGTAATGATTGAACTGTTGCTGCAGAGATATTTGCATTGATAAAAACTTCATATATGGACTTAGGTAAAGCAATAATCGTTGATGCCGGCAGTTTGGGGTCAATAGACGCTCTTTTAACACTTACAGGTAGGGCACTAAGAGCCTCCCTTGATATGTCGGCAGGAATCAAAACTGTTTTTATTGTGTCAGGAAGTGCGCTCATGGACTCAGGGGTTGCATCAGCAGGTAGCTTCAAGTTGATTATGCTAGCCGGTAATGCTGCAATAATCTCTCGGGGCAGATTGGATGGGATATGGACGTTTATCACGCTCAGTGGCAGTGCTTGAATGGTCTCAACAGAGACACCGGCTAAAATAGTTACCTTGTAAATCTGTTCAGGCAGCGCTTTAATGACATCCCCAGATGCACCGGGACAAATAATAACTTCCCTCGAACCCGACGGAATTTTACTGAGCATGTCCACAGTATAATAGTGGTCAATTCTTACTAATCGTGTCATTTGGATACCCTTAAGATGGCGCTTGCTAATAACTGCACTTAAATTAAATTTAGTGTCTATTTTATTTTCATTAGGTAGAGAAGTAAACAGCAATCAAAAGTCATGAAACTTGATAGATGGATGATTAAGAAGACGTGGCGGTAATTCCAGAGAGGTAATGATAGTTTGCAGAAAAGTAAATTGACTTAATTGATGCCTATAAGTATAACAAGTGCGATTTTGAGTTGGATAAACCTTGTAAATGAATGTAATTATTTTAGAAAACAACATCTATCTGGATGGTGAAGGTGATTATTACCATTGTCTGGATCAGTTAAAAACCGCTAAAAAAATCCAAATTTGACGAAATATACGTTCATCCCCGTAATTAATACAAAATGATAATCTGGACAAATTATCTCAAACCTACTTCAAATACCCCACCGAAAAAGCATATGAAATTTTTAAAAAACAAGCAAAAATCGAAATAAAAAAATTCATATTGAACTAGGCAATCATAGAGGGTGGAAACATGTACTAGGAAATATCGGGTTTGCAATTTTAGGTTTAGGGATTATCTATTTAATTGCAATTCTGGTAAACAAAACGACTTTTTTTAATAAAACCGATTCCTCAAAAAAATTAAACGAGAACGAACAATGTGTTGATGGCAATTTGTTTCAGATGGCTAAGATTTAGAGTTTACGCCTTCCATTGGTAGTGCCTTGTTTGTGTGTACTATCGGTCTTCTGGAAAAAAAATACAATTCAGATTAATCTATGACTTATATCACTTGAAGACTGGGTTGAACACTATGAAAACCGCACTTGTTACTGGCGCTAATAAAGGAATAGGTCTGGAATTTTGTCGCCAGCTTAAGGCAAGGGGGTATTATGTTATTGGCTCTTGTCGTAACCCATCTCAGGCAGATAAGTTAAAACAGACAGCTGATGAAGTAATCAAGCTCGATGTAACTAATGACCATGATATCAGCTCTATGGTAAAAACATTGAATAATCGTCCCATTGATTTACTTATCAATAACGCAGGAACTAGTGGCGAGCAAGGAGTCACTGTTGGGAATGTTAGCAGAGAGAACTTCATTCATGTTATGAATGTCAATTGCATTAGTGTAATGAAAATTTGTGATGCATTGTTACCCAATATTCAGGCCAGTCAACACAAAAATATTCTAGCAATCAGTTCAAGAATGGGTAGTATCTCTGATAATCAGCAAGGACGTTCTTATGCTTATCGTTCCAGTAAGGCCGCTTTAAATTGTGCCATGCGCAGCTTTGCGATTGATGTTGCATCTACTGGAGTGCATGTGATGTTAATTCACCCGGGATGGGTTAAAACGGATATGGGCGGTCCTAATAGTTTAATCGATGTACAAGCAAGTGTATCGGGTATGCTAGAGCAGGTTGATAAAAAAATGTCGACAAGTCAAGCAGAAGTGTTACATCGTTTCGATGGCGGTAGCATCGCTTGGTAGTTGTGGTTGTACTATTTTTGATTACAGAAAAAAATGAGCAATTTGCAACCCTAAATCTAAAGCCGGTATGAACAATAGTTTGTTTGTGTAGCACTATCAGCTGCAATTACCACCGCGAGAAGAAATAGAAGCTTTCTTACAACAGGCTATTGCCGAATTGGATCCTAAGAGTTAAGCATTAAGTTGTTCAGACGTCATCCGCACAATTAATCCAACGTAGTGTTGCACAAATTAAATTTTAAACGGTGCATGACATACCAAACCCCTTGCAAAAAGCACCTTGTCTTTTTTTTGATTTTAATGTACAATAATCTTGTCTTTTGAAGAAAAGAATGAATTGTCTTTTATACTCGTTCTGGTATGTTATTGTTCATGTAGGCAGTTTAATTAGTGTTTTTTTATGATTCGTAATCGAATCTCACTATAATAATCGCCTATTTTTCAAGTAATTAATCAAATTTGTTCACAGAGCCTTGTGAAGGAATGAGCAAATCTTGAATAAGTAGGAAAGAGGTTTCGCTAATGAAAAAAAAATTGGAGCCTTACAAAATCTCTGTTCCTCAATTATTTGAGTTACAAGTAAAAAAGACACCCCAAAATAAGGCTTTACTCGATAAACGTTACGAATACAGTTATGAAGAATTAAATAATAAAGCCAATCAATTTGCCCATACATTACACGATGGTGGTGTTGTTCGAGGGGATTTTGTTGCCATATTGTTAGAACCTGGCGCTGATTTTATTCTTTGTATTTTAGCTATTATAAAACTTGGTGCCGTATATGTGCCTCTTGATAAGCTTGCGCCCAAGTCCCGTCTTGAAACCATCATTGAAGACACAAAACCTCGGTTGATTATCACTGATGAGAGACTCAAACAAAATATTGAGTCTTTAAATGTAACTTATTCTCTTATCAAACAATTACATATTGAATCAATCACTAAATCCAAAGACAACCCTGGCGTTACTATCGTTCCCGAAGATGTGCTTTATATGATTTATACGTCAGGTTCCACAGGAAAACCTAAGGGCGTATTGATTCCTCATCAGGCGGTTGCCAATTTAGCGGTTGTAGTAAATTATGCTTCGGTTCAAGAAGGGGAGGTTATTGCACAATTTAATAATCTTGCCTTTGATGCCAGCACTTTTGAAATATGGAGTGCATTACTTAACGGATGTACTTTAAGCGTCATTCCAGAAGAAGATCGCACTCAACCCCTTGAATTGAAAAAAACATTGGAAGAGTATGGGGTAAATCATTTGTTGCTCCCCACAGCCTTATTTCACCAGTTGATTAAATCATCACCACACACGTTAAACCAACCTCAAACCATCCTCTATGGCGGGGAACAAATTAACCCTGTATTGCTTAGACAATTTATAAAGCATCGAACGCACCTGCAAAAACCGGTGCGATTAATCAATGGCTACGGACCATCTGAGGGAACTACTTTTGCCTGCCGTCATATCGTAAATGAAGAGATGTTGGATGATGATGAACATTTATCAGCGATTGGAATCCCTTTCGAAAACACGAAGGTTTATGTTTTAGATGAGCATCTCAATGAAGTAGGGGAGGGAGAACTCTACATAAGCGGCATTCATTTGGCCTTAGGTTACCATCTTAGTGAAGAACTTAATGCGAAACAATTCATTCCCAACCCATTTGATACTAAAGCACCTTTTGAAAAAATGTATAAAACGGGAGATTTGGTCAAAAAACTTCCCTCAGGAGAACTTGTCTACACAGGACGGGTGGATGACCAGGTGAAAGTAGGGGGCTATCGAATCCATTTGAGTGAAATTGAACGCCAACTGATGAAGCATGAGGAAATAAGCCTTGCTGCAGTGATTGTTGAACTAGGTGGCGGCCACCATAAAATGCTCACGGCTTACCTTGTTTTTAAGGATAAACCCGTACATGCAAGTGAATTACGCATCTTTTTAAATCAGCAGCTACCCCCTTATATGATTCCTGCCAAATGGGTCATGGTAGACGCACTTCCTTTAACGCCTATTGGTAAAATTGATAAAAGAGGACTTAGTGAGTTACCGTATACGGATTTAGAGTTTCATGTCGATAAATCAGCAACCAACAGTACTGAAGAAACAATAAAAAAAATCTGGCAGAATCTGCTCAATCGTGACCATATTGCGGTTAATAAAAATTTATTTGATTTAGGTGCTACATCTTTGCTGGTGACGGATGCCTGTACTCAAATCAATAACGCTTTGCATACCCAATTACACGTAGCAGAATTGATGGAGCATCCCACCATCCATAAGTTAAGCAAGTATATTGATGGTGATATGGATGTCCCGTTGGTGCGGAAAATTCATGCAACAACTTCATGTGACATTGCAATTGTCGGAATGAGTTGTCGGTTTCCCCAGGCAAATACCCTTGATGAGTTTTGGAATAATTTATGTAAGGGAGCCGATTGCTTGTCACGCTTTGAACCTCACGAGATGGAGCCATCCTATCGAACAGCTTCGCCTTTAATACGGGTGAAGGGTGTTATTGCTGATATTGATCAATTTGATGCTGCCTTTTTTAATTTTAATCCGGCTGATGCAAAAAGTACCGATCCTCAGCATCGTATCTTTTTAGAATGTGTATGGGAGGCGCTAGAAAACGCCGCTATTGCACCAGAAAAATGCCTTAACACCACCATTAGTGTATTTGCTGGCATGACGGATAGCTCTTATCTTCATGAAAATCTATTAAAGAATCAGAAATTTTGTCGTGAGAATGATGTCTTTCATCAACGCATTGCAACCAGTATGAGCATGCTCAGCACCCAAACATCGTATCGTTTGAATTTAAAAGGCCGCAGTGTGAACGTCAATACCGGCTGCTCCACTGGCCTGATTGCGGTTGATCATGCCTGCCAGGATTTAATCTTAGGGCAAAGTGATGTGGCAATTGCCGGAGCTAGCAGCATTGTAGTTCCTCAGCACTCAGGATACACCTACCAGCCGGGAAGCATCGTTTCCCCGGATGGCTATTGCAGGCCTTTTTCAATCAATGCCAATGGTACTGTCTTTTCAAACGGGGTAGGGGTTGTTGTGCTCAAACGCCTGGACGATGCACTACGCGACAACAATACCATCTATGCTGTGATTCAATCTCGTGGCGTCAACAATGATGGTGTCGATAAGTTAGGATTTACCGCCCCAAGTATTAGCGGGCAAATGTCGTGTATTAAAGATGCTTTGCATCAAGCGCAAATCAGCGCAGACAAAATAGATTATGTAGAAGCTCATGGTTCGGCGACTGCGTTAGGAGATGTGATTGAAGTTCATGCCCTATCCACCGTGTATCGGGAAGAAACCGAACGTACTCATTATTGTGCCTTAGGCTCAGTCAAAGCCAATATTGGTCATACCGATGCGGCAGCAGGAATAGCAGGCCTCATTAAAACCGCATTGTGCTTATATCATCAAAAAATTCCTCCTCTCGCCCATTTCACCCAACCCAATCCTGATTTAGAGCTAGATAAAAGTCCCTTCTTTGTAACGACTCAAGTACAAGACTGGCAAAAAAAATCTGATGCACGTTATGCAGGAGTGAGTTCTTTTGGAGTAGGCGGTACGAATGTTCATATGATTTTAAGAGACTATGAACCAACACCTCGCTGTGAGGTGCTCACTGATAAGACTGAGGAGCTGATTCTTCTGTCAGGAAAAACACAAGAAGCTTTGAGCGACCAGGTAGAACGATTTGCCAATTATTTGCATACCACTTCAGACAGGTTGTCTGACATAGCCCATACACTTCATGTTGGACGGGAAGACTTTGCCTGGCGCACCTTTATGGTGGGTAAAGACCATGCCGAGATTCAACAAAATCTGGAGCACTACCCCGTACTTTTGCACGATGATGAAGTGCAGCACAGTATAGTGTTTGTTTTAGGTGGGCAGGGTTCTTCTTATGCCAAGATGGCCATGGGATTATTCGAAACAGTACCTGCATTTCAAGAGTACATGGTGTATGGGGCAACTCTTGCCCAACGCTACCTTCATTGTGACCTGCTTGATGTGATACGGTCATCTGATGAGGCGTTATTAGCGCAAACCCAGTTGGCACAGCCCGCATTATTTATTATCGAGTACGCTCTGGCTCGCCTTTTAATGGATTGTGGCATTAAGCCCGATGCATTGATAGGACATAGTCTTGGTGAGTATGTCGCTGCATGCCTTGCCGGTGTTTTTTCTTTTGAAGAAGGGATAGCGCTTGTGTGTGAGCGGGGGCTTTTAATGGCTCAGGCACCGGCAGGGAACATGTTCGCCTTGACCTGTACCCAAGAGGAACTTAATTTATACCTTTCGTTTCCAGGCATAGAGCTTGCACTGCACAATGGCCTCGACCAGTATGTTGTCGCAGGAAGCGTTGACAGGATGCGTGTTTTAGAACAGCACCTTATCACGGAGCACAAACGTTATCATAAACTTCAGGTAAACCATGCCTTTCACTCCGAGTTAATGGCTGTTATAGAACGACCCTTTAGGGATATTTTGGCAAACATCACTTTGTCTGCCCCAACCATTCCTATCGTATCCAATGTTACTGGAGACTGGCTTTCAACTCAGGATGCCGTATCTGTAGATTATTGGTATCGTCATATGCGCCATACCGTACGCTTTGCTCAAGGGATTGAATTGCTTTTAAAAGACGAGCATCCACTTTTTGTTGAGGTGGGACTTGGCCAATCCTTGTCTGCGTTGATTCGCCCTTTAGCCAAAAATAAAGAAATAATGACGCATACCTTACCTGGTCGCAGCCATTCAGGAACAGACAAAGAACATTTGTTGCGTGCTTTAGGCTTTTTATGGGGTAAGGGTGTCCCCATTCACTTAGAGGCGTTGACTAAACATCAAAACAAATACCGTGTCGCTTTGCCTACCTATCCCTTTCAAAAACAACGCTATTGGATTGCTCCTGACAGCAATGTGCGTCTTTCTACTGGACAACCGCAATGTTACAGTCCTGTTTGGGCGCGCCAGCCATTAAGTGGATTTGAACTGAATCTCATCAAAGACCATCAATGGATAGTCTTTAAAGACAATAAAGGGATTGGTGAGCATTTAATTCAGCGGTTGGAGGATTGTAACGCAGATATTTATGTCATAGAGGCAGCGGCTGATTTCGCAATTGTGTCACCTCAGCACCTTTTAATTAATCCTGACGTAAAAGAGCACTACACGGCCTGTTTTAATGCCATGAAGACCACACTTATTCATCCTAAACTCATTCATTGTTGGTCACTGGATGGTAATGCAGATAATGAGGATAAAGAACTTGATGCCTCTTTGGAAAGGGGCTTTTTCAGTGTGATGTATGCACTGCAAGCTCTATTGAGTGTTATGAAGAACTCTGAACGTGTTGATTGTTCCATCATCACATCAGGTACGCAAAGTGTTTTGGGGCATGAAACCATGAATCCTGCTTTGGCGAGTCTTGTCGGTTTTTGTCGCGTGGCTCACTTAGAACATCCCTCTTTAACGTGTCGTTTAGCAGACCTCTCTGAAGACATTCTATTAAGTCCCAAAGCCGATATTGTGGAAGATATTTTAGCCATGGCTGAGGGTCAGGATCAACAACCACTTGTTGCGTACCGAAATACATTTCGTTGGTCTCCTTCTTATATATTGCAAAGCAGGTCATCTCATGCAACACCGCTTAGAAACCAGGGAATTTATTTAATTACCGGAGGGCTTGGAGGAATTGGGTTAAGCTTAGCGCATGCAATAGCCTCTGAAGTTGAACGACCCACCCTTATTTTGAGCTCACGCACCCAATACCCAGAAGAAAGTCGCTGGGAAAGCTTATTAAAGGATCCTGTTTACGAACATCGCCACGTGCTTGAATCATTACTACAGCTCAAGGAATTAGGCGCTCGAGTGCATGTTGTGTGTTGCGATGTGACGAACAAGCACGACGTAATCGAACTCATCCAGCAGTGTATTAGCCAATATGGTCTACTGCATGGCATGATTCATGCCGCTGGAGTTCCTGGAGAGGGCTTGATTCAGCTTAAAAACAAAGAAAAAGCATTGGATGTGTTAGCCCCCAAACTTTTTGGGACCTATTATTTGGCGGAAGCGTCTCAAAATATCCCAAAACTGGATTTTGTCGTGTTAATGTCGTCACTGGCGGCCCATGTTGGGTTAAAAGGTCAGGTCGATTACAGCGGTGCTAATGCCTGCCTGGATGCTTTTGCTTCATCTAATTTGTTTCATGCGCAACGCACCATCAGTATCAATTGGAATGCCTGGCGAACCGTAGGTATGAGCGTGTCATCAGGAACTCCTAAAGGCGTGGATTTACTCGATGTGGGTAATGACATAAGCAGTGAGGAGGGGAAGAGGCTGTTTTTGAATGCCTTGAACTGCCATGAGAACCATATCGTTATCTCCAATTACGATCTCAAAGAATATGAAGAGGCATTGCTCCATGCAGAGCTTGATCACAGTTCAGTAGAACATAAAGCATCCCGATCTCATTTAAATATTAAAAATAAGTATGATGCGCCTCAAACTGAGTTAGAAAAACAGCTGGCCATACTGTGGCAAGACAGCTTGCACATCGATGAGATTGGTCGAGAGGATGACTTTTTTGCCTTAGGTGGCCATTCACTCAATGCCTTAACACTTATTGAGAAAATTAATAAACGGTTTGGGTGCTCTTTGTCAATCCAACATCTGTACAAAGCGCCAGTTCTTGGTCAGTTAGCAAGACTTATAGAACATCCCGAAGACTCCATTGATATTCTTGTTCCTCTTGCCAAAGCAGTACCTTCGGGAGTTAACCTGTTTTTTTGTCATCCAGTAAGTGGTGTGGTGTATTGTTTTAATGAGCTTGCCTCCCAATGGTCTTCTGCCTCCATTTATGGTTTGCAAGACCCGAGTATTTCTCACGGTACTTTGCTTTATGACAGTTTAGACTCTATGGCTAAATCTTATGCAAAAGCCATTCAAAAATTACAACCTAATGGTCCTTATTACTTGGTGGGTTATTCCTTTGGTGGTACTGTACTCTATGAGGTCGCCCATCTGTTACGAGAGGCAGGGCAAGAGATTGGCCTGTTGGCTTTAATTGAAAGTTGGTCTGTATTTTCAGAAACACAGCGCCAATCAGGCTATGCGATAGAACACGTGTTGCCTTCTTTTGGGGAGAAAAGCACGAAAGACCTGGCACGTCTGGCGGCAGAACGTATGAAACTCTTATTAAATCATAGCCCCTCCCACACGCATCAGGATATGGTTCTTTTTAAAGCAAAAAAATTAAACGAAGGCTATCAATCCATTGATGATCCCTATAATGGATGGTCTAAATTTAATAAAGGAACTATTATTTGTAAGTTAATGGATGCAGATCATGATTCCATCTTGAACGCTCAGAACAGTAGGGTGATTGCTGAGTACCTGCAAACAGTGAACTCAGTGTTAAGAAAAGAGAAGGATACGGATACCTAACTGATGAAGATTACTCAAGAAGAATTACCTATAATGGCCAAAGCGTACGATCTGGTCTCTCATTCCTTTATTTTGATTGACCGGTCGTTACGTATTGTATGGATGAATCATTCGGTTCAAAAACTGATAGGTCTTAACAACGATTTTTCTTGGAAAGGAATCCCTTTTCATCAGCTCTGGGACTCATTAAACCTTCCTCCTCTTATAGACGCACATGCCAATCTTATTTGCCCCAAAATTATGGTGATACACAACTCTTATCGTGCGTGGCAAAAAATTCGGGTGACTCTGGATAAAAAAACACATTGGCTTTTATTGGATAAAGACATTTCCGAGATGGATGAAACCTACACCATATTAGAGAATGAAATCGCAAAAATCACCGGGCATGTTTTTCAACATCATCTTCCAGTCAATCAGTACGTGGATGAAATACGCCATTTTCTAACGAATATGATTAATCGTATTCCTTGTTATATGTATTGGAAAAATAAAGAATTGGAGTACATTGGCTGTAATGAATTGGCCGCTGGTTTTTTTAGTCTCGCCTCACCGGATGATATTATTGGAAAAACCGATCATGATTTATTTTCCGATCCGCTACTTGCAGAAAGTTATCGTGAAGTGGACAAACAAATTTTAGAAGAGGGAAAATCGATATTAAAATTACCGCAAATTTTAGTGCACCATAATGGTGAAACTTTTCACACGCTCGTTAGTAAAGTACCGATTACCAGTGAAGATGGCACTATAGTGGGTATCTTGGGGATTACGATTGATGTGACCAAGGAAAAGCAGGCAGAAATCGCAAAAACTGAATTTATTGCCAACATGAGTCATGATATTCGTACACCCCTAACAGGAGTCATTGGTTTATCGGAACTATTGGAAAACGATTTAACCAATCCGATACATAAAGAAGAAGCTCATTTACTATATGAAAGTGGAAATCAACTCTTAAGTATGCTTAATGGCATATTGGATGATGTGCGTGCAGGAAGCGCTCTTGAATCTGGCGTGGATGAGCAGTCCTTTCTTCTAAGGGAATGTTTTGAGGATTTAGTTAAATTAGAAGCGCCAACGGTTGCTGCTAAAAACTTGTCATTGGGCTATACAATAGCCCCTGATGTTCCTGAATGGATAGTCAGTGACAGAAAAAAAATCCAACACATTTTGTTAAATCTTTTGGGTAATGCGGTGAAGTTTACGGAGCAGGGCGGAATCACTCTTGCTGTCACGCTGTTATCGCGCTCCAACGATGAGGTGGTACTGCACTTTAGTGTGACTGATACAGGTATTGGCATCCCTGAAGACAAAAAGGAAAAAGTGTTTGAGCGTTTTTTCCGGGTTTCTCCCTCTTATGAAGGAAAATATGTAGGCTATGGTTTAGGCCTTCATATCGTTCAATCGTATGTGTCTCTTTTAAAAGGACAACTTCATTTAGAAAGTAAAGAAGGGGTGGGGACGACTATCTCCTTTGATATCACCTGCCGTGAAGGGGTGACTCAAAAGCAAACAGATGAAAATCAGCGTATCTCTTTACTCGAACGCCAGGAACTAAAACCCAGTACACCACTCTCTGGTGTGCCGGAAGTCGATGAAGCTGCGCCTCATTTTTTATTAGTGGAAGACAATAAGATTGCCCTGAACGTTTTACAAGCATTCGTGAGGAAGCAAGGCGCTCGCTATTCTTCAGCTGAGCATGCAGCGCAAGCCTTAAATTACGTAAAGACCACTTCTTTTGACTTGATTATTACCGATATTGGTCTTCCTGATGTGTCGGGAATTCAATTGACCAGGGACATTCGTTCTTGGGAAAAAGAGCTTCAACGGTCTTACACCCCTATTGTGGGCTTGACCGGACATACTTTGGAATCGGCACAATCTGAATGCCTTGAGGCAGGTATGAATGCGGTGTATCAAAAACCGATATCACAAACCATGTTGCAAGAAATCATTAAGAAGTGGGTACGTCAAGATCAGAAAGAGCTCAAAGTGGAACCCGTATCCATGTCACCTCCTCCAAGTCTTCTGGGGCACGATTTACCCGCAACGGAAGACGCATTATTTGTCTTGGACTCTTTTGCATTGTTTGATCCGCAAGACGCAATGAAATACATGGGTGAGGAGTCCTTATTGTTCCAGATATTAAAGCAATTCCTTTCACCAGAAATTCAAAATGACATAATCCTCCTGCAAGATGCTTATCAGGGCGAGAATTGGGATGAGGTGGAAAAGCTGGCTCATAAAATTAAAGGAGGAGTTGCCTGCATTGGGACCAAGCGATTGTTTCTTGCCTGTCAATATCTAGAGCGCTATTACAAAGCCGGTCATCGCTCATTACTCAATCCGCTCTACACCCAGATTATTGCAGTGAATCAGCAAACCAAAGAGGAAGTATCTCGTTGGCTTGATAAGTATGGAAAGCACTAAGGTTGTCCGATAATGGGTTCTAATTTCATACTCAGCCAAAGACTTACTGGAAATCCTTGAAGACAGGTATCAAAAACGTTCAACCATCATTACCAGTCAACTTGCTGTGGCTCTATGGCATGAACACCTTGGGGATGCAACACTTGCAGACGCCGTCCTTGACAGACTCGTGCATAACTCAATCAGAATAGAACTCAATGGTGAATCCATGCGAAAAACAAAAAAATCTTTACAGACTAAACCCCTTTAAAAGATAATCCACTACGTGAGGCATTGAAGTGATCAAATACTCCGGAATCGGTGATCAAATGCCTAACGGAATCAGTGATCAAGTCCTCCGGAATACGCAGAAAAGGTCGAAATATTGGCTTATACAGGCACGTGGAGAGGCATTTCAGAGATCAATTTATCAAAACTCATTTCAGAAGGATACCTATCAAACCAGTGTGGTTAATAATGTATTTCTTGTGGAATAAAGACAAAACTGGATAAAGTTTATGCCCGTATGGGTAGGTAATTTTTTATTATGGCTGAGATTGTAAAGAGAGAATTATGGATAAAGTAACATTTAAAATTGATGTTCATTTATTAAAACTTTTAAGTCAAAATTATCGCTCAACGGAAAAAGCTATAAAAGAGCTTATTGATAACGCATGGGATGCTGATGCTAACTTAGTATCGATTTCTTTGCCAATGCCTATGACTAATGAACCAATCATTATTGAAGATGATGGCAGAGGTATGAGCAGAGAGGAGCTTGAAAGTGAATATTTGAATATTGCAAGTAACCGAAGAATGCGACACGGTGATTTTAGCTTAGCCAAGATGCGGAAAGTTAAAGGTTCTAAAGGTATTGGGAAGTTCGCTGGTTTTATGCTTGCTACTACAATGAAAATAGAGACGTGGGTGATGGGGATTCGTTATGAGTTACAGTTTAGCACATCATCCTTAGATCTTTACCCTGATCTGCATGAGATACCAATTAATGTTTTATCAATAGAAGATAATAGTAAAAAAAGTGGTACCAGGATTACTTTGACTGATCTCTGTCGCCATATTGGCTTTCCTAGTCCAGAAAGTCTTCGGCAATTATTAATTCAAGAATATGGCCGAGAAGCCGATTTTTCTTTAACAATTAACGGAAAAAAACTCGATGTTGATGATATTCAAGGGGTTTTCTTCGAACAAGAGATTGATATTCCTGAAGTGGGTAAAATTAGGCTACGTTTTACTATATCCGATCAAAAAGGCTCTCTTAGAAAACCCGGAATTATAATGCGAATTGGAGGAAAGGTTGTTGGAGAACCATCTTTTTTGGGTTTAGAGAAGGCAGAAGATTTCCCACCGAAACTTCTAAAAAAGTGTTTTGGAGAGATAGAAGCTGATGGATTACTTGATGATGTGACCGCTGATTGGGGCGCAATTTTTGAAAACAGTGAAAAATATCGTATGGTTGAGGAAACTGTGCAACCGATTTTAAAAGAGAAATTTAAAGAGGTCTATGGTCAAGAAATACATTTAGCTCTGGCTCGTATAAAAAAGAAAATGGATCAGCGCTTAGCTTCATTTCCCGAATTCAAAAGGCAGTACGCAGAAAAGGCTATTTTTAAAGTTTTGGAACGCTATTATCAAGAACCTGAAAGTAAAATTGAGCCTATAGTGAATGTTTTATTAGATGCTATAGAGTTCTCTGATTATAGAGTTGTGTTAGAACATATTAATAATGCAAAAGATTCAGATGTAAAAATATTTGCAGAAGCTCTCGATGAATTTGGATTATTAGATATGGTAAGGATGAGGGAGCAGGCTAAAAATCGCTTGGAATTTTTAGACCACTTAGAAATGCTTTGCAATACTCCTGAAACTCTTGAACAAGACGTGCACAAAGCTATTGAACATAATTTATGGATATTTGGGCCAAGTTACAGTCTTTTTAGTTCAAATAAAACATTGAAAAAGCAAGTTGAAAAAATGTTGAATCAAAAATATTCTGGTCTAAATGATAATAAGCGTCCGGATTTAATGCTAAGTGAAAATCTTAATGGAGACTATCTCCTTATAGAATTTAAAAAGCCAGCACATTGCCTAACTTATCAAGATTATCAACAAGTTACCGGTTATCGTAATGATTATCGACCTTATACAGGAAAAGCCAATATTAATATTTATTTAATTGGTGGGAAAAAAGGAAATGATTTGCCTTTATATGACAGAGAGTCGAGTGTTAATATCATTGTATTTAGTGACTTGATTTCAACGGCGAGACGACAATTGCAATGGATGTTAAAAGAGCTTCAATATGCTCCCAAAGTTTTGATGTCAATTTAGGTGAGACTGTAAATAAGGTATCTGTAATAATTTTGTCTTTATTTCCTGAATGCATAGAAGTGAAACATCTAACGCTTACCGAAAATATGCGTTATGGCTTATAATTTGGGGAGTGCGTTATTCCATATTCAATTTTCCACTTTCTATCATTAGCATTATAGTCAGTTCTAACATCAAAATTTCTATTTTCATTTATTTTTAAATTCTCGATGCCACTCAATAATATTGTTTTAAATTCAATTGGCTTCCCTTTTTTTAGTTTTGAATTAGATGTTCCTCCTATTTGGTAACAAAGGAGAAAATCCTCTTGAGATTTTTTAATTAATTTATACTGAGGTGTCATATAAAGTTGTCCAAAATGATAAGGTTCGACTATTCTTGTATGTCCTTTATAATCGAAAGAAATAATGTTTCTCGCATCTATAGCGCTTTTTAAATCATCTTTTATTCCCATTTTTAACTTCCTTATTAGAAATCTACCCATCGAGTATAGTTAAAAAGTTAAAAATGATCAATAAATAAACTTTTTGTTTATTTATCCTTTAACTGCTTGAATTAGGTTATAGCCGCTTTTATTAATTTTGGAGAGAGTGTAACTTGTTAAAGTGAATAGCAAATAGCTTTGTTATCCCTGCGGTTATGCCCAATTTATGAATGAGTACTTCAATTTCCATTGAATGTAGCTAACTTATTGATTCCATTGGCGTCCCGAACAGGATTCGAACCTGTGACCTGCCCCTTAGGAGGGGGCCGCGCTATCCAGCTGCGCCACCGGGACTAGAATTGGCAAGTCTACCTTTATCGATGAGAAATGACAACGGGATAGATGCAGTTGTTTTGAAAAATTGTTTTTTATGGTCGGCAGGGGGAGGGATTAGAGGACTGGGTTTTTTATAGTTAATTCTATCCTTCCCGTCATCAGTTATTTGATGACGGGAAGGATCAATTTACATTCCGGTATAGTTGGGGCCGCCGCTGCCTTCCGGGGCGTGCCAGATGATGTTTTGGCGGGGATCTTTTATGTCGCATGTTTTGCAATGAATGCAGTTTTGTGCGTTGATTTGTAATCGGGGGCCTTGCTCTTCCTCTACTATCTCATAGACTGCAGCCGGGCAATAGCGAGTTTCTGGGGAGGCATAGATTTTTAAATTCACATCCAGTGCCAATTTGGGTTGTTTTAGTTTGAGATGGCAGGGTTGGTTTTCTTCGTGGTAGGTGTTGGAGAGATATACAGAAGAAAGCCTGTCAAAGGTTAATTTGCCATCGGGTTTGGGGTAGTTTATTTTTTTAGCTTTTTCAGCGGGAATCAGGGATTTATGATCTGCGTGATTGGATAAAGTCCATGGAGAATGGCCTTTGGTTATGTAGGTTTCAAAAGCTGCGTTCATTAAACCGGGAATTAATCCGAATTTAAAGCCGGGCCTGATGTTGCGCACGGAATACAGTTCTTTTGCTAACCATGAATTTTTTATTTTTTCAGGATAAGCAGTTAACTCCAAGGGATAAATGGGGTTTTGAATCAGTGCGTCAAAACAGGCTTGGGCAGCAAGCATGCCTGATTGCATTGCAGTATGTATCCCTTTAATTTTAGGGACGTTGAGAAAACCAGCTGAGTCTCCAATCAAAGCACCACCTGGAAATACCAGCTTGGGCATGGATTGCCATCCGCCTTCGTTTAAGGCTCGTGCGCCATAGCTTAGTCTTTCCCCTCCTGTTAATACTGATTTGATAATAGGGTGTGTTTTAAATCGTTGTAATTCTGCAAAAGGATTTAACCATGGATTTTTATAATCCAATCCAACAACAAAACCCAGGGCAACCCGTTGATTGGATAAATGATAAATAAAAGAACCACCATAGGTGGCGTGATCCATAGGCCAACCCACCGTGTGTATTACTTTGCCAGGCTCATGATATGCCGCATCTACTTGCCAGACTTCTTTTAACCCTATGCCGTAGGTTTGCGGTTGAACATTGTCTCTAAGATGATATCTTCCCATCAAATACTGGCTCAATTGGCCACGGCATCCTTCAGCAAATAATGTTTGCTTTGCCAACAAATGCATTCCAGGCTGAAAATTATTGGTTTTTTTACCTTCTTTATCAATTCCGACATTACCTGTTGCAACGCCAGTGACCTGATTTTTAGCGTTAAACAATACTTCTGTTGCGGCAAATCCGGGATAAATTTCACAGCCCATGGCTTCGGCTTGTTCGGCAAGAAACAGGCACAGTTCACCAAGGCTGATAATGTAATTGCCGTGATTGTGCATGGGTTTGGGTGTTGGTAGTTTGTATGATTTGTTTTCAGTGAGGAAGTAAAACTGATCCTGAGTTACGGCTGTATCCAAAGGAGCCGTTTGCCATGAATCAGGAAGTAACTCTTTTAAGCTGACTGGATCGAGTACTGCTCCTGAAAGAATATGAGCACCAACCTGTGATCCTTTCTCTAAAATACATACCGAGAGTTCCTTGTTTTCGGCTTTGGCTAATTGCTTTAATTTTATAGCGGCAGATAGTCCCGCAGGCCCCGCTCCAACTATAATAACATCAAACTCCATCGTTTCGTGTTCCACACGATCTCCTGCTTTAAAAAGATAAAATCATCGCTGTTATGCGACCTAAGATCAAGATTAAATTAAACAATATCAGTAATACTGGTCAAGGTTAAAGACGATGAAGAGTTAAAATAGTTTAATTTAGTAAAATAATCAATTTGAACGTTATTGGATATGGATAATTAAATATTATTTAAGATGCAAATCTGATTAAAAACACTTAAGTGCCATATGCTGCTAAAATAAACGATACGAGTCTATTTAAAAAATTCGCTTCGGGTAACTGACGCTTTAAGTTTAATACTAAAAGGGGAGTTGGATGGATGAGGTAAATAGGGAGTATATCCGCCATTTTAATCAGGCAACGGAACATTATCTGCTGTGCCGTCCGAGTTATCCTCCTGAGCTGTTTAATTATTTAGCGCAGTTAGTCAAGCATGAGGTAACCGTATGGGATTGTGGGACTGGAAATGGACAGGCGGCTAAGGCTTTGGCTGAACATTTTGCAAAAGTTATCGCAACGGATATTAATCAGGCTCAGCTTGATGTGGCTATGCTAAGCCCCAACATTCAGTACCTTTGCACACCTGCTGAAAAAACGCCCATACCCTCAGGCTCCATTGGTTTGGTTACGGTTGCACAGGCCCTACACTGGTTTAATTTTTCTTTGTTTTATGATGAGGTAAGGCGAGTCAGTACTCCTGAGGGCGTCATTGCCGTCTGGTGTTATGGCTTGGGTTTGTTCGACGATGATGTCATTAACGGTTTCATTAAAAAACTCTATAACGATATTTTGGGATCTGACTATTGGCCCAAGGAGCGATTGTTTATTGATGAGAACTATAAGACCATCCCTTTCCCGTTTCGTTTAATAGATACACCTGAACTGAGCATTAAAAAAAGAATGAATTTTGAGCAATTAATTGGATATTTATCGACATGGTCTGCTGTTAAAGAGTTTCAAGACCGTCAAGGACTTAATCCCATTAATTTAATCATGAATGAATTGCTTTCCAGTTGGGGAAATGTGACAAAGGAACGGGAAATCACCTGGCCTTTGTACAGTCTCATAGGAGCAATTCATAGTTGATTCTCACCTGGGGGTGCTGGCAATCTTTTACGTTTAAAACGCTCATGGTTTTGGGATGACAAAAAAGTGATTATCGGTGCCTGTTTTTTTAAGGCTAATAGAAATTCTAAACCAACATATTATAAACTGTAGTGGAGATCTCAATGAAATTATTTTTAGGCGGGATGTTGATGGTTTTTTCAATGATGGTGTATGCTGTTGATGACATCATGTTACAGGTACCTAATAATCAACCCAGTTTTAAGGTGAGCCTGGCGGCAAATCCAACGACTGGATATCAGTGGACTGTTGAGCAGTATGATAAAACGTTATTTAAGTTAACGAGCAGCCAATTTCAAAGACCAAAGTCAAATCTGATCGGTGCTGGTGGACAAATGCTCTTTACCTTTACATTGAACAAAGGAAAATCTTATCCTAAATCAACAAAACTAGTGTTCCAATATGCACGAGCCTGGGAAAAAGAACCCGGCAAAATACAAACCGTAAATGTTAATTTTATAAACCCTCAGTGAGTTACATAATCCAAGGGTTAGGTAGTTAATGGAGTGAATTATTACCATAAAAAAGTTATTAAAAATAACAAGCAATTAACATGATGCTCCCTGGCCGCTGCCCGAATTTTTAGAGCGTTATTGCTAAGTTGAACAAATACGGACCCAAGCAGTCTGAAGACAAATGACTGGATTGGCACAACATGATTTAATTAAGGCAAACACTGCACACGTGATGACATGACATTCTGTTTTATAAACCAGTAATGTTTTGTCACCACGTATGCAGCAATTTAAATATAAAGAGTATCAGGACATCGCTTTTCTGAAGGGTAAATAACGAGGTTCCCAAAAAATGTCGTTGATTAATTGTTCCAAATCAGCATCATGATTTTTTTGTGCATATCCTGAGTCAATAGCACAACGAGCAACAGCAATAGCAATTGCTTTTGCTACGGTTTGAGCGTTATCCAGGGAAGGTAATAAAGGTAAGAAACTGTCTTTTTTGCTGGGTGCAAAGTCACAAAGTACTTTTGCTGCAGCCAGAATCATTTCTTTAGTTAAGCGCCTCGCATTCACGGCGAGAACTCCAAGTCCTATGCCTGGGAATACCAAAGCATTATTACACTGTGCGACCTGTACCATACGGTTATGAAACTCAATTGGAGGAAACGCCGTTCCCGTGGCTATCAACGCTCGGCCTTGGCTCCAGGCTAGAATATTTGCTGGCTGTGCTTCACATTTTTCATCTGGATTAGATAATGGAAAAATAATCGGGCGCTCACAATGTGCGGCCATATTCTCAATGATATCCTGAGAAAAAGCACCCGTTTGCGCTGAGCAGCCAATTAAAATGGTCGGTTTTACATGACGAACTGTATCTGTGAGCGAAGGATGTTGCTTTTCATTGATTGCCCATGAGTCTATCTCTGCTGCACTTCGTGCATAGGGTTTTTGGGCGTCAGTAAGATCCAAATCAGTGTCAAGTAATAAACCTTGTCGGTCAATTAACCAAAATCTTTGATACGCCTCATCAATGGAAAGTCCTTCTCTGACCATGGCATCGATAATCTGATCACTAATACCCGTTCCTGCTGAACCCGCACCAAACACGACGATACGTTGTTCACTGAGTTTCGTTCCGGTGACCTCACAGGCAGCAAGTAATGCAGCAAGCGTTACCGCTCCGGTTCCCTGGATGTCATCGTTAAATGTACATAATTCATCCTGATATTTATCCAATATACGTCTTGCATTGCCGCGGCCAAAATCTTCCCAGTGCAAAAAGGCGTTAGGAAATTGTTTATGCACTTCGGTGACAAAGGTAAGAATAAAATTATCGTATTCAGCACTGTCAATGCGTTGATGTCTGCATCCTAAATACATGGGATCATCAAGTAAATCCTGATTGTTTGTTCCAACATCAAGAAATACGGGTAGGGTACGAGTAGGATCTATACCTCCGCAAAGGCTATAGACCATGAGTTTGGCTACCGGAATATCCATTCCGCCTATACCCTGATCGCCTATGCCCAGCACACCTTCACCGTCTGTGACCACTATTAAGTCAATTTCCGGATTGGAACGATTGCTTATAATTTCCTCAATTTGGTTTTTGTCAGAATGAGCGATGTAAAGCCCTCTGGGTTGTCTGTATTCATGGCTAAAACGTTTTACTGCAGTGCCCACAATAGGCGTATAAATGGTTGGCAGCATTTCAGCTAAATGTCGACTTAACAGTCTATAAAAAACAATCTGATTTTTGTCATGCAGATTATTTAAATAAATATTCTGTTTCAATCGGCTTGTATAGGTTGAGTATTGTAAATAAGCACGCTTTACCTGTTCGTCCAGAGTTTCTACACGATGGGGAAGTTTTCCCAGTAAACCGAATGCTCTTCTCTCTTCATAAGTAAAGGCAGTGCCTTTATTTAGTTGTGGTGTAGTGAGTAACGGCTTACCGCTTAAAGCAGTTTCTATATACAGTTCGCCAGTTTGTTCGTCACGATTCAATTTAAAATCAAGCATGAGGTATTCTCTTATGATAGCGTTACTTGCTGACTGGTGATAATATCGGCTTTTTGTAGTCTACATCAAGAGGTTGTGCATGAATAAGTACCTGGTAATGATTTTCATTACACTGGGGTTAACGGCCTGTAGTGAGCGTGGCGAACACTATTACCGTGCCAATCCCAAGGAATTACAGATGGCACTTGAGTCTTGTCCTGGCCAAAAGCCTTCAGGAATAAGCTGTGAGCAACTTGCTCAATTAGGAAGGCGTTTAAACAGTCTTGCCTATCAATTGCAGCTGAGTCCTCAGGGTTTTGGGAATAAAATTTTGGCCATCCAACAAACCATTGCCGAGCAAAAATCAAAGCTGAACCATTCGGAAGGGGATAGTGAACTAAAAGCCGCCCTTGCCCAAAACGAACACGATTTAGCCGACTGTTTAGCTGTTGTAAAATGGTTGGAATCACCCGAGAGTTAATGATGAGAATCTTAGTAAGTAACGATGATGGAGTATTTGCAGCTGGAATCAGTGCATTAGCAACAGAACTTACCAGTATCGCCGAAGTTGAAGTGATAGCCCCTGACCGCAACAGAAGTGGCGCCAGTAATTCATTAACCTTGAGAGATCCTTTACGAGTAAAGAAACTGGATAATGGATATTATAGTGTAGAAGGGACTCCTACTGATTGTGTTCATCTCGCTTTAACTGGCTTTCTGGAGCAATCTGTTGATATTGTAGTTTCCGGCATTAATGAAGGCGCCAATTTGGGTGATGATGTTTTATATTCGGGAACTGTTGCTGCTGCAATGGAAGGCCGCTACCTTGGGTTACCCGCTATTGCAATGTCTTTGGTTGGGGATTCGAATTTACACTATCAGGCAGCGGCAATTATTGCTCGACAGTTGGTTATGAAGTTAAGTACCCAAATTCTTCCTTCGCAAACAATACTTAATGTAAATGTTCCAAATTTACCCTTGGAACAAATTAAAGGATTGCAAGTGACACGCTTGGGAACCCGTCATAGCGCCGAACCTGTGGTTAAGGAATACGATCCAAGGGGTAGACCAATTTATTGGGTAGGACCTCCCGGCCTGGAAGCTGATGCAGGCCCTGGAACAGATTTTCATGCAATTAACTCAGGCTATGTTTCCATAACACCGCTTCATCTGGATATGACCAATTATAAAATTTTTGATCAACTGTCTGGTTTACTGTCTGAAGTGCATTTACTTGCTTGAATATATTTTAATTTGGGATTTTTATAATGCTGAATTTATGCAAAAGTTTGTCTTGCCTTGTCTTTGTGATAATTCTTGCCGGATGTGGGGCAAATAATAACCTCGCCCCGGTAACCGAGTCAAAATGGCAACCCACGTCCCGTTACCCAAACACACACATTGTGCGGCGAGGTGAGACTCTTTATGCAATAGCATTTCGTTATGATACCGATTTTAGAAATCTGGCTCGGTTAAATCATTTACGTCCTCCTTATGCATTGAGGGTAGGACAGGTTCTTAATGTTAATGGGGTGCACCGAGTCAGGCATCCAGTCAGAAAAGCCTATAGTCCCAAATACTCCAAGCCGGTTACTCGCACGTCCCAAAAAGTGACTCACTTGCCGCATGTTTTTTCTCGATTTGGTTCCCGATCAGGATGGCTGTGGCCAGTTAATGGCCATGTTGTGACCTCTTTTGTTCCTGCGCAAGGTAAAAAGGGCATAAATATTGCATGTACTAAAGGAAGCAAGGTTCGTGCTTCTTCTGGTGGAATCGTTGCTTATGCTGGCAGTGGATTAGCGGGTTACGGTAATTTAATTATTATCAAGCATAATAATGAATTCTTGACGGCATACGGAAACAACTCAAGAAACCTCGTTTCTGAAGGACAACGAGTTAATGCGGGGCAAGTGATAGCAGAGGCGGGAATGGTTGAGCGTAAATATTGGGGCGTTCATTTTGAAATAAGAAAGGCGGGTGTACCTGTCAATCCATTGAATTATCTACAAAAAGGTTGACATATAACGTGCAGTTATAGCAACAATAGACTTGTTGAGAATCAAGAAACAGTTCGAAACAGGGCCAAACATTATAGGTGAAACAATGAGCGAGGAAGAAGAGCAAATAAAAGGGACTGAAATCAAGGACGAAGAGTGGTCTGAGCCTGATGATGAATCCCTTTTAGTAGAAGATGATCTTGATTTGGTTATGGAAAAGGCAGAAGAGGACGAGCTTCTTGAACTTCCTGATTTGAATGATGATGCTGTTTTTCCTTCTTATAGTCGTGGTAAAAATATAGCCAAGGCTATGGATGCAACCCAGTTGTACCTGAGCGAAATTGGATTTTCACCTTTGCTTAGCGCTGAAGAAGAGGTTCACTACGCAACTCTTGCCTTGAAGGGCGATGTAGCTGCACGCAAGAAAATGATAGAGTCTAACTTGCGTTTGGTTGTCAAAATATCTCGTCGTTACCTCAATAGAGGATTGCCTTTACTTGATTTAATTGAAGAAGGCAATTTAGGACTTATGAAATCAGTAGAAAAATTTGATCCCAATAGGGGGTTTCGATTTTCTACTTATGCTACCTGGTGGATACGTCAAACGATTGAGCGGGCTATTATGAATCAAACGAGAACTATTCGTTTACCCATTCATGTGGTCAAGGAATTGAATGTCTATCTGCGAGCGGCAAGACAGTTAACTCAGAAGCTTGATCATGAGCCATCACCTGAAGAAATTGCTGAAATGGTTGATAAACCCCTGGAAGATGTTCAAAAATTACTGGGTTTAAACGATAAGGTAACTTCAGTTGACACACCTATAGGCTTTGATGAAAACAAATCCTTGCTTGATACCATTGCAGATGAAAACAGCGTCAACCCCGCCGAATTACTTACTAACGAGAATCTTCGATTACACATAGAATCTTTGTTAGATAAATTAACGGACAATCAGCAGCAGGTCATCGCACGACGCTTTGGTTTAAGAGGTTTTGAAAAGGCGACACTTGAGGATGTAGGCAAAGAAATTGATTTAACTAGAGAGCGTGTGCGGCAAATTCAGGTTGAAGCATTAAAAACTTTAAGATCTTTGCTGGAACGAGTGGGATTGACTCAGGAAGATCTTTTTTAGTTGCCATTAAGAATGGCGAGAATTACGCATTTTTTCAAGTTGTTCTGCCTATGACATGGCGCATTCATTTCCTGGATGCGCTGTCGAGTTCTTTTCAATTACCCCTGCCTTTAATTTTTTCGTTTATTGAATTTTAAAAGACGGTCATTTCCCAGCTTCTCAGGATGAAGCATCTGGGGGAGTTACAACGGGTTTATCCTTATTAAAAAGTGTTTTGAATCCTTGCCAGCATTTAGCGTACTGGGTTTGTAAAGCCGGATTATGAAGAGCTTGTTCAGTAACAAGCCATGGCTCTCTTGTTTCAAACATAAAGGCTAAAGAATCATAATAATCAGGCTTTAAAGTTTGCGACGAGGCTTTTTCATAGGATACATGATCTGGGCCATGAGGGGTCATTCTGTTGTGAATGCTAACGCCACCTGGAGAAAAACCTTCTTTTTTGGCATCGTATTCACCACGTAATAAACCCATCAGTTCGCTCATGTAATTTCGATGAAAATAAGGCGGTCTAAAGGTGTGTTCTGCTACCATCCAGCGTGGCGGAAAAATAACGAAATCGAAATTAGCTACACCGAGAGTATCACTCTCGGAGGTAAGTACGGTAAAGATGGATGGGTCAGGATGGTCAAAGCTTACTGTGTTTATGGTGTTAAACAAATTTAAGTTATAACTGTATGGGGCATAATTTCCATGCCAGGCAACAACGTCAAGAGGGGAGTGATCGCTGACTGTAAACCATAATTTATTATGATGTTTACAAATTATCGTATGTTCCTTATCATTTTGTTCAAAAGAAGCGGTTGGATAGTTGAAGTGTCTTGGATTTGCTAATCCATTGGCTCCAATTGGCCCAAGTTGAGGTAGCGTTAAAGGACTCCCCTGATTTTCACAAAGATACCCTCTTGTTTCCTTGCCAATCACTTCTACTTTAAATTTAATGCCTCGAGGAATGACTGCAATATGTTCAGGGTGCAGGTTTATGATACCAAACTCGGTATGCAAATTAATTTCACCATGATAGGGAACAAATAACAGTTCACCGTCATTATCGGAAAAATAAGTGTCCGTCATGGATTGGTTGCAGTGGTATATGAAGGCATTAACTTTATCTGAACCGGCAATGTGAAATAAACCGTCAATAAAATTGCAATTAATTTGCGAACTGGTATACAAAGGCGACCAGCGTAAAGGATTTGGAGATTGTTCCTGCGAAAAAGCTTGAGTTATATTTTTTTCATATGGGTAATAGATACCCTGCGTTACAGAGGGGAGTATCCTATAAAGCCAGCTGCGAAGATTGACGTGTCTGGGACGAGTAAAGGCGGTGCCACTTAATTGCTCGGCATACAGTCCCAAATTAGCTTGCTGTGGCGAGTTTTGATTTAATGGTAATGCGCCATTCACCGCTTCAGTTTGATGATAATTGCCAAATCCTTGCATAGACACAGAAACGCTCCTTTGTTTTTAACGAACAGCATAATCTAAAAAAGTTGAAAATGTCGAGAGCGAATGATGCTTTAGACGTTCTTTTTAATCTTGGAGCAATGTATAATCTGTAACATTATATTTTTGGTTAGAGGTGAAGTAATGGCAGGTCATAGTAAGTGGGCAAATATTAAGTTTCGCAAAGGGGTTCAGGATGCGAAAAGAGGAAAAATATTTACCAAATTAATTCGTGAAATTACCGTAGCAGCCAGGATGGGCGGTGGGGATGAGTCAACAAATCCTCGCTTGCGTGATGCTGTTAAAAAAGCGCTCAGCGCAAACATGAAGCGTGATACTATTGATAACGCAATAAAGCGTGGCGTAGGGGGCTTGGATGGTGAGGCTATGGTTGCCATGCGATACGAAGGATATGGTCCGGGCGGTATAGCAGTTTTGGTTGATTGTTTGTCAGATAATAAAAACAGAACCGTTTCTGAAGTACGCCATGCTTTTACCAAGAACGGTGGAAATCTCGGAACCGATGGCTCTGTATCTTACCTTTTCTCTAATCAGGGTGAAATCCTAATGGCTCCTGGTCAATCTGAGGATTTGGTTATGGAGCTGGCAATTGAAGCGGGTGCCTCAGATGTCAGCGTTGATGATGGCCAAATTGAAGTGATAACTCCGGTTGAGGCCTATCACAGCGTATTAAACGTGTTACAAAATGCAGATTTGGAAATAGAGCAGTCGCATTTGACTATGCGAGCACAAACCATGATCGCAGTTGATGATGAAACAGCACAATCCTTAATAAAATTGATAGACATGCTTGAAGATCTTGATGATGTTCAAGAGGTATACAGCAATGCTGAATTTTCTGAAAATTTATTAGAATCTATGAATTAATGACCGTCATATTAGGGATAGATCCAGGCTCACGGATTACTGGATATGGTTTAATCAGAGAAACAAACCGCAGCATTCAGTACATAGACAGCGGCTGTATTCGCACATCTCCAGATGCTGCTTTAAGCCAAAAGTTGTTGCAGATTTACGACGGTATCTGTCAATTAATGGATGAATATTCGCCAACAGAAGTGGCCATAGAACAGGTTTTTATGCATCAAAATCCTAATTCAGCCTTAAAATTAGGTCAGGCTAGAGGTGTTGCCATGGTTGCTGCAGCCTCTCATCGTGTTAAAGTGAGCGAATATTCAGCAAGGGAAGTAAAGCAAACTGTTGTTGGTTATGGTGCTGCGGAGAAAGATCAGGTAAATCATATGGTGGTGCACCTGTTAATGTTGAACAGTTCGCCGCAAAATGATGCGGCTGATGCCCTGGCAATCGCCATCTGTCACAGTCACATGCGCAATGGTCTGGCTGCTGCATCAGGTTATAAAGGGTACTCACGAAGGAGGCGTACACGATGATAGGTTGGTTGCACGGACAGATTTTAGATAAATATCACCCTGGTAAAATAGTGTTGGATGTGAACGGAGTAGGGTATGACGTTGAAACCTCATTGAATACTTTTTTTCAGCTTGAAGGCTCGTCTACTGCTATTGGTCTTCATATTCATACGGTCGTTCGTGAAGATGCTTTGTTGCTTTATGGATTTCTTGATAAGCAGGAACGTTCCTTGTTTCGAGCATTGATCAAAGTAAATGGCGTTGGCCCAAAAATGGCAATCGCTATTTTATCCAGTATTACTCCGAATGAGTTCATTCAATGCATTTATCAGGAAAACGCCGCTCTTTTAACCAAATTACCCGGTATAGGAAAAAAAACAGCCGAACGTCTCGTTGTTGAGATGAGAGACAGCATTAAACAATTTGGTGAAGTTCAAACAGACACTACTCCGCAACGCAAGTATCAGATGAGCAGCCAGGACGAAGCAATTAGTGCTTTGGAAGCCCTGGGTTATAAACCTCAGGAAGCATTAAAAGTGGTCAATAAAATTGATGATGGAAGTAAATCGAGTGAGCAGTTAATTCGAGAATCCTTACAAATTCTCTCATCAAGAGCTTAACTTTCCTTCCCAAATGGCTATGAGCTCAATCAGTTATAGACCAGGGTAATGATATGGACTCTTCTTCTCTTTTTAGTTTCTCACGAAACCATTTTGGCTCATCTGGTAGCCGTTTAAAAGGGAGGATGAGTCTCTACCATTGCTCTATTGAGTTTTCGCTTTTAACGGCAAAAATACTTTAACAATGAGACCTGAGCCTGTTGGTGGCGAATCAAGAATGACTCGTCCTCCATGAAGCTCACAAATTTGCTGCACTATAGCAAGACCAAGACCACTTCCTGGGCTTTTATTTCCAAGCACTCTAAAAAACCGCTCAAAAACACGTGCTTGTAATTCAGGTGGAATTCCAGGGCCATTATCAGCAACCTCAAGAATTAATTCATTATTTTGTTTGCTCAGTCGGACTATAACCCGTCCATTTTCTCCGCAATAACGAATGGCATTATCTACTAAATTACGAATGAGAATGCCCAATGCTGTAGGATTGCCTTGAATTTTGGGTAAATTCCTGTCACTTTCAAATTCTAATTCAATTTGTTTTTCTACGGCTGATGGTGCTAGCATGGCCAAAATTTCACGAGTCAGTTTGCTTAAATTGACATCATCTTCATCATGAAAACTGGTGGCCTCTGGAACAAGTCTACTCATAGTTAACAACTGTTGCACGATATGAGTGCTGCGATTAACGCTACCAATTAATTTTTGTAGGGCTAAATTTTTTTCTTCAATATCATTTGAGTTGAGAGCAACCTGAGCTTGTGCCTTGAGTGCTGCAAGGGGCGTTCTTAGTTCGTGAGCTGCGTCAGCTGCAAATCGTTTTTCTCTTTCGAAACCTTCTTTTAGTCTATAAAATAATTTATTAAGCTCATCAATAACTGGTTTTATTTCTTCAGGGACTTCTTGTAAATCCACTGGCTCTAAATGAGTAGGAGCACGGTTGGCGACTTCTTCGGCTACTTTATCCAGGCTGTCTAATCCTCGACCAATAATAATCCAGATTAACAATCCAGATAAAGGAAAAGTGAGCAGCATAATGTAAAGATCATCTTGAGCAATTCTGTGGCCAAGTTCATTACGTGTATCGTAGCGTTCTGCTAAAACAGTACGAATACCTGCTTTGTCGTTATAGGTTGTGAATACTCGCCAATTTTGATTGTCAATTTTTTTATCGCTAAAACCGTCTAATTCCGATGTTAATGGAACCTTGGGGGCTGTAGACGAGTGAAGCAATAATTTTCCTCCATTAGTCCAAACCTGAAAATTAAATTTATCAATGTAGTTTTCGGGAGACTCTTCATTTAAAAATCGTTTCTGATAGTAGGCGTCTATTTTTTGCGGTATGGTTTCGAGAGCATCCTGAATTTTAATCAAAGGACGTTGATGCAAATCATCCCCTAATAACGCTTGGTAAGATAAAGCAGAAATGGCCATTAATGTATAAAGATGATCCTGGATGTCCTTTTGATCGAGATAATAGTTACCAATTGCCGTAAGCGTAGTGGTGATCGTTATGGCCAGTAGCAGGTTAATTAAGAGAAACTTTCGTATAGAAGATTTCACGACAAGACAGCACCATCATTTTTTTCAGCCATATAGCCCACGCCTCTAATTGTTCTGATAAAATTTGCATTGAGCTTTTTGCGCAAATTATGTATGTGAACTTCAAGAGCGTTGCTGTCGACATCCTCATCCCAGCCATAAATGCTTTGCATTAATTGTTCTCGTGATAAAACCTGACCACTGTTTTCCAGCAGCTTTTGTAACAAGGCAAATTCTCTGCGAGGTACGTTAATGAGAACTTCATCAACAAAGACGGAGTGTGCGGCAGGATCAAGAGTGATATTACGGTATTGCAGAACTGAATCAGCTCTACCTTGGGAGCGTCTGACTAAAGCACGAATTCGGGCACTCAACTCGTTGAGATCAAAAGGCTTGATTAAGTAATCATCTGCGCCACTATCAAGACCCTTGACACGATCTTCAACTGACTCACGAGCAGTCAAAATAATGATGGGTGTGGTGTTTCCCTCGTGCCGGGTGTGTTGCAAAAGAGAAAGCCCCGAGAGTTTGGGCAAGCCTAAATCAAGTATGATTAATTCAAATGACTCTGACTTTAAAGCTGCACGTGCCGCTTCACCATCTTTCAACCAGTCAACAATATATCCGAATTGTGTCAGTCCAGTTTTCACTGCATCGCCAAGTAGTTCATCATCTTCAACAAGTAATAATCTCATCGCAGCTCCTACTTTTGTTTCATCACGTTTAATGAAATCTGGTTATGTATTATTGTTTTTCCAGCACGTTTTCGTCCATATGTTTGGTTAGATAAAAAGCTTGTATCAAGACAAACAGTAAAGTAAAGCCAACACCACCGAATAACTTAAAATTAACCCAGGCATCGGTATCATAGTAATAAGCAACGTACAGGTTTAAAGCACCCATCAAAATGAAAAAAAGTGTCCAGGCGAAATTGAGTCTATGCCAGATTTTAGGGGCTAGCTTAACGTTGGCTTCCATCATCTTTTGGATAATAGGTTTGGAGCCAATAAAGCTGGAACTAAAAAACACCAGCGCAGAAAGCCAATAAATCCCCGTTGGTTTCCATTTAATAAACCAGGGATTATGAAAAAATAAGGTAGCGCCGCCAAGTACCATGATAATAGCGAGACTGATTACATGCATTTTTTCATAGCGCTGAAATTTTATTCTGTAAATAAAAACCTGGCTAATTGACGCAACCATAGCAACAGCCGTTGCGTTATAGATGCCAAATAATTTATAGACTATGAAAAACAAGACTATGGGAAAAAAATCAAACAATAATTTCATATTTTTTTATTTGTTAAGGTTATCTTAATAGTATAACACAAATTTTGTTTCACTCCTGCACACCAATTAATGGAAAAAGAAAATAAATCAATCAGTTCGGAAAAAAATATTAAAGTAGCTCATTTTTATCAATACGGCTACCCAATACGTATTTTTTGCCCCAGTTTAAGTGTTTTATTTTTGTGCAGATTCGGATTGATTTTCAAGAGCCTGGTTACTTTTGTATGGTGTTTACGAGCGATTATACTTAAACAATCCCCTGACTTAACCTCATATAAATAGCGTTGTTTTCTCTTTTTCAAGACAACAAGCTGATGGACATCTTTAGGTCGTACAGAATGAGCTCGTTGATTTTTCGTAGTGCTGGAGAGTTTTTTGGCATCAGGTGACAAGGCGATTTCTTTTTGAACAAATCCGGCTAAAGAGGCATTAGTTGGAATGGCTATGGCTTGATTAACGGTTACTTTATTGCTGGTTAACTGATTTAATTGTTTTATCAACGTGACAGTAGTGTTGTATCGGTCGGCAATAGAAGCCAGGCTATCGCCTTTTTGGACTTTGTGCTTTGGCCAGCTGACCCGTTTATCAACAGGAATGTTGGATAAATTAAGATTAAATCGTGCGACACATTCTTTGGGTACCAGTAATTTAAAGGGTTTATAAGGTGCTGTTGTCCAACGGGTATACCCAGGATTTAGTTTTTTTAATTCTTTATAACTAATGCCTGCGAGTTTGGCGGCATGATTTAAATCGATCTGACTGCCAATGTTTACTTCAGCAAAGTAAGGAGCATAAGGAATATTGGGTAATGTCACTTTGTAGCGGTTTGGATTTTTGATAATCTCGGCTAGTGCAAGCAAACGAGGTACATAAAGTTTGGTTTCTTTGGATAAAGGCAAATTCCAGAAGTCTATTGCTTTATCTTTAGGTAGCGCAGCGGCTTTTACCGCTCGAGCAATAGTTCCCTCTCCTGAGTCATAAGCAGCAAGAGCCAATATCCAGTGCCCTTTAAAAAATTTATTTAAATAGCTCAGATAACCAAGAGCAGCCTCAGTTGAGGGTCTAATGCTGCGCCGCCCATCAAACCACCAGTCCTGTTTCAAACCTAATTCACTGCCCGTATTGGGCATCAACTGCCATAATCCAGCTGCTCCAGCGCCTGAATGAACAAAGGGATCGTAGGCACTTTCAACCATTGGGATTAGAGCTAATTCACCAGGCAATTGACGTTTTTTTATTTCTTGAAGAACATGATAAATATAGGGGGCTGATTGTTTGCTTACTTTTTTGATGTAACCTGGATGCCTGACCAACCAGCGAATTTGTTCTTGAACTTCGGGCCGGTTGAGTTCATGGCTAAGAGTAAACTCCTGGCGCAGCACCTCCCAAACATTAGGCGTTTTTTGCGTTATGGATCCATTTATAATCCCTGGTACTAGCAAGACGCAGAACAATAAACCGACAGTAATTATTGATTTCCCTTTCAATCAACTAACCTATAAATATCAGTGGTTGGTCAGTTTACTAAAAAAAATTGCGTGGTTAAATCCTTTTGCTTCTTAAGATTCCATTACGTATTTATTTAATTCTTATTGGTTTTCTACTGAAATGAATTTTTTTTCATTCTGAGTATTTTAAATACTTCAAGAGAATCAGCAGAGCCTGCACCGTGTTGTAGGGCATACTCAATGACTTCTTTTTTATCAGTACGCAGAAACGGATTAACAGCCAGTTCACGTTCTAGTGGGGACGGCAGTGAGCAATGTGGCGGGTTTGATGAAAACTGGTCTAAGTTGTCTTTTATGCTTTTGTTTTGCGGTTCTACACTTAAGGCGAATTTAAGGTTTTGTTGCGTGTATTCGTGAGCACAAAATACCAGGGTATTTGGGGGTAACGTTTTAAATAGATTAAGCGACTCGTGTAGTTGTTCTATGGTGCCATCAAATACTCGACCACATCCTGCGGAAAATAATGTATCACCGCAAAAAAGCCATTTTTTTTCGGTTTCAAAATAGCTGATGTGAGTAGAAGTATGTCCTGGATTAAATAAAACCTGAAAGCTTAATGTTCCTATTTGTATTTTTTGATGTTCGCAAACTGTTTTAGTGATATGCGGAATTCTTGAGTCATTGGGTCCATACACCTGGCAATCTGGATAGGCTTGAATTAAGTCGCTTACGCCACCAATATGGTCATTATGATGATGGGTCAGTAAAATGGTACGCAGTTCGAGTTGATTTTTTTGGGCAAAATGAAGCACTGGCTCAGCTTCACCTGGATCTACACAATCAAAAACATGGGAATTATCTTCCGTGATAGCCCAAATATAATTGTCAGTAAATGCTGGTATAGGAGTAACTTGAATCATTTATTTCTCATACTAGTTATCGTGTTGTTCGATAATATAGGATGATACGCCTGGGTTAAAGTAGGATCTCAATGAATCGAGTGCGATTTTAATTTCATCGGCTAAAGTAAAGGGCGGATTGATGATCCATAAACCACATCCAGTCATTCCTTCTTTGGGTGCCAGAGTGAGATTAAATTCAATTCTTAATGCTTTTTTTGCCCCAACGTCCTTCATTCCTCTGGTCAGCTGTTCAATGAATTTTTTATTAACCACGGGATACCACAGGCAATAAACTCCTGTTGAAAATTTGGCATAGGCTTGTTTAATGGCCACAGGTATTTCTTTGTATTCTTCTTTACGCTCAAATGAGGGATCTATGAAAATCAGGCCTCTTTTTTCTGGAGGAGGTACTAATGCCTTCATGCTAGCTAAACCGTCTGAATTACTGGTATGAACTTTTTTGTTTAAATGAGGCATTTGCTCCAGAGCTTCAAATTCTGCGGGATGAAGTTCACAAAGATACAGCCTGTCCTGGTTTCGTAATGTATGAATTGCAAAGTAGGGAGAACCCGGATAGTTTCTTAATCCGTTTTCCTGATTCATATTTTTGATGGTATCAAAAAAGGGTTTGAATACTGGCCCTAATTTTTTTCGATCAGGCCAGATTAACTGGATCCCTTGTTTGTATTCCCCGGTTTTTTCAGACTGTTTATCTCTCAGATCATATTGACCCTTGCCTGAGTGTGTTTCGAGATAAAGTAATGGTTTGTCTTTTTGGATTAGATAATTCAGGAGTCGGGTTAACGTGACGTGTTTGATTACATCGGCAAAATTACCTGCATGATATCCGTGTTGATAGCTGAGCATATTTAAAGCTGTTGTTTGAAGAGTTTCGCCAAGTATACCAGAAAGCAAAGGGTTCTCGTAACTCTTGTGCAACGTGTCTTTTATCACCTGGATTGAATACAAAATCTATGGGATAGAGATTACAGTATTTGATAATTGTGCACTATACTCAAATTAAGAGCAATACAAAGGAGGCTAACATGGCGTTACATGAGGAATTTGAAGATCAATCGTTTTCCGATTTTAACTACGATGATGACCTGGATGATTTAACTCACAAAAAAAGAATAAAAAGAATGTTGGAAGACCGATTAGAGAAAAAACGATTAAAAGATGAATTTAAGGATGATTTTGATGAGTTAAGTGGCGAATTTGACTGGGATCAGTTAGATAAATAATACACTTACACCACCAAGTGTGTAGCTGCCCAATATGTATTTTCCAGCAATGAAACTATAGTCATTGGACCTACTCCTCCTGGAACAGGCGTTATCCAGGCTAGCTTGTTAATTGCTTTTTTAAAGTCAACATCACCTCTGATGCTGCCATCATCAAGTCTGTGCATACCAACATCTACAACGATTTGATTTTCATTAAGCCATGCGGCGTCTATAACATCTATTTTTCCCGTTGCCACAACGACCAAATCAGCTATAGTGACAAGTTGTTGCAAATTATGAGTCAGTTTATGGCAGATGGTTACCGTTGCTCCTGCAAGCAGTAACTCCAGACTCATAGGTCTGCCAACAATATTGGAAGCGCCAATAACTACAGCATGCTTGCCTTTGACATCCAAATGATAGTGATTTAAAAGATTCATAATACCCATAGGAGTACATGGACGTAATAAAGGATTTTTTTGGGCAAGTCTTCCCAGATTATAGGGGTGAAATCCATCCACGTCTTTTTCGGGTTTTATATGTTCTATGATTACAGCTTGATCGATATGTGGGGGTAGGGGCAATTGAATTAAAATCCCATCAATATCACTGGAATCATTTAATTCAGTAATCAGTTGCAGTACATTTTTTTGGCTTGTTTCAGTAGGCAAGTTGTACGAGTGGGATATTATACCAACTTCTTGACAGGCCTTAATTTTATTATTGACATAGATAGTTGAAGCAGGATCATGACCAACTAAAACAACGGCAAGGCCTGGTGCTCGATGACCTTTTTGGATGTGTTTTTGTACTTTGAGTTTTAGTTCATTTCGGCGTAATGAGGCGAGTAAACGCCCATCAAGTAACGACGCAGTCATAATAATACCACTTATATATAGACTTGAGATTATGAAGTAGCCTAGACGTTATTGCAATATCTTCATGGTGTACTCGTGGTGAATCTTGTGTTTTTGCAAATCAAGCCTCGTTAGCGTTATGATAAACTTGGATAAACATAAATCAATGAAAGGGAGTTTATTAATGTATCATATGGGATTAAAAAGTGTGGTATTTGCTTGCGGTATTGCCTTGTTGTCCAATAATATTTCTTTTGCGACGCCCGTGCAAGAAATGCTATTGGGTAAGACCATGAGTCAGCAAAAACAGCAAGACATGTCTCCGAAACAAGCGTTATTACGCTTGAAAGAAGGAAATCAACGATTTTTGGAAAACAAACAAATTACTCGGGATTATTTAAAACAAGCCAAGATTTCTTCTTACGGTCAGTATCCTTTTGCGGTCGTACTTAACTGCATGGATTCTCGCAGCGTACCCGAATTGATTTTTGATCAGGGATTGGCCGATCTATTTACTTTGCGAGTAGCGGGTAACGTCTTAAACGATGACATTCTGGGAAGTATGGAGTTTGCGTCTGCAGTAGTTGGCTCACGATTAATCGTTGTATTGGCACATACTTCCTGTGGTGCTGTAGCTGGTGCATGTAATGGCGTTGAATTAGGGCATTTAACTGATGTTCTGGATAAAATTGAACCTGTGGTGAAACCCAGTATGTTTTCCTTGGGTACAAAAAATTGCAGTGATGTTTCTCTAGTGGATGCTATTGCTCAAGCGAACGCCTTACGTGTTGTCAGAGAAATTCAGGAAAAAAGTCCTATTATCGGCGAGTTGGTTAAGAGCAAAAAAGTAGGGATCATTGCCGGAATACATGACATCAAAACAGGTCAGGTACGTTTTTTTGAAGAAGAACGTTCGGTGCCTGAGTAATATTTGGTTCAAATCCTACTTTGTCTAACAGAATATGGTGTGATTTTCTTGAATAGACAGGTATAAAGTGTTAATTTTTATGAATAAAATATTCTTCTATCCCAGTGTGCATGGAGCTCTGATTGAAAAAAACTGTTCTATATACGGCTTTATTCGCACTGGCTATGCCTATTTCTGTTGATGCGATTGGTTTAGGCAATATGACAGTAAAGTCGGCTTTAGATCAGCCTTTTGTAGCAGAAATAGAGTTAATTGATGTTGGTTCCACTCCTTTGGCAGGAATAAAAACAGGTCTGGCAGATCCTCATAATTTTGATGAGATAGGCATAGAACGCACTGCGGTATTGTCGTTACTCAACTTTAGTATTGGAAAAAACAGCAAGGGAAAATACATCATTTTTGTCCAATCCAAAGAACGTATGACCGAACCTTATATGGAACTGGTTGTTGATTTAACCTGGCCTCAAGGGCAGTTGTACAAAGCATATACAGTTTTATTGGATCCGCCAGGCTATCAACTGGTTTCTACCCCGGCACAAAGTGGTTCAACCTATTATAAAACCGTACAAAAACACAGCCATGAACCGGGTGTAATTAATAAAACAATCACTACAGCTGTCGAACACAACACGCTATCTTTAAACGACAGCAAGAAAAAAGCAACTTATGGTCCTACGATTGCTCATGAAAACGTGTGGCAAATAGCATTAAGGTATAAGGCTTCCGAGGTCATTTTACCTCAGGTTGTTCTTGCAATAGTTGGTGCTAATCCTGATGCATTCATCAAGGGTAATTTAAATGGATTAAAGACGGGTGTACGGTTAGTAATTCCCGGAACTGATGAAATAAAACAAATTCCTGCCGATTTGGCTACAGAAGAAATCATGGCCCACGATAAAGCATGGAATGAAAAGACACCCATAAACCATGTTTTATCTCCACCCTTTATGAATGGAATAACAGCAGTCAATGTACCCGCTCAGCCTTCACAAATTCCAATAATTCCGAAAATAAAGCAACAGGCTGAACCAAAATCAGGATCTGCAAATCAACTTATTTTCCTCGATACGCAGCTTCCTGTGATCAATAACAACCAGCAACAAGGTGTTCCGGCAAAAAATAACCAAGACAGCATAGACCAGGATGCAACAAGAAGAGCCGAGTTATCCATTACTACAGCGGCTATAGAATCAGTAAGAGAATCTAATGCTTTATTGATGGAACAATTGCGTTTATTGCAAGATCAAAATAAGAACTTGCATCAGCAATTGAATAAACGCACTAAAGAATTGGAGCGTTTACAAGCTCAGGTTCGAGTTTTAATAAAACAACGTCAAGCGGTAGCTGCTCAGGCCAGTTCATCACCTGCAAAAAACTCAACTCACAGTTTCTGGCCTTTTGTATTGCTAATGGTGGTGGCGGCTGGCTGTGGCGGTATTGCTTATTGGTACTTTGTTCACCGAAAGCCAACGAGCAAGGAGTCTCCATACATTACAGAACCACCTTTAGAGCCTAAAACCTCAATACCTTTGGTTGAACCTGTGATTGTGTCAGTGGAACAACCTGCCAGTGAGGTGCATCCTTCAGTTGAAGACCCCTCTGAAAGCGCAGAGTCTTTGCAAAAAGAAATCAAAAAAGATGCAACAAAATCGCAAGACATTTCTTTTGATGAAGCAACTCCTGATCAGGTAGCTCAGGATAAATCCACCACGATTACGGAACTTGGCAGTTTAACTGAACTGGATAGGCCAACTAAGTCAGAAGAAATCACTAATTCGCAAAATCAGACAGAGTCTGGAAATCTGGAAGAAATAGAAGAGCCAGTTGAACTTATTGTCGAGGATGAGTCTTCTGAACCACAAAAAGAAAATAGTGTTCAACCAGAGCAATCACTAATAAGCGTTTCATCTGCGCAAGAGGCTCAAACAATTGAAGATAATGATCAGGAATTACCTGTTGCATCCTCTCCTGAAGCTGAATTATCAAATAGTGCTGTGTTGGAGTTTGAACCTGGGTTGCATGAAGTACTTAAAGAACAAGCAAAGCAGCAAGTCACGTCAAAAAATACTCCTGAAGATGCAGATCATGACATGTCACTTGATTTTGTTTTACCGTCAGAAGAACTCCCCGAACCTGAAGTATCGGTTGCTTCGGACGAACATGTTAAAGAGGATCATACAGACCATCAGACTTCGTTAGAGAACAGCTCAAAACCCACAGAACATGTTGATGGTTTGAATGAAACGGCGCAAAGCGGGGTAACTGAAATGGATTTGGATAAATCCCTGACAGACTTTTTCGTTGAGCCAGGTCAACAAAAATTAATCTCTGATGAGCCTGATAATTCTGCCATTACAGCAGACAATACCACAGCAGATGAATCGGTACATTCCCTAAAAAGTACAAAAGCACTCTCTACACTTTTGGATCTCGCAAAAACTTATATAGGAATGGACGACTTCGAATCTGCAAGAAATTCACTTCAAGAGGTTCTTGAGTTTGGTAATGAAGAACAAAAAGCAGAAGCCAGAACATTAATTGAGCAGATAAAGGGCAGATAGGCGGTGCAGAGTCTGGTGTTTCAAATCTGCCATAAATAACCAGGTGTGTTGATAATTGCTTCCCCCTTTTAGCAGAATTGAGTTTTTGGGTATTAAACATCATCAAATTCTGTGCAATTTAAAAACAATAAAATCAGTATTTTCATAATATGGGATAAACCAACAACAAGGTATGGACAAAATAAATAGGGTATTATAAATTGACCCTTTTTATCAGGAAATTTGAATGCGTATTGCCTTAGTGGTCGAATACGATGGTAGCCAATATCATGGTTGGCAGGCTCAGAATGGCTTGCATACTGTTCAACAGTCTGTGGAGCATGCTTTATCTAAAGTCGCTGACAGTACTATTTCTGTTGTGTGCGCAGGTAGAACAGACACCGGTGTTCATGCAACAAACCAGGTTATCCATTTTGATTGTGAGAAGGAACGTACTATTCGTGCCTGGATTCATGGCGCTAACTCTTTTTTACCTAAGGATATTTGTGTCAAGTGGGGTAAGGAGATGAACGATAGTTTCCACGCTCGTTATTCTGCGACCAGCAGGAGATACCGTTACATCATTTATAACGGTTCTATTCGCCCGGCTTTATTGCGTAGCAATGTCACCTGGCAATACAGACAGCTGGATCATCGCTTGATGCATGAAGGTGCGCAAAAGTTACTTGGTGAAAATGATTTTACTTCCTTTCGTTCTGTGGAGTGTCAATCAAAAACACCAATGCGTAATGTTCATCAGATAAACGTGACTCGGTCAGGCGATCTCGTCATTATTGATATTACAGCAAACGCTTTTTTGCATCACATGGTGCGTAATATCGCAGGAGTGTTGATTTCTGTCGGTTCAAACAAACACCCGGTCTCCTGGGTTGAAGAGGTGTTGCTTGCCAAAGACCGAAAGTTAGGAGCAGAAACGGCTCCGTCTTATGGCTTATACCTGGTGCAGGTTGGTTATCCGGCAGAGTTTGGAGTAATGCAGAATAATCCCGGCCCATTATTTCTTTGGGAGAAATAATTGAATCAAACTCGTGTACGAGTCAAAATGTGTGGTATGACACGTAATGAGGACGTATCCCGTGCTGTAAGTCTTGGCGTTGATGCTATAGGTTTGGTTTTTTATTCTCCAAGCCCAAGAAATGTAAGCATACAACAGGCAGAGTTGGTGTTAAAAAATTTGCCGCCGTTTATAGATGTTGTCGCTGTTTTGGTTAACCCCGAAAAGAGTTATGTGCGCAGTATACTGGAAGTGTTGCCCGTAAATTTATTACAATTTCATGGCGATGAGTCTCCAGAATTTTGTCAGGAGTTTGATTTTCCTTTTATCAAAGCAACGCATGCAACATCAACTCGTCAAATAGTTGATTTAGCGGAGCAATTCGACAGTGCAAATGCGTTACTTTTAGATACTGCATCACCGCTTTACAGAGGGGGGACAGGACTGACTTTTGACTGGTCTATTATTCCTGACACATTAACCAAACCCTATATTTTAGCTGGCGGGCTTAATGAATCAAATATCGGGCAGGCAATCAGGCAACATAAACCCTATGCTGTAGATGTTTGCAGCGGTATTGAGTCATCGCCCGGAGTTAAAGATCATCATAAAATGAGCCTTTTTATAAAGGCATTAGAGGCAAACAATGAGTATTAAAGAATTACCAGATGAGCAGGGGCACTTTGGCCCATATGGCGGTGTATTTGTTGCAGACACTTTGATGTTTGCTTTAAAACAGCTTGATGCGGCATACACCCAATACCGTAATGATCCTGAGTTTCTTGCTGAATTACACACTGAATTAAAAGATTTTGTTGGACGCCCTAACCCGTTGTATCATGCTGAGCGCTTGAGTAATCTGGTTGGTGGAGCGCAGATTTATCTTAAAAGAGAAGATCTAAATCATACGGGCGCTCATAAAATAAATAACACTGTTGGTCAGGCATTGCTGGCAAAGCGCATGGGTAAAACTCGAATTATCGCAGAGACAGGTGCTGGTCAGCATGGAGTGGCATCGGCAACTGTCGCTGCAAAATTGGGATTTGAATGCGTGGTCTACATGGGCGCAGATGATATCAAGCGCCAATCAAGTAATGTGTACCGAATGAAATTATTAGGCGCCCAGGTTGTTCCAGTAACTTCCGGATCCCGAACGCTCAAAGATGCTTTAAACGAAGCCATGAGAGACTGGGTAAGTCATGTTGATGATACCTTTTATATTATTGGTACCGTTGCAGGACCTCATCCTTATCCCCAGATGGTTAGAGATTTTCAAACCATCATCGGTAGAGAAGCACGGGAACAATGTCTTGAAAAAACTGGACAGTTACCTGATGCAATCGTTGCTTGCGTTGGTGGTGGTTCTAATGCTATTGGCTTGTTTTATCCTTTTTTAAAAGACGATTCTGTAGCAATTTATGGAGTTGAAGCGGGGGGTAAAGGTCTGGAGACTGGGGAGCATTCAGCCTCTTTAATTGCAGGAAAACCGGGCGTATTACACGGGAACAGAACTTATTTACTCTGTGATGAACACGGACAAATTAAGGACACTCATTCAGTTTCTGCAGGGCTTGATTATCCTGGAGTTGGCCCTGAACATGCCTATTTGAAAGACATTGGACGAGTGAACTATGTTGCAATAAACGATGACGAAGCATTGGATGCATTCAGAACACTAACCCGAATTGAAGGGATAATGCCTGCTTTAGAATCCAGTCATGCTATTGCTTATGCCATGAAACTTGCAAAAAATATGGCTAAAAATCAAACTATTGTAGTCAATTTATCAGGTCGTGGCGACAAAGACATGCACACCATTGCCTCCATAGATGGAATTACAGTGTGATGGTACAAAAAAATCCCCTTTCCTGTTATTGTTCATCAGTGATGAAACAGCAGTATTGGGTTTGATGTGTTAGATCCTTTTTTAGGTACAATATGAACCGAATTGAAAAAACTCTGGCTGATTTACAAGCCAAAGGCAAAAAGATGTTAAGTCCTTATCTTACAGCTGGTGATCCTCATCCTGAAAGTACCGTTGAACTGATGCATGCATTAGTTAAGGCAGGGGCTGATATTTTGGAATTGGGTATTCCGTTTTCAGACCCTATGGCTGAAGGGACAGTAATTCAACAGGCAATGGAACGTGCTTTGGCACAATCCGTAAATACAAAACATGTCCTTGATATGGTCAGGACATTTAGGGAAGAGGATAAAACTACCCCGGTCATTATTATGGGGTATTTAAATCCCATAGAACAATACGGATATGATGCCTTTGCTCGGGATTCGGTAGAAGCGGGTGTAGACGGTACTATTCTTGTAGATTTACCGCCAGAAGAAGCCAGGATTATTTGCAGTATTTGGGAAGAACAAGGTTTGTATAGTATTTTTTTATGTTCTCCCACGACCTCCGCTCAACGTATGGCTCTGATTAACCAATACGCCAAGGGTTATCTTTATTATGTCTCTTTAAAAGGTGTAACTGGTTCAGATGCGCTGAATATTGATTCTTTAGAGGCAGAATACCTAAAGCGTAAAGCACAAACTCATCTTCCGTTAATGGTAGGCTTTGGTATAAAAACACCTGAAATGGCAGCCGATGTTTCACGTTTTTCTGATGGTGTAATCGTTGGAGCAGCGTTAATCACTACGATTTTGAATGCACATGAATCAAATAATAATACAGCCGTGGCCGGAGCTTATCTCATCAGCTCCATGCGGCAGGCAATTGACAATAATGGAAAAAAAGTATGACTGAACTACCAGAAAAAAGAACTCATTTTATTCGCCAGTTGATTAACGATGATCTGGCCAGTGGGAAGCATCAAGCAATAGTTACCCGATTTCCTCCAGAACCAAACGGTTACTTGCACGTAGGTCATGCTAAATCGATCTGTTTGAATTTTGGTTTGGCAGAGGAATTTAAAGGAAGATGTTTTTTGCGTTTTGATGACACCAATCCAATGAAAGAGGAAGAGGAGTACGTAAACGCAATAATAGATGATGTTCGCTGGTTAGGGTTTGAATGGTGTGATATGACCCATTCTTCTGATTATTATCAAGAGCTGTATGATTTTGCAGTGTATTTAATAAAAAAAGACATGGCTTATGTAGATAGTCTCAGCATGGAAGAAATTCGTGCCTACCGAGGAACGCTGCAAGAGCCGGGGCGAGAGAGCCCATACAGAACGAGGCCAATTGCTGAAAGTCTTGATTTGTTCGCCCGTATGAAGGCAGGAGAATTTCCTGATGGCGCCCATGTTCTTCGAGCCAAGATTGATATGACATCAGGGAATGTGAACATGCGTGATCCGGTTCTTTATCGTATTCGCCATGCTTCCCATCAGCGCACTGGTGACGAATGGTGTATTTATCCAATGTATGATTACGCTCATCCAATATCCGATGCTCTTGAGAAAATCACTCACTCTCTGTGTACTTTGGAATTTCAGGATCACCGGCCACTTTATGATTGGTTGGTCGATAATTTACCTTTACCTGCTCGACCTGTGCAAACAGAGTTTGCTCGTTTAAATTTATCTCATACGGTTACTTCAAAGCGTAAGCTGCGCGAATTGGTTGAGAAAAATATTGTCACCGGTTGGGATGATCCACGTCTGCCTACTTTAAGAGGCATGCGTAAACGAGGTTATCCACCCGCTGCAATCAGACAATTTTGTGAAATGATTGGTATTTCACGCAGTGACTCTGTGATTGATATGTCTTTACTTGAAGAGTGTGTACGTGCTGAATTTAATAAATCAGCCAAGCGTGCATTATGCGTTATGGATCCCGTCAAAGTAGTGATTGAAAATTACCCACAAGACAAGGTTGAATTGATTCAGTCCAGTTACAATCCACAAGATCCCAATGCAAAGAGCAGGGATTTACCTTTTGCAAGAGAAGTATACATAGAGCGTTCTGATTTTATGGAAGATCCTCCGAAAAAGTATTTCCGTCTTTCTCCTGGTGCAGAAGTTCGTTTGCGACATGCTTATGTCATCAAGTGTGAGCGTGTAATCCGAGATGAAAAGGGGAATATTGTCGAATTACGGTGTACCTATGATCCTGAAACTTTGGGAAAAAATCCAGTAGATCGCAAAGTTAAAGGGGTTATCCATTGGGTATCTTGCGCTCATGCTCATCCTGTGACTATTTATCAATACGACAGATTGTTTCATGATGCCAATCCCGCCCGTGAAGATGATTTCCTTCAGTTTTTAAATCATGATTCTTTAAAAACGCAACAAGCCTTTTGTGAGCCTGCGCTTGCTACTGGGATTCAGGGCGACGTGTTTCAATTTGAACGCTTGGGTTATTACTGCGTCAATCAGGTTGCTGATGGTGAAGTTAAGGCATTTCATCGGGTAGTAGATTTAAAAGATACTTGGGGCAAAACAAGCTAGGGGACTTACATGTTACATTTATACAATTCCTTAACCCGAACAAAAGAGGTTTTTGTTCCATTAACACCGGGTAAAATTGGAATCTACGTGTGTGGAAATACCGTATACGATCATTGTCATCTTGGCCATGCCCGTTCCATGGTTTCTTTTGATGTCATTGTGCGTTTTTTGCGCTCTCAAGGTTTTGCGGTAACTTATGTTCGTAATATCACTGATATAGATGACAAAATTATAGTCAGAGCAAACGAGCGGGGCATAAGCATAGGTGAACTAACCGATCATTATATAGAGGCAATGTCCCAGGACGCCAAGTCTTTGAACATACTGCCACCTGATATTGAACCAAGAGCAACAGGTCATGTAGATACCATCATTCGCTTAATCCAACGCTTGCTGGATAAAGGTAATGCTTACCTTAGTGATAATGGTGATGTCTGTTATCAAGTGGATTCTTTTCCAGACTATGGCAAATTATCTCATAAAGATATTGAGGGGCTGGTTTCGGGCTCTCGGGTAGAGATTGTAAAAGAAAAGCGTTCGCCTCTCGACTTTGTTTTGTGGAAAAAAGCTAAAGCTGGTGAACCAAGTTGGCAGTCGCCCTGGGGGGATGGACGACCTGGCTGGCATATTGAATGTTCAGCAATGGCCATGCATGAGCTTGGCGATCAGTTTGATATTCATGGTGGTGGGTCTGATTTGCAGTTTCCTCATCATGAAAATGAGATAGCCCAAAGCGAGGCAGTCTCGGGTAAACCTTTTGCCAACTATTGGCTTCATGTGGGAATGCTCCAGGTTAATGGTGAAAAAATGGCAAAATCAACCGGTAATTTTTTTACCATTGCTGATGTCTTAAAGCACCACCATCCCGAGGTGATACGTTATTTTCTTCTAAGCAGTCATTACCGTAGTCCTTTAAATTATTCAGAAGATAATTTGCTTAATGCAAAAAAAGCGCTAAATCGTATGTATCAAGCCATCAAAGATTCTGCAAAGACTGAAGAAGAGGCAGGGCTTGATAATCATTGGGTAGCGCAATTTAATCAGGCCATGAATGATGATTTTAATACTCCTGAGGCATTATCGGTTTTGTTTCAGCTAAGCCGTGAAATCAATAAAAATCCATCATCGAAGCTTGTTGCGACTTTAAAGCATTTGGCAGGAATTCTTGGGATAGTACAAGAAGAACCGGCTGTATTTTTACAGTCAGGCCTTGAATCTGATGACAAGGAATTGATTGAGCAATTGATTGCGGAACGATTGCAAGCAAGAACAGAACGAAATTGGCCAAGAGCTGATCAGATTCGCGCCCAGCTTCTTGCTAAGGGTATAGAGCTGGAAGATGGTGAAAAAGGAACCACATGGCGCAAGATTGCTGATTAATATGGGCTTGAAAAAAGCACTTTGACCATTTGGCTCATCTACTGCAAAGAATTGATCTGTCGTGCTTTAGATGAGCTGTAATAATCATTTGTTTGCTGAACCACTAAAAGTTATCAATATGCTCTGAAACTCCCATTTGAGAATTTCTTGATAAAAAAGTATGATCAATGTTCTATGATTTGAGTCTGGAACAAAATAAATGGTAGACATTACAGATTTAAAAACTCTTGACGAAACGACAAAGAGTTCCCTTGCTCAACTGTTATTAAGCGATCCTGCCACTCAATTTTGGGGTATAGGTGACTATGCCGGACTCACTCTTAATTTCAGTATCATCAAACATCTGAGCTCACTAAAAGAAGTTCACGGTATTGCATGCCACAGGATTCGTTATGAAGTAATGGATAATGTGGTTTTTGGTGCAGGTAATTATGGATCGTTTTTTCGCTGTCGATTTACCCTATCTTTTGACGAGCATCGCAAGCTTATTATCAAAGAACGTAAACCCGATCGGATACGGTTGGTCAAGGTGCAGAGTCTCGTGCAAAGAAACGAGTTTTGTTATGACCGTATATATGCGGAAGCTATCGCTCTGGGCAAGAGTCCTATTTTTCATTCCAAGCCTTTAGTATTAGATAAAGAGAAAGCCTATATTGTAATGAAAGAGCTACCCGGTGTTACTTTGCAAAGTGTGATCCTTAACAATAATTTAACCATTAAGGAGCGCTACACACTGACCATAGAGCTTGTCAAAGCCTTAAAAGAACAAATACATGATAAAGGTTGGATTCATAGAGATATCACACCACACAATATCCTGGTGTATCAGAATGGAGAAACATTCCAGGTGTTCATCATTGATTTTGGTTTTATATCTGAAATAAGTGATATGCCGACAGATTGCAGAGGGTCACCTTTTTATGCTGCAGAGGAATGTCACTACAGCTGGGTCGTTAAAAATGAAAAAACAGACATATATGCTCTCGGTTTGATATTGGGGTATTTATGGAATGAGATACCCGTTAAGGCAGTATGCCATGATGAGCTGATGAACATTTTTGAACATATGATGCATCCCAGCATGGTGCATAGACCTGATATCCCTAATATTTTAAAGGCTCTTGATGTATGGAAAAATTACCTGGTACCCACAGAGGAGCATCAAGCGTGTCACTACTATTATGCCGAACCTGATCATCACGGAGAATCCTACGCATGCTCCAGTCAACCTATATAAACTATTCCATGGTGATATTAATTTGGTAGTGGTGGAATAATTGTTCAATCAGAGACAAGGGAAGTCCTATGAGTTTATCGAGAGTATTATTTTATTTTTTCACGCTTGGCTTCTCTGTGCCTGGTCTAACACAACAGCTTTTAAACCCGATTCAGTATTTTGACACCACGGGTGCCCGGGAGCTTACTCCTTTTGAGCTTAGTGGTGAATACTATATAGCTGCAGCCCAGTCAGGACGAGATCTGGCTCTTAAACAAGCCCAAAATAAAATTGGTGGTGATGCAGATGTTGATGTCATTATTTACAAAAAGCATGGAGAACAATTTAGGGTTTATCAGCGCATTCCAGGGCATGGAAACAGCAGCGCCACATTTTTTAATTTAAATGGAGAGGCGCATATTGCAATTGCCAGTTATCATTCAGGGCCTAAATCTCCCTTTAATCCTCTAACTTATTCCATGTTATATCGTTGGGATGGACGTTTTTTTTATCCCATACAACAATTTTTAACCTATGGAGCCAAGCAGTCGGTTTATTTTAATATAGGTTCACGCCACTTTCTGGCTTTTGCTAATGGAATTGTTAATTCAGAGAATGAGTTAAATACAGAGCATACTCGTTCAATAATCTATGAATGGGATGGAACGCAATTTAGTCCATTTCAAACGCTGCGATCACTAAGAGGCGAGTCCTTTAAATTTTTTATGATGAATAAAATACCCTATTTGGCTTTTGCTGATTCTCTGGATGGGGGTTTTTTATATCGATGGGATAATGGGCAATTTAAAATTTATCAACAATTCAAAGGTAAAGGCGCCCAATCTTTTGAACATTTTGTCATCAACAATGCCCATTATCTCGCTTACGCCAATAGCGAATCCAATTCGTCTGTATATCAATGGAATGGTAAAACGTTTAGTCCATTTCAAGAATTACCTGATGCAGGCGCACGAAATTTTGTTCATTTTTATCTAAATGATCAACATTATCTTATGAGAGTTAATTATAAATTGACTGTAGGGGATAAAGGGGAATTTAAAATGCAGTCACCTTTATATCAATGGGAGGAGGGGCATTTCAGGATCATCCAGAATATACCTACTTTTGGCGGATCCAGTGCGCATGTTTTTACTATGAATCAAGTGTTGTATATGACGATTGCTAATTGTTTCAATGAAAAGGGTCAATTTAACGTGAATTCAGTGCTTTATGAAATTACCCATGGTTTGTCCATAGAGTTTGGTTAACTAAACCGTACCCGCTTTTTCAAAGATTACAAAGATAAACAGTGCGCTTGAAGTAGTTCAGCGAATTTTTTAATTTTGGGTGGTGACTCTTAAAATTTCAGCCAAAGACGTGTCACCAGCCAGTACTCGTTTAAAGCCATCATCACGAATACTTGGTGTAGTTGGCCTTAAGTAGTTTTCTAAAGTATGAATGTTTTCCTGGCGATGAATCATGCCTCTTAGTGTTTCATCAACAGTTATTAATTCATAAATTCCTGTTCTGCCTCTGTAACCGAGGTGGTTGCACAAATCACAACCCTGAGGCTCATAGACCTGTGAAACATCTGCATCAGGCGAAAGCCCCATAAGTTCTCTCTCATCATCGCGTAACTGGTGGAGGGTTTTGCAGTGTGGACAAAGCTTTCTTACTAGTCTTTGTGCAATCAAGCCAACAATACTGGATGACATTAAAAAAGATTCTACTCCCATATCCCTTAATCGGGTTAAGGCACCCAAGGCGCTGTTGGTATGGAGTGTAGATAATACCAGATGTCCTGTAAGGCTTGCTTGAACAGCGATTTCAGCAGTTTCCAAATCCCTTATTTCACCAATCATGACTACATCGGGATCCTGGCGTAATATAGCCCTTAGTCCTTTAGCAAAAGTCATTTGTACTTTAGTATTAACCTGGGTTTGTCCTATGCCTGCTAAATCATATTCAATAGGATCTTCTATGGTGAGGATGTTACGTGTGACCTGGTTTAGTTCAGTAAGCATGGCATATAATGATGTTGTTTTACCCGAACCTGTAGGTCCGGTTACTAAAATGATGCCGTGAGGTTCGGCTATCATTTTACGCATCGCATTAAGGGTTGATTGAGGCATGCCTAAGAGGTTTAAATCCAGTTGTGCGGCTTGTTTGTCTAAAATTCTTAAAACAACTCGTTCACCGTGATTGGAAGGAAGAGTAGAGACCCTGACGTCAATATTGTGTCCACCAATTCGTAAAGAAATGCGCCCATCTTGGGGGATGCGCTTTTCTGCAATATCCAATTTTGCCATAACCTTAACTCTGGATATAACCAAAGGGGCAATAGCACGCTGTATTTCAAGCACTTCTTGCAGTACTCCATCAATTCTATTGCGGACAAGTACCCTGTTTTCATAGGTTTCTATATGTATATCCGATGCTTTTTGTTTAATGGCCTGAGTAAATAATGCGTTGAGCAAGCGAATTATTGGGGCGTCGTCCTGGTTTTCCAACAGGTCTTCGCTCATTGGTAACTGATTCGCTAAAATGGAAAGATCCATATCATCTTCCATACCCTCCGCAGCATCCAGTATGGATGATTTGGATTGATAGATGTGTGCCAGATGTTGTTGAAATAAATGCTCATCTGTTTGTTTTAAATCAAGCTCGCATTGAAGGGTGCGTTTTACTTCAACCAGCGCATGTAAAGAGGTATTAGGCAAGTGATGAATAGTCGCTATACCATCTTTAATTTCGCTGACAACTACGCCATTGTTTTTTGCAAAACTGTAGGGGAGATTCAGTGATTTTTCGTCTTTATCCATAGATCACTTAGTCATTTGAGGAATATTTTTAGGCGAACCGCTAAAGGGAACCGGCAAGCTTCCTTGAGTTAGCGGAGGCAACAAGGCTTGATTGTTGATTTGTTCATATTCTTCCTGAGATCGAATCCAGTCTAATTGATATTGACGCACATCATTGTATTTGGATCCGGTCACTTCCAGATTATCACGTTCACTGCGAAGTATGATCGGTTTGATGAAGACCATCAGAACTCTTTTGTTTCTATTGCGAATATTGTGTTGAAACAATTTGCCCAAGCCCGGTATATCTCCAAGAATAGGGATGTGGTTATTATCATTTCCTAGACTGTCCTGAGTCAAGCCGCCTAATACCACGATATCACCGCTTTCAACATGTACAGAAGTCACTATGCTGCTGATTTTAAAAGTAGGATTAAGGTTACTTTCTGTGGTACTTGCGGGATCAAGAGTATCATTGCCTTGATCTATTTGCATCTGAATTCCCTGACCACGAGTAATTTGGGGTCTTACGTAGAGGTGTAAAGCCACATTAACCCTGTCAAATGTGGTAAATGGAGTTCCTCCGTTAGTTTGTCCACCAGCATTACTGGGTTGCGTGGTTGATGCAACAGAGACCTGTTTTCCTACCAGAATTTTGGCTTGTCGGTTATCGAGTACTACTACAGATGGAGTTGATAAAATATTGGCTTTTTGTTGTCGAGCCAAAGCGTAAATTTGCGCCTGAAAATCATCTGTTCGTGTCTTGCTATTGATAATGGCAAAACCTGGTCTGAACTTTTGTGGGTCGCCTGTTTGCAAATCAGAGCCCCACTCAATTCCTAAATTATTTACATCATTTTCATCAACTTCAGCAACAAGCGCTTCGATCAACAACTGTGCGGGTTTGATGTCAAGTTGGGAAATTACATTTTTAAGTATACGAATTATTGAGGCAGGTGCGTTGATGATGATGGAGTTGGTATTGGGTTCTCCAATGATTTGCACGGTCGGTTTGGTTGAACCTTCATTTTGAGTGCTTGCAGAAGTCGTATTACTTGTTGCCGAAGAGTTGTTTAGCCCTTGAGGTGCCATATTTTGTAACGAACTTTGCCCATCAGCTCCACTGAGGCTTGCCAGATTTGACGCAGGATTAGTACTGTCCAGGACAGGGCGAGTAATGGTGCCAATGGTTGTACCTACATTACCACTAAAATTAGCCTGGGCTATACCTGCGAGAATAGGAACCAGATCTTCCGCTCTCAGATAATTCAGATAAACAACTTGAGTATTTGAATTAATTCCTTCTGAACTTTCTCTGTCCAGTTTTAATATTAACATTTGCAGTCTGATTCTATCGGTTTTATTTCCGCTCACTAAAATTGAGTTGGACCTATCATCTGCTGCAATAGTTATTTGCGCTCTGCTGCCTATACTGGGCTGAGTTTTGACCAAATCTTTTAATGTATTGGCAACGTCCATAGCCAGGGCATGCTTCAAAGGGACCATGTCAATGCCGTTAGAGGCAGAGGAATCTACTTGTCTTATGATGTCAGTCAAACTTTTTATATTATTGGCTCTGCCTGAAAGAATCAGCATATTCGAAGGAGCATATGCTGAAACGCTGCTCCATTGTGGCATTAAAGGGCGTAATACAGGAACAAGTTGCTCAGAGGGCACATAATGTACGGGAACCACAGAAACCATCATATCATCCCCTCTGGGAGGATTTCTCATTTCATGAAGCAAATCAGGCGACTGGGTTTTTGCATCGATGTTGGGGATGATTTTTATAATCTTTCCATTGGGAATTGCTGCGTATCCAGAAACTTGCAGTACAGAAAGAAAGACTTGATACAATTCACGGTTTGATAGGGGAGATGATGAAATAATTGAAATTTTTCCTTGTACTCGGGGATCAATAACAAAATTTTTACCGGTAACCCGCGATACTTCGGAGATGACTGCTCGTATGTCAGCATTTCTTAAATTCCAAAGTTTAGTAGCTGATGGTAATGAATCGGGTTGTTCAGAATGTTGAGCTGTCTGATTCGCTGCAGATGAAGTAGTTTTATAGGTTGAAGTACTGTTGTGTTGGTTTTCCGGTTTTTGAGATAAGGTATTTTTTAGTTCCCTGGCGGACTGGTAATCTTCTATGGGTCCTATTTGAACCAAATACAAATGTTTGTCTGCAAGATTTTTAATCTCGATTTTTTGCTGCGTTAATTTTGCAAGAGCCTGTACACGTTGCTCCGCATCTTTTTTCAGGTTGAATGCTCCTGCCTGGAGATAAAAAATCGTAGTGCCATTTTGGGTGACGGTAGATATATTAACGTCATTAGCATGAAGCAACGAAGACCAGATTAAGGCTAGCAGTACAATTACTAAAGATCGCATTGAAAAACCGTAAAATCATGAATAGTAACATAATAACTAAATTTGATTACTTTCAATAGCTTTTTTGATAACTAACTTAAGGAATTTTAATTTGGGAAGGATTGGTGGCTATGGGTGGACTCGAACCACCGACCTCAGCATTATGAGTGCCGCGCTCTAACCGGCTGAGCTACATAGCCACAAGACGCAGGATTTTGTACTTTTCGCAGAATAATGTCAAGCCTGTTTGTTGTTTTTTTTATTTTTTTATTTTTTGTTGAGTTAAGCTTGACCAGTAGTCTATCAAACAAGGGTATTTTATCAGCTAAAAATAACTTACAGGACAATTAGGGCGTATTGAAAATTGCCCTAATTATTGGCTGGATCTGTCCACATTTTATGACAGGGTATAATGACCTTTGTCTGGGTAGAAAGTGCAGGCATCAATGGTTGGTTTGTTGATGCCTGCCTTTTTAAGTACGCAGAGGGTTAAATGATTAGCAGGAATAAAGCACCAGGTCCTCGTAATACTTGAACCAACAGTTGCTGTTTATTATTCTGAGCAATAGATTGCAGTGTTTTTACGTCTTTAATTTGCGCTTTATTTGCTGAGATAATAATATCTCCAGGTCTTAAACCTGCACGCCAGCCGGCACTGCTTTCCGATGCGCCTACTACCTGTACTCCAACTACATTACCATGTGGTGGCGATTCTTGTTCAAAATTGCGAAGAGCCAATCCATAAAGAAATGGATTATTGGATTGCAGTTTTTGTTCATGTTTTTTGATATCAGTCACTTCAGCGTTTAGGGTCAAGGGCTTGTTATCACGTACTATTTTGATTTTAGCGGTTGAACCAACCCGTAACAGGCTAATCGTTGTTTTAACCTGGGTTGCTTGTGTGATTTTGGTATCATTGATTTGTACGATGATATCACCAGCTTTTAATCCGGCACTTTCAGCAGGGGAGTTTTCATTAACTTGTGAGACTAAAGCACCTTGAAAATCCTCAGGATAACCCATGGATTGCGCCAACTCAGGTGTTAAGTGCTGAACAAATATTCCCATCAATCCACGGTGGATAGAACCAAACTTAATAATTTGTTGGGTTACATCTTTTACCATATTGATTGGAATGGCAAATCCTATCCCTACATTTCCGCCATAGGGAGAAATGATTGCTGTGTTAATTCCTATCAACTCACCTCTGGTGTTAACCAGCGCACCACCTGAGTTTCCAGGATTAATCGCTGCATCGGTTTGAATAAAGTTTTCTACTCCTTCGATATTTAAATCGCTACGTTTCAGAGCGCTCACAATACCAAAAGTTGCTGACTGGCTGTTGCCAAAGCTGTTTAAACCAAATGGATTACCTATAGCTACGACAAAATCACCTACCTGAAGCTTATCTGAATCACCAATGACCAGTGATTTTAAATTCTTGGCATCAATTTTCAGCACAGCCAGATCGGTTTCACTGTCACCGCCAATCAAGCGAGCTTTTAAACGTCGGCCATCTTGCAAGGTTACGGTAATTAAGTTGGCATTACGTATTACGTGGTCATTAGTGACAATGATGCCTGATTTGGGGTCGATAATAACGCCAGAACCAATGCTTTCAAATTTACGACCTTTATCAGGTACTCGAGAGTGGCGTTTATTTTGTGGTCCTGCGTCATCATCTCCATCAGACGGTGAGGTTGATGCATCGCTGGGTAAATAGCCTTGAACTGCGACATTAACAATTGCTGGCATGATATTTTTTAATACAGGCGCCAGATTGGGCATAACAGTCTCGTCCGCTTCCACTGCAAGAGAGACTGTTAATAGAAGCAAAGTGCTTACTAATAATTTTAAGTGTTTTATCATATTATTCATCCCGAGGTTGATCGTTAAACCAGATAAAGGTTCCTATTCTACCCGTTTGTGATTCTCTGCGGTAGGAATAAAACTCATTTTTTGATTCATAAGTACATAAATTCGATTGAGATACAGCCCTTATTCCATTCATGTTGAGTATTAACTCCGCAATTTGAGCTAGGTTTGCTAACCATTTACTACCAGAGGGCCTAAATGCTGCATGACTAAATGCATACTTTTCGGTGAAGGATTGATGGACTTCCTCGCCTACTTCGTAACAATTTTGGCAAATTGCCGGTCCAATCCATGCCAGCACATCGGAGGCCTGAGTATTCATTTTAGCCAAAGTATTTTCGAGAATGCCATGGAACAAGCCTTTCCAGCCGGCATGAATGGCTGCAATCTCGTCACCGTGAATGGAGCACAACGTAATGGGAAGGCAGTCTGCAGTGAGAATGACCAAGGGGTGTAATGGTGAACGGGTAATCGCCGCATCCGCATTTCGATTAGAGTCCTGCTCTGGAATGATGCATATGGTACTGTGAGTCTGCTCTAACCATACCGGTTCGCCGGGTAAGTTTAACAATTCATTAATTTGCTGGCGATTTTTCAGAACATGTTCGACCTTATCGCCTACATGCAAACCAAGATTGTTTTCATGATAGGGCGGTAAACTAAATCCTGACATACGAGTAGTACTTAATGCAGAAATATTTGCAGGGGCAGACCAATTAGCTAATCTAGTATTCATAATGCTCGTCCAGAGTATCAAGCAACAATTTTAAATCATCAGGTAAGGGCGCTTTAAATGTCAACTCTTTTTCTGTTTTAGGATGAATAAAGGTAAGTGTGCGTGCATGCAGAGCTTGTCTTTTAAACTGTTGCAACTGAGTTCGGAACTGCTCACTGGCATTGTTTGGAAAGCGAATTCTTCCACCGTAGAGTTGATCGCCAACAACTGGGTGGTTAATGTAAGCCATATGAACTCTTATCTGATGCGTTCTTCCTGTCATCAGACTGACATCAAGGAGGGTAAAGTCATCATAGTGCTTTTTAACTGTATAATGCGTGATTGCCTGCCTGCCTTGTCCGGTGACTGCCATCTTTAGCCTGTTTCTGGGATGTCTGCCAAAACCGGTATCAAGAATACCCCCAGACAAGACATGCCCCAGCACCAGAGTAATGTAATGGCGTTTAATCTCTCTTGCTTGCATTTGTCTGATTAAGGACGTGTGAGCTGTTAATGATTTCGCAACGATTAATAATCCTGTGGTGTCTTTATCCAGCCGATGAATAATTCCTGCGCGGGGTAAATGATGCAAGTCTGGAGCATGGTGTAGTAAGGCATTAACCAAAGTGTGTTCTTTGTTTCCAGCACCGGGGTGTACTACTATACCTGCTGGTTTATTCAAAACAAGAACCTCTTCGTCCTCAAAAATAACATCAAGGGGAATGTCTTCCGGTTCACACTGAGTAAAATCAGGATCTACAGTATTCAAATCCACCTGAAGATCAATCAAATCGCCATCAAGAACTTTATCTTTTGGTTTGCACGATTGGTTATTGAGGGTTACTGATCCCGTTTTTATCCAGTTGCTGATTTGCGAACGGGAATATTCTGGCAGCAGTTGAGCGAGTACACTGTCTATACGCTGACTGTGATACTCGCGAGAAATTGTAATGCGTTTTTGGATGTGTTCTATCATCAGACGGGTTGCTTCTCAACTTCAGTCAAGCGGCCTCGGAGGGAGTTGGGCAGGGCATCAGTGATCTGCAGTGTAACAAATTGACCGATAAGGTGTTCAGAGCCTTCGAAATTAACTACTCGATTACATTCTGTCCGTCCAGCTAACTGGTTGCTGTCTTTTTTAGAAAAACCCGTGACCAAAATTCTTTGAGAGGTACCTATCATAGACTGACTGTATCGAGATGCATTTAACAACAGTCTGTTTTGCAGTACTTGCAAGCGTTGCTTTTTAACGTCGAGAGGGGTGTCGTCAGGAAGATTCGCTGCGGGCGTTCCTGGTCTGGCACTGTAGATAAAACTGAACGATGTATCAAATCCAATATCATGGACCAAGTCCATGGTATCCTGAAAATCTTTATCTGTTTCGCCAGGGAACCCTACGATAATATCTGTTGATAATCGAATATCGGGGCGTACTTTACGTAATTTTCGGATTTTCGATTTAAATTCGAGAGCGGTGTATCCTCTTTTCATTAAACCTAAAATTCTGTCGGAGCCACTTTGCACGGGGAGGTGTAAATGGTTTGCCAATTCGGGCACTTCGGCATAAGCGTTAATCAGATTATCTGAGAATGCCAAGGGGTGCGACGTTGTAAACCGTATACGACCAATTCCGTCAATTGCGGCAATATAATGAATTAATAATGCCAAATCGGCCGTTTCGCCTTGTTCCATTTTGCCACGATAATCGTTTACATTTTGCCCTAATAAGTTGATTTCTCTTACGCCTTGAGCTGCAAGTTGGTAACATTCGGCAAGCACATCGTCAAAGGGTCTACTGATTTCTTCACCACGAGTGTAAGGAACCACACAAAAGCTGCAGTATTTGCTGCAACCTTCCATTATCGATACAAAAGCCGTGGGGCCTTCTGCACGAGGAGCGGGAAGATGATCGAATTTTTCGATTTCAGGGAAGCTGATATCGACGACGGATTTGTTTTTTTCCAGGCGCTCATTAAGTAAAGCAGGAAGCCTATGTAAGGTTTGTGGGCCGAAAACGATATCCACAAAAGGAGCTCTTTTGATAATATCTGCTCCCTCCTGGCTGGCCACGCATCCTCCTACACCAATAACCACGTGCGGATTTTTAGCCTTGTATTCTCGCCATTGACCTAATTGAGAGAATACTTTTTCCTGAGCTTTTTCTCGAATTGAACACGTATTCAATAAAATCACATCCGCATCGTCAACCTTATCGGTTTTAACCATACCATGGGACTCAGATAAAACTTCTGCCATTTTTGAAGAATCATATTCATTCATTTGGCAACCATTGGTTTTTATATATAATTTTTTAGCCATATTCATTCTACTTTTAAAACGCCGTATTATTTCATTAATGGATGCTTTGGCAATAGGTTTCTTTAATTTTGGGCAAAATAAGTAACGCAATGAGCATGCCCAAAGGCAGAATCGCCAATGCCGTGTGGTACGCCTCAACAGGATAAAGTCTGATAGTACCGCTCATTTCTCCTTGCCACATTTGATCAAGAATGTAGCCTATAAGTGGTTGGGCGAGGGCAATTCCTATCATATTCATCATGTTCATGAAACTTAAGCCAGTTGCCACGTATTTTTTATTACACAGTTCTTTTGCGACAGAAAATGCTGGCAGAAAGCCTGCGGAAAAAAGCCCAAAAGAAAGGAGTAAGAATTGCATGACAAAAGCAGAACCCACAGGAGCAAAAATAAAGAGGCTAGAGCAAATTAACGCTCCGATACAACCTATGTACATAGGTGGTTTTCGTAGACCTATGCGATTGGAGAATATACCCCATAAAGGACTGGCTATTGCCCAGCCAATAAATACAAGTGAAATGTAGTTGGCAGCAGTTGACTTGGCAATGAGCATTTTATTCATCAGAAAAGGAACGCCCCAAAGTCCACAAAATACTGGCGTTGCCATATACATCAGTCCACCATATGTGGCGACGAGCCAGAGCTGTTTGTTTTTTATCAAGGTCATTAGACTGGGTAATAAGCGTTCTTCTTCTGTTTCGGCATGAGTATGCACCGGGGAGTGATAGTTTTTTGGGGTGTCTCTGGCAACCATTACAATTAAAACCGCTAAAAACAGGCCAATGATCCCCATGATTATCATACTGTGCCGCCAGCCAAACGCATCAATCAGCAGAGCCAATGGCGTTTCTCCGCCTATAGCACCTAACATTCCTATTGTAACCATTAGTCCAGTTAGTAAGGCAAATTTTTGCGCAGGAAACCAGTTTGCGGCAAGCTTCATTGTTCCAACTGCGGCAAATGAAGAACCAAAACCAATCATCAGGCGTGCAATACAGGCCATTAGGAAATTATCGGTCATGCCAAATGCAATAGTACTTACTGCACAGACCAAAGTCGCAAGTGTCAAAAGGCGATGTGGACCAAAATAATCCATTAACACACCACCAGGTAATTGCATGGCTGCATAGGAATAGAAATAAATTCCTGATAGAACGCCAAGCGTTTGGCTGGTAACGGAAAAGTCCCGCATCAACTCGTTACTCATGACACTTGGAGATACCTGCAAAAGGCATTCGTAGAAATAAAACATACATCCCAAGCCCCATACCAACCAGGACATCAAGGATTGTAGGGTGTTGTTGTGCATTAACTCTGGCTGTGTATTTTGTTGAGTCATTCTTTTCTTATTCTCCAGATTTGCCAAGGTAGTTTGATTTTGCGAACATAACAGACCAAAACAATCGATGAACAACGCAGGTACACAATTTCATGTAGCTCCCTTGAGAGTGCGGTTTTTTTAATCACAAAGTCAACTTTATAAGTTAACATACATGGCGAGAAATATCATCAATTAAAATGATATCAAAATGTTTTTTATTTGTCTATTTGGAATTTTTTGTGTGCTTATTGTTCATTGGGGTCATCAGGAGCATCGAGAACAACCCGAGTTCCTCGCATTCCGCCTCCCGGTAAATCAATAAATTCCTCATTAAGCCAGCGAGCATCTTCAATGAACATTCGAACACAACCGTGACTTGCTCTGTATCCTGGAACTTCATAACTGCCGTGCAGAGCATATCCCCTAAAAAAGTGCATGCAATAGGGCATTAGAGCACCGCCGCTTTCTCCATTAGCTCGCCGGGGAAAAACTGTCGAGACGCACTCAATATCCTGTTTTCTTATAATACGAAATGATCCTGTTGGGGTACTGCATCCTCCCGCAACATTACATTTTCCGACGCCTGAAGAAACCGGCCCCCACCAAAGAAGCTCTCCATCTTCATCATAAGCGCCCCAAGCCATTTTTTTTTGGCTGACATAAATCGTTTTTTCACCATCTGATTCTATGTATCGAGGGAAGGGAGAGACGTCGTATATGGTCAGCCGCTCTATATTTTTGGGAATGGCTATAATCATTCCAGCTTTTAAACTGATGTTCATTCTGTTGATTCGCCTTACTATATCTCGCTCTTCAACATTAGGAAATAATGTTTCCCAACTCTCTCCATTTTTAACCTTCATGCAAAAATAGTCAGGCGCATTGCACAATGTTTCCCCGTAGCGCACAAAGGCAAAGCTGTTTTGCACTGTGAACAAGAACCCTAATAACGCAGTTATGTATAACATAATCTTGCTCATAATGTTCTCTATTTTTATTCTTTGTATGTCATGTAACGGCAATAAGCGTATTTACTTAACACTATTTAGAGGTATATTTGCTGAATTTAAATACACTTTTTTGGGGAACTGCTCATGAAGCAGCACGATTTTGGATAACGAAGATTGGTAGAGCTAAAAGGTATATAAAAAACTGAGCCACAGTGTGCTTATCAGTGAGGGCGATATTTATCATATGCACTTTACTAGGCTCTGTTGCAAGATTACCGCAGTGTTCAGGAGTCTTTGGCTGCGTTTATTGATTGCCAGGCTTGATGAATTTCAGCAAGCAACATATTCGAGTGAGCTAATAAGTCCTCATCGTTATTCAAATTGGCTTTTAAAAGTATGTTTTGAATGTAATCGTATATTTTCAGTAAATTCTCGGCAATTTCACCGCCTTGATCTTTGTTAAGACTGGTTTTTAATCCTTCTACTATACTAATCGCCTTGCCTATGTGCTCTCCTTTATCCTTAATCTGGTTTCTTTGAATATTTCCCTGAGCTGTCGCAATGTGTGATCGGGCTCCTTGCAGCAATAAATCAATAAGCTCATGAGGTGATGCTGTATCAACACGAGTTTGTAACTCTATTGATTTGTATTGATTTGAAATGTGCATGTATGGATTTTTCATGGGTTCAATCTCATTTTATTTTTAATTGCGGTAAATTCGCCAATTGTTGCGTCAAATATCCGCTGGTATTTTGTAGCTGGGTCAGCAGCTGATCCAGTGCAGTGAACTGTCTGAAATATCGTGCTTCAATAGAGGCGCTTCTTAAGTCTATTGCCTCTTGGGATTTGCCCAGTTGTTTCACTTGATTGTTTAATTGTTCTGCTCTGATGTTCAAGTCTCCATCCGTGTTCATATAGGAGTCTATGAAAGAATTCATCAACACCGCAATGCCGTCGCTCACTACTACCTTGCCACGAGATCCAGCAGAACCTGAAAGAACATTTAATTGCAATCCATCTAGCGCTCCTGAGCCTTTTAAAGTGAGACCATCTGAAGAAGTTGCTGTAAGTGAACCAATGGTTCCTGACATGCTCAGACCAGCAGTAAATTCTGTCAAAGCAACGTCATAACTTCCTGCTTTAACTTTTGTATTTACTGATTTGATTCTGATGTTGGTATCGGTAGCTGTGGCTGTTTTAGCAAATAATGCTCCAATTTCTTTATAATTATCATCCAAAGCTTTTTTAGATTTCGTTTGATTAATCTCTAACAAGCCCTGTTTGTTGGTGGTAATTCCCAAATCAGCTAAGGACTTAATGGGGCTATCGCCATTGGCAATAGGACTAGTTGCCCATTTGTTAAGATTTAGTTTTAAATTTCGAAACTGGGGATCGCCCTGAAATACGCCGCTTTGTTTCGTTGTTGCGTTATAACCGGTTAAGTTGGTCAGGAATGTCATGGTATCGTTGTATTGTTTCACAAACTCGTTCATCAAGCTGCTTAACTGATCCTTATTATCATCAATATTCAGGGTGATGATTTTACCGACTTCGGCTTTTTTAAGGGTAATGGTTGCTCCTGAAATTGCATCTTGTAATTGATTGCTGCTTTGGCTAAGTAATACGCCATTAATTTTTACACTACTGTTTTGAGCAGCAATAGTCTCGGATAAGTTATTTACCCCGGTTGTCGGGTCGTAATTTAACGAGGTTATTCCTCCGCTGATTTTCATGGCAAAATCTTCGCCTGATTTTGATGAGGTAATCGTTAATCGAGATCCCAGATTGTCTTTGACTATAGCTGCGGTAACGTCAGTAGAGGCATTATTTATCGCATCTCTGACAGCGACAAGACTATCACTACCCGGAGCGATTGTGACCGTAACAGGGGTAGTTGTTGCATTGGGAGTAAATACTGTCTTGTCACCGTTGTATGTTCCAAAGTTTATGGTCATGGTGCCGCTGCCGGTATTGGTCATGTAGCCACTAGCCAGGCTTTGTTGCTGAGCCATTTTCTGTACTTCAACTTGATAAGTACCTTTAACCGCTTGGGAGGTTATCGACGTTGAAAAATAATCAGTGTCGCTCATGGAAAATTTCATGGTGTAAAACTGATTAAGATCAGATAATTTGGTCAACGTGGATTGTAAATTCGATAAGTAACTTTTCAATTGCCCTATAGCGGACAATTCAGTATTGACGTTATTGAGTTGTTTGTCTTTTCGAACTTGTGCAGGAGTAATCTCTGCCTTAACTAGGGCATCTACCAAGGTTTTGACATCTAACCCTGATCCTACGCCTGGAGATGATAAACTCATGATGTTCCCTTATTCAAGTTAATCTGAACTGTCCCATTGATTAAGCCACATCAAACAGGTCCATTTATTAAACGTGCTTATCTATAGAACCACTAATTATTTCATCAAGCAAACTTAATAAATGCAAGTATTCATCAGATGGCATTTTACGTATCACTTTGTCCGAAAGCTTATCGGATACTATAGTCTGGATAAGTCCAGTTGCTTCATCCAGTGTTTGTCTGGTTTCAGCGTCCAACATTGTCTGTACGGGTTTGTTTTGTCCGGCTTTAATGACTTCATCAACCCCGTGAATAAATTCACTTTGGTTGATTTGATTTACTGAAGGTACTGATTCAATCTTCATTTTACTACTCCTTCATACCCATACTACTTACTGGGTATAAACAAACCGAGGTGTAGCAAACGCTACACCTCGGTTGTTACATCTTACCTACCTAACAGTGAGAGAACAGATTGTGGCATGCTATTAGCCTGTGCCAACATTGCTGTACCAGCCTGTTGCAGGATTTGGTTCTTGGTCAAGTTAGCCATTTCAGCAGCGTAGTCAGCATCCATAACCCGGCTGCGTGCAGCGGATAAGTTGTCTGATACGTTTTGCAAGTTAGCTATGGTAGAATCAAATCGGTTTTGCAACGCACCCATACTGGCTCGGTTAGCGTTTACACTGTTAAGAGCAGAGTCGATACGTTTGATTGCAGTTTGTGCGCCATCAGCAGTACTGACGTCCAGTGAGTCGATACCAAGAGTATCTTTGGCAATTGCGGCACTCAAACCTACAGTTGCAACAGTACCACCAATAGCCAGAGAATCGGTTGCACTGATAGACAAAGTTCCTCTCAGTACGCCGTCAAAGTCACCGCCAGTAACAGTAATACCGTCAGTACCTGCAGTAAAACCAGTACCACTCTCAGTTACAGTAATGTTACGGCCATCAGCAGCGGATAATGTTAAGTCACCACCGTTCAGGGTTGCAATAACGCCTGTTTGATCGCTTACACCGTTAATGGCATCACGTAGTGTAGAGTTAGTCATTGCTGTAGCAACGTCTTGACCCGTAAATACTGCAACACCGTTGATTGTGAGGTTATAAGTATCGGCAGCAGTACCACCAATAGCACCCACAGTTTGAGTTCCAGTTGTATTCGCTACTACGGAAAGTCCGGCAATACCTGCATCATTAATTGCTGCTGCTTTGGCATAAGCGGATGTACCGTCTTGACCGTTAAGAGATCCTGCAAATCCAGCTGATGAGTTGATGCTGGTAGCAGAACCGCCACCTACAGCGATAGTAATGTCGGTAGCTGCTGCTGCAGATACTTCAGTACCTGTTTCAGTTGCGATACCGCCAATAGCAGACGATTTAACGCTACTAATACTAAAGTTAATGGTTTGGTTGGCGTTAGCACCTACTTGGAAGCTGGCATTGGTGAATGAACCGTCCAGAATTCTTTGTCCGTTAAACTCAGTATTATTAGAAATACGGTCTAACTCGCTTTGTAATTGAGATACCTCACTCTGAATTGACTCACGGTCAGATGAGTTGTTGGTGGAGTTAGCTGCCTGAACGGACAACTCTCTCATACGTTGCAAAATATTGGTTGTTTCTTGCATCGCACCTTCTGCTACCTGAGCCAGAGAGATACCGTCATTAGCGTTTCGTACTGCCTGATTCATACCACGAATCTGTGCAGTCATACGCTGAGAAATTGCCAAACCCGCAGCATCATCTTTCGCACTGTTGATACGAAAACCTGATGATAAACGTTGAATGGATGTTTGCATTGCGTTACCTGATACACCCAGATTTCGTTGGGCTGTGAGCGACGCTACGTTTGTATTGATTACTTGAGCCATGATTGTAGTCTCCTCAGACCTGAATCCTTTTTAGATTGTTCGATAAATTCATTTTATTTTTTGAAGAATTTACCGTACCCACTTTTGTTATCGGAACGGTACAGAAAAACTTTAGTGTATTTAGTGCATTTTTTTGAAAACAACGAAAAAATACTTAGTTAAATTAATGCATTACGATTTTTGTCGCTGAAGAATAAAGTGCATAATGGTACATTTTTGCTGTTTTATTAAGTGGATTTAAATGTTTAATAATGAGAAAATGCAGCTTGTTTATGTTTTGTGTATAATATTAACCGATTCACTATATAGGTTCTGACTTATGAGCTGGTTTAAAAAACTGTTACCCTCCCGTATTCGTACTGAAACATCACAAAAAAAGGGAGTTCCAGAGGGATTGTGGGTTAAATGTTCGGGTTGCAATGAAGTTCTTTACAGTACTGAGTTGGCAAAAAATCTCATGGTTTGCCCATCATGTAATTTTCACCACCGAATTTCAGCGCGAACTCGAATTGCTCAATTTCTTGATGAGTCCGGTCAGGAAGAGATTGCCGCTCAGCTTGAACCGCAAGACAGGTTAAAATTTAGAGACTCAAAAAAATACAAAGACAGAATTTCGCAAGCCCAAAAGGCAACAGGTGAAAAAGAGGCTCTTGTTGTGGTTAAGGGAACCTTAGCGCAACAGCCCGTCGTGGTCAGCTCTTTTGAATTCAATTTTATGGGTGGTTCAATGGGGGCAACCGTTGGCGAAAAATTCGTGCGGGCTGTGGATATCGCAACCCGAGAAAGGCGTCCCTACATTTGTTTCACAGCAAGCGGTGGTGCGCGCATGCAAGAGGGTCTGTTCTCTTTGATGCAAATGGCGAAAACTTCTGCAGCATTAGCCAAGTTTGCTGAAACAGGATTACCTTTTATTGTGGTCCTGACTGATCCTACAATGGGCGGTGTTTCAGCAAGTTTTGCCAGTCTTGGTGACATCATCATCGCAGAACCAAATGCTTTAATCGGTTTCGCAGGCCCAAGAGTTATTGAGCAAACCGTAAGACAAACCCTGCCAGAAGGGTTCCAGCGCAGCGAGTTTTTGCTGGAGCATGGGCATATAGATATGATCGTTGAAAGAAAAAATCTGCGCTCTACTGTTGCAGAGCTCGTGGCCAAACTGACAGGTAAAAATACAGGGAGTCATTTTGCATAATCCTTTAAGCGAGTGGGATTTAAACCACTGGCTTACCAGTCTGGAGTCTCGGTACACCCGAGAAATCCAGCTGGGACTGACTCGCATTGAATCAGTGGCAAAAAAACTGCGTCTTCTTGTCTCTGAGGCTAAAATAATTACCGTTGCAGGTACTAACGGTAAAGGTTCTACCGTACGTGCTCTTGAAACCATCTATCATACTGCCGGATATAAAGTAGGTGCATACACTTCACCACATCTTGTTCGTTTTAATGAGCGAATAAGAGTGAACATGAAGTCTGTATCTGATGACGATTTGTGTTGTGCTTTTTGCGCCGTTGAGGAAGGGCGAGGACAAGTTGAACTGACCTATTTTGAAATGACAACTTTAGCAGCGTTATGGCACTTTAAAAGACAAAAGCTTGATGTGCTGATTATGGAAGTAGGCTTGGGCGGTCGCTTGGATGCCACGAATATCCTTGATGCGGATCTGGCGATTATAACAACCATAGATTATGACCATCAAGAATTTTTAGGCACTACTTTAGATGCCATAGGATATGAAAAAGCAGGTATTTTGCGCCATAAAAAACCGTTTGTTTACGCTGACGAACAACCACCAGTAAGCATCCTCAAGCGTGCAGATGAGATCGGTTGCTCGGGTTTTTTGTATAATGAACATTATTCCTATCAAGTGCATCAATCTCATTGGACTCATCATTTTTCTGGAAGAGTAATTGATCAATTGCCTGTACCTCAAATTCAGCTTAAATCAGCATCTGCGGCCCTTACCGCTTCTCTTTTGCTGGGGCATGAGTTACCTGTTGTAAATGAACATTACCGGCTTGCAATGAAGAGCATTTTTTTGCCTGGTAGATTACAACTAATTAAATTCAATAATCGCCAAATTTTGTTTGACGTATCTCATAATCCCCAAGCTGCGAGGCTCCTGGCAGCACGAATTAAGCAAATGAGAATTAACGGAAGAGTGCATGCAATTTTCTCTGCATTGAAGGATAAAGATATTTCTGGTTTAATTGTACCTTTAGGTGATTGTATTAATATTTGGTATCCTGCACAATTGGATAATAAACGTGCTGCAAGCAGTGAGTTATTGATGACCGAATTTAAAAATGCAGCACTGAATGTGGATTTTTGTTATACTGATCCGGTTCTCGCCTTTGAACATGCGTTAAGTCAGTCTGATTCAGATGACTTAATCGTTGTTTACGGGTCATTTTTTACGGTTAGTCAGGTAATGGCTGCCCAACATCATATTTTGGAGCAGAAGGAGATACAATGAAACTCGTAATGGATGAGAAACTGAAACATCGTTTAATTGGTCTGGCAGTTATTATTTCATTAGGAGCTATTTTTGCCCCTGCTGTTTTAAAAAAATCCAGTCAAAATATTGAAAAAAATTATAACGTTCACGTCAAGTTACCACCTAAACCGTTAGCTCCTGAAGTAATTTCTGCAAACGAAGAGGACGTGTTCAAAACAATCAAGATTGCAAAAGTTAAAATTCCTCCGGTTTCAGCAGAAAATCATTTATCGGATCTTGTCCGAGCAGAGCCTATAAAATCGGATTTGGTTGTGTCGAAAAAAGAACGTTCTGTCGCCAAGGCTGAATCAATTACTAAACCAGAACGAGTTCAAATTGCCTTAAACCAAGCCGCCAGTTCAACAGCAAAACAGACTATAAAAAAACAAACAGTAACCAAACAACCCGTTATTGCCGCTGTGAAACAAAGAAAGCATCCTGTCGTTGCTGTTTCCCGATATAATCCCGTTGCAAAACGAGGAACCTCTGTTTCTGTTGTCAAACCAAAACTCGCAGCCATTAATAAAAAAGACGTTTATGCGCTGCAATTGGCTTCATTTTCACAAGTAACGAATGCCCAGTCTTTAGTTAATCGCCTACGCAGTAAGGGATATAAAGCAAATTTTGTGAAGATTGCAAACCGAAATGGGGCTATCTATAAAGTGTACGTTGGACATTCACCTCGTAAACTTGACGTGATGAAATTAAAGAATCAATTAGCGAGTGCCATGCAGTTGAATGGCTTTATTGTAAATACCGGAGTTAGTTAACTATGCCTTTTCAATGGGTTGATATTGCCATTATTTCCGTAATTGCCTTATCGGTATTGACCGGCTTGTTTCGTGGTTTTGTAAAAGAGCTTGTAGCCTTGTGTGTCTGGATTTTATCCATTTGGTTAGGAATGAACTATTCGCAAAATCTGGATCCTTGGCTTCAATCCTACATACAGGATCAATCAGCTCGAACTGCGGTTGCGTTTATCATTATCATGTTTGCTACTTTATTCGCCGGTGGTGTGGTTAATGCCATTCTTAGCTTTATTTTAAAACGAGCCGGTTTAAGTGGTACAGATCGAACTTTGGGCATGGGTTTTGGATTTGTACGTGGCGTTTTTATTGTGGCCTTACTTATGGTTGCAGTAAAGCTGACTTCTTTGCCTTATCAACAGTATTCTAATGATTCAAAGCTATATGCCCATTTCGATCCTTTGGTTTCTTTACTCTCTTCGCACATACCTGAGTTTATCCAACAGGTTAAAACCGTTGATAAAACTGAGAATATTATTGATACAATGCCCACTGTTTAATGTATTCATAAACGCTTTGCGGTAGGGCATTAGTTACGTCTTGTTTATTTCTTAATTTATTGCGCACATCGGTAGACGAAATTGGATAGTTGCCCGCATCAAAAAAACAAATCGTACCTGCTTTAGTGTTTAATAAGGCGTCTTTGCTGTCATTCCGATGTTGTATCATAAATGGATTTAATTCTTCAGGTATAGCAGTTTGTTTGCAGTGATTTCTGTTTATTACCAGTATATTTGCCAGAGTAAGAATTTGTGTCCATTGATGCCATTGGGGTAAGGAAATAAAAGAATCGTATCCTAAAATCAGAGTAATTGATGCATTTTGATGTTCTTTTCTAAAACTCTTCAGGGTTTCAACCATATAAGATGGTGAATTACGTTTGATTTCTCTTAAATCAACAGAAAAATCAGGGCGGTTTTTTAAAGCCAACCGCAGCATTTCTATTCTTTGTTCGTTACTTGCATGAGCGGGCGGCTTAAGTGCTGGTATTTTGCAAGGAAGGTAGCAAAATGAATCAAAATGAAAATTGTTTTGTATGGTGATACCCGTTTGAATGTGTCCATTATGAACCGGATCAAAGGTTCCACCAAAGATAGCTAAACTGTACATTGTTTTCCTAAACTAAGCGCCAGGGTCAGTTTCTCTAAAGAATTCCATGTCTGGTTATTGATACTGGATTTAATTTGCTCATCAATAGCTTTGCAGTAATAAAGTAATCGTCGTAAATAGGGCTCATCAAATCGCTTGCTGGCTACTTGGTAAAAATTAACTTTTTGCGGCCATATTTTCAATTCACTGCATGCATTTTGCAGGGGTGTTCCTATACGAGTCTTAAAGCTCAGTTGGAGTAACTGACGCACCTCTTGAGTAAGCATCCATAAAACCAGAGTTGGTTCAGATTTATTGTTGGCTGATTGTCTTAAGATGTGTATGGCTTTGTCTGCTTGTCCCAGAAGACAGGCATCTACCAGTTCATAGAGCGAGTGTTCGGATTGATCAAACAAATGTTCCGATACCATTTGAGGCGTCATTTGACTGCCCTCTGGATAACACAAAGCCAGTTTCTCAATGACTTGAGCGCAAGCAAGCATATTTCCTTGAGTATACTGAATAATTAAATCGGTAATTTCAGACTTTGCATTTAAATTATTTAATTTAAACTGGGATTGAATCCAGCCTTTTAATGCCTCAGTACTGAGTGGGTAAGCTACAATGACTACAACTTCTTGATGATTGGATAACCAGGTTAATTGTTTTGATGGAACATTTGGCGCTCTAATCACTATGAAACAACGAGAATTAATCGATTTAAGGTACTCTCCCAGAATTTTCTTTCCAGCAGCATCTATTGATTTTTTATCATAAAGAATATTAAGTAGAAGGGTGTCAGCAAATAAAGAGTAGCTGTTTGCCTCTTCTATAACTTCATTCCAGTCTTCTGAGTTTTGAACTGAAATCATCTTTTCATCGCAGTCATATGTCTTTTTGATTGCGGATCTGATGTTACGCACTGAGTCGTCAATGAGATAATTATCCTGGCCAGTTACAACGAAAACAGGCGCAATTTTTTTTTGGATTTGTTGCATCAGTGCTTGATATTTAATTTGCATGATCGCTTCTCTTTAGTGTTCAGCCTATCCGTATTGGTCATTCTGCAATCTGAATACTGATCTTAGGTAGACGTTTTGTTTGTTTACTACAGCCGATTGAAATTTAAATGAACTATCAATGTCATCCCAAATGTTTAGAGAGATCTCCACGTTGTATCATGGTGCCATTCCTTTGAGATTCTCTGTATGCATCAAATGGCGGTTATTTATAGTTTAATCGACTGTAGTGATGTAACTTTGTTTAAAATGGCATAAACCTTTTACGAAAATCAATAAGGATATAATCGTAGAGCCATTCAATAAATTAATTGATTATTTGTGGCTAATCCGGTTGAGAATCTGAATTACGGTATCCTGATGCATTTCGCTTAATAAAATGTTCTCTTCCTCATTAGAGCCAAGAATTCTATTATTATTTACCGTAAGTTGTCTAGTGACCGTGATTTGTTTTGGTGTTTTGATCACTTGGCCTGTGGGTGTTTGTAGTGAAAACACGGTGGTCATTATTAACTGATATTGCCTAGGAGTTGTACTTGCCCCTATGCTGATGATCTGCTGATGTACATTAGATTTGTTGATAATCAGCCAGTATTTTGCTTTAGAGGGATCAGGATTTACATCAATTTTGTACCCTTCCAACTGGGTTTTCATTTTACTAATCAGGTCTTTATCTCCATCCCTGGAGATAATAGATACGTTGTTTAACCACTCAGGGATTTCAATAATCCCTCGTAGATGAAATCCGCAAGCAGATAACAGAACGCATAAAAGCAAACTGAGCAGGTATCTCGCTTTCATTAACCTACGACCAGATTGATTAATTGCCTGTGTGCCACTACTATTGCTTTTTTGACAGTCACCTGTTCAAGAAAGCTGCTGGCATGTTGTTTGGCTTTTTCTATCAACTCTTCTTCCGTAGCTTCGGCACTAGCGGTAAATTGAGCTCTCAACTTTCCGTTCACCTGAACAACATAATCAACTTCATCTGTCTTTAGGGCACTTTTGTCAACTTTAGGCCATGGTGCGTCAATTATGGCTTTTTCAAAGCCTAGCTGTTGCCAGATGTGATGACAAATATGAGGCGTAATGGGTGCCAGTAGTTTGAGTAAGATGCTCATACACGAATGAATAAAAAACTTGTCTTCTTCAGTTTGTATGTCATAACTGGACATTTCATTAAATAATTTCATACATCCGGAAACAACAGTGTTAAATTGGTTCCTTTCGTAGTCATTATTCGCCTGAGCCAGGATCTGGTGCACTACATGCCGTGATTTTTTTAGACGGGTTTCGGTATTTTGCCAATCTACGGTACCGTTACCACTTAAAATAATGTCATTGATATCCACAAACAAGTTTACATGTTGGTGTGCAAAAGCCCATACTCTCTTAAGAAAACGGTGTGCGCCTTCAACAGCTGTATCTGACCATTCCAATGATTGTTCGGGTGGTGCAGCAAACATGACAAAAAGTCGAGCGGTGTCTGCGCCATAAGTATTAATCAGGTGGTTAGGATCAACCACGTTACCAACCGACTTGGACATTTTTTGACCGTCTTTTAAGACCATTCCTTGGGTTAATAGGGCTTTAAAAGGTTCATCGGAATTGACTAATCCTTCATCTCGCATTAGTTTATGGAAAAAACGAGCATAAAGAAGATGCATCACCGCATGCTCTATACCACCGATGTATTGGTCAACAGGAGTCCAGTATTTAGCCCGGTCATCTAACATCGCACTTTCCTGACCTTTACACGCAAAGCGTGCATAATACCAAGAGGATTCGATAAACGTGTCAAAGGTATCTGTTTCTCGCATAGCATCCTGGCCACATTTGGGACAGAGTACGTTGACAAAATCAGAGCACTGAGCCAAGGGTGAGCCTGCACCGGTGATCTCAACATTTTCCGGTAAGGTGACCGGAAGCTCTTCATCTGGAACAGGAACGATACCGCACTGTTCGCAAAGTATCATAGGAATGGGGGTACCCCAATATCTTTGTCGTGAAACTCCCCAGTCTCTTAGTCTGTAATTAATGGTGGCTTTACCGGCCTCATGAGTTTCCAGGTATTGAGTTATCAGTTCTACAGCTTTGGTCGAGTGCAAGGTATTGAACTCGCCGGAATTGATTAATGTACCTTCGCCCGTATATGCAGACTGTGAAAAATCATGGGATTTGCCATCCTCAGGTTTGATCACTTCCTTGACTGGCAATTGGTATTTATGAGCAAACTCCCAATCACGCTGATCATGGGCCGGAACAGCCATTACCGCTCCAGAGCCGTACTGCATCAGAACAAAGTTGGCAACCCAGACAGGTATGTCTTCTCCTGTGACAGGATGAACTGCAGTCATGCCTGTATTTACGCCTCGTTTTTCCATGGTTGCCAGTTCTGCTTCGGCCATTTTTGTGCCCTGACAACTGTCAAGAAATGCTTTAACCTCTGGATTATGAATTGCTGCTTCTTTGGCTAACGGATGATCAGTAGCAACAGCAAGATAGGTCGTTCCCATCAGGGTATCTGGTCTGGTTGTATAGATTTTCAGGCGTTTGGGATAATTATTGACGTTAAAATAGATTTCAGTTCCAATGGATTTACCTATCCAGTTACGCTGCATCTGTTTTACCTGTGCAGGCCACTCATCAAGTGTTTCAAGCGAGCTTAATAGTTCATCCGCATAAGCTGTGATTTTAATAAACCACTGTGATATTTCTTTACGCTCAACCAATGCGCCGGATCTCCAGCCTCGCCCATCAACAACTTGTTCATTAGCAAGTACCGTCTGATCAACCGGATCCCAGTTGACTACGGCATTTTTTTTGTAGACCAGTCCTTTTTCAAACAAACGAATAAAAAACCATTGTTCCCAACGATAATACTCAGGATCGCAGGTGGTCAATTCACGCTTCCAGTCATAGGCATTACCTAAGCGGAGAAACTGTTCTTTCATTGCTGCAATATTTTTTTTGGTCCATACTGCTGGAGCAATTTTATTTTTAATTGCTGCATTTTCAGCAGGAAGACCAAAAGCATCCCAACCAATGGGTTGCAGAACATTTTTACCAAGAGCTCTTTGGTAGCGAGCTATTACATCTCCCAAGGTATAATTACGGACGTGCCCCATATGCAGGGTTCCGCTGGGATAGGGAAACATAGACAAACAGTAAAATTTTTCTTTGTTTAAGTCTTCGGTTACGTTAAAGCATTGTTTTTTATGCCAATATTGTTGAGCTTGTTCTTCAACTTCTTGGGGTTTATAGGTATTTTCCATAGTCCAGTAAAGTAAGTGACTGTAAAGCGCTTAGGATAACCCCTCTTGTCCTCGCCAGCAATAGATTATTGCTTAGTTAATCGTCTTAGTCTTAAAAAAAGAGCAAAAATAACTACAGTTGCGCAGATTAAAATCACTGGATATTCATTCCAGTAAATCCAGGGGGTTGACCCAACGGCAGGAAAAATCTCACTTTGTAAAATCCCCGAACTAAAAGGAGGAAGGCTATCAAGTATCTCACCATAACTGTTGATTACAGAAGAAAGGCCGTCATTATTCACTACAACCTGATATCTTCCAGTGAGTAGAGAAAGTACTTGCGCCATTTGCAATTGTTGATAGCTGGCAAGCGAACGGCCAAACCAGCCATTGTCGCTGATAGAAACTATCCATTGCGCATTGGGCATTTGCACTCTAAGCAGATTAGGGTAAGCAATTTCATAACAAATCAGACTGGCTATAGGATGATTGGCTATTTTCATTAATGGCTGATGAAGCGTACCGGGTAAAATGTTGGGCTCTGGTAAATTCATCCATCGGTTAATTGCTAAAAAGGGTTTGGGTATGTACTCTCCAAATGGCACAAGGTGTTCTTTGATGTGTTCGCCACGAGCTGTTCCCAAGCTGATTATGGAATTATAATAGTGGGTTTCGTTACTATCAGCAGGTTGTAAAATTCCAAGAATCAATGCGCTTTTTGCTTTAAGCGCTTTTTCATGCAATTTATCCAGATATTCTTCGAGATAAGTCGCTGGCAAAGGAATTGCTGATTCCGGTAAAATAATCAGTTGTTTTCCTAAAAGTTGTTCTGTGGTTTTTTCATAATATTTCAAAAGATCCCAGAATAAATGCTCATCCCATTTGTCACGCATGGAAAGATTCGCTTGCACAACGCCAACAGTTACTGGATTTTTTTTGACCTCTGTCCAGTGCATGTATTTTCCGGCATATGGAAGGATAAGCATAAGAACAAATACACTGAGATACACAAATCGTTTGCCAGACCGTTCCGTTAATGCAAGGGTTAATAGACATGCCAGAAAGACACCAACAAAACTCAAACCCTGCAGTCCAATAATTGGCGCAAGGTACTTGACTGGTGTATCAATCAGAGTAGTGCCTGTAATTAGCCAGGGAAAGCCGCTGAACAAGTGAGAACGCAGCAATTCACTCAGACACCACAGAGCGCTAAACAACAGGATGCGGTTTCGTTTGTTATGTGCTTTATTGAGAATTGTAAAAAGATATACAGCTATGGCTGGAAATAAAGAAAGATATGCAATAAAAGCCAAAGTGCATATTCCTGCAAGCAGATAATTAAGCTGACCGTAATCGTGAATGCTGATAATTACCCAGGAGACTCCCAAACCAAAATAACCCAAACCAAAAAGAAAACCATGCAAAAAACTCTGTTTTTTAATGCCTTGCTGTGCATAGAAAAATAACAAGGCAAGACTGGCTATATGCAACCCAGGCATGTGAAAGGGAGCAAATCCCAACGGCCCTAAAAGACCTGCAAAAAAAACTGCTAAATATGAGGAATAGTTAACACGGATTGGGGATTCCATTAAGACTGAGTCGGAGAGGGTTGCTGGGTTCATGGACAATTCTAATAATGAAATGGGTCAAGATAAATGACTATGCCCTGCAGGTCAAGCTTCATATACTTGATAATTAATGAACCATTGTGAGATCTATGTGTTCTCGAAGTGATTTTGTTGCCTTTGTCTGTTAAATCCGATTTATTTTGTGTAGGATAATCACGTTTACAAAGGAGAGGGATTGTATGTATAACGTAATGATTACTGGTGCAGGGAAGATAGGTAGCTTGATAGCTTGTTTATTGGCAGATAGCGGAGCTTATCAGGTTCATTTGGCAGATGTAGATTTTAATGGCTCTGACGTGATTCGCTTGCTGGACGCATTGCCTGAAATTAAAACGGTTGCTTTGGATGTCAAAGACGAACAATCCACTCAAGCCTACATTGAAAAACATAAAATAATTGCGGTCATATCCAGTTTGCCGTATTTTTTAAACACCCATGTTGCTACTGCTGCTAAAGCAGCCAGAGCACATTATTTCGACTTGACAGAAGACACTGCTGTTACCGAGGCAGTAAAAGTCATAGCCCAAAACGCTCAAACTGCATTTGTACCTCAATGTGGGTTAGCACCCGGTTTTATCAGTATCGCCGCAAATTCCTTGATGCAGGAATTTGAGCAGTGTCATCATGCAAAGCTCAGAGTAGGGGCACTGCCACAACGAGCCAATAATGCGCTGCATTATTCCTTAACCTGGTCTACTGACGGCGTGATCAATGAGTATGGAAATCCTTGTTACGGTATTGAGGATGGCAAAGCTGTTGTAATGGCGCCGCTAGAGGGGCTGGAATCCATCCAAATTGATGGTTGTGAATACGAAGCATTTAATACTTCAGGCGGTCTTGGCAGTTTGGGCGAGCTTTATTCTGGCAAGGTCAAGTCCATGAATTATAAGACCATGAGATACCCCGGGCATTGTGAGAAAATGCGCCTTTTAATGAATGACTTACGTTTAAACCATGACCGTTCGACCTTAAAACGCATTCTGGAAAACGCCATTCCCAAAACATATCAGGACATCGTTATTGTGTACGTCACTGTTGAGGGAATCAAGCAGGGTGAGTTAACTGAAAAAAGTTACGTCAAAAAAATATACCCTGAAACAATTCGTGGGCTGGAGTGGTCTGCTATTCAGGTAAGCACAGCCTCTGGAGTTTGTGCGGTAGTTGATTTGGTATTGGGACAGGCTAACGAGTACAAGGGCCTTATTTTACAGGAAGAATTCCATCTGGACAAAGTGCTGAATAATCGATTTGGTCAATACTACGCTTAGGAGTTTTCATGGATTTATTAAAGCAGCTGAATATTAAAGACATCAACCCAGGCGCTTTTAGCGGCCAGGGTTGGCAAAGCGAACACCACTCACATACTCTAACTTCATATTGCCCTGCGAATGGAGCAAAGCTTGCAGATGTTGCCACCTGTACTATGGCTGATTACGAGCAGATTATGAGCCGTGCTCAACTGGCGGCAGAGGCCTGGAAAAAAGTTCCTGCTCCAAAACGTGGTGAAATAATTCGGCAGATAGGACAGGCTTTACGAGAGCATAAAGACAGCTTGGGCAGCCTGGTGTCTTTAGAGATGGGTAAGTCAAAACAGGAAGGCGACGGTGAAGTTCAGGAAATGATTGATATTGCCGATTTTGCAGTGGGACAATCGAGAATGTTGTATGGAAATTCCATGCATTCAGAGCGCCCCAATCACCGGATGTATGAACAGTGGCACCCTTATGGAATTATTGGTGTGATTTCGGCATTTAATTTTCCTGTTGCCGTATGGTCCTGGAATGCATTCTTGGCTGCAATTTGCGGTAATGTGACGATCTGGAAACCCTCAGCGAAAACACCATTATGCGCTGTAGCAGTTCAGCACATTTGCAATAGTGTTTTGAGGCAAAATAATTGCCCTGAAATATTCAGTTTGATAGTACCTGAATCGCATGATGTTGTAGAAGCTATGGTTGATGATCCCCGCATCCCGTTAATTTCATTTACAGGATCTACTGCGGTAGGAAAAAAAGTTTCAGCGCAAGTCGCTGCTCGGCTGGGTAAAACAATTTTAGAGCTGGGAGGAAACAATGCAATAATCCTGGATGAAACAGCCGATCTTAACTTAGCAATTCCTGCAATTGTATTTGGTGCGGTAGGAACAGCAGGTCAACGTTGCACGTCAACACGACGGTTATTTGTCCATGAGTCTCAATACCAGAGTGTTATTAAAAGGTTACAACATGCCTACGAACAAATAACTATAGGCGACCCTTTGGATAGTCGTAACTTAATGGGGCCTTTAATTGATCAAAATGCGGTAGAACAGTTTAAAAGCGCTATTTCAAGAATCAAGGATGCTGGAGGACAGATTGTTTTTGGCGGCGATGTCATCAAACAAGCAGGATCTTTTGTTCAGCCTACTTTAGTTTGTGATGTAAAAAATCATTGGGATATCGTGCAGGAAGAAACTTTTGCGCCTATTCTATATGTGATGTCTTATCGCTCTTTAGATGAAGCCATAGCACTGCAGAATGGTGTTCCTCAAGGATTGTCTTCTGCATTATTTACGCAAAATCTAAAGAACGCTGAACGCTTCTTAAGTGCTTGTGGAAGTGACTGTGGTATTGCCAATATTAATATCGGTACATCAGGGGCTGAAATTGGCGGTGCCTTTGGTGGTGAAAAAGAGACTGGCGGTGGGAGAGAATCAGGCTCTGATTCGTGGAAAGCCTACATGCGCCGTCAAACCAATACGATCAACTGGGGCGATGAGTTGCCTTTGGCTCAAGGCATACGTTTTAATTTGACTTAGATTGATACGATTAACAGATCTTTATTATCAATTAATTTTGATTATTTAAAGTAGTGTTGATAGTACTGGGTTTATCGTTTTGTCAGAGGCTATAGTGGAATTTATTCATTTAACGACTTATCAAGAGGATACAATAATGCAGGAACCATTTTTCATCAAGAAAGTTGCGGTTCTGGGTGCGGGTGTTATGGGAGCACAAATTGCTGCGCACTGTGTAAACGCTGGAATAGAAACTTTGTTGTTTGATTTACCCGCCAGGGAAGAGCCTGTTAATGGATTAATTGATAAGGCAATCGCTAATTTGAGTAAATTAAAACCTGAGCCTCTCGCATCAGCACAAACGGCTACCTATTTGCAGGCTCGTAATTATAAAGATGACCTCAAGGATTTATCTTCATGCGATTTGATTATAGAGGCAATAGCTGAACGATTGGATTGGAAAGAAGACTTGTATAAAAAAATATCGCCTTATCTTTCCAAACATACTGTTTTGGTTAGTAATACTTCCGGTTTAAGCATCAATTCTTTGTGTCATGTTTTACCAGAACAGCACAGAACTAATTTTTGTGGCGTTCATTTTTTTAATCCACCCAGATACATGCACCTTGCTGAACTCATTCCTGCCCATACAACTTCTCCAGATTTATTGGATAATCTCGAAATATGGTTAACAAGTCACTTGGGTAAAGGGGTAGTACGAGCCAAGGATACTCCTAATTTTATTGCTAATCGTATAGGCGTTTTTTCGTTATTAACAACCTTGCATCACACTATGTCTATGGGCATGAGTCTCGATGAGGTTGATGCGCTGACCGGCCCTTTATTGGGTAGGCCAAAATCGGCAACCTTTCGTACTATGGATGTTGTTGGTTTGGACACCATGCAACATGTGATTCATACCATGCATGAACAATTGCGAGATGATCCCTGGCACAGTAGTTTTAAATTACCCGAGTGGTTGCTAGGCTTAATCAAAGACGGGCATCTGGGGCAAAAGTCAGGGCAGGGAATTTACAGAAAAAATGGTAAAACAATAGAAGTTTACGATATCAAATCGGGTACATATGGTGCTGCAAAATCAGAGGTAAGCGCTGAAGTAAAAGCAATAATGAAGATCAGCGATCCGGTTGCTCGCATGCAAAGCCTGATTTCTTCTGATAATAAACAAGCACAATTTCTGGCGGCTTGTTTCAAAGATTTGTTTCATTATTGTGCGTATCACCTTGAATCAATTGCTGAAAACGTCAGAGATGTTGATTTGGCTATGCGCTGGGGATTTGGTTGGATGCAGGGGCCTTTTGAAACCTGGCAATTGGCAGGTTTACGTCTAATGACTGACTGTATTAGTCAATCAATTGAAGCCAACTCTTCCTTAAATAAAGTGAAATTACCGGACTGGCTCAATCACCTTGAAGTGTTTTATAGTGAGCATGGCGCTTATTCTCCCCATTCGAACAAGTATCAGCCCAGAAGTTCTCTGGCTGTATATAACCGCCAGTTTTTTCCGGATAGAGTATTAAAAGAAACATCGTTTACTACGAATATCATCTATGAAAATGAAGGCGTATGTTTATGGCATCTTAAAGATGATGTGGCCGTTGTTCATTTTAAAAACAAGGCAAATACCATAAGTCAATCTGTTCTCGATGGTCTTGAGGCTGCGCTTGACGTGGCTGAACGTGAATGTCAAGGACTGATAGTGCATCAAAATGATGCATCCAATTTTAGTTCAGGCGCTGATTTACGCCTTGTTTCTTCTTTAATTCAGGAGGGTAGATTCAACGCTCTTGATGAAATGATTGCTCAGTTTCAACGTGTTGTTATGCGCTTGAAATACAGTTCCATACCCACTATTGCTGCATTACGAGGAAGAGCTTTAGGTGGTGGATGTGAGTTGATGATGCATTGTGCTGCAATTGTTGCAGCGTTTGAGTCTTATCCTGGTCTGGTTGAGGCGGGTGTAGGGGTTATTCCGGCTGGTGGTGGATGTAAAGAAATGGCCTTGCGAGCTGCTCATCATGCTCATCAAGCAGATTTGCTCACCTTTATCCAACCTTATTATCAGCAGATAGCGACTGCCCAGGTTGCCGGAAGCGCCACACAAGCCATTAATATGGGTTATATGCGTCACACTGATTCTGTAGTCATGCATGCCAATGAAGTCTTATTTGTTGCGCTAGCAAAAGTTAAAGCCATGCAAGCGGCGAATTATCTACCCCCAATTGCAAGGAATTTTAAAGTAGCAGGTATAGAGGGGCATGCTCGATTACAAGCCGGTTTAATTAACTGGTTGGAGGGTGGTTTTATTTCTCAGCACGATTATTTTCTTGCAAATGAGCTGGCCAAAGTAATTTGTGGTGGTAATGTGAATCAAGGAACGTTGGTTAATGAAGACTGGATTTTAAAATTAGAACGACAGGCTTTTATTGCCTTGGCCGAAACCCCATTAACTCAGGCAAGGATCAGTCATTTGTTAGAGACTGGCAAACCACTGCGCAATTAAGAAAGGAGATCTGAGAATGACCAATGTATATATAGTTGATGTATTGCGCACTCCAGTTGGCAAAGCACCACGAGGTGTTTTCCGTCATACATTACCTGATGATTTGCTTGCACACAGCATCCGCTCACTAACCAAAAGACATGCATCTGTCGATTGGCAAGAAATTGGGGATATTGTGGTTGGTTGCGCCATGCCTGAGGCTGAGCAAGGAATGAATGTTGCTCGTATTGCCGCATTATTGGCTGATTTACCGCAGTCCATACCGGCCATGACCATCAATCGTTTTTGTTCTTCTGGTGTTCAGAGTATTGCTACTGCAGCGGCATCCATTCAAAATGGCGACATGGATTTGGCTTTTGCCGGTGGTGTTGAAAGTATGTCTATGGTTCCTTTAGGCGGAAATAAATACACCGCTAATCCTGCAATTTTTAAAGATGAAGATGTCGCTATAGCATACGGAATGGGTATTACCGCTGAAAATGTAGCCAAAAGCTGGGAAATTTCTCGTGAACAACAAGATGAATTTGCTGCTGCGAGTCACAGAAAAGCTATTGCTGCTCAAGAGCGTGGTGATTTTGAATCTGAAATCAGTCCAATAGAAATCACTATGCGACACGCTGATTTAAAGACAGGATCAGTTGTTGTGAAACATAAAACTATAAGCAAGGATGAAGGTCCAAGAGCAGATACGTCTTATGATGTGATTGCCAAATTAAAGCCTGTATTTGCAGTACGAGGTACAGTCACCGCAGGAAACAGCTCACAAACCAGTGATGGGGCTGGAATAGCGTTACTGGCAAGTGAGAAAGCATTGAAACTTTATAATCTAAAACCTATGGGGAGATTGTTAAGTTTTGCTGTTGCGGGTGTTCCTCCTGAAATCATGGGAATAGGGCCAATTAAAGCGATTCCTTTAGCTCTGAAACGTGCAGGTATTCGTCTGGATCAACTCGATTGGATTGAGCTTAATGAGGCTTTTGCTGCTCAAGCGCTTGCAGTTATCAAAGAGCTTAATCTTGATATCGAAAAAGTTAATCCCCTTGGCGGTGCGATTGCTTTGGGACATCCGTTAGGTGCTACAGGAACTATTAGAACAGCAACATTACTCCACGGATTAAAGAGAACAAAAGGTCGTTACGGTATGGTGACTATGTGTATAGGTACCGGCATGGGAGCGGCAGCGATATTTGAAGCCCTATAATTGTGTTCGTTTTTAACAGGTGACCGGTTTATTGCAACTCCCCAGCACCTTATTCTTGATCTTTACTGTGTTAGGATACGGAATAATGTGCTGGGGAGTTTTTCTTTATTAACCCTTTAATTTTGTTCATTTACTTGCTTTGTTGCTCTAATATCCTACTCTTTACAATAAGGGAGTTCAATTGGAGCACTCATGCGCAGTTTTGTTCTTGGCTTGTTGATGTTTGTTATCAATACGGCGTTTGCAGATGAGCTGATCGGTTTTGCTGCTTATGAAAATGGCGATTACACTACTGCTTATCCTCATCTTATGCAGGCTGCTAAAGAAGGAAATGAGGAGGCCATGTATTTATTGGGGCGCATGCATCAGTATGGATATGGTGTTCCCGAAAATTTGGAACAAGCCCATCAATGGTATCTAAAATCTGCTGACAAAAATAACCCTTTATCTCAGCTAAGCCTTGGTTTTTTATATGATACTGGAAAAGGGGTTACACAAAATTATAATGAAGCATTTAAATGGTATATGAAGGCAGCGGAACAAGGAAATGCTATTGCACAAAGAAATGTGGGTTTGATGTACGCCACGGGTGATGGTGTTCCTCTTAGTGAAGACAATGCATTTAAGTGGTTTCAAAAAGCAGCTGAGCAAGGATACAGTAAGGCTCAGGTTAATTTGGGATATCATTATATGACCGGTAAAGGAACGCCCAAAGATGTTAACAAAGCACTGGAATGGTATCAAAAAGCCGCCGAACAAGGTGATGAAAAAGGCGAGTACAGTTTAGGGTTGTTGTACAGTGGGGAGCAGGGTGGAGTTCCCGCTGATGATGCTGCCGCTTTCTATTGGTTCTCACAAGCTGCGCATCATGGTCATGTTAATGCACAGACTTATTTGGCTTATTATTATTTAAAAGGTTATGGCGTAGAGGCAAATCCCAAAAAAGCGGCCTATTGGTATCAGGCAGCTGCAGAAAAAGGGCAACCGGAAGCTCAAGTGCAATTGGGACAATTACTCTTGACTGGAACAGGAGTAGATAAAGATTACCAACAAGCGGCGTATTGGTTTGGTAAATCAGCGAGTCAAGGTAACTCCGTTGGACAAGCTAAATTAGGCTACATGTATATGGCAGGTTTGGGTGTCGATAAAAACTGGGTTAAGGCTTATGCCTGGTTTAAAATTGCGGCGGATAACAAAAATGAAGAGGCTATAAAACAACTCAAGGCTTTGGAAGGAAAGCTTACCGATCAAGAAAAAATGGAAAGCGACAAATTCATCAAGGGACTTGGACCTTTGAAAGTCCAGCAGAATTTTGATGACTAGCACCCTAACGAAACTATGAGTATTATTTAAGAGTAATTGCCAATGATATGGGCGTTGGGAATTACATGTAATTCATACTCTCTCTTATAATGCGAACAGATATTTTTCCTTTTTTGTCTTTGTCACGTTTGAGCAAAGTATAAACTTTCAGTTTAAATTCATCACTTTGAGCCACACTAATACTTAGGAAATAAGTGCTTTCTACGGTTATTTGTTTCATAGGCAGGTCAATTTTCCTGACCAGATCATTAATCTCTTTAAGCTGAGTAATGCCTGTTTCGCCTCTGGCCATCATAAGTTCGTTTATTTGGGCACTATTAAGACCATTACCGAGAGACATGAGTATTTTTGGAGATGCGGTATTGATATTAACCGGTGTTGTTTCAGGCAGTACCGTAATATAAGGTTCAAGAGCCAAATATAATGAAGCACTAACGTCTTTTACCAGTCGTAATTCAGACAGGCTTTTCATGATCTGATGGCTGGAATTATATGCGGGTTTTTGTGATTGATAAAAAGAAGCAAATACATCGTTACCTTGAGCAAGATCATAAGGCCCAAGCCAGTTTTTTATCGCCAGGACGAAGTTTTTCTTATCCTGAGTATTCAAATTAGGAGCAAGGATACCCAGAAGATTACTAAAGGATAATTCGTATTGTTTTTCGAGCAGATTGTTGAGGTTAAAGCGAGCTTGCAGATCATAAAGCCCCCCTGACAGAGTGACTTGTTGATAAATCGATTGATAATTTTTAGGGAATTCTTTAACCATTCCTTGAGCATTAGCCTGAGTAAATTTATTTTTGTTATTTTTTAATTCACTTAAAGACCAAAATGTAACTCCCTGTGAGGCAAGATACATTTTGTCGTGAATAATCATCAAACGAGTTCTGTATATATCCAGTTGCAGGCGTGTGCTCATGGCAGTCGCAACAATAGCGACCAGGGTCATGATAAATAGAGCAGTAAGCAAAGCGCCTCCCAAAAGTGCTTTACGTGGATGCATAAAGTGCCTCCGCTATGACAACCAAAAAGTTTAATTTACCCCAATCATCCAGGGTCATATTGAGTTGGATGGCTTTGGGAAAGGGCTCTTGTTGTTGATTTTGGGCAAGCGCTTGTTCTCGCCATTCTGATAAAACGTTTAGATTTTGATTGAGGTAGCTGAAATAGCAATCGCTTAAATGATTTACCAACTCTTTATCTTCATAATCATTTCTGTCTAAAGGATCAAGGCTTGACCAGGTTCGACGTATCAGTTTTTCGTCCTCACAGATTAATGCAACCCGTTTCAGGCTGCTTCGTTTTTCAGAACTTTTGGGGTTAATGATCCCGTCTCGAGTGAATTCCAGATAACGTGGTTGTCCAACAAATCCGGGAAAAAGACGCATTTCATTTCCTCTAACAGGTCTATCAACAACCTGGATAGTATCTTGCTGGATTATACTTACTGCTAATTGCAATGCGTTTAAACGCTCGGCTTGTTCATTAACTCGAGCACGGGCATTAAAGGCGTAGTATAAAGTTGAAGAGGTAATAGTGGCTAAAATAGAGAATACTGTCAGAGCGATTAAAATTTCAATCAAGGTAAAGCCCTTAAACTTCTTCATGGCAAATACCTGTACGCAATCAATTCTTCTCTGAATGGTCCTGATTGTTTTGAGCTAACTGAAATAGTAATCTGTTGGACTTTAGTTATAGGTGTGTTGCTAATTTTTGCTCTCCAGTACCACTGTTCTCCCAACATTTTTGTCGCCTGGGTTGATTCCTGGCTTTGATTTATCTGTAACAAATTTAACTGAATCATTGAAACACCCTGCATTGCAATCCAGTGACTGATGGTTTTTTCTTTGAGTCTATGGGTGTTTTCAATGTTTTGCGCCGTCGCTTTTAACAAAGCGGTTAAAGCAATAGCTATAATTGCAAGGGCAAGCAATACCTCGATTAATGTAAATCCACATAAATTAATTTGAGTTTTGCGTTGAGGGATCATTGAGGTTTTACCGCATCAAACGATAAAGTGCCATTATGGGTTCCTGTTAAAGTAGTCACCATTTCCTCTTTGATATTGGCAAACATAATGACAAATGGAGTCATGTCTCCCGATGAGTTGATTATTATCGCCGGAGTTCCCCCAGAGATTTTGTTGCCTGTTTTTAGGGTAATAACTGCATTTTTAGGGAAGTAATTTATTTTAAAAATCCCTTTATTCGATATTGGGCTCCATTGCCCGGATTCCTGAAATTTCAAAATTTGATAGCTGCGACTGTCAATACGAAGTCCCATAGTACTGCTTTCCAGAATTGCTTGATGCTGCGCCAGGCGTATTGCGTTTGCCATTTGTTCTGCCGCAAACCGAATGCGTTTGCTTTCTCCAAAGTCCCCAAAAGAAATTAAGGCAAAACCTGCGGTAATGCCTAAAATCACGATAACTATGAGGATCTCGATTAAAGTGAAGCCTCGATTAGTGGTCATCCCAATTACCAATCTCCGCATTGATGCCTGTGCCTCCGGGTTGTCCCTCTGCACCCAGAGTGAATACATCAACATCTCCATGTTGTCCCGGATTGAGGTACAAATAATCTCTGCCCCATGGATCTTTAGGAACCGATTTGAGATATTGTTTCCAGTTAGCAGGAGAGGGGTTGTTGGTTGGTTTTTCGACAAGAGCGATTAAACCCTGATCTGTGGTTGGATAAAACCCGTTATCGAGCTTATAAAGATCCAGTGCATTTTGAATGGCCAGAACATCTTGTTTGGCTTTTACTTTTCGTGCTTCATCAGGGCGTCCCATGATTTTGGGCACGACAATAGATGCGAGAATGCCTAAGATAACAACAACAACCATAATTTCGATTAAAGAAAAACCTTTTTGCTTGTTCATTGATGTTCCTCTCAAAACTTTAGGGTAAATTATAACATGCTTCTGTTTCGGTGATGAATAAATAATGTTTGTCGTTCAAGCCACCAGTTGTTCCATAGAAAATACAGGCAATAATGTTGCCAGGACTATAAACAAAACAACTGCCCCCATAAATAAAATGACTAAAGGTTCCAATAGAGTTAAAGACGTATCAATAAGTCGTTTGACTTCATTATCCAAATGGCTCGCTGCTCTTTCCATCATATTGGAAAGTTGGCCACTTTTTTCACCACTGGCAATTAGGTGAATGGCCATAGGGCTAATATAATGTGTTTCTTTCAGAGCTTCACTTATTCCGCTTCCTTCTCTTACTCTGAGTGTTGCCGTATCAAAAGACTGGCGCATTACGACATTGGTAACCAGGCTTGCTGAAACACGCATGGTTTCAAGTACGCTAACGCCTGCGGCGAACAAGATACCAAAGGTATGGATGTATCGTGCAACATTAATGGTTTTTACCAGATAGGATATTATGGGTAATTTTAATAAAAAATAATGCCATGTTGTTTTAATTTTGATGTTGTTCAAACTTTTTTTAAACCCTACTACCATCATCATTAAAACAGCCAGGCTGTACAGACCATAAGACTTGATGTAATCGCTTATCTTGATTAAAAGCACGGTCATACCCGGAAGGGTTTGACCGCTATTGGTAAACACTTCTATTATTTTGGGTACAACAAAGGTAAGTAAAAAGCTGATGATGGCCGTAGAGACCAGAATCATCAGTATGGGGTATATAAGCGCTTGTTGTACTTTTTGTCTGGTTTGTTGTTGATTTTCGGTGTAATCAGCCAGCTTTTCCAAAACCAAATCAAGTCGACCTGTTTGCTCCCCTGAGCCCACAGTAGCCCTATAGAGTTCTGGAAATGCGTTAGGGTAATAAGACATAGCCTGCGCTAACCCATATCCCTCAAGAACTTTGGCGCGAATACCTATGATTAGTTCTCTGACTTTATCTTTTTCAGTTTGTTCGCTAACGCCTCGCAAGGATTCCTCTACAGGAATTCCTGCCGCAAGCAAGGTGGCTAATTGTCGCGTTAATAATGAGAGATCAGCTGCGGAAATTTTACCTTTAGTATTGCCTGTGCGCTGCTGAGCCAGCGCATGAACCTGGGTAGGTATAAAGCCCTGATCTCTTAATAATTGTCGGGCATGGCGCTCGGAATCCGCTTCGATAACCCCTTTGTTCACACTGCCATTTTTCTTCAGCGCCTGGTATTGGTATGCGCCCATATTCTTTTAGATGAAGGATAAAACTATAGAGTGTAATCTATTGGGATTCATAAGTCACTTAAGGTACACTATATCCGGACTATCCAGGAGATTATAAAATGAGTATAAATGTAGTACTTGATGCAATAAAGGAACATGATGCAAAATTTATTGATCTGAGATTTACTGATATTCGTGGTAAAGAACAGCATATTTCTCTACCCGTTTCAGCAATAGACGATGATTTTATCAAAAATGGAAAGTTGATTGATGGCTCTTCCTTCAAAGGTTGGCAAAAAATCCATCAGTCTGACTTGGCACTGCTACCTGATTTAAATTCAATCAAGCTTGATCCCTTTTTTCAGGATAATACTCTTTTTATACGTTGTAATGTTGTTGACCCTCAGACCATGCTTGGTTATGAGCGTTGCCCTCGTTCTATTGCTCAACGTGCCGAAGCCTATTTGCAATCTACTGGAATTGCAGACGTTGTAAATTTTGGTCCAGAGCCTGAGTTTTTCCTTTTTGATAATGTGCGCTGGGAAACTAATATCAGTGGTTCTTTTTATGCAATAGACTCTGATGAAGCACAATGGAATTCTGGTAAAGAAATGGAAGGTGGCAATATAGGTCATCGTCCTCCCTTAAAAGGTGGTTATTTCCCTGTACCTCCAGTTGATTCCTCACACGATATCCGATCTGCTATTTGCTTGACTTTAGAATCTTTGGGTACTGTAGTTGAAGCGCATCATCATGAAGTGGCAACCGCAAACCAATGTGAGGTCGCTACCCGCTTTAACAGCCTGACTCAAAAAGCAGATGAAATACAAATTTTAAAATACGTCATCCATAACGTGGCTCATAATTACGGCAAAACTGCTACATTTATGCCTAAACCTTTAGTTGGGGATAACGGAAGCGGCATGCATTGCCACCAATCCTTAACCAAGGACGGCGTCAATTTATTTTCAGGCGATCAATATGCTGGTTTGTCTGATACCGCACTTTATTATATTGGTGGAATTATTAAACACGCTCGTGCGCTAAATGCTTTTACCAATCCATCAACTAACAGTTACAAGCGGTTGGTTCCTGGGTTTGAAGCGCCGGTTTTATTAGCCTATTCAGCTAGAAATCGCTCCGCTGCAATTCGTATTCCGCATGTGAATAATCCTAAAGGTCGCCGCATTGAAGTGCGTTTTCCGGATCCAACAGCTAATCCTTATCTGGCTTTTGCCGCTATGATGATGGCTGGTCTTGATGGAATTCAGAAAAAAATTCATCCAGGTCAACCGATGGATAAAGACCTTTATGATTTGCCGCCTGAGGAACTTGTTGATGTTCCGACTGTGTGTTCTTCACTGGAGCAGGCTATGGATCATCTGAAAACGGATCATGAGTTTTTGTTGCACGGTGATGTGTTTACCCGAGATTTCATTAACAATTATATTGCGATGAAAGAAGAAGAAATCACCAAAATCAGAAGCTTGACGCATCCTTATGAATTTGAGCTTTATTACAGTCTCTAAGGAATCAACCAATGATTAGGCTACTTCTGGCTGTTACATCTTTTTTGATGATTAGTGTTGCACATGCGCAAATTTACAAATGGATTGACAGCCAAGGAGTAGTTCATTTTAGCGATAAGCCTCATCCTGGTTCAGAACAAATCACTATTCCTAATGTTCCAGGGTATTCACCTCCTGTAGGCCAAAATACGGGTGGTCAGCAAAATCAGGAACAACAATCAACAGCCCAAGAAGAACAAAATCAATACACAAAAATTGCAATCATTCAACCACTTAATGAAGCCACTATACGAAATAATCAAGGATTTGTTCTGGTCGCTGTTGAAATGGAGCCTGCACTGGCTGATGGAGATAATTTGCAACTTTTGTTTGATGGTGCTCCAATGGGTGAACCTCAGCCGAATCTGGTCTTTCAGTTAAATGGAATTTACAGGGGAAAACATACATTAGCTGTTCAGATCATTAATTCTGAAGGTGAAGTGCTTCTTACCAGTGAAAATATTACTATTTTTATGCATAGACCTCGAGTGGGTATGGTTCCGGGAACCAGAAGAAACTAAAAAAACATCGATTTTTCTCATTACCAGACACGCATGGAATGAGATGTGTCATAACGGTACTAACTCAAAATGAGATACCATAAGTCTCTGGTGTTGCTTTTGGGCTTGGCGTTTTTTTTAAATGCTGTTAGATTAGGCTGATTGTTATTCGTGTTCACAGGTATGCCGCTCATGTTTACTCTTTTGTCTCCTGCAAAAAAGTTATTACCCATTACCAAACCTTTTCCCAACGAAACAACGGAACCCGTTTTAATTAACAGGGCGCTTTTGTTGGCAAAAATAATGAAATCCAAGACTAGTGAGGATATTGCACAATTAATGGATTTATCCAGGGATTTGGCTGTTTTAAATTACGACCGATATCAACGCTTTCAATGTGCAGACGTTTCTGGTTTAGATTCATATCCGGCTTTGTATTTATTTCAGGGTGATGTATATCAAGGATTACAAGCCAAAACCTGGAATTATGACGACATCATTTATTCACAATCGCATTTAGGCATTTTATCGGGTCTTTATGGGCTTCTAAAACCCTTGGACAGAATTCAGCCCTATAGACTTGAGATGGGGGTTCAATTAAACAATCCTCAAGGAAAAAATCTCTACGATTTTTGGCGTGAGCCAGTCACTGCTGCTTTAAACGAACATTTGGCTCATGATCCAAACCCTGTTTTAATTAATTTGGCATCTAGTGAGTACTTTAAAGCCATTGATATAAAAAAAATTAACTATCCTGTTGTGACTATTAATTTTTATGAACATAAAAATAACCAAATTAAAATGATAGGCATCTATGCTAAAAAAGCGCGGGGATTAATGGCAAAATATTTGATGCACAATAGAATTGATTCAGTTGATGGCATAAAACAGTTTAACGATACCGGATACCGATTCAATGAATCATCCTCATCAGCTCATCATTTGGATTTTATCAGAGATCACTAAGTTTATAACAGGTTTGGGCTTCGTATGTGGAATTTATCAAGCAGAATTCATAGGCTCAATCACTTCCCTAATCATGGGGTGGTGTGTTACGCCAAAAGAGATGATGAATTGGGCTGTGGTATCAGTGGCTCAAAAATTCGTAAATATGCCAGTTTAATGCCTTATTTACTTCATGAGGGCATCAAGCATTTAATCATTATAGCTGGGCCACAGTCCAATAATTTGCTCGCTGCTTTGCAAATCGCAAGAGAGTTTCAAATGAGGGTTACCGCTTTTTTGCTTCAGCCGAAAACTGCTGAAATACGGGGTAATTTTAAATTAAGTCGTCTATTTCTGGAAGAACACGAAATTGTTTGGGTGAACAGGAATGATTGGTCAGTTGTTAATGATCTCGCCAATAAGTACCTTAAAGATCTTAAAGAGCCGGGATTTGTTCTTACAGAAGGAGCCAGTGTTACGGCCGCAATGGAGGGTGCTATAAGCCTTGCCAAGGACATTATAGATAATGAAAAGCTAACAGGAATCAAATTTCAACACATTTTTGTTGATGCCGGTACAGGCTTTTCAGCTGCTGGATTAATTAAGGGGTTGACTGATATCAATCACCAGGCAATGATTTATGTGCTGTTACTGGCTGATGATGAATGTACGTTTAAAACGAAGCTCTATGATTGGATAGGGATGATCCCTCATAAAGTTCATTGTTTTTATCCCTCTACTGCGAAGTCATTTGGTTCTTTAAATCATACCATTCGGTGTGAAATCAAACGTTTGGCTCGTGAAGAAGGCATACTGGCTGATCCCATTTATTCTGCAAAATTATTTCATTCTGCAAGACAATTTACAGAACAACAGCATTTGCAAGGTAATGTATTGATTATTCATTCAGGAGGAACCCTGACTATGGCTGGATTTGAGTGGTAATGCTTTAAGACAATCCTGAGTGATAGTATCTGTTTGAATAACAGGTTTTATTTGTAAGTAATTGCGGATTAATTATCCACTGCTACTTGAAATTTAAGAATATACCCTCATATAGGAACCATTATTTCTTAAATGAAGAACAGGAGATCGTGTAATGGTTAGCAAACAACAAACAATGGGCTTTCAAACCGAAGTCAAGCAAATGCTGCACTTGGTTGTCCATTCATTGTACAGCAATAAAGAAATTTTTCTTCGTGAATTAATATCCAATTCCTCAGATGCGCTTGATAAATTACGCTTTTTAGCACTTTCTAACAGTTCGCTTTATGAAAGCGATTCTGATTTAAAAATTACAATTGGGGTTAATGAAAAACTGAAAACCATCACTATATCTGATAACGGTATAGGCATGAGTTGGGATGAAGCGGTTGAGAATTTGGGTACCATAGCCAAATCAGGCACCAAAGAATTTATGAGTCAGCTCACAGGTGAACAATCAAAAGATTCTCAATTAATAGGCCAGTTCGGAGTAGGGTTCTATTCTGCATTTATTGTCGCTGATAAAGTAACTGTTAAAAGTCGACGTGCCGGTTTAAAAGCGGAAGAGGCGATTGTATGGGAATCTCATGGAGATGGTGAATTCACCATTGGCTATGAGAAGAAAGAGTCTCGTGGAACAGAAATAACATTGCATTTGAAAGATGAAAACGATGAGTTTTTAAGTAACTGGAGAATTCGGTCCATTATCAGCAAATATTCAGATCATATTTGTTGGCCAATAGAGATGAAAAAAGTCTCGGAAGAAGATAAAGAATCCAATGAATTCGAAACGGTGAATAAGGCCACCGCATTATGGACCATGCAAAAATCAGATGTTAGCGATGAGGAATATAAACAGCTTTATAAGCACATTTCTCATGATTACATGGATCCTCTTTCCTGGTCGCACAATCATGTTGAAGGAAAGCATGAGTACATCACGTTACTGTATATCCCAAGCCATGCGCCTTTCGATTTATGGCAACATGAATCAAAACATGGGTTAAAGCTGTATGTTAAACGTGTATTTATAATGGATGATGCAACACAATTTTTGCCACGATATTTACGATTCGTAAAAGGTATTGTAGATGCCAGTGATTTGCCTCTCAATGTATCTCGAGAAATTTTACAGGACAACAAACAGGTAGAAAGTATTCGTGCTGCTTGTACCAAACGTATTCTGGCTATGCTGGAAAAAATGAGTACAAATGATAAAGAAACTTATCAAAAATTTTGGAATGAATTTGGTTTGGTACTTAAAGAAGGGCCTGTAGAAGATTTTGCAAATAAAGAAGCAATTGCCAAATTACTACGCTTCGCTACGACCGTGAGCGGTTCTGAAAAACAGGAAGTTACTTTGGAAGAGTATGTAGGCCGTATGAAGGAAGGTCAGGATAAAATTTATTATATTACGGCATCGAGCTATAACGCAGCGAAAAACAGTCCTCATCTTGAAATATTCAAGAAAAAAGGTATAGAAGTCTTGTTACTTAGTGACAAAATTGATGAGTGGCTTGTGGGCTATATGAGTGAATTTGCTGGCAAAAAACTGCAATCAATTTCCAAAGGAAAAGTAGAGTTTAATGACGAAGAGTCTGCTGAGCAGATCAAAGAGCAGGAAAAAACACTTGAGCCAGTTATCAAGCACATTAAAACCATTTTAAGTGAGCGAGTTAAAGACGTACTGATTACTAACCGATTAACAGACTCACCAGCTTGTATTATTGCCGATGAGCAAGACATGGGACTTGAAATGCAAAGGATCTTGCAAGCAGCAGGACAGCAAGTACCCGTCAGTAAACCCATATTTGAGATTAATCCAGAACATGTATTGATCAAAAGATTGCATGATATTCAGGATGACAGTCAGTTCGAGTTATGGGTGACTATGTTGTTCGAACAGGCTGTTTTAGCTGAGGGCGGTCAATTGGATAATCCGGCTGATTTCGTCAATCGAGTGAACAAGCTTCTTGCTGCTTCATAATAAATAGCATCTCTAAGCGTACTTCGTGACCTCGAATGCAATGAGCGATCTCCTGAATTTGGTATCCTGCCATTTTTAGGAGATCCATTGCAAAGCTCAGAATGACGAACTCTCTCGTCATCCCGAATGTAATGAGGGATTACCAGAATTTTCGTATTTTTAGAGGAGCATTAAATAAAACGCAGGGGGAGGATTTTTTTAACATACCTGAGTAAACCTACGATGGGTCACATATTATGCACAGCTCCATTAGGCAGCCCAAAGTAATTTCACTATGCATTTGAATAATCCAACGAGTCTGTCGTTATTTATCATTTAAAACACTGCATATCGCTCAATCAGGCCCCTCCAGAATCTCCTTTTGTTACTTCTATCCCTTTACTTATCATAATAGAACATTTAGGCAGCCATCAAAGATGGCTTTTGACTTAGTTAATGAGTTTTCATTCAGTTGCTCTATAAATCTTAATTTTAAACCCATTTTCTGGGTCTCCCGTGACGATGACATCCTGCCATATAGATGGGCACCATTGACTCATAAGGCGTACCTTATATGTTTTTAAAGGAGTGGTAATGTATTTACCATTGTTAGTAAAAGGAATAGTGATCTTACCCTCGGAAGCATGACAGTAATGCCTATCCTGGAGGGTAAATGATATTGTTCCAGTGGTATTATGTTCATTTGAAGTTAACATAATGCGCCTACAATCAGTTCCACATTCTTTTTCAGTAAAATAAAAGGTTGTTACATTAAGGTTAAAAAATGCTAATCCTTCCTCTCTTCCTACAATTTTTATTTTCTGGTTTATTGGTGTATTTTCTATCGTACTTGCAAACAAATTACTACTAGAATAAACAAGTATTAAAATTATTGATATTGGGTTTCTTACTCTTGGCATTATCATATAAATCGTCCTTAAAATTTAAATGTAGTGAGTGGTTGCGTTATACTGAAGGGATACTTTGCCGAACAGAAAAAGCATTATTAATAAGATAAATCAGGATAAAAATATATAGAATCAATTGAGTAAACATGGTGTTATCCTGATTAATAGTTATTGAGGCTTTGACTGGTACCAGACGGCATCTTCAAATAATCACCCAGTATTGTTGCTGCTTTATCCGAGGCATTGTAAACCATAAAAGAAGCGTGCGGTGTCGGGTATTTATCACCAAAAGAAGCAACCGGTCCAATGCAAAAGAGGGTGGGTTGAACTTTTCCATTGATATTTTTAGGCTGACCGGCGTCATTTATTTCAATACCACCAAAGGGTTTTGGAACCAGTACTCCTTTTACTAAAGCACTTTGAAGCAAAGGTGAGTCCAGGTTGCAATAGGTAAGGTCATAGCTATAGCCTGAAGTATCGATTAGGTATTTTGCCTTTTCTACCCCACTCTCTGAAAAGCGAAGTAAAAACTCCTGACTTTCTTCATCATACTCAACATCTACCAATCCCGATTTTTCAATAACTCGACCGCAATTGTATAATTCTAATAATAATCGTGTATTAACAGGAGTAATGCCTGTTAAATACGCCATTATTTGCGTGTACATTAATCTGTTAAAAGACTCTTTACCCTCGGCTGTTAATGCAGACCAAAATGCTTCATAGGTACCATTGAAATAGAAGGCTTTAACAAAGGCTCGTAATTCATCGATGTTTCCGCAAGGTGTCGATTCTGGCAGTAAAGTTTGTTTTTCATATTTAGCCAGTTGATAAGATAACGCTGTCAATGTAGACGGTTGTGCCTGAGGATCAATTGGATCTTTTGCAGCCATTTTATATGTTCTCCAAAAAAAATCCCTGGCTGATGAAAACGGCATACTGCATGGCGTGTGAGTGAGGAGCGATTCTTTTAGTACTTCCAAAGGTGCTGGATCACAAGTATCCGGGTTGCCTTTTGTCGTAATGATGGATGGGTTTCTGGTTACGGATGTCATCATTCCCTGGTGGTTTTTAGTTACTGCCAGCCAAACAACATAATCAACAAAACTGGCTTGTCCACCCAATATGTAAACAGGCGCATCTGAAGGGATGTCATCGAAAGCGGAGAGTGGCGTTGTTACTGAATAATAGCCGGGTTTTGATTCCAGATGAGGGTAATGATGTGCAGGTACATGTCCGAAACACAAAAACAAAAAATCGGTTTCAATTTGTAATGTTTGTGTTTTAAGTGACCATCTATCAGCGTCCAGTGGATCGAAATCAAGAACTTTCTCAAAATGCTCGATTACCTTTATACCGTGAAGTTCCGCTTTACTTTTGTGGCTAGCATAGAGCGCCTTAAGAAAATGCCCTACTACTGCACGAGGACAATATTCTTCATTCATTTCCGGAAATTGGATTCGTAAATTCGCAAGATTATCTGTAATCCAGTCGCTCAAAGGTTGTGCGTCTGGAATAAATTTGAAATCTTTTGCTGGATTGTTTAACGTCCAAATATGCGGTGCATCTATCCTATAAGCGGCTCCTGTAGCAAAATGATCTTCCCTAGTTTCAAAAAGCGCAATGGTTATGTCGGATTCAAGCTGTGGCTCTATAGATAACAAATGGTTAACTATTTGACAAAAGCTAGCTGTAACACTGATTCCCATGCCTACGATAGCAATTGTTGTCATTATTCAAGGTTCCTCATAAATTTATTTTAAAACAGCATCAAAAAAATCGGGCAGATCCTTCAGGGATTTTTGTCTGGCCTGCTCATTAAAACCAATATGATAATGTTCGCCTTGTTCATCAACAATTTCTTTGGACTCTGGGAATTCAAAGTTATCAAATCCATGCAATGCGTTCGGATAAATCAAAATCGATACTGGATTATCTGATGAATGACTGTTTTTTATTAAACGGATGCAATCGGATGTGGGGGCTCTGTCGTCATCCTCGCCTATGAACACTTTGGTGTTTTTACGTAGTTGTGTACTTGCAGCAATACGATGGCATACGGGATAAAATGAAGCAGCAGCTTTGAATGGCAAATTATGCCATCTTTGCACAGAAGCCGGGTTTGCTTCCATAACGTTAAGCACATCAAATCCTCCCATGGAAAAACCAAGGATACCAATGCGTGACGCATCAACATAAGGGAGCTGACGAAGGTATTCATAAGCTGGTAACACATCTTCGAGTTGTGCCTGGGTTGCTTTTTCCCAACCAACTGAACGCCTGTCTTCCCAGCCTCGAGGTTTGAAGCTGTCAATCATATAAACAACATACCCACGATCTTTAAGGCGTGTCGCCCAATCGTAATTTACTTTTTCAATACCTGTACTGGCATGTAATAACAGAATTGCTGGGGAACGTGTGTTATGATCTGGAACATAAAGCACATGTCTTTGATCCTCTGGAGCAAAGACATAATCTATGGAAGCTGCAGAGAAAACAAAGCTCGAATTTATCATGCTTCCTAGAATTAATAAAACTCGCATGATTAGAAACATTATTTGACACTCCCATTATTGTAAGGATAAAAGAAATCAAAGTGGTTTTCATCGAATACTCTGGTCACTGTATCCTTATCCAGGCAATGAGCTGTTTGCAGCGCATTTTGTAGAAGCAAGCCTGTCGTTGTGGCTTGAGCTGACCAAGATGACGGTTTAAAATTATATTGTGCAATATAACCTCGCTCATAGAGATGCGTCGTTATAAAATAATCATGCCCTCTGGCCAGATCATCAGGCTGCCACGGCATCGCTTCGGTGAGTTTTGGGGTAATCAGGATCTGCGCCGACTCTGCTTGTTTTTTTTCAAGTGCATAAGCTGCATCACCGTAAGTGGAGAGCAAAACTTGTACTTTGTATTGGCTAATCAATTCTTGGGTCAGGGTTGTCTGTTTCTCAGGTTGAGATTCCGTATCCAGATAAACAATGTTTACATCATAAGCCTGATCATCAATGACAAGTCCACCTGCTTTCGTCAGAGTACTACGCCAATATTCGTAACCACGCATCATTTCTCGTCCCTTGAGGCCATCTGAACCGGTGAAGGGTAGTGCAACACCCAATGTCAGGGTTTTATGTGCCTTATTCTTAAAAGAGGGAATAAAGGCTAATCCATTTGGTCCTTCATGAGTTCGGAAGGACGTTACCTCAAAGGAATTAAGGTCAATTTTGGAAATGTGTTTATCTGTTGCATTGGATATATAAGCAAATTGACCATCAGTGCTTATAAGGACATTTATCGGGTTCAATCCGGTAACCAGTCGTTTAATGACTTTACCCGATGCGACATCAATAACAATGACTTGATGATCAAAGGCAGCCGGTGCGATGATATAGCGTTGATCAGGCGTTATATCGGAATATAGAATTGGGCCAACCCCCAAGTTGTTGAACTGTCTTTGAATTGTCATGCTATCTGGGTCAATAAAAACAATTTGATTTACTGCTGAAGCCATCAAATAGCGATTGTCAGGCGTATACTTAAGTCCGCGCACCGCAGTGGGAAGTGTTACTGAACCGGTAACCTGTCCCGAATCTGCATCGACACGTATGACTCCATCCTTGCCAGCCATCAACCATAAGGTTTTGCCATCAGGAGAAAAATACAGATTATGCGTATTAGAATTTACAGGAATTTGTTTAACCAGTTTTTTCTCATTAACATCAAAAACCAACACTTTGTGTCCTTTTTCAACGTTGACGAATAGTTGGTTTTCATAAGGAGGACGTAATTTGACGCCGTGCGGTGCACTATCAATTTGCTCATAATCTTTATAATCCGCCGGATCGAAAGTATATAAACGATATTGTTCACTTAGGCTTGGTAAATCAATGACTGAAATAGATGCTCCCGGCGTACCCGAGCCACTATCATAATCCCTAATGCCGAAATTACTGACATAAGCTGTTTTTCCATCTTTGGTTACTGCGATTTCATGCGGTAAAAAGCCAATTTCCAAGCTGCCGAGTTTTTTGCCAGATTCCGGATTATAGATACTGACATGATTGGCATTTTCTTCAACGACAGCAAGTAAAGGAGCGGAAGTGCCTGAAAAAGCGGTACCGGCGAAGAGTAATGAAGCCAGGGAGATAAAACGCAAATTATTTATTAACATCTGATATCCTTTCAAAATATTGAACAAAGAGAGAGTGCTCTCAGAGGGCAGATTACTCGGAGACAATGAGCTTGTCAATATATATAGCGTCCTATGTAATTTATCTGGTTCACTTAAAAAAAGACTTTGCAAGAGGTAAGGGATTACCATAACTACCCTCTGAACTCCTTGCTGGTTTGGGCTGTAGACTCTGGTTTGATTGATGCTCGTTTATTTGGCTTGAATAATGACATTTTCTTTTTATAATATTGCCGCCAGATAAAACGCTGGCATATAGTGCGGATTTTTTATTTTTGGGGATGAGCTGTTGTGATGTTTACTGCAAAATAATTTTATAGAATTCTTTTCGTATTTCAGTGTCAGCCATCTTTTTATTGTGTACTAATAATAAAATATAAGCTGCATCATTTAGCTTTACTGTGGTTAACTGTATACTGGCTCTTTTCTTTAAAAACGGTGGTCAATTTTTGAATCTCAACCGATTAGCTTTCTGAGTGATATGAGGAGTGAATGGATAAAACCAGTGTTGATTATACCATCAGAACAGTGCGAGTTAATGATCTGAATCAACTATATGGATCAACTCGCTTTAATTGCCCAAGAAAAAAATATTGGGCGTTTGAATCTGTGGTGCATGAAGGATAATATGCAAGGGCAAAATTTTTATCAAAAAATAGGGGCGGTAAAAAGGGCTTTTATTGATGTGTATTCTATTCAAGTGGACAATTTATTAAATGGATTTGAATAATCAATTCCAGATAAAAAAGTTCTTTAATGCACATATTTTTTTTTGTGAAATACTCCAAAGTCAGTCATAGCTTTACTTTTTTGTCGCAATGCGACATGTTGGTAATCAATAAAAAATGGGTTGACTGAACCTGAATAATAAATAAAACAATTTACTAGCTAACGCCCTAAGAGAAAAAGGGGTGAAAGGGTGTTCTGGGAAATTACGTAAATTCCCACTAAGAAGCCCTAATACGGGGAAGAAATGACATTTAATCTTGATGAACATACCGGCGTTTTAATAAAAAAGGCAGCTCGTTTATTCGAGCGTACGGCCAATATCAATTTGGAAGAACTGGGAGTTACATACAGCCAGACTATTTTTTTGGTTAGACTTTGGGAAAAAGACGGTCAAAATCAAAAAGAACTTACCAAAAGTTCCGGATTGAAGCAGCCAACTGTTGTGGGTATTTTGGAGCGTATGGAACGTGATGAATTAATCCGGCGAAAGCAAAATAAAAAAGATAAACGCTGTTATCACTTTTTTCTGACCGAAAAAGCTCAAAAAGCCTGCATGGAACTGGAAAAGCAGGGATTCATGATGCAATCTATAGCAACCAAAGATTTTAAAGTTGCAGAAATAAGCCAGTTGAACCAATCTCTTAGGGCGGTAATTCATAATTTAGAAGAGTTTCTTGAAGAACTATCGTATTAATTACCTAAGATATAGGTACAACATATAAAAGCAGGCATGTAATTTTAAATGATAAAACAACTTATAGGGATCCTGTGGAAGAACCCCTATTTGGGCAGGGAATAAAATTAATTGATGCGACAGGGTTTTTCAAGAGCACCACTTAAGACTGAATGTTCGCCATTTTTTCAGTGAAGCACCCCGGCCGGGATCTTGGTAAAAAAAAAGGCTCGTTAAACGAGCCTGATCCGAATAAGCAGGTTTTATTCGTCAGTTAAGCGAAAATATTTGGTGCCGAAATAACGTTGTAGTTTCTTCCTGATGGTACCACGGCTGATTCCCAACATTTTGGCAGCCTGCAATTGATTGCCACGGCGTTTTTCCATAACGGCCTGAAGTAAAGGTGGCTCAACTTCTGACAAAATCATGTCATAAAGATCATCAATTGATTTGGATTTATTTTCGGCAAGAAAGCGGGTAACCAAACTGTACACTAAATCTTGTAGACCTTGTTCTTGTTTGATGCTTTGAGTCGCCGCTTGTGTATCAATGACATTCATCTTAACTTCCTTATTATTAATTAAATCATACAATCCAATTGCTCGCACTTGAATAAATGAAAGCAAGATTTATTGTACATGAAGGTTAATTGATTATCTATATTTTCTAAAGAAAACCACGCATTTTTTTAGGACAATTCACTCTCTACGAGTTCAAACAAAGAGCAGTCGGATTTGTTTGCGGACAAAGACTCTTTTAGGGCCGAAAGCTGATTGATCATTTTGTCTGGCTGCTCAGAATCTTCATGAAAACGAGAAATATATCGAGATATTTCAATAGCATTACAATCGTATTGTAAAAATTCGCTGATCATCATTTTATTAACCAGAAGGTTACACAAGCCAAGATATTTCACTTTAATCAAGCGCATGGCCATGAGATAGGTTAAAAATGAAGATTTATATATGATGCACATAGGTTTTTGGAGCAAAGCACACTCAAGTGATGCGGTTCCAGATGCAACGATAACAAAATCAGCAGCTGACATACATTCCAAAGCTTTGCCCTGCACAAAGGTAATGGGTAGATTGAGTTCTCTAAAAAAGGAGAGAATGTTCTCTTCATTAACAGTACCTGCAATGGGAATAACAAAATGTATCTTTGGGTTTTCGTCATGTATTCGTTTCGCTGTGTCTCTTAGAACAGGCATATGGCGTTCGATTTCATGGGTGCGACTTCCTGGCAGAAGAGCAAATACAGGCGAATCTAATGGTAATTGCAGAGCTTTTCTGCAGGATACAGCATCGGGAGTAGACGATATTTTTTTTTCGAGAGGATGCCCAACAAAACACACTGGTACACCAGCCTGCTCATAAATTGATTTTTCAAAAGGCAGAATTACTGCCATTTTATCAATACACTCTTTGATCGTATGTATTCGATTAGCTTTCCAGGCCCAAATTTGTGGACTGATGTAGTAGAGAATTTTCAGCCCTAATATTTTCTTTGCATATTTTGCTAATCTTAAATTAAAGCCGGGATAGTCAACAAGAATTAATAAATCGGGTTTTTGAGTTTTAAGATGATGTTTTATAGCATTAAATGCATTACGAATGATATTAAAATAGGCAAATACCTCAGTAAATCCAGTAACGCCATAACGTGCCAAATCAGAAATAAGCTCAGCACCGGCTTTTTGCATGTGTTTGCCGCCTATACCGCTAATGCGTATGCCGGGATATGCCATTTTTAACTGATTTATTAAAACTGACGCATGCACATCACCGGATTCTTCGCCTGCAACAATGACTACATGTTTCGTGTTAAGCATAGTGTTCGCTGAGATTATTATGGATTAGCGATGTAATTTGTTCTGCTGTTTGCAGCGCATCACGTCCTTCTTGTCCTGTTACCAGCGGCGTGTGGTCTTGTTCAATACAATGGATAAACGCTTTTATTTCTTCTAGTAAGGCATCGCCTTTTTCGAACTCTTGAGAAACACTGGTAATATCAGGAATTCCTGGAAATAATTCACCAGTCCCTTTTTTAAATACAGCAAACTTTTTTTTATGATAATCAATCGAAATATAGGAATTTTTTTGGAAAATTCGAGTTTTTCGCTCTGTTTTAAAGCTGATGCGGCTTGCCGTGACGTTGGCCACACATTGATTTGCAAAAGTTATTCTGGCGTTTGCAATATCGATTTCTTTGGTCAATATTGGCGTTCCTTGTGCAACAATAGAGGAAATTGGACTTTTAACCATATTTTGAATGATATCAATATCATGAATCATTAAATCCAGAATCACATTGACATCGGTTCCTCTTGGATTAAAAGGAGCAAGACGCTCGGATTCAATGAATAAGGGGTTATCCAAATAAGGCTCTACCGCAAGGCGAGCTGCATTAAATCGTTCCAGGTGACCGACTTGGAGCTTGGCGTTATGAGCTGCTGCAAGATGGATTAACTCTTCTGCCTCAGCTACGGTTTCGGTTATTGGTTTTTCGATTAAAACATGTATGCCTTGTTCCAAAAATGCTTTTGCAATTTCATAATGTTTGTTTGTTGTAGCGGCTATATTGACCGCATCAACTTTGCCAAATAAATCACGATAATCAAAAAAAGGGGTTACATTCAGCTCATTGGCTACCGCAGTGCTTACATCAGGATTTCTGTCGCACACGCCAACCAATTCTGCATTAGGAATTAATTTATATTTTTGGGCATGAAATCGACCCAGATAACCAACACCAATTACGGCGCATCGAATTTTATTCATGGTTCTTCATTTGCTAATAATTTGTACGCATGATCGCATTTCTTAGGTGATAAATCAATTTTATCGGGGTATTATCTCACACCTTACTGATTAGAGAGAATAATACAATGGATTTTGATAACGCTTTAATAATTGCCGGAGTAGATGAGGTTGGGCGAGGCCCCTTGGCAGGTGCTGTAATTACAGCTGCTGTTATTTTAAAAGAGCCTCTCGCAGGGCTTGCAGACTCAAAGAAATTGAGTGAAAAAAAACGCAAGCAGCTGGCATTAGAGATTAAAGAAAACGCTTTAGCATTTGCTTATGGACGAGCAGAAGTTGAGGAAATTGATGCATTAAACATTCATCATGCCACCTTGCTGGCAATGCAGCGGGCGGTAGAGGCTTTGCCTGTTGTGCCTGAAGCTGTTTTGGTTGACGGCATTCATATTCCCAAAATTTCTATGCCCTGTAAGGCTGTTGTTCAGGGGGACAGCCTGATTCCTGCGATAAGTGCTGCGTCTATTCTTGCGAAGGTATTACGTGATGAGGAAATGGAGGAGCTTGATAAAATTTACCCTGGATATGGTTTTGCGGATCATAAAGGATACCCTACAGTTGCACATAGAGAGGCTTTAGTTCGTTTGGGACCTTGTATAATCCACAGAAGAAGCTACGGGCCGGTAGCGGCGTTGCTGTAAGTGCAACGCCAATTGTCATAACCGGTTTTAATTGATGCTGTTAAATAAAATTCGATGCGAACTGATAGACATTAATATCCCGAAACTGGCTAAAAATGTAACCATAGCAGTGCCGCCATAGCTAACCAATGGGAGAGGAATTCCCACGACTGGTATAATTCCCATGACCATGCCTATATTTACAAAACCGGATAAAAAGAAAGACATGGCAAGGCTTGCGGCAAGCAATCGGGTAAAGCTGGTTTGGGCATTACTGGCAATATTCAAACTTCTCAACGAGATTAAAACAATAAGTGCAATAATGGCAAATCCACCAGCAAAGCCAAATTCTTCACCGCTTACTGCAAAGATAAAATCCGTTGCATGTTCTGGTAAAAAATTTAAATGGGATTGGCTGCCCTCTAGCCAGCCTTTACCCATTAGCCCGCCTGATCCTATAGCTATTTTGGATTGGATTATATGATAACCGGCACCCAGTGGATCTTGTTCGGGGTCGAGTAGAGTATAAACTCGTTGTTTTTGGTAATCGTGCATGACGTGCCATACAACTGGAACAGCCAAACCCATCAGTATGATCAGCAATAAAATTAATTTAAAACGAATTCCGGCAAGAAATACCACACACAACCCTGCTGACGCAACCATTATTGCAGTACCCAGGTCAGGTTGTTTGGCAATCAAGAGTGCTGGAATAAAAATGATTATTCCGGCAATGCATATAGAGCGCAGACTTCCCGGATTCGCTTGGCGATCAAAATACCAGGCAGCCATCATGGGAACCGCAAGTTTCATTATTTCAGATGGTTGAAAACGAAAAAGCCCAAGCTCAAGCCATCGTTGCGCTCCCTTGCCAATTTTTCCCATTAACATAACCGCCAAAAGAAGCGCTAAACCCGTGCCATAAATCCATGGAGTCCAGATTTTATATTTATGAGGGGGAATAAATCCAAGAACCAGCATGATCAATAATGCGATAATAAGTCGCATGGATTGACGTAAAATCATACCCATATTGGCGTTAGATGCACTGTAAAGGATCAAAAGACCAAAAGTAATGAGGGTCAATAATAAACCAAGCAATGGAAAATCCAAATGCAGCGCTTTTGCAGTAAATCGGTACACGGGTTTGGAATGATGTCTGTTCATGGATTCACTTTAATCGGATGTATTTGATAATAGGCGTCGAGGACTTTACGAGCTACTGTTGATGCAATGACATCATTCTCAACCACAACGGCAATCGCTATGTCTGGTTTGTCAACCGGAGTAAATGCGATAAACAAGGAGTTATCACGAAGTGCCTCCGGGATGTCTTCGTATTTTGATTTTTCATACTGCCTGCCGCTGAATACCTGGGCTGTTCCGGTCTTTCCGGCAACAGGGTAGGGTGGATTGCGTCCAAACCGATATCCAGTACCTTCATTACTGGTCAGCACGCTGTGCATGGCATCGGCTACAATATCCCAATTGGCTTCGTCTTTTAGATAGACGGGGTATTCTTCTACAGGTTTGTATTCTTCAATTTCTCCTGTATCGCTGTTTACCGTTTTGGTGAGTAAATGTGGCCTGAACCTTTGGCCATGTTGACTCAGAGATGCAGTAGCGTTTGCCATTTGCAGGGGAGTTGCTAACATAAAACCTTGACCTATAGCCGAGATTAATGTGTCGCCTGGATACCAGGAAACGCCTTTGGTTTGTTTTTTCCAACGAGCGCTGGGAACAATACCGTTAGCCTCCTCATGAAGATCAACGTGAGTGAGTTGTCCAAGTCCAAATTTAACCAACATGTCTTCAATATTGGCTATTCCCATTTTATGACCTAATTGATAAAAATACGTATCGCAAGAGACAGCGATAGCCCGTTTAAAATTAACAACGCCATGTCCTGTTTTTTTCCAATCTCTGTAAACATGACTTGCGGTAGGTAATTTGAACTTGCCAGGATCCCAGATTTCGGAAGAGGTGGTGACAAAACCTTTATCCAGTCCCGCCAGCCCTACAAATGGTTTAATCGTTGATGCCGGAGGATAAACGCCACGTACTGCACGGTTAAAAAGAGGTCTTTGCAAAGCATTGGATAAAATTTTGTAATCTTTGGTGCTTACGCCTCCGACAAAGATATTGGGATCAAAGCTTGGGGAGCTGACCATAGCCAATAATTCGCCATTATGGGAATCAATAACTACAATGGCACCTCGTTTTCCTTTTAATGCGTTGTAAGCGGCTTCCTGAAGTCTGACATCAAGACTGAGATACAGTTTGGCTCCAGAGTGCGGATTAATTTTGTTAACGACTCTTAGAGTGCGCCCGCTGACATCTGTTTCAGTCATCTGATAACCTACTTTACCGTGCAAAATATCTTCATAATATTTTTCTATACCTGCCTTGCCAATAAAATTGGTGGCACGGTAGTTGGTGGGATCTACTTTTTTTAATTCGTCTATATTGATTCTGCCTACATAACCTAGAGCATGAGCAGTCATTTCACCTAATGGGTAATGGCGCATTAACCGGGCTTTTATATTTACCCCTTTAAAACGATATTGGTTGATTGCAAATGTTGCGACTTCTTCCTGATTTAACTTCAGTTTAAGGGGAATGGGTACGAAAGAACGGTTTTGTGATCGAGCCTTATAGAATGTTTCTATGTCATCATCGCTAATTGAGGGCAGTAATTCACGCAGTTTTTCCAGGGTGGTTTTCATGTCTTTTACGTGTTCTGGTATCACTTCCAGCACGTATACAGGTACGTTTTCGGCAAGCAAAACTCCATTGCGATCAAGAATAACCCCTCTTGGAGGCGCAATAGGAATAATACTCATTTGATTTTTTAACGACAGCGTTTGGTAGCGTTTGAATTCAGATATTTGCAAATAAGCTAACCTGAGAATCAAAATTAAAGACAGAATGAGCAACAGAGCGACTAGTAAATTAAGCCTGAAACGCTGGTTTTGTGATTCTGCACGGTAATTTTTGAAGGACTGATTCAGAGGCATCGCACACAGTAAAGTTTAGAGTACAAACCAAGTTGCTGATAGTAACTTAAATCAGGATTATTTACCAACAAATATCCATGCAAGATGATTTTCATTACTTTAAAAAATAGTGCAAGGGCATCATTAACATGGGGTACGTCATAGTTCGGTGATTTTTTACTCCGTTAACGAGCAAGATGACTAAAGAACAGGATTTTTGATTGTTATTTGTGATAAGGATGATTATTCATAATAGTCCATGCTCTGTATAGCGTTTCGAGCAAGATTATTCTGACCAGTGGATGCGGAAGCGTGAGCTTTGATAAAGACCAGCGCTCATCACAACGACTTAGAATATCTTTGGAAAGCCCTTCGGGTCCACCAATAATGAAGCAAAAATGACTGGAAATCTGTTGCAACTGAGTGATTTTTTCGGCTAATTCTTCACTACCAAAGCTTTTTCCTTCAATATCCAGAGCGATAATTCTTGCCCCACCGGGTAATGCCTCTCTGATCATATTGGATTCTTTTTCCATGATTCGAGACAGGTCTGATGATTTGCTGCGGCTTATTAACGGAATTTCAATGATTTTTAATGAAATACCGTCTTTGAAGCGTTTGATGTAATCACTTGAACCTTTAACTACCCAGTCGGGCATTTTGTTACCAAGAGCGATAATGGTTATTTTTAACATAGAAAGTTCAAGAAGCAGGTTGCTCTTCCCACAATCCTTCAAGGTTATAAAATTGTCTGCTCTCGGCCTGCATGACATGAAGAATGAAATCGCCAAAATCAATCAATGCCCAATCACCACTTTCAAGCCCTGTGGAGCTAAGTGCTGGTAATCCCGCAAGCTTCATGTCTTCCATGACTTTTTGAGCAATGGCCTTTACGTGACGTGATGCACGGCCAGACGCAATAATCATGTAGTCAGTAATGGTGGTTTGTTTGTGAACGTCAATCACTTTAACATTGAGTGCATTAATGTCTTCAAGTGATTTTAACAAGGTATTTAACATAAGGTTATCAGACATAGGTGTGTTAATCTTCCATCAAAAAGCGCCAAATGATATCAGCAAATGGCTTATATAAAAAGGGTTAAACGTCATTATTCAGATACCTGAATATGAGTTAACAAAAACTTTATTACCGCATATAAAACCAGACATGCCAGGGTAGATACGAATAATATGCCTAATTGGTAAGTAAATGCAGCAGAGTAAACTGATTTTAAGACAACAATATTTGTCTCACCTGGGGGAATGGCTGTCAAGGTAGCTAATTTTCCTGATAGAAATCCACCTATTCCAAGGGACACAAAAAATATGCCTATCATGGTACTCACCTTGTTTTTATCGGCAAGAAAGGTTATTGCTGATAAACCAACAGGAGAAATTAAGAGTTCTCCTAGAGAAATTATTAAAAATGCTGGAATAATTAATAATGGTGATAATAAAAGGCTATTACTGGTAAAACTGCTTGAAAACGCAATAACTGCGTAGGCCAGCGTCATCAAAGACATGGCTAATACGAATTTTTTTCCGGTGCTCAAACCCCGTTCAATTAAGTGGTGATGCTGATTTTTTTTTGCCAAATAATATCCAATAGGCAGCATTCCCAAACTTTGTATCGTAATGTAATAAGGTGGCGGGAATTTGATACCACAGAAGGTCGGCTCTACAACTCGAGATATGAACAAAGTCAAAGACATGAACATTTGAAAATAAAATGCCCAGAAGAGTACCGATATAATGCACAGTAAACCGATAACCAAAGTTTGCCGAGCCTGGTTAGAGTCTTCGTTATTTACGGAGTAAAAAATAAACAAAGCGGAAAATAATACCACCAGTCCAAAAACGAGATTAGCCAGATTTGGATAATTTAAAATGTAGAAGGAAAGCGTCCATAAACCAGCCAGAATCAGTATTGCATAGATGCTTTTGCCAAACTCAAGTACATTGGGATTGTAGTCTTTGATTTTATATCGATGAACGCCATAGAGAAATACAAGAAAGGAAACAATCATTCCCAATGCCGCACTAAAAAAAGATCCCGACCAGCCAAAACTTTCTGCCAGTTTGCTGGGTAGGGTTGTGCCTAAAATGATTCCAGTGGTAATTCCCATGTAAAAAATAGTAAAGCCGCTTTCCCTTTTGGGTGAGTCTATTGCATATTCATTACCAAGAAGAGATGAAATATTGGGTTTCAATAACCCGGTACCCACCGCAATTCCAGCTAAAGATGCCGTTAGCGCCAGATTATTATCAAGCGTGGACAAAAGACAATAACTTAAAAACAAAATAAAAGCGCCGGCTAAAGTTGCTCTTTTCTGACCTATGAGTTTGTCGGCAATCCAGCCACCCAATAAAGGGGAGAGATAAGTTAATGCGGTGAAGGAACCAACCAAGGCATAAATTTGTTTGTCATCCCACTTAAAGTAAAGAGCCAGATACAGTGCTAATAATGATTGAACCACGTAGAAACCATAACGTTCCCACATCTCTGTAGCAAAAAATATGTGCAATGACTTAGGATGTTTGTCTGATAGGTTGTTCACTTAGAGTATTTCTTTTAATCCACTTCGAGTAATGATAACACATGATGAAAGATATTAACCACTAATGCGCTATAAGACCAGGGTAAACGCATCTAAACGTATTATCTAAGACCAAGACGCCTACGTTCTGCGCTTTATGCGCAGAATCCAGATCTTTGCCTGCACTAAGATCGCATGGATCCTGCGCATAAAGCGCAGGACGTAGGCAAAAGGGTGGAGATTTATGTTCATAATTTAGATGCGTTTGCCCTGTCTGTAAGACAGGCTTTAAAAACGATTAATTACTCTGAAAAATTTAATTAATTGTCAGATTCACGCACCAAGTTGTCTCGTGTATGATGTTTGTAATTTTTCACAGAAATGGAGAGTTCTTGATGAAAGACAAGAATAAAAGGGTAATTACTGCAGGTAGAGGAACAGAAAAGCAAGCCAAAAGTTGGTTAACTGAAGCGGCTTTAAGGATGTTGTGTAACAATCTGGATCCCGATGTGGCAGAAGATCCTGATTCGTTAATTGTCTATGGCGGGCTTGGTAAAGCAGCCCGAAATTGGGATTGTTTTGATAAAATCGTTCACGTGTTGAAGGCATTGGATGATGATCAGACATTACTCATTCAATCAGGAAAACCTGTTGGTGTATTTACTACTCACGAAGATGCTCCGCGTGTTCTTATTGCTAATTCAAACTTGGTTCCTCGCTGGGCTAATTGGGAATACTTCAACGAGCTGGATAAAAAAGGCCTGATGATGTATGGCCAAATGACCGCTGGTAGCTGGATTTATATAGGTTCACAAGGAATTGTTCAGGGTACTTATGAAACTTTTGTTGCTGCTGCCAAAAAACATTATAACGGGGATTTGACCGGACGTTGGATTTTAACTGGTGGTTTAGGTGGTATGGGAGGGGCGCAAACTCTGGCAGGTACTATGGCAGGAGCGAGTGTTCTGGCAGTTGAGTGTGATTTAAGCCGAATAGAAAAACGCATTAAAACCAAATATCTTGATAAATACACCACTAATCTTGATGAAGCTCTGGCATGGATAGATGATTCATGCCAGAGAAAACAACCCATTTCCGTTGCAGTTTTAGGCAATGCTGCCGAAATTTATCCTGAATTGCTGCAACGTGGAGCAAAGCCCTCGCTGGTCACTGACCAAACCAGTGCTCATGATCCTCTAAACGGTTATCTTCCCGCAGGTTGGACTTTGGAGCAGGCTATTGAGGCGAGAAAGACTGATCCAGGCAAGGTTGTGGATGCAGCAAAAAAATCAATGGCCACGCAAGTTCACGCCATGTTGCAGTTTCAAAAACAAGGAATACCGGTATTCGATTATGGAAATAACATTCGTCAAATGGCCATGGAGGCTGGCGAGGAATATGCCTTTTCATTTGAGGGATTTGTTCCTGCATATATCAGGCCTTTGTTTTGTGAGGGAATTGGACCGTTCAGATGGGTTGCCTTATCTGGAGATCCAGAAGATATCTTTGCGACAGACCGAATGGTAAAAAAACTGATTCCACATGACAAACATTTACATCAATGGCTGGATATGGCAAGAGAGCGTATTGCTTTTCAAGGACTTCCCGCACGAATTTGCTGGGTTGGTTTGAAAGACAGGGCGAGATTAGCTTTAGCTTTTAATGAGATGGTTAAAAATAAAGAAGTCAAAGCACCTATAGTAATTGGGCGAGATCATCTGGACTCAGGATCAGTTGCCAGTCCAAATCGAGAAACAGAAGGAATGCTGGATGGAAGTGATGCGGTATCCGACTGGCCCTTGCTCAATGCCTTGTTAAATTGTGCCAGTGGCGCTACCTGGGTCAGTATTCATCATGGCGGAGGTGTTGGTATGGGCTTTTCTCAACACGCCGGAGTAGTTATTGTGGCAGACGGTACTGCAAAAGCCGCACAGCGATTAGCCCGAGTATTGCATAATGATCCGGCTACCGGGGTGATGCGCCATGCTGATGCAGGATATGAGCTTGCAAAAGAGTGTGCAAAAGAAAACTCATTGTGGTTACCCATGGAATTTCAAAAGGAGCATGTCAATGTCTGAAGGATTTATTCTGCAACCAGGGAAATTGACCCTGCAGTCCATTAAATACAGTATATTTAATGGTTTGTTATGTTCTTTATCAGACACTGCTTTGGGCTTGATCGAAGCATCGCATCAAACCGTAAAAAAAATCATTAAAAATAAAAAAACAGTTTATGGGATAAACACAGGATTTGGTTCACTAGCGAATCAGACCATTTCAAATGAAAATCTGAAGCAATTGCAGCGAAATATTGTTTTGTCCCATGCCTGTGGAACAGGTGAGCTGCTTCCGGATAATGTTGTTGCGCTAATCCTTTTGCTAAAAATTAATAATCTCGCACAAGGATATTCGGGAGTAAGGATGGAAGTAGTTGAAGCATTGATTCAACTCTACAATCATAAAGTTTATCCCTGCATACCTGCAAAAGGATCTGTTGGAGCCTCTGGGGATTTGGTTCCTTTAGCTCACATGTCCTTACCTCTGATCGGTGAGGGACATGTGCGTTATAAAGGTAAAAAAATCAGCGCACTTGATGGTTTGAAAATTGCGGGATTAACTCCTCTGGAGTTAGAAGCAAAAGAGGGGTTAGCTTTACTCAATGGCTTGCAAGTTTCTACCGCTTTAGCACTTATGGCTTTCTTCACCACTGAAACATTATTTGAAACTGCGGTAATTGCTGGATCTTTATCTGTGGATGCAGCTAATGGCAGTGATGTGCCCTTTGATGCCAGAATACATGAGGCCCGTGGCCACAAAACGCAATCTTTGGTGGCATCTATGTATCGCAGTTTATTAGCAGGAAGTGAGATCAGAGAAGCACATAGGCTTTGTAATCGCGTACAAGATCCTTACTCCCTGCGTTGTCAACCACAGATTATGGGCGCAGTCCTGCATCAGTTGCAGTTTGTCGGGGCAACATTAGAAGTGGAAGCAAATGCGGTCTCTGATAATCCTCTGGTGTTTGCTCAAGATAAGGATATTTTATCAGGAGGAAACTTTCATGGTGAGATTATTGCGATGGCCGCAGATAACCTGGCCTTGGCAATTGCTGAAATGGGCGCAAATGCGGAGCGACGAATAGCATTACTCATTGATAAAAATTTCAGCAGCTTGCCTGCATTCCTTGTGAAAGAAAGCGGGTTGAATTCAGGCTTTATGATAGCGCATGTGACTGCGGCATCCTGTGCCAGTGATAATAAAGCGCTTGCCCATCCTCACTCTGTAGACAGTATTCCCACGTCTGCAAATCAGGAAGATCATGTGTCTATGGCAACCAGTGCTGCCCGTCGTTTGTATGATATGAATGATAATACTGCAACAATATTGGCTATTGAATTACTTGCTGCTTGCCAGGGATTAGAATTTCATAAACCTTTAAAAACATCTCCCAGACTTTATGAGGTATATAAAAAATTAAGAAAAGACATACTGCCCTATGATAAAGACCGTTATTTTGCGCCGGATATTGCCAAAATAAAACAAAGGATACTGGCGGAGGATTTTACTTTTGCAGCGTTTACCGTTGAAACAACAAGGTAAGGAACACGGCCATGGATTTGTCGGTTCAATTTGAGGCGCTCCAAAATGAGCATCAGCTCAATCCATATCCTTCGTTAGGGGAAAGAAAAGAGCTTTTGCTGGCACTAAAAAAGCTTTTGCAAAGCGAAGCCTATTCAATAGCTGAAGCAATCAATGAGGACTTCATCCACAGATCAGTAGAGGAAACCTTGTTTCTTGAAATTGTTCCAATAATTAATGCGATTAATTATTGCATAAAAAATTTGAGGCTATGGATGGCCAAAAGAAAAAAACAGGTATCCTGGATGTTCCGTCCTGCTTCAGCTTATGTAGTACCTCAACCTTTGGGAGTAATCGGTATTCTTGTTCCATGGAATTATCCAGCTTATCTGTCTTTGGTTCCGGCCATTTATGCATTGGCTGCAGGTAATCGAGTGATGATCAAAATGTCCGAGTTATCGAATCATACAGGACTGGTATTGCAGTCCCTGATCCATTCAATCGGTTTAGAACACTACATCCGCATCATTGTTGGTGATGTAGCAGTTGCCAAATCATTTTCAGCCTTGCCTTTTGGTCATTTAATGTTTACTGGCTCAACTGTGGTTGGAAAATCAATTATGAAAACGGCCAGTGAGCATCTCACGCCAGTAACTTTAGAGCTTGGCGGTAAATCTCCAGCTGTTTTATCAACCACCATGAATAAAAAATATTTCAAGCGTTTGTTTATGGGGAAACTGTATAATGCAGGACAAACTTGCATTGCTCCTGATTATTTATTAATTCCAGCGGGATGGGAGGAAATTGTTGAGGCAGAATTCAAGCAGTTTATCAGCGAACATTATCCCAATTTAGTGAATAATGATAATTATTCCAATATTATCAACGCTCATCATAAGCAGCGTTTACTGGATCTGGTTGATGATGCCACAGCAAAAGGGGCTCGTGTGGTTCAGCTTGGAGAGCATAAAGAACGTATTAATAAAATACCGTTCTATCTCATTTTTGGGGTTACCGATAAGATGAAGATCATGCAGGAAGAACTTTTTGGCTCCATCCTCCCCATCCTTTCTTACTCTTCATTTATGGATGCAGTGGAATACATTAATGTTCATCCCAATCCTTTGGCTTTATATTATTTCGGCGAAAACAGCGCTGAGAAAAAATACCTTGTCACCCATACCTTATCCGGTGCTCTAACGGTTAATGACACGTTGATGCATGTTGCAATTGACGATTTGCCTTTTGGCGGTGTCGGTAATAGTGGAATGGGGCAATATCATGGGCAAGAAGGATTTGATACTTTTTCTCAATTAAAACCGGTGTTGATAAAGGGTTTGTTTTCTTCAGGGGTATTTTTCTATCCACCCTACGGCAAATTAATGCGATTATTTTTGCACTTTATTGCAGGGATCAAACTAAGGAAATAATAGGTGTAGAAGATTTTTCTTGTTATGCTATGCACTGTAATGCTGAATATGACCTGGATTGATTTTTATGATAGTTGAAATATACACAGATGGCGCCTGTAAAGGAAACCCTGGACCAGGAGGTTGGGGTGTACTGTTACGATATCAGGGTGTTGAGCGGACTTTGCATGGTGGCGAGCCGCAAACAACCAATAATCGTATGGAATTAATGGCTGCCATCAAAGGCCTGGAGTCTCTAAAGCGTCCTTGTGAAGTCGATTTATATACCGATTCCAAATACGTTCAGCAGGGGATGAAGGAGTGGTTAACTTCCTGGAAAAAAAATGGATGGCGTAATTCCAAAAAAGAACCTGTAAAAAATGCTGATCTTTGGATGATGTTAGACAAACTTGCGTCCATTCATAAAGTCACTTGGCATTGGGTTAAGGGGCATTCGGGGCATTTGGAAAATGATCTGGTTGATGCTTTGGCCAACCAGGGAATAACAGAATTAACCTGATACGGTGGAACGAATGAGGCAAATCATTTTAGATACTGAAACAACCGGTATTGGACCTGAACAAGGCCACCGAGTGATAGAGATCGGTTGTGTTGAATTGATTGATAGAAAGTTAACGGGAAAACATTATCACGTTTATCTCAATCCCGAGCGAGAAGTGGATGAGGGGGCTTTTCGTGTTCATGGTATCAGTAATGAGTTTTTACAAGATAAGCCTTTATTTAAAGACGTGGTTTCCGATTTTCTTCAATTTGTTGGCGGAGCGGAACTGGTAATACACAATGCGCCCTTTGATGTCGGTTTTCTCAATTCAGAATTAAGACACGTACACTGGAAGAAAAAACTGCAAGACTACTGCGATATTTTGGATACTCTTGAGCTAGCCAGAGAAAAACATCCTGGTCAGCGCAACAGTCTTGATGCTCTATGCAAACGATACAGTATAGATAATTCCAACAGACAGTTACATGGCGCTTTACTTGATGCGGAGATTCTTGCCTTTGTTTATTTGGCTATGACTGGCGGTCAAACCAGTTTATTTGCGGAAACAGAAGCGGCCAGTAATACGTCAACCATTCAAGGTAATGAGTTAAATGTTTTGCGTTTGACTAATCCTGTAGTGATTATGGCAAGTGAAGAAGAAGTTAAGGCTCACCATGATTTTGTTAGTTTATTAACCAAAAAATCAGGTGTTAGTTATTGGAATGATGAGCTCTGATGTTGTCTTTTTGCTTCAGGAAAAGAGATCAACCTGCCTTGGTATTAAAAGCAGGTTGGTTTCGTATTGAGTCTTTTTAATTTTTTGGAACCAAATATTTTTCAGCAAAATCCCTACCTATACATTCTCCAAGTGATCGGCCCCAGGTTCCAGCACTTTCACTATTGATTTTATCAGGCATTTTGGCGTAAAGCTCGTTTTGACATTTGCTGGTGCTTGCTGGAATTAAAGTGACGCATTGCTCATAAGTCATTTTAATTTCATCAAATCTTTTTTTCAAATCAGCATCCTGCAAAAAACCTTTACAGATAAGATCCGGTAATAAAGGAGTCATTGAACTTAGCCAGTTGTCTTTTGGCATCTCGTTAGGGGAGGGAGATTCTTCCGCATTGGAAGCAAAAGGTATTAACGCACTGCTTAATGCCAGAGTTGTTGCGAGAAGTAATTTCCTTATCATGATGAATTATCCTTTTTTAGGGTCTCAATTACATATTAGGACAGATTTTTTTGATTTGCGAGGTGAAGCATTAATGTGATTAAGTAGTGTTTGCTCTCAAGATATTTGTGCTCATTAATTATTGGTTATGAATAAACGTAAACAATAGCGAATTTAATCATAAAAAGAATGTTGAGGCTTTTTTTCTACCTCAATATAAAAATAAACCAGGGATGAAGGATTGAATGCTCTGAGACATATGACATGAAAATCCAGGTTCTTATTTATCGTGCTTGGTGCGCCATTAGTAACGTTTAGTTGCCAGGCTCCCTGTGTAGTCATCTTAGTACTTCCTGATGGAGATTTTATGCAGCGTGAAGAAGCCCACAATATTAGGGTTTGAAAATCGATCATCACCAATGTGGGGGTTATAAGGATACGTGTGCAAATGGGCCAATTCACTTTTTTGACAATTCACATGACAGCTTTGACCAATGCTCATCTCTGAGCCTATGTCTAGTCATTGCACACTCGTTGTGTTCTTATGTGAGAACCTGAATAGTACGAGTTTGCCCGAACTTTTCAATGTCTTAACAACCCACTTTCAACAGACCCTCGTTTATTGATAGAATAAATTTTTTTAAACTGTGACTTCAGCATGCCCCATATTATTTTTGAATGTAGTGACGAAATTAAATCAAAACTGTCATTTGAATCAATATTTCTTGAGCTGCATAGTATCTTGTCGGATTTCCTTCCAACTCAAATGTCCAGCTGTAAAAGTAGAGTAATTCCTTATAAGCAGTATCTGGTTGGTAATACGCCGAATAATTTATTCATCCATGTAACAATAAAAATCCTGCCTGGAAGAACAGCTGATGTTAAAAATATGGTTGGAAAAAAAATACTCCAGTTTCTTGAAAAAATTGTGAATGATGTAGCGCTTGATGGTGTCTCCATCAGTATTGAAATTGCAGATCTAACTGATAACTACTATAAGCTTAATTAGTTTTGATTTAATCTGACACCGCCATCTGCATTATTTTTCGTCAAAATTACCCAAGATTAACAGAAATTATTCTTCGTGAAGACACCATCTAGTATTGCTACCCTGGATGGTAAAATTTATTTGCGCAATAACTGGTTTACCAGGCGTATAACTCAGCGTGCAATTACCACCAGGTAGAATGTTGGCATAGGTGTTTCCAGTTTTTGTAAGTTTACCATCCAATGTAGTCCAAGTGAAAATTGATGTGATGTTCGTTCAGTAACCCTTTTTATTCAATAACACTTTTGGATGGCAAGCTCTAGTGCTGATTGTTTCATCAATTGTTTTGGGGCTAAACAAATCAATGAAGGATCTGGGTTGCACTGTGTTTATTTCATTGTCATTCACTTATGTTACGCACATGAGCTTGTAGTTTGAATAAAAAGCATTAGAATTCCGCCCTTAATTTTAGGGAGGGAATTAAATGGAT
>NZ_LNZC01000003.1 GCF_001467535.1 Legionella worsleiensis
AAGATCTCTTCTCCCATCCCAAGTGCCCTTGAGATTAAGCTTTTTTGCTTACACATTAAAGATACAAGCCTTGATGCAGCGCAGGCGGAATCAAGGAATAACTCTCTAAATTCCCCCGTAGGCTCAAGCACTGAGTTAGCTCAATTTCTGGTTTTTTTTTCTGTTTTTAAATAATAATGAAAACACAATTCTGGCTGGATTAGATGAGAATTACAGGCGCAGCATATAAAAAACCTTGATTTCGCTATCGCTGCATCAAGGCTACAAGGTGTTACTCGTTGATTATTATAAAAGTAGCCTTGATGCAGCGCAGGCGGAATCAAGGAATTACTCTCTAAATTCCCTCGTAGGCTCAAGCGTTGAGTTAGCTCAATTTCTGGTTTTTTTTTTCTGTTTTTAAATAATAATGAAAACACAATACGGGCTGGATTAGATGAGAATTACAGGCGCAGCATATAAAAAACCTTGATTTCGCTAGCGCTGCATCAAGGCTACCAGCTACTCCAACTCTTTCTTCATACTGATAGGATAAGTAACTTGGAGAGTGGTTAAAAGTGGTTTAATTAAACGAAATATCATTTTGTTAGTTTTAGAACCAGGTGATTCAGAAAACGGTAACTTTTTTCATAAATTCCTTTTGAACTTGATTCACGAAGCCCTGCTACGTTTAATATTTTAATGTTATGTTGTTTAATCCATTTCATACATTCTGATGTATTTTCTTGGTGTGATAATGACAACGACAGAAGATAATGAGGCTTCTTTTGTCTGAATACTTCGTTAATAGTCACGACAGTACCATCAGTAATTTTGTCCAGAATTGTTTTATCAGGTATTATAATTAAAGTTCCGTCAGCATCATGAATATTAAACTGTGTTCTCGTGTCGTAGTTCTCTTGCTCACACCCTACAGCAACATCAATTTCTTTTAGCTGATCATAGTGCAAAGGAATGATCCCCAATTCATCGATTCTTCCTTTTGGACACCACCCACCATATGGAATGTTTTGGTTTATCGCCACATCAAGAGCGGCTCTATCTACACCAGTTTGACCACCCGAAATGATTTTTTTTAATCTATTCATAAGTTCCAGTTTTTTCTCTAACAAGTTGTTTAAAGTATCACTATAACTTTGCAGCTCCGAGACTTAGAGTGTGAAATTAATGTTATTAGTCGCTACAAATAAAGCTTTTTTTGTAGCTTTCAATTTAGTATTTATTTCACCATGAATAAATCCCATCAAAAACTTCTGGAAAGGTCTATTTGTTGTAACTTTTCAAATGCTTCTCTTGCCGAATATCTATCTCTGGGACGTTTTTTAATGCATTTGTTAATTACCGGGCCAAAAAATGCTGACTGTGGATAGGTTGGTTCTGATTTTGTCAAACGTTTACTGAATTGGGAACTTGAAACCACTCTTCTATTTCTTTGTTTGTCTTCGTCAAATGCGTTAAGCCTTCCTTGGGTAATTTCCTCCATTGTTCTGTGCGGTATTTGCCCTGTTGCAATTTCCCAAAGCGTAATTCCAGCACTAAATACGTCAGATTTTAATTCGTTGTTTTCATTTCTTTTACATAAGGCGTGATAAATTTCTGGTGCAGCATAATCGAGAGTCCCCCCAACGTTACCTTTACGTGTTGCAGCGAAAATATTGCCTATTAAGGGTAAAGTTACCTGGTCTATTCTTTTGGCAATCCCAAAATCGCTAATTTTCAGTTTAATATAGGGATCGTCAGTCAGTCTGTCGATTAATAAATTTTCTGTTTTAATATCTTGATGATTAATGCCCTCTCGAGTAAAGTGGGTTGCTGTTAAACAGTGCAAGTAAGCAATTCCCTCGAGTAACTGTCTGGCAAGCGATAACTTGGTATTCCAGGATAAGCTTGAGTTTTTATTCAACAAATCACGAACAGTCCCTTGCATTAATTCCATTATAATCCATCTCATGTCACCAACATCAAGTGAGCAATGGAATTTTATAATATTAGGATGAGAGTTAGCCTCTTTCAATAATTTAATTTCATGCTGCTGCATGATATTAAATTCTATTGTGTTGGGTATCTTAACTGCTACCGGATTTCCATCAAGCTGATACTGAAATACGGTGCTAAAACTACCGCCTCCCAGTTTTTTATAAGGGCCAATTTAAAAGCGCCCGTCATCAACACAGAATTTTTGATAAGGACTGATTAAAGAAGGATTTTGGTCAATGGGGTCTTCTTGATTTGAGAACAATACCCCTTGTCTGATGCAGTAAATGCTTATACAGATAATACTGCTGGCAGCTAAAATACTTAATGTGATTACCAGCAGATCAGCGCTAAAAAAGCTTTCGATCAAGGACGAAAAGAACATGATACAACTCCTTTTGAATTACGAAAAATAAGTGCCTGTGATGTAAGAGGTATTTGAAATAATGCTTAGGATGGTATTGAAAATCCACGGTCATTGTTACTACCACGTTTATATGACGTTTACGCAGGCGGGCCACTTTTTTATTAGATGCATTCCTTTGTGTACTGTTTAATAACAAATGGTAGATGCCCAACTAAGCTGATATACTAACAGCGGAGTAACTGCAATGGAAGCTTAGGCAAGGAATCTAACTAGCTCTAATATTTTTAAATAAAAAAATGTAGACTAAAGCGTTACAACGCTACCAGGCAAAAATACTGCTCTGGCTTATATAACTATACTCAGGTAGACATAAGGATTGTGGCTATGCATAAACTCCAGGGTTTCAATTTTAGACTGGTGATAAGTACTTTTTTTCTTTTTTTCTTTCTCTGCTTCGTGTCAAGTGCGCAGGCAGGCATACCGGTATGGACTTTTTCGCCACTCACTGCAACTGATCTGACTGTATCCCGAGGAAGTACGGAGCAGGTGGTTTATACCGTTCACAATCAATCGACCAGCTCTAAAAGGCTGTTTATGAAAAATATTCCAGGAATAACCCAAACACAACCTTGCCAACTTCCCGCAAAAGGAACGTGTACATTAACTCTTATTATTAATGGTTCCGCATTACAGGGAGATGTTTTAGGCGGTCCTATTTTATGTCAACAGGGCAACAGTTTGATGTGTTATCGCCCCAGTGAGGGGGCTCAATTACGCATTCGGCTGACAGATCAACCACCTGTTATTCGTTATTCTGTTCTTTCTGTGGCAGGCGCAAATGGAGCCATTACCCCTGCGGGACCTCTGCTAGTCAATGAAGGATCCAGTCTTGCGTTTACTGCAACGCCTAATGCCAACTTTGGTGTGGATCAGTGGTTTTTAGACGGTAATGTAGTGCAAAATGGCGGCGTAAGTTATCAGTTGAATAACATTCAGGCCAATCATACCGTTGAAGTTACCTTTAATCAGACCACTTTGTCGCCTCTGACCCAAGATCTCGTTTTATCAATTAACAGCACACCGCCCACTTCTGATCCGGCTTTGGTGGGTAATCCACGCATCATTCGTATTCAGAACACAGGTACCGTAGATGCCCAAAATGTTCAGGTGAGTCCAACGGCATTTCCGGCTGGCACTTCAATCACGAGCAATACCTGCACTGGCACACTTAATGCCGGAGCAACCTGCGATGTCACGATTACTCCGGGCGGCACGGCCAGTTCTAATGTAAGTGCAACCGCCTGTAACACAGCACCAGGAAGTGTTGCAGTTCCGACCATAGTAACGATTAGTGCGGATAATGCAGCACCTGTAGACATTAATGTATCGATTCTGGGGTATGGGTGTATTTATGAGGGGGGGTATTTGTTTGCTGTGGATGATACAACGCCGAATACGGGCAGTATTGGTGGAAAAGTGGCAGCATTGACTGACGAAGTACCAGACTATCAGTGGGCTACCGTTTTCGATAATACGGCAGCAAACAGCCTTCTTGATGGATTAACTAACACCAATGCGCTTACCGCCCCGATAGGCCAATATCCTGCTGCACAAATTTGTTTTAACAAGATAGATCAAGGGTTAACTGATTGGTTCTTACCGGCGATTTGCGAGTTGGGTCGTTTTGTTGGGATTAATACCAATGCGGGTTGCGGTAATGCAAGACCCAATTTATATTCCACCTTGCATGTGAAAGGATTAGGTAATTTTGCGGGAGTCATTTACTGGAGTTCTTCGGAGTATGTACTTATACCGGCAACCAGTGCCTGGGCGCAGTTCTTTGGTTTTGGTGATCAGTTTTTTAACAGTAAGGCTATCAGCAGTCGAGTGAGATGTATTCGAACCTTTACCCCTTAAATGGTTCACCAGCCTGGTTATTGGGCGCAGCCTTTAAGCTTTAATCCCATTAACCTGTATTAAGTGGTGAATACGATCGCATCATCACTTAAAATTAATCGTCTAACCCATTATTGGTTATGGGTTAGACGCTATTCGTATTAAAAAGGAATATCATCATCCAATTCATCAAAGGCATCCTGAGCGGCTTGTGCCGGTTGTTGCCTGTTGTTGTTTTGATATTGAGATGGTGCAGATTGTTGTTGCGTTTGGGGCATATCGTCGTAAGATGGTCCGCTGGTGCCTTTGCTGTCAAGCATTTGTATGTCAGACGCAATAATTTCTGTAGTGTATCTATCCTGACCTTGCTGGTCTTGCCACTTACGAGTACGTAAACTGCCTTCTACATAAAGTTTTGAACCTTTGCGAAGGTATTCACCAGCGATTTCGCCTAATCGATTAAAACAGACTACTCGATGCCATTCGGTTCTGTCTTGCTTTTCACCTGTTGTTTTGTCCTTCCAGGACTCACTGGTCGCTATAGATAACGTAGTGACGGCATTTCCATTAGGTAAATAGCGAACTTCTGGATCACCACCTACATTACCAACCAAGATGACTTTGTTTATTCCTCTTGCCATAGTTTATCTCCTGTATGCGAAAGTTAGAGAGTATGATTATACCTAAATAAAGGATCATTGCGTAGCAACTGTTTTAAATTAAACCGGTATTGTTTTGATCTGCTGAGACAATCTGTTCCGCCGAACCAGGTTGGTACTGGTCTTTGGCTATGCGAACATAAATAACCTGTTCTTCTTGAGCAATAACCACCTCTTTGACCCCCTTTACCTGCAACAACTCTTTGATAAGAGCATCACTGGTGCCAATTGGAGGCGAGTAATGCAGAATCAGGGTAGAAAGATAAACATTCGGTTTCATGTAAACGGCCACACTTAGCCAGATCATACCTATAAGAGCATTGATCATGAATATACTCTGACTGCTGTGCCATTGGTACAATATTCCTGCCAAAGAACCGCCAACAAAAATTCCTAAAAACTGGCTGGTGGAATAAATGCCCATAGCCGTTCCTTTAGTATTGGGATTGGCTTGTTTTGATATCAGTGAGGGTAAGCTTGCTTCCAGAATGTTAAATGCTATGAAGTAGACGAACATCAACAGGCAAAGGCTGTACCAATCCTGGCAGGTAAATGCCAAAAGGAACTGTGTTGCAGTAGCAAAAACAACCGCTAATAAAAACACTGTTTTCATTAATTTTTTCTTTTCAGCCAGGACTATAAACGGCACCATTACGATGAATGAAAAGAGCATCAAGGGTAAATAAAAATGCCATTGTTGGGTTAAATGCCCTTGCTTAATATGATGGCCGAGCAAAATGGGTACAGCAAAAAAAGTTGAGGTTAATATAAAATGCTGGCAAAAAATACCCACATTAAGTCTTTGTAAATGTCGGTTACTGATGACTGGTTTTAATAAAGAAAGAGATGCTTCACTGTCTGCGTGAAAACATTCTTTCACTGGATTGGGTATGACCAGATGCAGTAAAATAATTCCTGAACATGCTAAAAAGGCGGTGAGGTAGAATATTCCTGACAAGCCATAGTAGTGAGAAAGTGCGGGGCTTATCACCATTGCCAGACTAAAGGAAATACCTATGGTCATGCCGATTACTGCCATTGCTTTAGTGCGTTGTTCGTCTGGTGTTAAATCAGCCAGCAAGGCGATAAGTACACTACCTACCGCACCAGTGCCCTGAAGAGTTCGAGCCAGTATCATCCCGTATATAGAATCGGTCATAGCGCCCAGTAAACTGCCCAGTGCAAACAATAATAAACCGAAGGTAATTACTGGTTTTCTGCCAAAGGTATCAGAGAGCATACCAAATGGCATTTGCAATAAGCCTTGTGTTAATCCGTATCCGCCCAAGGCAAAACCGATGAGCGTTGGTGTAGCGCCCTGCAGGTTTTCTGCATATACAGAAAATACTGGTATGAGCAGAAATAATCCTAACATGCGAAAGGAGAAAATCGCAGCAATTGGAAAAACTGTTTTTGACCAGGAAAATTTCATTGATACGCATAATAAATAGAGTGATGTGCAAATGGTACAAAGTTAAAGCGTCAGAAACAAGGTATTTTACTCTTCCAACAGGTATTGGATCATTGACAGATTTTAATATTCCCGGTAGTTTGGTGCCTTTTTATACTAGAGGAACACTCTATGAGTTCTGTATTTGCAGGAAAAGTAGCATTAATCACTGGTGGTGCACGAGGTATAGGAAAAGCGACGGCGCTTAAACTCGCTCAAGCAGGAAGTGATGTTGCTATTGTCTATTACAACAGTTCTGATGAAGCCCAGGCACTGGTTAGAGAGATAGAAAATTTAGGTCGTAAATGTGTCGCACTGCAAGCCAATGTTGCAGATCATCAATCGGTTAAAGAGTTGTTTACTCAGTTTAGAGTTCATTTCAATCGTCTTGATTTTCTCGTCAGTAACGCTGCCAGCGGGGTATTGAAGCCAGCATTAAAGATGTCTACCAAACATTTTCGGTGGTGCATGGAAACCAATGCTTTAGCTTTGAATCATCTGGTAAGTGAAGGCCATGAGTTAATGCCTAAAAACAGCAGGGTGATTGCTTTATCCAGTTTGGGGGCGTCCAGGGCAATACCCAATTACGCTTTTATTGGTGCGTCCAAAGCAGCTCTTGAGGCATTGGTTCGTTCCTTGAGTTTGGAGTTGGCTCCTTTGGGCATCACTGTAAATACTGTTTCTGCAGGAGTTGTGGATACGGATGCGCTAAAACATTTCCCCAATAGAGAACAATTGCTCGATGAATACCAGTCTCATGCTCTTGCTGATAGACCATTAACACCCCAAGATGTCGCTGATGCAGTATATCTTCTTTGTTTACCGGAAGCCGCAATGATTAATGCGCATACGTTGTTTGTAGACGCTGGGTACAGCAAGGTTGGATAAAGCAACGTGATATATAGATGAATAATGAACTTTTTATGATATAATTTCTGGCTTTGTGAACTTGGTTAGTACTGGGGAAGAATTATGAATGTAGCTGGCGTTTACCCTAAGGTTAGGGAAATTATTGCTGATGTATTGGTTATTGATGCTGAAGAAGTCTCTTTGAACAGTCGATTGATTACCGACTTGGGTGCAGAGTCTATTGATTTTCTTGATTTGGTTTTTCAACTGGAAAAAGAATTTAAAATTAAAATCCCACGTGGTCAATTGGAAAAAAACGCCAGGGGCGAACTGGCAGAAGATGAGTTTGAAAAAGGTGGTACGCTAACCCCAGCAGGACTGGATGCCTTAAAAAATTATTTAAGTGAAGTTCCGGCGGAGCAATTTAAATCAAACATGAAAGTGAATGAAATTCCCATGCTGTTTACTGTGGAAACATTTTGTAAACTGGTCGTTTCTGCAGTGAATGAGCAACAAAGTGCGGAAATTGTTGCCTGATGCGCTTTTTATTTGTTGACAGAATTGTTCAATTATCCCCTGGCGAGTCCGTTAGGGGGATCAAACACATTACCCGAGATGATACCTACCTCACTGTTGATGAGTATGGTAAAGCGTGCTTCATTCCCTCGTTAATTGGTGAAACTCTGGGGCAACTAGCTGCCTGGAATGTGATGCAGCATAATGATTTTATGTTTCGGCCTGTAGCCGGTGTTGTTGCCAGTGCATGCCTGCATCGCCCGGCCTATGTTGGTGAGACGTTGTTGCTTGAGTCTTATATTGACGCTTTGGATGACTCGGCAGTTCAGTATCACAGTACCGCACGAGTGGGTGACGAGTTGGTTTTTAGTATTGATGGCGCATTAGGGCCATTATTGCCTATGACTGATTTTATCGGCATTGAAGTCATCAAACAGCAATTTGCTGAAATTTTTCATCCCGGAGAGTGGGCTGAAGTGTGTGCCAGGAATTCTGTGATTGCTCATGCGGAACAAACCATCCATGGTCCCGTTGTTGCTCCTTTGATGTTTGATAGTATTCTGGCTAGCGAAGCTGGGGTCAGTATCAGCGCTGAAAAAAGAATTTCTCTTGCCGCCCCATATTTTGCGGATCATTTTCCCAGAAAACCCGTTCTGCCAATGACAGTGTTGTTGGAATGCAAGTTAAATCTGGCGAAGGAGTTTATGGTTAGGGCGGGTTTTCCTGTAGCCTATCAGGTATGTGAGTTGCGAAAAATAAAAATGAATGATTTCGTTCTTCCTGGCGATGTGGTGGTATGTCATGCCAAAGTGAAGCAACATACGAATGAAGAACTCATTTTGACTTATCGTAGTGAGGTTAATGGAAAAAGAGTTTGTGTTGTTGAAGTAGTGCTTAAACCAAAAGGTTAATATCATGAATAAAAGACGAGTTGCGATAACTGGCCTGGGTGCGGTTACCCCAATAGGGCATGATGTTCATTCTACCTGGAATAATCTTATTGCCGGGAAATCTGGAATTGATGTAATCAGGCAATTCGATGCACGTGCTTTTCCAACCCATATTGCAGCGGAAGTAAAAGATTTTGTTCCTCATGCCTCGCTAAAGAGTAAATATACCCGTTTTGCAATGTCGTTTACCCACTATGCTTTGGAGGCTGCTCGTCAGGCTTTTGATGATGCGGCTATTTTACCAACGCAACAAAATTCTTCACGATGGGGTGTGGTTACCGGTAGCGGGATGATGACCGCCGAATTTGATTACCTTAAGCGATTTCAGAACGCCTGTGCGTTGAGTGGTGAAGCCGATTGGGGGGCGTTGCAGGCTAATTCAAGGGAGTTTTATAAATTAACTGATTTTGGTAAAACCACATCGAATTCAGGGCTTTCATTACTGATTCAGCATTTTGGTATTACGGGCTATGCCTCATCAGTTCATACCGCATGCGCTTCTGGCGGGCAGGCTTTAGGCCTTGCGATGCAGGTAATTCGTCGTGGCGATGCTGATTTTATGCTGGCTGGTGGTTTTGATTCCATGATTAACCCATTAGGTTTGTCCAGTTTTTGTCTTTTAGGAGCATTATCTACCTATAACGACACGCCACAAACAGCCAGTCGACCGTTCGATGCTACTCGTAATGGTTTTGTCTTGGGCGAAGGAGCAGCTTTTTTAATTCTTGAAGAATGGGAAAAAGCGCAAGCGCGGGGCGCCAGAATTTATGCAGAATTGGCTGGAGAGGGCAATTCATTAAGCTCTTACCGTATTACCGACTCTCACCCAAACGGTGATGGAGCAATTCAAGCCATTGAGCGAGCTTTACACGATGCAGGGGTTCAAGCCTGCGATGTTGATTACATTAATGCTCATGGAACGTCAACCAAGATGAATGACCTTAGTGAAACCAATGCAATTAAAGCAGTATTTGGCAGTCAGATTGCCAGTTTACCTGCAAGCTCCACCAAGAGCCAAACCGGTCATTTGATTGCGGCCGCCGGTGCTCTTGAGGCCGTTTTATCTGTTAAATCAATAGAACAGGCGCAAATTCCGCAAACGGCAAATTTAACACATCCTGATCCGGAATGTGATTTGGATTATGTTACCGAAGGCCCCCGTGAAAAATCTCTGGGTGTTGTATTATCGAATTCTTTCGGATTTGGTGGTTCAAATAGTTGTTTGTTGTTTAAGCATCCTGAGTTTGATGGAGCATGTAAATGAGTGATTTAAATAGGGTTTTTATTACAGGACGCAGCGCTTTAACTGCTTCCGGAAATACAGCAAAGCAGACTTGGGAGGCTATCCTTGCTGGTACTAGCGGAATAGATGAAATTAATTATTGGGACTTATCCCAGTGGTCGCATCGTCTGGGCGGTGAATTGAAAGATTTTCAACCGGCTAAAATGTTACCTGATAGAAAATTGATCAAAGTTATTTCCCGCCAGGATGTGATGGGGATTAATGCAGCGGTGCAGGCTGTAGAAGACAGTCAAATGATTGGTTATAGAGACTCGCTTGAATCTGCGGAATTATTTAATGAGCAAACGGGAGTTTATGTTGGCTCACCAGGCAATAAGTATTTTCAACAATATGATTTTTTGCCCTTGTTAGCGAAAACTCAAGGGGACATGCAGCAATTTGCCAAGCACTTGTTTGATGAAGTTCATCCTATGTGGTTGCTCCGAATTTTACCTAATAACGTGCTTGCCTATACCGGTATAACCTACGGATTTAAAGGGCCCAACCATAATGTAACTAACCATGCTGTAGGCGGAACACAAGCCATAATGGAAGCTTATCATGCAATACGTAGTGGCCAGGCTGACAGGGCAGTTGTTGTTGCTTATGATATGGGAATAGAACCGCAATCTTTGTTTTACTATCAGAAATTAGGCGTGCTTAGCCAACGTCATTTAAAACCCTTTGATCAGGATCACGATGGAACTTTGTTGGCAGAAGGCGCTGCCGCCCTCGTTCTGGAAAGCGAAGCGAGTGTTCGTGCTCGCTCCGCAAAATGTTATGGTGAAATTACAGGCGGCCTTTCTGCAAGCGAAGCCAGTGGGTTATTTTCCATAGAATCGGATGGGCAGCATCTTACGGCATTAATCAAGCAAACCCTGGAGCAGGCCGGTTTAGCAGCCAATAATATCGGGTTGGTAGTCGCTCATGGCAATGGCAACAGCAAATCAGATGAGAGTGAGGCGCAATCCATTAAATCAGTTTTTGCCCAACATCACGTTCCTGTAACGGCATTTAAATGGTCCATGGGACATACTTTATGTGCGTCTGGTGTTTTGGATGCGGTATTGACAACTTATGCGCTGGAGCATGGTTGTGCCCCGGGTATCGCAAACTTGGAGCAGATTGCTGGCCAATGTGCAGGAATTTCTGTAAGTGCGAATCACCAGAAGCTTAATGCCAATACATCGGCTCTGATGATTAACAGAGGCTTTGCCAGTATGAATGCGTGCCTGGTGATTAACTCCTGTGACTAAACTAGAACAACAGATTAATGCTTTACCCGTGAGTTTGGCGGGTAAATTTATTTATCACTTTTTGCCTTATCGCCGACGATTGATTTTAGCGAACATCACTCAGGTCTATGCTGATCAACTCACTGCTGCACAAAAAATACATTTAGCTAAAGCTTATTACTCGCACCTTGCTACCTCGTTAAAAGAGGCGTTACAGTTGCGTTTTATTAGCGAAGAAAAACTCCGTGATAAGGTCTCTGTTCTTGGTCACGAGAACATGTTGGCCGTTGTTGCCCAGCAAAAAGGGGTATTGGTCGTTACCGGCCATTTTGGCAATTGGGAATTTGCCCCCTTGGGCGGTGTATTGAGTTTTAAAGAATTTCAAGGGCAATTTCACTTTATCCGGCGTACTTTAAAATTTAAATTTATAGAACGTTTATTATTCAAAAATTATTACCAGGCCGGGCTTAATGTAATCCCCAAAAAGAACTCTCTGGAGCAAGTTCGTGCTGCTTTAGAAAAAAATCATGCCGTTATTTTTGTTCTCGATCAACATGCCTCTTTGGTTAATCGAGATGGGATTGCTGTAGAGTTCTTTGGTAAAAAAGCAGGAACGTACCGAAGTCTCGCAACTTTGTCACGCTACACCGGAGTTCCGGTTATTCCTGCTGCAGGATATCGTTTGCCAAACGGTAAGCATGTTTTGGAATTTCATGAGCCCATTCCCTGGGTAGAACATGATTCAACACCTGAGGCGCTTTATCAAAACACGTTAAAATACAATCAAGCGTTAGAAAAGATTATCTTGGCACATCCTGAGCAATGGAATTGGATGCACAGGCGCTGGAAACTTGCCTGAAGGGTTTTGGGTGATAAACCATATGCAAGAAACTGGCGCTAGAATTGAGTTTTTTGAGTTCTTCGTTCATCTCTTAAATGTTTTAAGGCAATAAAAAGTCGTTCAATTTCAGCGTCATCGGTAAAGATAATGATGAAATGATCGTGTTCTGTTCTTAGGCGTTTGTAATTCATGTTGATTGAAAATTGATGCACAGAAATGATAATTATTCCTTGATCTGCAAGTGCATTGTGATTGATTAATCGTGCCCCCGAGGCCGATATATCAATTATTTCAATTGGTTGATTGGCGATATGGGCTAAAATTTCCCCGTGGTTTTGAATTCTGAAAAATCGCCGCCGTTCATCCATTTCGTATGCCAAATCAAGCGTATATTCTTTTATTGTAGGTTTATCAAAAGGCTATCGTCAAGAAATATTAGGATAAGAAGCCGGGTGATAGCGTTAAAAAATAACGTCAATCTTCCTTAATTGCTGAACTGGCGCACGGCATAAAACACCATGCAGCGAGGATTAGGGGCATGGAACAACGCCTGAATAAAAACAGCCACAACAGTACAAAACCATCAGGGCAAACGCATCTAAATTATGAACATAAATCTCCAACCTTTTGCCTACGTCCTGTGCTTTATGCGCAGGATCCATGCGATCTTAGTGCAGGCAAAGATCTGGATTCTGCGCATAAAGCGCAGAACGTAGGCATCTTGGTCTTAGATAATACGTTTAGATGCGTTTACCCTGACAAAACCATCCTCAAGTAATAAAAGCTTATAACGCTGGGTTAGGCGTTATCGGCTCTGTTGGTATATCGTCTTTTTGCAGGGGCGCAGTGCTCAATCCTGTAAAAAAACCACCCATACTTTCTTTTGCCCAACTCCAGGCTGATGACACAAATTCTGGTACCACGATTTCGAGAGGAATAGGAACTGGAGTACTGTGTCCCATAGTTCTTTGCGGCTCTTTTATTGGTGTTTTCAGTTCCGGAAGGGGTATGGCGAGTTCATTAATCAGGGCGTTTAAATGGTGCGAGATAGGATTGTGTTGCACATAGATTGAATCTTCATTGAATTGTTTGATGAATAGTTCAATTTCTCGGGGTGTACTGGTTTTAAGCAACAGTTCTAAAAGACGGAAGCGATTTGCATTGAATAGGGCATGATTTTGAGCCAGCCAGGAGTCTATCCCTTTGTTTGTTTTGCTATCCGATAATAATTCATGGTAGAGAAAATTAATCCCGGTTCTTAAATGCAGCTCTTCCTCAGGGGCCATTTTTAAGGAGAGGGTGCGCATTATTGCGACTAGCTCATTAAGTTTTTGTATCGAGCATTCTTTTTCAATTTGAGTTAATAGTTTGGGAAGCATGTTATGAAGAGATTGAACGCTGTTCTTCTTTTCGAATTCCAAAATTTTCCGTTGTTCATTTGCCTCTTTGCATGTCTGATAAGCGGGCGCAACGTATACAGGTAAATTAGGTGAAAAAAATCCGGTCCAACCGTTTATCCAGCATCGTTTAATGCGTTGAATTAATTGAGCAAAAATTCCCTTTTCCTTACTAAATGACAATTCAAGTTTTGCTTCATCATAGGCCTGCTTTGCTGCTTGAATGGGCAGTTTATCCCTCATAGGATTTAGCTTTTTTAACGCATCCCGACATAATGTCATCACCAGAATATAATTTTTTACGCCTCCTTTAAGGCCAAAATGCTGCAATGTTCTTTGTGCATCGTAGCGCAGCATCCAGCAACAAATTTGTTCATCATATAATTCAGGATATTCTAAAAAAGAAGTATAGATTGCCTCTCGAACTGAATTTCTGGCCTCGGGTCTATTGATTAAAACAGCAGTATGGTACAGGGTTTTTCGGCGTGATTCGGTGCATCCTGCCTGGAGATAAAAACCCAGATAATCTCTAATCGCTTTGGATAAATAATCTGTATTTCCTTTAAAATGTAATAAAAAATAATTAAACGTATTCACTAATTGTTTTTTTTGGCTATAAAATTGAATTAAAGAATGCTCTGGAATAGCCTGTTGTTCTTCTGCGGATGAGTTGGGTTGAATTTTGGCTGGCTTAATCCAGTCTATCAGTCGTCTTTTTTCTTCTTTTATTTTGGCTGCCGGTGGGGTTAAGTGTAACCACTGCGTCATTACATCAATGTTTACTTTGTTATGGTTGTAGAACAGTGAAATATCGCCTGATTGAGCTTTTACTCTTAAATAATGACTGATGAGATGGCTGGTTTTATGGGTTATATCACCGAATTCAATGTTTTGATTTAACGAAATTAATAATTGGATGGTATTTAGGGACAGCGCAACCTGCTCTGATAATAATTTCTTGGTGAGTAGCCTGATGTATGTAACATAGTGAGTATGATGCGAGCCATTAAGATACTGATGAATTGTTTTTTTAAGATGACTTTCATGTGATTCGTCATGTAATACTTTAAAGCGTGGGTTAAACAATTCAAGGTGTTCCAGTATGGTATTAATTACCGCTGATTTTTTTTCTTTACTCATCATATTGCAGGCATCGATGACGTGAGAGTCGAAAAGCCTGGCCAAATGCGCCAGGGTAAAGTGTGCATTTGGAAATAAAGCATAATGATTCATCCAATAATGGATAACAGCAGGATTCTGATAGCATCCTATCAGTTCATTAATTTGATCTTGATTCAAAAGATGGAAATGCGGTACTGAGCAAAGAATACTGATTGCTGCTTCTGGTTGGAGTCTTTTGATTTGTTCAAGAGAGAGTGTGTTTACATCGATTTGATGAACGAGTTTGTTGAGTCGTGATGGGACGTGGGGTTTATTGCTGTCCAGTCGGTTGAGTATGGAATGGCCGGAGAGATTATTCAGGTATTCTTCCATACTTAACAGATGGGTTATCAGAATCGATTTAACCTGCTTATCCTGAGCTAGGTGAATTAATTCAATAAGCTCATGAGGCGTGTATTGATTCGTTTGCAGCATGTTAATAAATTCATCTTGGGCGTCGACCGTTTCGGTGATTGATGATTGGAATTGTGGTGTAAGAATTAATATTTTCAATAAACTGAATTTCATCACAGTATTAGTATTGTTATTATGCATGCTCATCCTCCTTGACCATCAAATTACTGATAAGCAGCGTGAAGCTCATGTTTGAGAGGATATCTCCCTATCAGTACTGATTGTTTATTGCGTGGATTTTTCAGTTTTAAGTCGGCTGATTTTAGTTATGCCGGTTTTGCCCAGCATAACTGTTTGAAAAAAAAATTCAATGGTTGCCTTATTTTTGTGAGCACAGGTATTAAATTAGTCTGCCTTCATAAACAAAAGTGGCAGGGCCTGTAAGTGTCAGATGACCATTTAAGTGAGGCCATGTAATAACCAAATCGCCACCAGGAAGAGAAACAGTGATGTGTTCAGCGAGATTATAAAATAAACGCCCAATTGCTGCTGCAGCTGCTGCTCCGCTACCACAGGCCAGAGTCTCTCCGCAGCCTCGCTCATAAACCCGTAATTTAAGATGATTATGAGAGATGATCTGCATAAAACCAGTATTGGTCTGTTGTGGAAAACGAGGATGAATGCTGATTTGTCGGCCAAGCTCTGCTACCGGCGCTGATTCCAGATTTTGTACCAAAAGAACCGCATGAGGATTACCAACACTAATCGCATGAAGAGACGCAGTCGTATTGTGATCGATCTCCAATACATACTGTGCTGCCTGCTGTTCTGCTAAGAACGGAATATCCTGGGGAGCCAGTTTGGGTTTGCCCATATCCACGCTAACGCTGTCATCGTCATTAATGGTCAAATCCATAGTGGTCGATTTCGTGGCAACCGTTATTTTCTTTTTCTTAGTTAATTCATAATGTTTGGCAAATAAGGCAAGACATCGTGCTCCGTTGCCGCATTGCCCAACTTCCTGTCCATTGGCATTAAAAATACGATAGGTAAAATCCACGCCTTCAGTTGTTGCCGGTTCTATAAGTAAACATTGGTCAAAGCCAATACCGGTGTTACGATGCGCCAATTGAGCTATTTGTTGTGCTAACAGGTTTATTTTTTGATTGACGCCATCAAGCACCATAAAGTCATTACCTAAACCATGCATTTTTGTAAAATGTATATTCATGATCACTCTCTTGAGGATGATTCGGTTGGGGTTTGTTTTGGCTCTGGCAAATAGAGCGGGCCTTTTTGGCCACAGGCAGATAAGAATAATGCAGTGACACAAGTTAAAATCGCAAGATATCGAGTCATGATACTGGCCAATAGTAAAAGCATTATTATATGAATTTTAAAGCGAAAAGAGCAATCAGGCTTTGGATAAATGCACTTTATTACTTTAGCGGCTTGTTTCCTGGGGTCTTATATAGTAAAGTCATTTTCAGACGGCCAATCATCCGGCTCATCGGTCTGGTTATTCTCTCTGAGAACATCTATAGTGCTGTGCATTTTTTTGGTAATGCGCTCATAGGACTGGGGATTAATATAAAATACTTGTTCGTGTTTCTTGCCGTAGTTTTCTACCCAAGACAGCGTATAAACCAGCATGTTGGGTATGTGTGAATCGTCAACGTATTCAGGTTTTACATTAATCCGTATCTCGTCCGTGTCTTCGTTTATGAGTTTGTTACGGATAAACAGTTCAATTGCCTCCAGAGTGTTGTAATTTGCTGCATCGGTACTCGGCACCAGGTTAGTTATTTCTTTTTGGCAATCTGGTGTCGTTAATTCATGAGTATCAGCCAGGAAATGAGCAATGAGATGCGACCAATGAAACGATCTGCTATTGGTTGGTGTTATTTCAACCCCATAGGCACGAAATACATCACTGGCCTTTGCTTTGGTAATTGCCACTTGGCTTTGTCTTCTTGGCATACCCGAACGTTCTTTTATTGCCTTTAAGGTTGCAACAAACTCAACTTCTTGCGCTTTATCCACGGCCAATTGGGGTAATATATCGCCTAAATCTTTTCGTGCTCGGTCATGGCTCAGGGCTACTCGTCCTGTTTTAGGCGCTTTGCTTTCAGGCGTCAGATGTTTGAAAAGGCTTTGGCCGTTTATAGTACACAGAGGCCGGGCTTTTCTGCCCCCGGGTGTTTTTACTACTACAGGATAGCGTTTATCAGGCGTAGCAGGATCCAGTTTACTGATACGTGCTCCAGTGGCTTCAACTTTAGCTTGAAGAGCGTCATTTTGTTCGGTTTGTTCGAAAATAAGCGGATTAGGGCCTACGTCTTTAAGAAACGAGCGAACTATTCTTTTTTTCAGTGGCTCTTCTTCTCGAGAAAGGCTGTGTTTGGCTTGTCTTGAGGGTTGTGATTTGGTCAGCGCTATTATTGACGAATCATAGGGGGTGTTTCTGATAATACTGAGTATTCTAAAAAATAAACTCGCACTCATGTGGCTTCTTTGGTGTTGTTCGAATTTAGCGATTAGGGTTAGCCATTCGGCGCGAGAAATCGCTAATGAGTCCAGTTTCATGCTCCGAAAACAGGTTCGTTGTTGCATGGAGATGATTTTTTGGGACGCAATCTTTTGGGCTGCGTGAAATTCTTGTGTTATCTGCAGCGTGCCTTTATCGTCATGATTATCAAATGCCTGTTCAATTTGCGAAGGTAGAATACCACTGTGAGCTGCAAGTACAGAAATAAATTTTGAACGATTTGATGGGTCTAATTGAGCCCATTGAGTTTTGTAAAAGAACCAATCTTCGTTACTCAGAATGCTGGTAATCGGTTTTTTTGCCAGCTCTTCGGTTAATTGTTCTATCATCCGTCTTAGTCTCTTTAATGATTCAGCAGCGTCTCATTGTATTTTGGGGAAAAATTATGCTGAATTTTCAATATATTAATAAAAAACCTAAGAAAATTTCGCCGCATTTTAAGCATAACAAGTGACACGAATTTATTAAGGGTCATTATATATGATAAAATTTTGTACACAAAAAAGCAAGTTATTCTCCAAAATAGACTGCATCTAATTTGATGCTGAGTGACTCTTAAATGGGCGCTGTGATTTTATTTTCTATGGGTTTGATTGCACGTATGGCTAATTGATTACTGGATTGGTTTTTAAAGCATGGGTGCAAACCGTTTTTGCCAACCAATTAAATTTAAGTAATTCGGACTTCATAACTTGCGCTGCTCCTTTGCATTGGCGATAATTTGTATTTTTTGGTGGAGAACCAGTTTTGAGTGTATATATCAACGATCCGCAGAACAAAGCACAGGCCTGCGTTATCTGGATGCATGGGTTGGGAGCTGATGCTTCTGATATGATGGGATTAGCCAAAGAGCTAATGGTTACTGATGTGGCCCTACGCCATGTTTTTATCGATGCACCTTCTCGCCCGGTTACCTTGAATGGCGGCATGGTTATGCCTGCCTGGTATGACATTACAGGAACCCGCTTGCTGGATAGAGAAGATAAGGACGGCATTGAACAATCAGAGCAACTGATTCGTCACGTTATTGAATCTCAACACCAGGAGGGGTTTGATTATTCGCAAATATATCTTGCCGGGTTTTCGCAAGGCGGTGCCATGGCTTTGCATACTTCACTTCATTCAGAACATGCATTAGGGGGCGTTATTGCCTTATCTGCCTATTTGCCTTTGGCAGGAGAGAATCATCCACGACTGGATAAAGGTACTGCGTTTTTTATAGGTTATGGACAGTTTGACCCTCTCGTTTTGCCTGCATGGAGCGAACAAAGCAGAGATTGGCTGCTCAATAGGGGGTATGCCGATGTAAGTTGTCATCAGTATCCTATGGAACATTCCATTTGTTATGAAGAAATCAAAGACCTTAGTCTTTGGCTCACCAAACAGGTTCAAGGAGCTGTATCATGCCCGTAGTAAAACGATCACGAATAGTTAAATACACTTGCGAACAAATGTATGCTTTGGTTAATGATGTAGACCATTATGCCGAATTTCTCCCTTATTGTGCTGAAAGTACGGTGCATCACCGTGATGATGATGAAGTTCAGGCGACTTTGGTTATCGGTGCGGCTGGAATGAGTAAATCGTTTACTACTCGTAACCGCTTACAAGCCAATAAAATGATAGAAATCCGTCTTGTTGATGGTCCTTTTAGTCATTTGGAAGGTTTTTGGCGTTTTGATGAAGTAGACAATGGTTGCAAGATTTCTTTTGACCTTGAATTTGAATTTTCCGGCAAAATATTTTCCATGCTTCTTGGGCCTGTTTTTGATCAGGTAACGGACAAGATGGTTGATGCCTTTTGTGACAGGGCTGAGGTTATGTATGGTAAAAATTGAGGTCGTTTATGTCTCGGCTACAGGTCATGTGATTCACCATGATTTAGAATTGAATTGTGGCTCAAGGGTGGCTGATGCATTACGTGCATCAGGAATCTACGATGCGTATCCGGAAACTCGGGAGTTACCTGTAGGGATATTTGCAAAGCAAGTATCAACGGATACTGTGCTCAAAGAAGGCGACAGAGTGGAGTTATATCGGCCTTTAGTGTGTGATCCTAAAGAGAAAAGACGGCAAAAAGCTCGTTTGAAAAAATAAATGTTATTGGAGGATGATGTACATCCTCCGGTATCAGCGTGACAACATTGGTTTGTGGTTTAGGGGTTGTGTTCAATGCGGACGATTGAGTTGCCTTTAAAATAAATCACTACGTTACGAATTTCCATAGGACCTGTTCCTCTCCGCCAGGTGTAGGCGTAATCCCAGCGGTCATTATTGAATGTTGGGCTTATCAGGCTAGTTCCCATTAAAATAGCCGCATCATTTTTACTCATGCCTATTTTCAAGCGTGCTACTTTAGACTGGGGCAGCAAGTTGCCTTGTTGACTGATGCGTTTTGCAAAGTCGTATGAGGCGCATTGAGTCAAACTTAGTGATAAAATGACTGAAACAAGAAGAGTTATTATTCGCATATTTTTTGCCTACCATGAAAAATTTCGCCATAATAACATGCCATTTATTTAAAGACACCACTAAACGGGTGCAAATTCATTACTGCTAAGGAGCACATGTGGAAGAGAGTCAGCAACTAAAAGATGCCGGGTTAAAAATTACTTTGCCAAGGTTGAAGGTACTGCAAATTTTGGAGCAATCTCCCAATCATCATTTAAGTGCTGAGGATGTTTATAAAGCGTTATTGGAAACAGGTGAAGATGTAGGCCTTGCTACCGTTTACCGGGTTTTAACCCAATTTGAAACGGCAGGTTTAGTCTCTCGTCATAATTTTGAGGGCGGATATTCTGTTTTTGAATTATGTCAGGGGGAGCACCATGATCATTTGGTTTGTGTGAAATGTGGCAGGGTGGAAGAATTTGTTGATGAGATTATCGAGCAAAGACAGAAAGTAATCGCAGAAAAAGCCCATTTTAAAATGACTGATCATGCGCTTAATATCTACGGTATTTGCCCGCATTGCGTCTAAGGATTAAAAACGATCAGGGCAAACGCTCGCCTGGAATATTGGGATCAATTATCAGTGCTTTAACCTGAGATTTATTCAATTGTGTCTGGTTTTAAACGTGCATCAGTAATGAGGATTGAGCAGCAAGTAAAGCAATATCGGTTTTTTAAGATTATAATTAACCTAATTGGTTCATAAGGATTTCTTTTATGTATGACGATATACGTATTCCCTATCAGGCCGGTACTTTACCTGCGTTATTACTAGGTGGTATTGAGCTTGATCACCAACTCATTGCTGATGCTCCAGTACATCTGGTTTTAAAATCTCTCAATAGGCATGGTTTGGTGGCCGGTGCAACAGGTAGCGGCAAAACCAAAACCATTCAGGTTTTAAGCGAACAGCTGTCATTGGCTGGGGTGCCAAGCCTGGTTATGGATATCAAAGGGGATATTTCTGGTCTGGCTATGCCAGGAGATGCAACTGAGTCCTTGATTGCCCGGAGTAAATCCTTGCATTTGGAGTATACTCCTCGTGGTTTTCCGGTGGAATTTCTTGCCTTAAGTGAATCTCATCCCGGGGTTCCTTTGCGTTCAACGGTCGCTGATTTTGGCCCTGTATTATTTGCCCGGATGCTGGATGTGAATGAGACACAAGAAGGCGTGATAACGGTATTGTTTGAATACGCCAGGCAAACCCAATTGCCGTTGATCGATTTGGCTGATTTGAAAAGTTTGCTGCAATTTGGGCAAACCGATGCCGGTAAGAAGCAAATTGAAGCAAAATTCGGTGGTGTTGCCGCATCTTCAGTGGGTACGATAATGCGTAAAATTATCGAGCTTGAATCGCAGGGGGGCGATCAGTTTTTTGGTGAACCTGCATTTGATGTTTTGGATTTAGTCCGCACCACCCCGCAAGGATTAGGCATTATTTCCGTTTTAAGATTGTTGGACATGCAGGATAAGCCCAAATTATTCTCTACGTTTATGTTGAAATTATTATCAGACGTATACAAAACATTGCCTGAATTAGGCGATCCTGACAAACCCAGACTAGTTTTGTTTATAGATGAAGCGCATCTTATTTTTAGTCATGCCAGTAAAGCCTTGCTCAGTTTGCTCGATACTATGGTGAAATTAATTCGTTCCAAAGGTGTTGGTTTAATTTTTTGTACTCAAACACCCAATGATATTCCCGAAAGCGTATTAAGTCAGTTGGGTTTAAAAATTCAGCATGCGTTACGAGCCTTTACTGCAAAAGACAGAAAAGCGATGAAATTGGTCGCCCAAAATTTTCCTCCATCGGAACATTATGATACAGAGCAATTACTAACCGCACTGCGAATTGGCGAAGCTTTGGTGAGTAGTCTGGATGGTAAAGGTCAACCCACGCCCTTAATTCAGTGCATGATAAGAGCACCTGAGTCACGGATGGGTGTTTTAACCGATGAGGAGTTAAAGCAACATGTTGCGGCATCATCGCTCTATCCTCGATACGGCCAGCGTCAAGAACGGCATTCAGCAAAAGATATCTTGATGGCAAAAAGCAATGAGGCAAATCAAGAGCGCAGTGTAAATTCCCCAAATAATTCCCCGGATAAAGAAACTTCGGTCATCACTTCGGTTACAAAAAACACGTTGTTTCGGCAGATTATCCGTCAAATTGTGCGCGATATGACTCGCGCACTAATGACTGCATTAGGAATTAAAAAGCGATAAAGTGACTTTAATCGAGGTTAATGGAGTAGGAATAACTGCCAAAGCTGTCATAAGTCAGCCCTAGATAGCGAATGCCATTACACGATGCGCTTACAGTTGGTGTGTACATAAAAGGACCGTCTTTGATGTCCAATACGCACCAGTGTTCTGTATCATAAGCTACAGTTACATGAGCATAACCGGCACGACAATCATAACCGTCCCTGATAACAAAGCTGCGTGGGCCCACTCGCTCTAAAATAACATCTGACTCGCTGTAACCGCTTACGACGTAAATTCCCGGATGTGCTGTATCACTCAAATGAAAATAATCCTTGTATCCGCAGAAACCTTCATTCGCATAGGTATTAAACGCAAGCATACTGCCCGCAGCTGCCAGTATCCATTTATTCATATCAAATTGCCTTATTGTTGTTGTGATTGTGAGCAAATTATAGGGAAGTTATGGGTATCAAACAATCATATTGGTTTGTTTATTTCTGAAATTGCATTTTTTGAAAAAAACAGCAATCGGATTCTTTCATTACGTTTCGGTATCATGAAATGGACTACCTTTGTCAACTATCCCCCTTGGGTTTGATCGCCTGAGGTGAACAGGTTAGTATCTTGGGTGAGTTTATTTCGTTTAAGGGCATGCTGGTTTTTATGGACAATCCTCAAAATAGGCGTTTGATTGTACGCTTTGTCGGTTGGTTTTTTTTGATCAACAGCGTGATGTTCTGGATTGTTGGTTCTCTTTATTTAAAAAAAATTCTCTTTTCCCCTACTCTTTTTGCTAATTTTTTAGCGGACTATTCTACTGTTTCAGGCAAGATCCTGGTTGTATTTTTTGCGGTAGTGAATTATCTGACCTACATGATGGTATTGGCTTTTATACCTGCGTTGTTGGTTTGGGGCATAGCCTTTGTTTTGCCGGAAAAGCGATTGGTCTGGTTTTTGAGTGTAGTGCTTGCAACCCTTAGCCTGGTGCTGTTAATCATTAATAATTGTGTGTTTTCAATGTTCAAATTTCATTTGAATGGGGATATTTTCACTCTTTTTTTTAATGGTCAATGGCATGATGTGTTTGATTTTTCCGAGCGAGAACTGCGTATCTTCTTTGGTGGGATGGTGTTGATCGCAGCGATGGAAGGGGGCGTTGCTTATTGGGTCTGGAATAAAATTATAGTGCCAGTGCGGTTTTTGATAGGGCGAACCATCGCTCTTTTTTGGTTGGGTGGTTTTTTGTTGAGTTATTTTACCTTGTTGCACTCTATGGATGGCAATAATAATTTATTCAGTCAACAAACGCCTAATTTACCTTTTTATAACCAATTGATAGTGTATTTGATTCCCGATAAAAATGCCGAGGAGTTGCTTGACCGATATGGCGAGGGGCATTTTTATCAGCCTTTATTTTCTAATGATCCGCTGAATTATCCTCTGCATTCCTTGCAGTGTGCAAAGCCAGAGAATCCGCCCAATATTATCTGGATTCTGGTTGATTCATTGCGATTTGACAGTGTAAGACCTGAGTACATGCCTAATCTTAGCGCTTTTGCTAAGCGATCCTGGCAATTTAACAGGCATCTTAGTGGAGGAAACTCAACGCAACCGGGATTATTTTCTTTGTTTTATTCTATTCCAGCCAGTTATTGGACTGCGGTTTTGGAGCAAAAAGTACCGCCGGTAATGATGGGCTTACTTTTAAAATACCGTTATGTGATGAACGTTCTTTGGTCTAGTGAAATGGTTATTCCTCCGTTTGATAAAACCATTTATCTGGGGTTGTCTGATTTAAACGGATATGGTGCCCCCGGTGATGACATAGGCAATAAAGATCGATGGGTCACTGAGCAGGCAATTAAGTTTTTAACTGCCAGGGATTTAAAACACCCTTTCTTTCTTAATCTGTTTTATGATGCGCCACATGGGTATTGTCGGGATCAGAGTTATCCTGAGCCTTATCAACCGGCAATTAAAGAATGCTCACGCATAGCGATGACGAATGAGGTTGATCCTCTGCCTTATTATAACCGCTACCTTAATTCGGTACGTTTTATTGATAACGAACTGGCAAAAATCCTTGATCATCTTGAACAGCACGGTTTTTTAGAGAACAGTATTGTGATGATCACCTCCGATCATGGCCAGGAGTTTAATGACAACAGGCTGAATTATTGGGGCCATGCTGGTAATTTTACCGATGTGCAACTGCATGTGCCTTTGATTCTCTATTGGCCATCCCAGTCGCCACGGATTATTGATTATGAAACCAGCAGTTATGATGTTGTTCCTACCTTGCTAAAACGAGTTTTTAACTGCAAAAATCCCGTTATCGATTACAGCATAGGTCAGGATCTTCTTGAGCAACAGCATAGATTGCCTTTTGTGTTGGCAGGCAGTTACAGTACTATGGCGTTTAGAGAACCCTATCGCCAAACAACATTACGCACGTCTGGGAATATGGTCGTAACCAATTCTCATGGAGAGCCTATTCCAAACGCAAAACCTCGAGTGCCTTATTTGAAAAAAGCACTTGAGTTAATGCGTTTGTATTATGCCAATTAACCTGTTTTTTAACCTCGACAGGTTAACAATTGGGGATTAGCGTAGTCCTGGACTGGCCTCACCTGGGTTTTCTTGCCCGTGTACTTGTTCTGCTTGTACACTGGGTGCCGGTACAAGGGGAGTCCTTCCTGAGGCAAATAACCCGAATCGTTTGGCCAGTTCGTTTATTTGCGGTTTGTTGTTTACGGCTTGCTCTAAATTATCATGCAGTTTTTTACGTGCTGGCGTGATGAGATGCAGTGCTTCGAGTAAGGATATCATACAATGAATCAGGTAAGTGAAACTAAAGCGATCTGCTTGTTTGTGAGCCAGTATTATTCTGCGAAAACTGGGATCTTTAACTTCAAATGCAATTCGGGTAAAGCGTTCATCAACGGTTAATTGTTCGTTCTCGGCAAAATCCAGCAGGGTATTAATACGTTGCGTTTTTTCGCCCAGGGTTGTTTCATTTTCGAAAAGGGAATCATTGCGTTCAATCGCCAGAGTCGAAATACTGAAGTAGTTTTTAAACTGAGCAAGCGCAACTCGTACTGTATCCAGATGAAAGTACTTAGCAAAGTTGTTTTGTTCAAACAGTTTAATTTTTTCTTTTAATAAATTTTTAACGGTCAGGTTGATGTCTTCTGTAGTTTTCGCTTGAGTTATTATTTGTTCTTTAAACGTTAATAAATATTCCCTTAATTTGTTGCGGTATTCTTTATCGGTATATTGCAGCCCTATATGACGGTTACAAAAAGCCTCCATTTGTTTATTGAAGGATTCAGTGGTGTAGTGTTCAATAAAGGTTAAATTGGCTTGGTCTTGAAGTGTATTGAGTTCAGTCAGATAAGCCAGTTTCTCTTCTGCAGTCTTAAGTTCCATGACACAGGTTGCTTTAATGCCTTCATAGTGGCTTTTACTTGCGGCAAGCAGTTCCTGGATTTGTGAAAGCTTGGGTTCATATTCCTTCAGATCGTTGTTTAAGAGCTTATCAAAGCCAGGATCTGTTTTGTCTGGATCGAGGGTAACTTTTCTTTGGATAGCGACCAGCTTGGGTAGCGCTTCTTTATACTTCTTGATTAACCGTTCTTCGCAAAACCCCATAGCGGTTAGAGATGCCGGAACTACCCCGTTTTTGAGTTTCTGATATTCTGTATATACGTTCCATAGACTCTTGATGTGCTGGTAGCTTTTTTCTTTGTTAAGAAGGCGTTGTTGGGCCCGCTCTATGTTTTGTCGAGTAGTTTCCAGACGTTGGTTTAATGTTGCTTTATTGCAGATTAAATCAATATGGGTTTTTGCATCCAATCCCAACGGACGCAGAAATCCTTTATAAAATTCATCGATTATTTGTTTCATCGGTCCTGATAAGGTGCCGGGAATTAAGCCTAACTTATCCTCCCAAAGATCTGCTTCCAGTAGCATGGGGGTAAATATATTGGGTTCAAATTTATCCAGATTATTCATCACTGAGTCATGAGTTGTGCTGATAAATTCGTTCATTTTACTGGTTAGGTTTTTGTATAAGCTGAACATATTCGGGACTTGTAAAAACAGTCTGAAATATGAGCTCGAACTGTTGATGATGGATTCAATTTTAACTGCCGATTGTTTGGCGCTCACGTGCAGCTCATCGAGTTCCTCTACAGTAAGAAAATTCGTATTGGCCAGGCTTCTGATATGTTTGGGACTAACAAAGAAGGTATTTAGGGTGTACCAAAGCCCATTAATTGTTACCGGGGAGTCGTAATGTATTTCTTCATGACCTACCTGATAAGGATCAAGATGCTTTTGAATGCTGATATGCATTTTCTGTACTTTGTCTAACAGCTCACGGCCAATAAGGCTAAAATGCGGATCGTCCATAATCTGCTTGGACATAATCATGATGTCGTCAATATGTCCATAAGCGGTAAGCAGGCGAACGACATAGCGGGTTTCAAAGTCCTTATTATTCAGTTCTTCCAGTTGTTTGATGATGCCTTCAACATGATACAAACTGTTGAATATCCGTTTTATAGTCAAAACTTGTTTGGCTTGCATGGCCACTGAGTGCGGATTTTCTAATTCAGGATAAGGAATTCCATTCTTTTGTGGCCGTAATTGCGCTTGCATAGACTTATTCAGCGCAAAAGTCATTTTATGGAGCTCTTTACGAAACTTCTGGACGTATTCGGAGTAATGATTGTGTTGGAGCAGGTAGTGCTCTCGTTTGCCTAAGGACGGATCGTGTTGCAGAGGCGCTGCTTCGCTTTCAGCCGCAAATTTATCTTGCGCCATTTTCAGGTACTTTTTACTTTTTGTACTCCAGGATATATCAATATCAGTAAAATAACTTTGAAAATGCTCATCCAGTTGTTGCAACATATCCATAACCGGAACATCTGGTTGCTCTTGTTCACCGGAAAAGGAGTTCACGAGATACTTGTCAAACGCTAACGCAGAAGCTTTAAGCTCAGGGGGTACCCCGTTAATGAAATAGGGTTGAAAGAGATTGTATAAGTTTCGGCAACGGGCTCTAACTGTTTTATTCATTCGACCTATTTGCAAAACGCCGCTGCCTGTAACCCCGGGTATCGCAGTTTGTTTTTTTAATAAAGTTACAAATTCATTATAGGCATTTTGAGCTACCTTGAACTTCTCGCGTTTATTTCCGTACCATTGATGAATATCCAGGGCTTGATCTGCGTTTAACTGCTTGGTGTTACTCACTATGCGTTGGCCTCGTGACGTCTTGAAACCAAGATGGATACGGCCGGTTAGTTGAGTAATTAAATCAAGTTCCTGGTCTGTTGCTACTTTATAAGCCTGGTTGCAGGAGTTTTTTAAGACATCAAAACCGGGTTGATTGCTTGCTGTTGCAGTGAGTTTGGTGACTGTTTGCTTTATACTATCGGCATAGAGTAATTCGTTATTATTGAATAAAATAATCCCGCTTCTGCCTCTTAACAGATTTTTTAGTTCATCGAACGCTAATGTTGTGGCGTTTAGCGTATGCCCTGCGGCAGCGGTTAATTCCAATATTCTGGGCATATATTCACTTCTTGATGCCATAATTACCGAGACATCGTGGGGAATGCCAGGTAATTTGTGCCAGGGAATAATCGCCGTGCTTAGTTTGCCTTCAGGGGAGATGACCTCGTATTTTAAACCCTGATCGGTGACTTCAAGGTACAAAGCCTGAGGCACATGCCGCTCTCTGGTGCTTAAATTGAGTTTTGCGGTAAGTTTTGTATGTCCAGCGTTGGCGGTCAAGATGTGTAGTTTGGGTAAATATCTGTTTTTTGCCGCAAGAATAGCCTCAACATTTCGGGGGAATCCGCTGAGTTGGCTCCATGGGATTAAGGACATTAGCCGTTTGTTATCAGGAGTGAGGACTTCATATTCTAACCCTTCGTTTGTTGCCTCAAGATAGAGGGTCTGAGGAACATAGAGTGACCTTGGTGTCCGTTGGAGCGTGTACTGATTGGTTAAATTGAGAAGGGCGCAGGTATAGCCTTTATTTACCGCTTCCGATTCGTCAATAGCGAAGACATTAGTTTGTTCTGTGTAAGGGAATAAGACCAGGTTCGTTTGTTTGTTTACGGCGTTTATCAAATCCATATTCAGATTGATATGAAATTCTTCAGAGGCTTGTTTTTTTGAGATGAATGTTTCTAACAGCTTCTTTTGTTCGATAATGATGCTGATGGGAACATCGGGTAATTGGCGTCTGACAGTACGCCATGCCTTCATGAGCCATGATGTGTTGGTTTCTGGTCCTGTTAAACTGTCTATAATTCGGGTGTTTAAATTAATATCTTTTTGCGTCATGTAAGGTTTTATGAGCTTGTAGTGCACTATGAGCTGGTTTTTTATTTCCTGGGGTAATTGATGCAGAGCCAGATCTTTATACTGTGGATTTTCAATAATTTCGTAGAAACTGCTCAGTGCCTCTTGCGCTTTTTGGATTTTAAACAGGGATTTGTTTGCAGCATCTATTCGGCCGTAGGATTTCTCTAATCTTAGAGCCAGAAAACGGGAGTCTTCAATACTGAGTAATTCTTCCCCTTTTTGCGTAAAATCAACAGGCTTACTCGCATAAAAGATGAGCCATCCATAAAGTGCTTTTACTTTTTCCATCAGGGGAATAGACAGAGTACCTGGTTTTAACATGGCGTTGTCTTCAATTTTATCGACAAAACCAAATAATGTAGGTAATACAACGTATTTTAACTGAGCAAGATTATTACGAATAACGTCCTGAGATGATTCGCTAAAATGCCCCATTTGCTCAAGTGAGCTTTGAGCCAGGGTAAATACATTACGCAGGATGTGCACGTAGTTTAATACTTTAAAGGAGACAAACAGGCTGTTACCTTTTAAATTTTCAAGATCGTTTAAGAGCTTCAAGGCAGTAGTTTGTAATTCTTCCAGCTTTTCATTGTTTAAAGACGGTTCTTTTTCAATCAGCTCTGATGAATACTCCTGAATGTACAGGGTCAGCTGGTCTATATAACTGGGTAAAACGGCGCTGAATTGGGTCAGGAATTTAAAATCAAGATCAGCGCTGTTTGGTTGCATCTGGTCTATGGCTGTACCGGCAATGTCGCCTATTTTATGACTGATGGGGTAGCTTTGCAGCGTGGCAGCAAGTTCTTTTGTTTCCTCGGAGTGGCTTTCAGCAAAGGACATTAACTGGGTGGCTATGGGGAAAAGCAATTGCAACTCTGCGCCAAACATCTCCTGAACATCAACGTCCAGATGGGTCAACAAATAACAGGCTTGGTACGCTTTTGATATGGTGCTCGAATAGACTAACTTTAACGATTCGGTAGGTTTTTTAACAAAGTCACACCGTTCAATGTCCTCGAAGGCTAATCGCGCATAATACAGAGCATTGATTAGTTTTTTGATTTGCGAAATGTTATCGGGATCGAGATCATAATTGGTATAAGGCACCCCTTCTTTATTGATTTTATTTAAAAATGAGGCTATTCGGGGATTAAAATGTTCACTTTGTAAGGTGTCGAGTACTTTGGTATTGATTGCCGCAATCATTTTGGAAAGCTGGCGTTGTTTCAATGATTCTAACTGTTTAATTTTTTCTGAAAACATCAAAAGTACCAAACGGATAAATGGATTAATGGATTTTAGTATAGTGGATTAAGATTAACTCAATATTAACATAATCGTTTTAATATGCTATCTGATATTAATTTTTTTACTGTGTTTATTGATTGGGCGTTTTGCGTTAATGCCTGATTGGCTTCAATTTCAATACCCAGGTAGTCCGAATCAGCAAATTGCTTGCGTAAGAATGCGGTAAACCCATCGCTTATTCCTTTGTAGGGATAGTTGCGGCGCACCCTGATGCCTGGATTTAACCGCTGCATCTCTTTTTGTAATTGTTCACAGAACAATTTCTCTGATGGTCTTTGCGGGTCATAAAGTAACCCTATATCCGTTGTGCGTACCTGGCCATTGAGCACGGGAGTAAAGCTATGAATGGATAAATGCCATACCTTTAAATGGTGTTCTATGTGCTGGTTAATGATGCGAATAACCTGATCACGAAACGGTTGATAATAACAGTCGATGATTTTTTGTTTTTCGGCAGCAGGTAAATCTCTGGTGACCTCTGAAAAACATGATGGGCTTTTGAGGCTTCTGTTGCAATCAATCAGTAAGCGGGTGGTGTGAGCTTGAATAAAGTCTGCAGGCAAGACACGTTTTAAATGCAGGGCTATATCCAACGCACCAAAATCTATGCCACGGTGTGTTGTGATTAACTCATGATAGGGCTGGAACAGTGTACGATATTGTTCTGGAACAGTATCTACGGCGTGTTCACAACTTATTACCAGCGCTATGTTGTTCATTGGACTTGAAACTGTTGATTGGTCAAAAGGCTGTCAGCGAGTTGTTGGTATATCCTTTTTAATGCGCCTTCATTTTTATCCTGATGCATCGCATTCAGAATACGCTGACTCAGGTTGCCCTGGCTTAAAATCAACTCCAACGCCGTTTGTTGTTTTTGATTTAATTCCGAGCTCGTCTGTTCTATAAGCGCAGACCAGACTTGAGCCAGGCTCATCGCTCTTTTAGGAAGTTGCCACTGATGAAGTAATTCCGTGTCATCTACCAAGGTTGCTAATCCGGTATCTATGGCCTTATCAAAAAGATGTTTTAACTTAATGGTGTCACAAGGATTATCCAGATAATACGATGATGAAGACTGCCAGTGTTTTAAAATGGCATTGATGGCATGCGCAATAGCAATATCTGCTTCCACACATTCCTGACTATCAAGAATACGAATCTCAATGGCTTTGCAATTAAACTTGGGAATAGCTCCTCGTGAATTCAGCCACTGATGCTGCAATATCCCTTCTGGGTCAAAGGGGCTAATGTCCTGATACATGGGCGTTAGAATTTTATGCTGATATTCTTCTTCTGAACGGATAAATTCTGGAATAATATCGCCACTGATTGATGGAATTCGTTGTTGATTTCGGCTGTAAAAATACAGTCTTGAATCAAGTAGTCCAGTAGGTTTCGCATCAAGTACAGGTGTGCTTGCTGCTAGGGCAGGCAGTAGTGGTAAAATCAGGCGAATGACGTTATGCAGTTGATAAAATTCTTCTGCATTGGAATAAGGCAGGTTGACGTGCATGCTTTGCAGGTTTGACCAGCCATGTCCTTTGCAATCAAAGATGGCGTCAAATTGTTGATATATGTCACGATTACCGTAAGGCCAGCGTACCGTTTCGGTATGCGGGTTCATCCAGGGATGCGCTCCTGTGGGTAATAGCATTAAATTGTGTTGTTTCAGCAACGGCTGTAAGTCTTGAATGGTCTTTTGGAAGTGTTGGGTCACGCTGGCATCTGCGGGTTTGGGGCCATTATTTTTTAGCTCTAACACATGCATAACCAATTCATTACTGATTGCTATATCACCTAATTCAACCTCATTAACCTGGTGGCCGGCCAGAGCGCTCAGAATCTGGTCGCTTTTGGGTTGAATGTTGAGCTGATCTTTATCGACCAGCATGTATTCAATTTCTATACCCAAAACTGAAAAAATGGGAAAACTAGACATAGCCATGTTTCCTGCGTATTCGTTGTAAAAATACATTCATGATCTGTTGGTACAGGTTTTCACCCAAAATCTGATCCTCAAGACCATTGTCTATGTTAGGATTGTCATTGACTTCGATGACATAATGCTGGTCACCATGGCTTTTAATATCAACACCATACAAACCGTCTCCAATCAGGCGGGTACTTTTCAGAGCTATTTTGAGAATAGCTTCGGGTACCGCATGGATGGGCAGCGTTTCATGATCCCCTTCTTTTTGTTCTTGCGTACCATGCCAATCGTAAATTTGCCAATGGCCTTTGGCCATAAAATACCGACAGGCAAATAAAGCCTTGTTGTCCAGTATGCCAATGCGCCAATCAAATTCAGTAGGGATAAATGGCTGGACAACTACAAGATCAGATGTTTTGAAAAATTGATTTAGTGATTTTTGCAAACTTTTTTCATCATCAATTTTGACTACGCCGTGCGAAAAAGCGCTGTCGGGTTTTTTTAACACGCAAGGGAATTCGATTTGGGGTAACTGCTTGTCGTATTTACTGATAAACAGGGTTTCAGGCGTTTTTATCTGATGGCTGCTTAATAATTCCGCAAGATAAACTTTATTGGAGCATTTAATGATGGATTGCGGATCGTCTATAACCACCAGATTTTCCTGAGCTGCCCGGCGTGATAATCGGTAGGTATAATGGTTGACTGAAGTTGTCGCCCGAATGAACAGGGCATCATATTCCGCAATAGATTTGCTTTCATTTTTGTCAATTAAATCAACATTAAGCCCTAACTCTTCACCTGCAGCGATGAATAAATCCAATGCCTTTTTATTGGATGGTGCATTTTGTTCGGTTGGATCAATTAAAATAGCCAGGTCATGATAGCGTTGTTTTTTACGCCATTGATGGACTCTTTTTTTAGATAAGTAGCTTTCTGCTGATTGACGCATGAACTCACGATGGTGTTCTGGCACATCAGCCAAAGACAAGGGGGTTAACGTTTTAATCCGCCATTGTTTTTTCTTTTCCAGAGTAAAGCGAATCAGGGGTAAAGGAAACAAGCCATGCAGTTGCTTTGCCAGAGTTGCGTAGCGTTTTGCCATATTTTGACCAAAGTACAAACTCAGGATGAATTCATCCCCCTTAATATCATGTAAGCTGTGCTGAATTTCTTCGTGAGTATCCTGGGATATTAATTTGGATAAACTGACATTATGCACGTCCTGAATGCCATGAACTGAGGGCAATGCTTTGTGATCCCTTGCTTGCGCCAAAAGTGATACGTAATAACCTATAGTCTGATAATTGTAATCTCTACAGAGATTGATTACCCGAAACGATTTATTTTGATGGTACTCGTCGCCACTCAAGTAGTCCAATGCATGTACTGTTGGTGCGATTTCGCTTAAAAAAGACCAACTTTCAAGATCATCTGTAACGATTACTGTTTGCATTTAGTTCTCTTTGGATTCATTTATGGGCATCCCGGCACCATAAGTTAATACACCAAACAAAGTATCGCGAATCAAGCAATAACCTTACCGGAGTAATGATTATTATTACACCCCAGATTTTGAGTATAGCAATCAATTAACGAGAAACAAGTTAAAAGCGCTTTGATTATAATCTCATCCTAAACTGGTTTACCTTGACGAGTAAAGTACTTTGGTTCGATAAGGGGCGGCCTTTCGGTGATGGCCTTTTTGTTTATTTCGTTTTGGGTTCAATAATCAACAGATTACCATCATAGGTCATTACGCCTAACATGATGGAATTCATTAATCGGGTAATGTTGACCTTGTAATAATTGTTATGGAACAGGGGATTTTCAGCATGAGGATCTGCAACAACCACATGACGTTTTTTGACATCGTAGCCGCAAAGAACTACAAAGTGCCCGCAGGGGGTGCCGCGCACATCGTCATAAACTGATTTTCCTTCGGGCGTGAACAATTCTCTCGCACTCCAATAGAGGTTTGTTGCACTTAATCCGGTTATTATTGGGATGTTTTGAACAAAATATTTTTTTAAAAGATTGGTGTTCAGGGGGTGAGCTGATACTTTGCCGCCCAAATTTAAATATTCTATATAAGCTTGAGATACTTGTGTAATGTAGGGGTTGTCTTTATAGGCCATTTGGACTTCAAGCTTGTCCATCAAAAATTTGTTATTAACCACGCCGTTGTGAAACCAGCTTGGATCAAAAACATCGAGGTTGTAGACGTAAATATTGGCATTAAATCCCTGATGCAAGGCATGTTTGCCTAACATTGCGGATAATGTGCCCCCGGATATAGAACGATCTATAGTCCGAATTAGTTCATTTAAGTCAAATTCCAATCCGTAATATTGATAGACTGCATGAAGGCAGGTGGGGCCACAGCTTTCATCATCCGGCTGTGTTTGAATAATTAATTCAATCATGGAATTTGACCTCTTTGTAGTTTGTTTTTGAGGCTTTATGATTAATAATTAGACTTAAGTAGCTGTTTTGTCAACTGGTCTGTTGCGGGTTAAACAATGGGATCTCTTTATTACGCTTCGCCAAGTGAACCAGGCAGTCCAATACTCTTTGTAAATCATTTTTACTGTGATGAGAACAAACAGATAAACGAATTAATGCTTTGTTTTTGGGAGTGGCTGGCGCACAAAATACAGCGCCAAAAATATTTTCTTGTTCCAGCTCATTACGCAGCCAAATGGTATTACTCTCGTTTCCCGTCATTAGCGGGATAATCTGTGATTTACTGGAACCTATATCAAAGCCCTGAATTGATAACGCCTCTCGCAAGAAGTTGGCATTAGCATGCAGCTTTTCTCGTCGCCATTCTTCTTTGGCAATAATGTCCAGAGAGGATGAAAATCCAGCCAGATCATGCGGTACCAATGCGGAACTGAATATTGCCGGAAGAGAGGAGTAGCGAATAAACTCGATTAATCGTTTTTTTCCCGCAATTATCCCGCCTCTACCTGAAAATGCCTTCGCCAAGCTTGCGGTGATGACATCAACCTCATCCCACAACTCTAATTCGGAAACCAATCCTTTTCCGGCGGGGCCGTAAATTCCCAGAGAGTGCGATTCATCAACAATTAACAGACATTGGTATTTTTTGGCGATTTTGGCTACTTCCTTCAGTGGACACACTGTTCCTGTAGTACTGTATACCGAATCAATAGCAATAATTCCTGGCCCATGTCGTTCCAGGCGTTTTTGGAGCGATTCTATGGAATTATGTTGAAATGGAATAGGTTTGGCATTTACCGTTTTTACTCCGGCCCAAAAAGACATGTGAGTATAAAAATCCAGATACACCGGCGTATTTCGTTTGGCAAGCGCTTGAATGATGCCTACGTTAGAGCACCATCCTGATTGAGTCAGTAAACTTGAGGGATAGTTCAGGAAGGTGCTGAATTTTTTTTCGCAGGCATCCAGTAATAAGCTGTGATTACTGAGAAAAACAGCAGACTGCATTTGGCCATTACCGTATTGATGCATGGCCTGAATCTGGGCGCTGATTAATTCGGGATGCTGACTAATATGCAAGTAATCATTACTGGAAAAAACCAGGGCTGTTGAGGTTGGGGTTTTACCATGCAGAATATGTTTTCCTTGCCATGACTTATTCACTCGTTCTTCAAAGTAATAGTTCATCGCATCAGTGATAAAATCAGGATAGTCCTCTGTGCCTTCGCCAGTTTTTCTTTTCGATGACGATGGATAATACGTATGTGTATTGTTGTTTTGAATTCCCATCCCTAGCTCAGCTTTTCCCCGTTGGCGGCAGTGTAACATGGCTTTGGTACTTCCCCAAGAGGAGTGAATTTGTTTGCTACGGGGTGTATATATAAATGATACTGGAAAAAAAACTGACTTGTCGGTATGATTTTCAAATTGTAATCATGAGGGTGCTTCCATGAGGTTGGTTAGCGTGGCGCTATTGGCAGTGTGTTCTTTTTCAGTTTGCGCATTAGACGATGTTGACAGACAGCAAATACAGCAAAGAATACAACCTGTAGGCAAAGTGCGTGTCGAAGATGAAGGCAATAACCCTTCTGAAACTGCAACACAAAATAAGCCAACAACTGCAGTAGCAGCCAAAGAACCGGGTCAAGCCACCTACGAGCAATATTGCATTGTTTGTCACAGAGATGGATTAGCCGGAGCGCCTAAGTTTGGTAATGACAGTGACTGGAAACCCCGACTTTCGGGAAGGACTATTGACGAGTTATTGGCCTCTTCTATTAAGGGATTAAATGCAATGCCTGCAAAAGGAACTTGCGTTGAGTGCTCTGATGAAGAGCTTAAAGCCGCTATTCAGTATATGCTGCCGAAATCATGACCTACTCTTCTTATAAGAAAATACAATACTTTTTGGCGTTAGTGACGCTCTGGGTCTTTTTGTCTTCTTTATATTTTCAATATGTTGCAGGGCTTCAGCCTTGTCCTCTGTGCTTGATGCAACGAATTTGTGTTTTTTTGTTACTGGGTATTATGGGGTTAAGCCTTGGTACGATGAAAAAAGCTCATTTTGTCAGCTTGTTACAGATTCTGGTTGCCTGTGCCGGATTATTTTTTGCGCTTAGACAGTTGTGGCTGCAATCATTGCCCGCAGAACAAGCTCCGGCCTGTATGCCTGGCCTTGATGTCCTGATCCGTTATTTTCCCTGGCAGACGGTAGCTCACGCCTTATTTTGGGGATCAGGAGATTGTGCGGAAACGACTTGGAGTATGTTGGGAATATCCATGCCTGGTTGGACTGCTTTGTATTTTCTTTTTATGGCCATTACTGGAGTGTTTTTGTTTCTACGAACGCGCCGCCCGATTTATTAACTGGAAATATTGGTTTGATTTGGCTATGATTGCTCTTTTTTTGAATTAATCCCTCCCGATGAATAAATTTTCATGTGAAGTGCTTTATCGGCATGCCGGCTCCAAAGCACGAGTTACTCGTGTTACAACCCCCCATGGTGAATTCATTACCCCGGTATTTATGCCAGTGGGAACTCGTGCCGGTGTTAACAATATGACTCCGGGAGAGTTATTGGATGCAGGAAGTCAAATAATTTTAGGTGGAAATACGTATCATATGTTATGCGCTCCGGGGATGAGTGTCATTGAAAAAGCAGGAGGGATGCATCCGTTTATGGGATGGCATGGACCTATGTTAACCGACAGTGGAGGATTTCAAGTTTTTAGTTTATCTAAAAACAAAGAGATCTGTACTATTGATGAAGAAGGTGCTCATTTTAAACTTCCAGGTAATCAGCGATTGATTCATATGACGCCTGAAATGTCTTTGGAAACTCAAAAAATCATAGGCGCAGACATTATCATGGCTTTTGATCAATGCACTTCTGATAGTTGTTCCAAAGATGACGTCGCCCACATCATGTCCCGAACTCATCGTTGGTTAAAACAATCTGTTAATTATCATCTTGAACATCCCATGTCTCGGTATGGGAACCAGCAAGCTTTATTTGGCATTGTTCAGGGGGGTATTTTTGAGGATTTGCGACGAGAATGTGCTGATTTTGTTGCGTCAATGAATACAGACGGTATTGCAATTGGTGGTGAGACTATTGGTTTTGACATGAAAACCACGGTAGAGGTCATCCGTTGGGTTCGTGATTTCTTACCTGAAAATAAACCACGCTACACTATGGGCGTGGGAATGTCACCGCAGGATCTTTTGGATGTAGTCGCAGAGGGAATTGATATGTTTGATTGCGTCGCACCAACACGAAATGCGAGGCATGGGGCTTTATATTGTGGTGAATTGGTACAAGAGGGAAATTGGTTACGTTTTTCCAGTGAATATGAGAATGAACGAATTCAAATTAAAAAATCCTGTTTTGCGGATGATTTAGCCCCTGTTATGGCAAGTTGCTCTTGTTATACCTGTCGCAACTACTCACGGTCGCACTTGCATCATTTATTCAAAAGAAAAGCTAATTTATTTACGGCCTTGGCCAGCATACATAACATCCATGTATTACATGATGTTTGTGCTAAAATGCGCACCTTGGTAATCAATTCCTAACTATTTGAGATTTAACAGGAGATACAATGGTTGTAATTAGTACGTCTAAAGGTGATATTCATTTACAGTTAGATACAGAAAACACGCCAGCAACGGCAGAAAATTTTTTAAATTACGTTCGCAGCGGTTTTTATAATGATACGATTTTTCATCGGGTTATCGATGGATTTATGATTCAGGGTGGAGGCTTAAACGCCGACATGCAACAAAAAGCGACTGAAGAGCCCATTAAAAACGAAGCAAAAAATGCCAAACCCAACACACGTGGCACCATTGCTATGGCTCGAACTATGGATCCTCATTCAGCTACTGCACAATTTTTTATTAATGTTGCAGACAATGGTTTTCTCAATTACAGCGGCGACCATCCTCAAGGTTTTGGGTATTGCGTATTTGGTGAAGTTGTTGAAGGAATGGATGTTGTAGATGCAATTGCAAAGGTAAAAACAGGCCAGAAAATGGGTCATGGTGATGTACCTGTCGAAGAAGTAAGCATCATTGCAATTAAAGAAGCCTAGAGGTTATTTCAGGTATTCAAGAGCTCGTTCTGTTTGTCAGAACGGGACAAAAAAGGGCGAATTGGTTTCGCCCTTTTTTATGTTTTTTCTATTTCTTTTTCCGTTTTTTGATGCTCTCAGAGTAATCAAAAATGGGAATTTCAATATGAAAGAAAATTGCTAACAATCGTGCCGTAAAAATACTGATTAACGTGATCACGATATTAAGGTTATGCGGCACCTGAAAGTGCGCCAAAGTGATAAATAATACCGCACCTGCCAGCGCAATCAGTGCATACAACTCTTTTCTGAGCACCAAAGGTATGTCATTACACAAAATATCCCGCAACATCCCGCCACAAATTCCGGTTAACATACCGCTGATTACGGCTACACTAGGCGGCATACCATGAGCAAGAACTTTTTGTGTTCCAATAATCACAAATGTAGACAGACCAAGGGCATCAAGAATTAAAAATACCTTCATTATTCTGACCAGAGAATGAGCGATAAATATAGTAAGAAAAGCGCATAAAGAGGTATATAACAAATATTCAGGATGAGCGACCCAGGTAAGCGGATAGGTATTAAACAAAGTATCTCTCACCGTGCCGCCACCCAGGGCGGTGATGCAGGCGATAAGCATTACGCCAAAAAAATCCATTTTTTTTCGTCCGGCAGCCAAGGCCCCTGTTATCGCTTCGACACAAATGCCCATAAGAAAGAGGTAATGAAGTAGCATAGGAGTTAATGTTATGAAAAAAAACAATGATAACACTATTAAATCAAATGGCGAAATGCTGTATTTCAACTAAAATCTATTATAATGAAATTCACTTTTTATCCGGGAGCATATTGATGGAGCCTAATACGCCAACAAACACTACACCAATTTACTTAACCCAGGATAAATCCATACCAGAGCACATCATCAACCTTGATAGAAATTTGCGAGGGATTAGAGCAGAAATAGATGTGAAAATTCATAATTTTTCTGTTTATGAAGGCAAGGATAGAGTTGATTTTTTAACCGTTTTGGATGCAATCGCCAAAGAATTGGACAGTGCCATCAATAATCTGGAAACTTTGGTGGGTTTGGCAAACACACAAAGCGATGAAGAAAAAAGCGCATTTTACCAAGGTGAAACCATGCAAAAATTGTACGGAATCATCACCGAAAAATTAAATAAAATAACGGAAATAAGAAAAAAATTGTAACTTGTAGTACTTCAATGCTTTTCTACTGTATGGGTCATCTGCATAAAATGAAATTAATAGTCTGACTTCCATCTTAGCATCGGTTGCTTTAATCATATCCTGGTGCCATTATATCGACAAATTATTTTTTTCTACCCTAAATTGTTACGGGTAATAAGCAGGTTTTTATATTGTGGATGTACCATTAAACAATTTGAGAGGAGTGGATACTCCGTGTTTGTTGATCGATTTAGATAAACTCAAAGAAAATATAAGGGTGATGCAGGATTATGCAACTCAGGTGGGTGTTGGTCTTAGGCCGCATTGTAAAACGCATAAATGTTCCCGAATTGCGCAGCTGCAACTCGAAGCAGGGGCGTTAGGAATTTCAGCGGCTAAATTATCAGAAGCAGAGCAACTCATCCAACAAGGAATAAGTTCTGTTTTAATTACGTCTCCTATTGTTTCTGAATACAAGTTAACCAGACTTTCTCGTTGCCTGAAAAACGCACCGGATCTTTTGTTGGTGGTTGATAACCCGCAAAACGCCGAGGCGTTAAATCAGCTTGGGCAAATGTTGAATCAACCCATTCGAGTATTAATCGATGTGGATCCGGGTATTGGCAGAACCGGGATTGCCCCCGATGCTGCTTTGGATTTTGCTCTGTTTTTGCAAAACAAACCGTGGCTTCAGGTGCAAGGAATACAATGTTATGCCGGAAACTTGCAGCACATTTCTGATTATCACGAACGTAAGGTTGCTTCTTTAAAAACAATGGAGATGGCTTCAGGGCTCTTTAGAGCCTTAAAACCTCTTTTTTCTGAGTTTAACATTTTGACAGGCTCGGGCACGGGAACTTTCGATATTGACCCTGAGGCTTCCGAGGTTACTGAAATTCAACCCGGCTCTTATACCGTGATGGATGTACAATACGAGAGTATTGGCTCCAGAGAAAATCCAAGGCAGTTTAATCGTTTTAAAAATGCTTTAACTCTGTTGACTACCGTTATCAGTGCCAACAGAAAAGAACACGTTACCGTTGATGCCGGCACTAAAGCTATTTATTTTGATCCCAATTATCAGCCCAGAATTATCAGCCACCCTCATTTATTCTATGATTGGGGTGGTTTTGGTGATGAGCATGGTAAAATTATGGGTAATGCCCCCTTGCCAGGTTGTGCCGAGTTAATTGAGATGATTGTGCCGCATTGCGATCCCACGATTAACCTTTACGACCAATACGTGATTGTGCAAAATAATGAAGTAATTGATTTGTGGGATATTGATCTCAGAGGCAAATCACAATAAGGCAATACAGCGCTTCTCCTTATCATCATTGTTTGATTATTCGAGTTATTTTTTGTTGTTCATTCAAAGAGATAGCTATTCTTGTATTCCTTTGAGCCTGGTCTTGCTGAGGGCACACCACGTCCTGGAACTCATTATTTTAACGAAATGCTTATTTTTAGCTCCTTATTGCGGTATTATGAGAATTTGTTATTTATTGAACAATTACATTGTATTCATTTTTATAGGATTGTGATTTCAGATGTTAGTCAAAGACGTTAAGCAATTTATTGAGCAATTAGCGACATCGGGTAAGTTAGCTTTTTGTGATATTGATTTATATGACTTAATGGTTTCCCGGTTTGAATCCAGCGATTCAAGTATTGAAATTAGCGCCGAAGATGTTGGGTTTCTCTTGGAAGTTTATGCAACACGATGGAAAAGTGTCTTTGATACTGAGAATGATTACACGATGAATTCTCTTGGTATCAACAAACTCTGGATAGATTTTGCCTGGGAATTATCTCCTGTAGTGAACAAGCCCGTATATCAAATTTTACTTCCTGAAGTTACTAACGAAAGAGATTTTAATGATTTGAGCTTCCTGACTGAAACCATCCAATTGGAGAATTTTTATTTGGGGGAGGGTGGTAAAACGCTTTACCGTAAACGGACTTTTTGTGAGCATTTGCTTGCTTTTGGGTACCAACTGTCCACTTATCGTGATTTTTCAAGAACGCAACTGCGTCCAGTTACTGTAGATGAGTTAACCCGGCTGAAGTCCTGTAAACACAATCAGGGCGAATTTCAAATTGGTAGTGATAAATTCACCAATTTCTGGGAATTTTTGAACAAACGAGTTTTTCCTGCTCTTCTTGGCAAAGGAGAAATGCCTTTAGAGCTTTTACCCAAACTTTTGAGATTGATACAAGATTATTTTAGTTTTAAAAGCGCAGGTAAAGATTTTGGCCTTTTTAAGCAATCAGCAAATCATTTTTTTCATTTGATTGAAAAAGGTAATGTAGGAAATATAAATGTTCTGTACGGGCAAAAAATATTAGTGCAAACAAAAAAGGATTACCTTTTGAATTTTTTAATCACCATAAACCGGGCACGAGATTACACTCTGGATAATGAACTTAATGCCTTATTGGTTTGGTTAAAAAAAGTTCATCCGGCGTTAGGGTCCTCACGAGTTTTGGAAGGAGATGTTTGCCGTCCTATACCCGTTCAGGCATCGTCCAGCAGTAGCAGTAGCAGTAGCAGTAGCAGTAGCAGTAGCAGTAGCAGTAGCAGTAGCAGTAGCAGTAGCAGTAGCAGTAGCAGTAGCAGTAGCAGCTTTTTTTCGTCGCCAAGGCGTCGTACTTCGACTAAAATTTCTATGAACCCATGCTATCAATTGATAGTCTCTATGATGCTCCATGGTTTTAAACGTGATTGGTTTGCGGCTACCTGCTATATCAATTTATGGGATTTGAGTAACCCTGTTATACCTGAGGTGAGGGAGATGTATAAGTTGTTTCTACCCGCATTACTCGAAAATAGAGATGAAGATTTAGCGGGTATTTTTGCATCGGTTAAAGAACGTTTTTTTGATCCAATTCGCAATAAAGATGGTTTTTTTCTGTGGTTTTCAAGTTATAGTGCTAACAGTGGATGGTATGATGCCGTCAGAGAAGGGCGATTGGATGTTATCTGGTTTGAACCTGAACTGTTTCTGAATGCCTTAATTAATTTCGAGCCGGCGGGTAAGACTGTAAAAACACAAATTAACTCGTTTTTGGATATTTTAATTCGTACCTATGCACAAGGTGACAGTGAGTTATTAAAACGCTTTCGGGTGAATATTTTTTTCAATAAGTTTTTGCAGCAATTAGCTCCGCAGGATAAAGAGAGCATGATTGTTGCATTACAATCATGCTCTCTGGATGAATCCAGAAAGAATTTTTTACCTAATTGCACACAGTATATCGCCAATAGATTAGATTATATGTACAGAGAAAAATATGGGAAAATATTATCTTCTTCTGTGGAAGTGACAAGAAAAGACCCCGAATCAACCACTCCTCTGGAAAGCTTTAAAAATCCAGGTTTCCTCATCGATTCTTATAAAAGAGCACTACGCAATATCGGTATGCAAACAGACAGTTCGATATGGAAGTATCTCACTAAGTTAGCTAAACCTATCCTGTCTCTTGACGACCTCGAGGCTGCCCGCAGTAGCCAGCCATTTATGGGTTATTTGGGAGCTCCAACATAATCACTCTTTGTTTTTATTAAATTGTGCACATAATTTAATAAAATTATCGTACCTTCTTTGGGGGACTATCCCCTTTTTTACGGCATCTATCAGTGCGCAGTGCGGTGTGTCTGTATGGGTGCAATTGCGAAATTTACAGCCTGACAGAAAGGGTTTGAATTCTCTATAACCTTGTGCAAGTAACGTGGTGTTCATATCCCATAGACTAAATTCTCTAACCCCTGGCGAATCAATTAACGCTCCACCGCTTTCTAAATGATAGTAGCGAGAATTACTGGTTGTATGTCGTCCCAGCTCGCTGCCTTCAGACAGTTCATTTGTCGCTATATTTTCCTCATGAGGAAGAATTCTCGAAATGATAGATGATTTACCTACACCCGATTGCCCTACAAAAACATTAATGTGGTGGTTAAGGCGTTGTTTTAACTCTGCGAAACCAAGAGTGTCTTTTTTATTGGTTAAAATGATGGGATAGCCCAGATTCTGATAATCATTAATTAATTGCGATTGCAGATCAGTACACGGAATATCTGTTTTATTGAGTACAATCACCGCATGAAGATGAAGGATTTCTGCCATAATCAGATAACTGTCGAGCAAGGGCCAGCTGATCTCGGGTTTGGGCGCTATCACAATGATGATTTGGGTGATGTTTGCTGCAACCGGTTTTTTTAATCCGGTGCTGGTGGGTCTTGCCAAAATACTTGCTCTGGGATAGAGGCTGACGACTACTCCTTGGTTTATACCTTCCGTTTGCCAGACTATGCGATCACCAGCAACTAAAATATCCAAATTGGGTCTTATGGAACACCGCAGGCGATTACCTTGGCTGTCTTCAATTTCAACATGTCTGCTAAATCGGGTAATAACCAGGCCGTCAGCAAGAGAGTCGGGATTGTTTTCTTTGGCCTCTTGGTAATTTTGCTGCATTTTCTCAATGCGTACTGATTGTTGTTTATTAATTCGTCTTTTACTCATAGTGTCTTTCTATACTATAATTGCTGCGTTTATTAATGATACAGTATGAAGGTAAAACCTGTTTAATGAAAGTCTACTTGGTTGGGGGCGCCGTTCGGGATCAGTTATTAGGTCTGCCTGTTAAAGAACGAGATTGGGTCGTTGTTGGTTCATCTCCAGAACAATTGCTTAAGCAAAATTTTAGACAGGTGGGGCGAGATTTTCCAGTATTTTTACATCCGCAAACCAAAGAAGAATACGCTCTGGCAAGAACGGAACGCAAGTCAGCTCCGGGATACTACGGCTTTGAGTGCGATTTTAGTGCTGCTGTGACCCTTGAAGAGGACTTGGCTCGCCGTGATTTAACCATTAATGCGATGGCTATGGATGAAGAGGGCCGGATAATCGATCCTTATCAGGGACAACAAGATATTCATAATAAAATATTGCGCCATGTCTCGCCCGCTTTTATAGAGGATCCGGTTCGAGTTCTACGAGTTGCGCGTTTTGCTTCCCGGTTTTATAGCCTTGGTTTTACTCTGGCTAATGAAACTCGAGCATTAATGTATGCTATGGTGAAGCGAGGTGAATTATCTCATCTGGTTCCTGAGCGTGTTTGGCAGGAGTTTCAACGAAGCCTTGCAGAACCGAATCCTGAACAGTTCATCATGACTTTGCGCTCTTGCGGTGCTTTGGACGTGATTCTTCCCGAAATTAATTCATTGTTTGGCGTGCCCAATACCGCTCACTATCATCCTGAAATAGACAGCGGCATCCACAGCCTTATGGTTTTGCAGTCTGCGGTTGCTTTGAGTGTCGATCCGGTTGTTCGTTTTGCTGCTTTAGTACATGACTTGGGTAAGGGGGTGACGCCCATTAGCCAGTGGCCCAAACATCATCAGCATGAAGAGACAGGGGTGCCTGTCATAGACGGCTTATGCAGGCGTTTACGAATCCCTAATGATTATCGTGTTTTAGCCGTTCTTGTGGCTCGATATCATTTAACCATACACCGCTTGTTTGAGTTACGGCCTAATACCATAGTGAATGTATTGGAGAGGACGGATGCCTTTAGAAAACCTGATTTGTTTCACCAGTTATTGCTAGCCTGTCAGGCTGACTCCCAGGGGCGAGGTATTCCCGTGGAGTATCAACAAGCGCAAATTTGGTCTAAAATTTTGTCCGAATGTGTTAAAGTGAACCCTAAAGAATTAATAGCGCAAGGTTATGAAGGAAAAGCCATTAAAGAAGCATTACATGAGCGCCGCATAGCTTGTGTAAAACAATTACTCAATTCCTGGAACTTAAATGAAAAATAATCACAATTTAATCTGGATAGATTTGGAAATGACAGGGCTTGATCCTGAGCAGGATAGAATTATTGAAATTGCCACAGTTGTTACCGATCCTCATTTGAATATTTTGGCTGAAGGGCCTGTATTTGCGGTATCTCAACCTAAAGCCTTGATAGATGGAATGGATGCCTGGAATACCAGGCAACACAATCAGTCTGGTTTGGTTAAAAGAGTATTAGAAAGTTCAATTGGCGAAGCTCAGGCAGAACAATTAACCATAGATTTTTTAAAGCAATATCTGGATAAAGGCAAATCACCTATGTGTGGGAACAGTATTTGTCAAGACAGACGTTTCTTATATAAATACATGCCTGAACTTGCTGCGTTTTTTCATTATCGCAACCTTGATGTCAGTACTTTGAAGGAATTGGCTATTCGGTGGCGGCCTGAATTATTAAATGGAGTAGTTAAAGAGTCCAAGCATCTTGCTTTGGATGACATTAAGGATTCAATAAACGAATTAGCGTATTATCGACAGCATTTTATTAACTTGCCGGAAGTAACCCCATGATAGAACGAGAACGATTAGAGCTTCCTAATGGAGCGAACAAACTATTACTACATTCTTGCTGTGCCCCCTGTTCGGGAGAGGTGATGGAGGCATTGGTATTTTCTGAAATCGAATTTGCTATCTACTTCTACAATCCTAACATTCATCCTGTGCAGGAATACGAAATCAGAAAGCAGGAAAATATTAAATTTGCAGAAAAGCATCACATTCCGTTTATTGATGCGGATTATGATAAAGATAATTGGTTTGAGCGAGCCAAAGGGCTTGAGTGGGAGCCAGAGCGTGGTAAGCGATGTACTATGTGTTTTGATATGCGTTTTGAACGTACGGCTTTATATGCCCATGAACATGGGTTCCCTGTGATTTGCAGTTCCTTGGGGATATCGCGTTGGAAAGACATGAATCAAATTAATGATTGTGGTGTTCGTGCGGCAAGCCACTATCCTGATTTGGTGTATTGGACTTATAACTGGCGAAAAAATGGCGGCTCTGAACGCATGTATCAAATAGCAAAACGAGAAGAATTTTATAAGCAGGAATATTGTGGCTGCGTCTACTCATTAAGGGATACTAATGCCTGGCGAAAACAAAAAACTCGTGACAGAATTAAAATAGGGACTAACTATTATACTGACGAGCAGCAATCATAGGGAATATAATGAGCAAGCATTCGCATGAAGGATCACACAACCACCACGATCACCATGGCCATCATCATGGTGAGGTTACCTATAACAAGTCTTTTTTAATTGCGATTAGTGCAAACAGTGCTTTTGTTGTGGTACAAATTATTTATGCCTATATCGCTCATTCCACCAGTTTGTTAGCTGATGCTTTTCATAATTTGGGCGACGTACTGGGTTTGATTCTGGCATGGGTTGCTATGGGTTTGATGAGTCTCAAGCCCACAGAAAAAGCAACTTATGGTTTGAAGAAAACATCCATATTGGCCGCATTGGTTAATGGTGGATTGCTGATTTTCACGTGCGGGATAATTGCCACAGAGGCGATGTATAAATTACTGTCGCCAACAGAGATACAAGCCGTTTCTGTTATGATTGTTGCAGGTATAGGGATTGTAGTTAATGGCTCTACTGCTTTGTTATTTTTGCGTGGTTCTGATGATCTTAATATTCGTGGGGCTTATTTGCATTTGTTCTATGACGCCCTGATTTCTGTTGGTGTGGTTTTATCTGCTGCCTTACTGTATTGGACCGGATGGTTATGGATAGATCCGGTGGTTGGTTTATTAATTGCTCTTGTCATTCTTAAGGGCACCTGGTCTTTATTTGCGGACAGTTTCAGATTGATTATTGATGGTGTTCCCAGAGGTATTTCCTGGTCTTTAGTCAGTGAGTTTCTCGTTTCCTGGCCGGGAGTGCAGAGTATTCATGATTTACACATTTGGGCTATGAGTACCAAAGAAAACGCTCTTTCAGTTCATCTTTATATGCCTGAAGAGGGGTTATCCGATGAATCGAGAGCAGAGATGGTTGAGCAGTTAAGAAAGCAATTCGGAATTCAACACGTTACCATTCAGACGGAAAAAACGGAAAAAGATTGTAATGACGCATGCCATTCACCAATGACCTGGATTTAATCGATTCCGCACAATATGTGTTGAAAACTAAAGGGTGCTTTTGTGCGATCAATTAAGGATTAACGCCATTATTAGCGTTAATCCCCAAAGTGCGGCACCTATGCAAAGTCCGAGCACAAATTGCAATACTTTGTTTTTCTTATTTATTTTTAATTCTTGGTTCAACGTGTAGTTCCTGCTTGAAACTCAACGAAATTTTTTTGATTGAGTTGTAAATGAGTTTTTTCTGATGAGTGAGTATACACTCCAAAAGCAAAATACAAGAACCCCGACAAGAATCCTGAAATTATGCCCCAATACAAATACCTTCGGTTATTCTTCAAAACCTGCTTGAATTCCATCAGACCCCCCATTGTTATGCAATATTCTATTTTAAAGCATTGCATGGTTAAATGAAAACCTGGGATTCAGCCCTTAGTGCTTACTCCCAGGTTTTCATTATGTTTAGGCAAGCAAACATCCAGTAAGGCCATTATACAGAGTTATTCTGCATACAATACGATTCCTGAATTGCTTGAGTTGACATCAAGTGGGCAGGAATAGGTTGCAGTGATTTTTTGTTCATAAGTTACAGGATCGATAATTGCGCCAAATACATAGGCAGAATTATCTTTGAAAATATGCAGCTGGACGTAGTTATTTACAGAACCAAGCGCATTAAGCTGAGTTACTGAAAAGATATTTTTTGATGTGGTTATCACTTCTTTTGAATGTTGAGAATCTATTCGCAAATTGTAGTGATTGTACCAATCATAATTAAAGCCCATGGTGATGACTTTAGCTAATTCGGTACCTTCGATAAGCGTGCATTTATTCACATGAACAACCGCACGCACTTTATTTCCTGAATCCAGAGTTTGCAGGAGCTCATCGTAGCTTGCAAGCAATTTATTATTTGCGCTCACACTCAAAGATGAAATACAGCAGGCTATCCCTATCACACCAGAGGTGATTTTTCTTAACAACATAACTTCTCCTTTTTATCCTGTTGTAGTATGAAAAGATAAACAGATTCTTTAAAAGAATATTTATCATTTTCTTAATTTTTATACATCTTCCTGGAAGAGAAACAAAGAATTACAGCACGTATTGAAAAAAGTCCTATTTCAGTCCTTTTTTCTATTCCAAGAGCTCATGATAGTACGCTTTTTGGTTTGATTTTTAAAGCAATCGCTTAGTCACTCGCAATCTGGGTGCCTTACATGCCTGTTGGATTAATATGAATGATATTAGGGGCTGTTGACAATTCAGCAACGCCAACGTGCCGTGGCTTGTCCACGGCATCCAGTAGATGGTCCAATTAAAATATGAACGTTCTAATAGATTGATTAAGAGGAGCAAACTCATAATATAACGGTTCTGACTAACAGCATTCTTTATGTAGGAGCTACGACAGACCTTATTAAGCGTACTTGTGAGCACAAAAATAAATTCATACCCGGCTTCATAGCCAAATATAACCTACACATGCTGGTTTATTATGAAATGGATGAGTTGTATATTGAAACAGCTCGCCGTGAAAAACGTTTTGAAAAACTTAATCCCGAATGGTGCGATCTATATGAAGAAATTTGACTATGATTGAGAGCTACTGGATGCCGTGGACAAGCCACGGCACGTAGGCAGCGGTGAATTGTCAATGGACCGTAAAGGAAATACTATGAGTAAGAATGGCTCAAAATTCATCAAAGAATATCGTACATTCAGTACTCCATACAGTACCAGAGCACTGTTCTCTAAGAACTTTAAACATGTAAAATTGCTTATCACACTCTAACTGCAACAGATGCAGAATTTTTTATGAAATTGAGTATGAATCAAACCGCACTCAAAGTCGTAGCTTTTAGTCTATATAATCCCATATAATGAAATGCGAATTTCTTCTACGTCTTGCTTAAAGACATTTTTGTATGGTTAAAGTGATGCCAAAAGAGTTACGACAATTTCTCACGTTTCTAGTATTCGTTGTATCTTCAATGACTTATTCCCGAGCGACAATAGATGAGCTGCCAGACACAACAGCGCAGGATGCTTATTGGCTCTATATTCTCGGCTTGGCAATTCTTGCTGGTTGTTGTGAGTCTATTGAGGTATACGATCATCTATTTCCGGCACAATACGATGAATCTAATGATGCACATGAAGAGCAGAAACAACAATCATTACTTCAGCCTGCAAAAAGGAGTGATATTATAGTCATGTCAACGGGCTTGATGTTACTTGCACCACCATTAGCCATGTGTGGATGGGCGCATCGTTTACAGGGTAGCTTGTTGGCCAGTTCGTTAGGGATGCATGAGAATGAATTCTTAGGTTTGGTTTTCGCTGCACCTGCGTTAATAAAGTTTTGTGCTATCTCGGTACCTCATCTTTTTCACACCCTGAATGGCACGCGCGAACAATATAGTTTAAGTGTAACGAATAGTCAGGTAATTGGCAGGCCACGAAGCTCATGGCCTCCTTTAAAATGGTGGTTGATGTTGGCAGCAATGGTTTATCTGCATTTGCCAGAGGGACAATTAATCGCTGCCCCAATTAACCAAGAGTTTTCCAGGTGTATTGCTGTATTGGGTTTTGCCATAGCTGAGTCTGTTCCTCATCTTAATCAAATGGAACAATTACCCCATAATATTGCCAATATGCTTAGGCATGGTGATTCATCTTCTATGATTTTATCATTAGGTGTTGGGGCTTTGGCAGGCGTTGCGCATGCCTCTCAAGCTCTGCTTGCAGCCATCGCAAATGGAGTAGGATATATTGCCTGGCTTGGGCCTTTGATTGAGTTTGTCATTGGATTTAGTGAGGCACAGCAACACGCTGTTCCAGCGGCAAGACGACTGTATCGTTCGACTTTTTTCAACTCAAGATCTCCTATTGAACCAGAAGCGGGTGCTTCAATGCAAACTGAAAATGCCATAAACACAGACGTACCCAGATTAGCATGATGAAAAAAGCAGCATACCAGGGATGAAATTTCAGTCATTGTGAGTTGAATTATAAACAGTGAAGCATTAATATCATCAAAAATCCCAAGCCTGGTTGATGTTATGGACGATTCACACACTTATCATTCCCCTCAATTGCAACAATTGATTGAAAAATCAGGATTATCCAATTGGTCGATTTCTGAGTTCGATTGGGATCAAACCCCTATTGTACCAAACGAGGTCACAATAACAGATTATGTGGATATGATAAGTCAGCTTTATCATGCGGAACTGTTTACCCTAAGAATTTGTGCCCGATTAATCAATGAAATTCCAGACTTTCAAGCCCTTCGTTTTATCTGCACGCAGATGAATGACGAGGCACGTCATGCCGATGTATATGCAAAATATATTCAAATGTTTGGCGAAATTACACCTATCAATGAACGACTTGAAGATATCTTTTCCAAGACGCTAGCTTGGACAGGATCCTATTGCGGATTGATTGTTGCCTTAAATGTAGTCATGGAAAGTGAGGCACTGAATCAACAAAGAAAACGAATTGAAACGCTACCCTGCCCAATTTTTAAGGCAATTAATTCACGTATTATCCAGGATGAAGCCAGACATTCTGGGTTTGGTTTTATCTATATGCGAGACAAATTACCTCTTCTGAGTGAAATAGAAAAAAATAATATTATTACCTGGATTGAAGGCCTTTGGTCTGATTGGAAACTTGCTAATGAAGACCGTTATCTGGAAACGGGGGCTGCAATTTTAAGAACCTCTTCTGCAGAACTTGATATCCGGTTGAAAGCACAACAACGAATGTTTTGTAAATTAGGGTTAATTACTGCACCTCATGCGGTTACCGAGGAAGCCCTTTAAGATAACTGTTTTGCGTTTGGTCATAAGGACAATTGATATGGCAAAATTATTTAAGTTCAGAGATCTTAAAACCGCAACTGAATTGGCGGCGTTTTCCAAAGGATACATGGACTCTTTTCAGGGGAAACGACTTGACCCAATTCAGGCTATCAAAACTGAAACTCTATTCTCCTATAAGCGCATTATAGGTGTTTATGAGGGGACACAATTAGTAGCTGGATACATAATTAATCAATATCCACATCGTTGTTTTGAATATTTTACGGCAGAAGAACAATTAAATATTATTGAAGCTTTGGGGGGCAAGCAAAAAGTCTGTGAAATAGTTGCACTTTGGAAATCAAAATCAATTTCTCGCTTGATGTTTAACTTGAACATTGGGTCCAATATTATTTTTGATGCTCTAAAAGAAAATCGTCCCTTCATTTTTGGCTGTTCCTATGCCGGCCATGGAATGATAAAACGCTACACTTTATTAAGCCCAAAGCTTGTTCGTAAAGGAACACACGATAATGATCTCACTGTTTTTTATTTTCGTCGCAGACAGATGATCATGACCTATTTATTGACACTGACCATTACAATTGCCCAAGCAATTTATCGTAAGCTATTTGGAGTAAAAAAATCGGCACAGGCGATAATCAATGACTGACCATCGAAAATTAAAAATACTCCATTATCTATTTTTTGATCTTCTTAGCGCATTCTTCGCAGTAGGTCCTGCCGTTTTAACATGGTCTGTTATTATTTTTCTGGTCTTTTATTTTTCTGGCTCAACTACCTTGTTGATTATTGTTTTATTACTGTCACCTTTATTGTCAGGTTTGACCTTCATATCTTTTTTAGCACTATTTAAGTTCTTTATTCCTAAACTAAAACCTGGCGTGACTCATATAGGATTCAATAAAAATACTCTTTCATGGTATTGTCATTTAGCATTAAATCGTTCCATAAAGGTGTCTGGACTTAGGTATCTTCTCAATATTTCCTATTTACTTAAATTTTTACTCTATCGTGCTTTAGGCGCTAAAATTGGCTTTGGCATCAATACGCCAATGGAATTTACCTTTGTTGATCTTCCCTTATTAACCATTGGCTCAGGAACAACTTTCGGTGAAAATGTTCATGTCTCCTGTCATTATTTTACTGGTGATCGCCTGTTATTAAAGCCAGTCACAATTGGAACAAATTGTTTTCTTGGCGCAAATTGTATTATAGGCCCTGGCAGTAAAATCGGTGATAAAGCGTATGTAGGCTATGGAAATATTGTATCTGGCGACGTTATTGCCGATAACGAATATATTGGAGATTTGGAATGGAGAAATGGCAGTCCAACACGGGTCATGAAGATTCAAAAAAACAATTTAACACGCCCAAAAAAAATACAAAAACATTAGAATTGTTGGACAGCGATCTCTTCGTCCCACGAGAACAACATAACCGCTATCTTGTTATTTTTTTTGTTCTATTAAGTCTGTATCAATATTTTATTTTGCCCTTTTTATTGCCTAAGACAGGCATCCTCTTGATACTAAATTTACTGCCCCTTATGCTGGTGAATAATAGCTTCTGGTCACTAATTCACGAGGGAATTCATTCCAAATTATCAATGAATCGAAGGGGTAATGATATGATGAGCCGCCTATTGGCTATCTGTTTTGGCTCACCCTTTCGAGCGATTCAACAGGCTCATCTTTTACATCACAAATTTAATCGAACAGCAATGGAACGACATGAAGAATATGATCCTGTTTTATTATCACCACGCATAGCCCGACTTGCTTATTATTTCCGTTTATTCATTGGGGTATACATCCAGGAATTATTTTTTCCGCTAATTGCCTTATTATCACGCAAAATAATAAAAACGAAATTAATGAACCATTTTCCTGCAAATTCTTACCAGCAGATTGCGATTGAACGATTCTTAAAAAAGAAAAATAATTTACCAGAAACCAGAATTGATCTTTTATTCATTTTTTCTATGTTTTTTCTTAGCTTTTATTGCTACGGCTCATATTGGCCAGTATTAATTATTTTAATGATGGCTCGTGCATTTTTTATTTCTGTATCGGATTATTCTTACCATTATGGGAGTAAAACAGACGACATATACTTTGCTTTTAATTTCAAGCTACCAACGTGTTTGGCTATTTTTATCCTTAATTTTAATTATCATGGAACACATCATCGTTTCCCAAGGCTTCCCTGGCATGCTCTACCAATAGTTTTTGCTTCTGAAGAAAGGGATTTTGAATACAATTTCTTTCATGGACTAGCGAGACAGTTACGAGGACCTCGACCTGTTTCTGTGATTTAACCCCAATTTCCATAGTCCGCTAGCAAGTCACGCCATGCCGGTCTTTGGGCATTGGAAGTCATTTTTCCTAACGAAACCACATGCCGTCATAAATGTCCATCTGAGACATTCCCTCTCCTGCGAAGCGTCATCATCACAGTTCCTATCGCAGGAGAAGGGCAGTTCAACGTGAAATTGAAAAAACTGTGCTCAAATCAAGAGCACGTCATGTTTAAAAAACTTCAGGGACGTTACTTAATGAACCTTAAAGCAGCATACAGGATTTCTTGGTGCTATCATCATAGTGAATCCCCATAAATTAAGAAAGATTACATTGTATCATATTCTGTTAATTGGATAAGCAAATAATCGTTTTGATTTTTTTTGACTCATCTTTGCAATCATCATTGACGCATTCACCTCTATTTAGCTCATCAAATTGCTAAATTCAGTTGTAGCCACCCAAGGATGGGGTATCTTAATTTCATCATTTTTGATCAACTGCTCCAATACCCCTAGATTTTTTGTGGAATACGAAAAAAAACCATCAATAACGAAGCACTGCACCCGAACGGTGAGGTCTAAAAAGCCTGCTGCGTATAAACCACCAACTGTTCTTAAAAATTGTTCTCTTGTAGGGCGATAGTGGCCGCTTGAATTACTAATTGTCTCAATATTGTTGTTAATAATCATTATTTGCCCAGCTGATTGAACAGGCTGAGACGCTCTGATAGAGTTGTGGAAACAAGAAGTCATATTCTTGTCTGTTAATATGTACAAGCCACCTTTGGGGGAAACGACATAGCGATACATACCATTTGCAATATATTCCTTGTTATCGTTATTTAGTTGATATAAGCCTTCTTCATCACGATAAGTCTTGAATTGTTTTTTCTCTGTTTGCATCATTTGTTTTCCAATACCGCCCTGCCATCCAAATGTTAAAATTCCTGATAGATAAGTATGATAAAAATGAACGGTAGCCAAATTAGAAAAAAAGGCATTGGGATATGTTTTTCCGGGTTTCACTGGTTTTCCAAATTCAGTTTGTTTGGAAAAAAATGATCGCATGAATAAAGGGGAGTAAGAGTAAGAAGGCAAAGAAGTTGGATTATTTTCGTATTCATTTCTCTTAATTGCTTGTTCCAATATTTCAGGATCTTCCTCTTTATACTCTCTGGGCAAGGAAGCTGTTATATTAATATTTTCCAATATACTATTTATGCTCAACACAGCAATTAAATCTAAATCTGTTTCTGATGTTCTTTCCGAAGACAAGAACACATCTTCACTTCTAGCGGCCATAATTATCTCAAAATAGTAATAAATATTAGAAACAAAGTGTATCACGTATGATCATTGAGGTCAATTTGGGGTCTTGTCGGGCACAGATGTTGCGAGTTATCTTCCATCACTAACTCACATTCCAAGAAACTTGTTTCAGTATTAAACAAAAAAAAGATGAGATATTAAACTTTACATGGGTATGCAGTATTGGTCTATTAGGTTAGAAATTTTTAATATGCATCAAGAAGATAATAAATCAGTGAAAAACACTCGTTGATGATAATAATTGCCTCCGACACAATTATTGAGCTATCTTGACATAAATATGCCCTTTTGGTATAGTTTCTTTCATTTTGTTTGATTTATTTCATTGGATTTAAAACATGGCTATAATATTTAGTGTTTATTTTAATGGTACAGATGACAGCAATCATGTTCCGGAAGACGGGCTGGGAAGAATAACACTCGCAGCATTACTGAATCACATTACAATAAAAGATGATCATAGTAGTTACTCCGTATGTGTGAATGGTTGCGGAGTTGAGACCAATGACGTGCGTGATCTTGGTACAATATTTACTTTTCATTTGGAAAAGCAAGTAATAAGAATAGCGGAACAAGTAGAACAATTGGTTCATAACAGTGATTCAAATGTTATTTTAAATGTTTATGGCTTTAGTCGGGGCGGAGCAGCAGCTTTTTTATTGTGTCAAAAGCTAAAGCATATTCCAAGTGATCGTCTAACAATTAACGTCGCATCATTTGAGCCAGTTCCAGGTAATTTTATCACAGGTGTTTATGGCGATATTTTACTCGGCATCAATAGCACGCTCTCAGCCGCAGTGGCGAATTTAACGGATTGCCGTAATTTAAGTAACATGCTTGTTTTATTTACCAATGAACCTTTGCCGGATATAGCATGCCATGCACCTATTTTACCTGCATATCCAAGAACGTGTAAAACGGAAGTCGATATAACTCCAGGCTGTCATAAGAGCGCAGTATTCTTTTTTAAAAAAGGAGCCGAAGTTAAACCCCTGAATGATGAAAGTGCAATAATATTTCATCGAATAGTCGATTTTATGCAAAAATGTGGCACCTCATTTAATTTTAAACTATTAGACTTACACCCAAACTTGATATGTTCGAATGAGTATTCAGAAGATACTTTCATAGATAGACGACTATTATCGTTATATGAAGGGCTTACCAGAGAAACATTCTCATCAGACGTTGGTAAAAGTCGTTCAATGCACTTACGCAATACTATTTTTACCGCAGATAACCCTAAAAAATATTTAAACAGGTTTCATCAACAAATAAGCAATGTAGAAGATATTAACGATAAAAACAGCGTATTGACTCTACAGGAATACATGCCACAACCCGTTGACAGTCGTGCAATTTTATTAACACAAATGGTATTTGCACTGGCTATGTTTTTAATCATATACAGTAAATATTTTAATAATCCAAGCTTGGAAAGTGAGTTCCACCCACCTCTAAGTTTATAATTTATTACAAAGAGGATTAATATAATTTTCACGCAGTTGAGGGTAATAGACTCAAAAAAATAAGACTACACTTCCATTTTATTGACCCAGTAGTGGTGTAAGCGGGTTATCTCGAGAGGTGTCCATAATAAGTTTCCTGAGTTGTTCGGTAGGCATTATATTCCTTATAAACGATGCTGGTTAAACGCTTAGCGCATAAAACCAGCATGAGCGAGCCGTTTTAAAACCTATAACCCAGAGCGCTGTCACTGCGAAATTCATTGCACCACGCATGCATTTATCCGGATTATGAATACGATTAAAGACGTCTACATCAAAATAGATGTTATGTAGTACCGTATTTTCTACGGTTACCATCTTTATTCTGATTGATATAAAATCGAACTGAACTAAAAAAAGACGTTTCTTTTGTTCGCAGGGGTCAGCGCCTGAACTCAAAAAAAAATTATTCAGGAACAACATGCCAAATCATATCGACTTGCTCAATTTATCTGATAACCAGTTCAATAATAATGTTCAATTAAATCATGAGGCACTTGCGTTGCTCGTGTTGCATGACTTACGTATTCATAATACGCAATCGTTTATGCTTGCTGGATCAGAGGATTTGGCTGCTTTGTTGCCAAAACTTCATCTGCAGGATGAAGGCGCCGAGGCATTAATTCTATTCAGACCACTCGTTCACTGCATTGCTATCTATATGCGGGTGGTGAATAACCAGGTCCATGCGTATTTGTTTGATCCCCAGGGTTTAGGTATGAGGTATTCCCCGGTACCTCCGGCTCTGGACTGTCTCAGAGCCTTTTTTCCTGACGCCAGAATTATTCTGTCAACGGATGAGTTGCAGACTCGGAGCCACAACCAGGGCTGTGCTCAATACAGTTATTTTTTTCTGAGCTATTGTGCCGAACAGGGGACACACTTGTTTACAGATTACGCCAGTCCGGATAACTGTCAAGCGGCCGAGGATAGCAATCGTGTGGAGTATCACGTGCGTGATAATCTGCCTGAAACATTGAAACAAATCGCAATGTCGGTTAATCCACACTGGTATGTTGAATACAGGAAAGAGCAATTACTACTGCTGGATCAACTGATTCATGCTTATTATGTAGACGAGCATCAACAAATCGATAAACAACGTGTTATTTCAGTCGTTAAAACCCTGCAGGGCATTGATTTACCTATCGTAAAGTTTTTTTCAGATCATCGGGAATCTACTACCAGAATTGTCAGCAAAGAGGGTGGTCGTCTGGAAGTGCATCTTGATGTCATTCCTCACAGCAACTGTTTGTTGTATAGCCGGCAACTACTGCCAGTCAAAAGCGCAGACAGCTTGTTTTGTTTGTTTGACGGGATACCAGGTATTCTTGTCTCGCATGATCCGGTAGGCAGCAAGCTCGTTATTGACGCGGCATCCAGGTCTGATCTGATGGGTGCCCTTGCTGATTTGCAGCATCATGAGGAAAGGCTCTGGAATGCACACATGCGGCAATTGGGAGGATTGCAGGCAGTAATCAATGATATTCGCTTTGAACTGGAATTGCAGGAAATCTGCCAGAATGCCGATGGTGGCTTCACCCAACACCAGGTGCAATTGGCCTTGCAGGCAGCACTTGAATCGAAACAATCGGTTTATGTTCCCGGTATCGAGATGATGTCAGGCGAAAAGGCTGTATTCTCATTAGACTCATTGCGAGAGGATGGCTACCGTCATGTTGCTTTTTCATTTCAGTCATCCAGCCATCATCAGATTGCCGTATGGATTACCTTAGGCGAGGCCGCTCATGCGGTTGCTCTTTATGACTCGAATGGTAATGCCTCAATAACCGCAGAAGCAAAGCAGCGACTGCAGGATATGTTGTGTCTGGAAACCCGTGACAGCTTCCAGTCTGTTGCATTCCCGTTCCCACATCAAAGCGATGAATGGTCATGCGGTGTGCATGTGTTTGACCTGTTGACTCATCTGGCAGAGGTGAATGATTTGTCTCATCTGGGCATCCGCCAGAAGGCCAAATGCCTTTATACCTTGTATTATCAGGAAGCCAATCGAATCCAGGCATTAGAATTGGCCAGAGCCAAAAATCAGCAACGCATTCAAACCCTGTTGGACCGTATTGAACAGTATCGCCAGAACCATATACTAAGTGCCTCATCTAACGGCGGTGATTTTCTGACACCGGTGTCAGATTATTTAAAAAAGGCCTATCAATCCAGGTTGTCGTTTAGTGAATTGTTGAATGGCTATGACGGCAGTGACAGACAGATGCTCAGTCTGATTCTGAAGATAGCTGATAAGCGTCACAATATGTCTTCCTCTGGCTGGAGAGTCGTATTTAATCTGGTCGAGGGAAGGCAACTGCCTCCTGCCATGCATAGACGCATATTGCCAGTCTTCCAGAAAGAAATTTCCGAAGACTTGTCGCATGAACAACGGACAAGCCTCATTGATATCATAACCAATGGCGTTCAACCGTCTTTCAAGGATATTTTGGCTGAGGTGATCAACAACGTCTTTCAAGAAGCGAAAGAGGCGGCCCAATTCGAGCAGTGGATAAAAAATGAAGGCGGTTTTGATGCCAGCAATGCCCGGGCACTGTGTTATCATTTGCTCTGCTGGCTGATACAGCAGGACGACCAAACGGAACGCCTTGAGTTATCGAGGATAAGGCGTATTCAATCAGAGCGGAAAGCATTAAACGCTGCCATTAAAAACAGTGTTCAATCCATTCTGCAAAAAAATGATATACCGCAGGAAGAAATCGACAGGCTCCTGAACAACGGTGGCCTGACACATCGTTTTCTTGTCCAAATCGCCCATTTATCTCAAAACGGTTTAGATACGCTCGCACTGGACGTTCGGGTTGCGTTTTTATTGTTTCTGTCGCACGATCTTTCTCGGCAATTAGCGCTGGCAGGCAAACTGCCATGGCATGATGAATCCTTTCGTAAGCTGTTTCTATCCTGGCTGATTGCCTCCGATAAACGACAGTTATTAACGCTTTTTGATAAACAGGCTTTGGAGGACAGTGTTTATCATAACCAGATTTTCTCAAGTACAATCAGGATTAATACTGACGCATTTGACGAGTCGAGTGTATTTGAACACTTATGTATACATCATCTCATTGAATACTTATGTGCTGATAATAAGAATTTGACACGAATGATTAAATCCTCTGAGCATCTGATCCGACTGGTTAAGGCATTTCCGCTTCACAAAGAAAATATATACACCTCACTTTGTGATAATTACGCTGATTTCAGGCGGCTGGTGTTGAGAGATAATCACAGCTGGCTCGATACTGTCGGCCTGTTTCCGCAATATGCCGCACAGCTGTTTGAGCAAGTGTGGACCAATACAGACGATTTCTACCGACTGATAGCCAACAGCAGCTGTGCCTTTTTCAGGACTGTCAAGACGTTTCCGGAGCAGGCGGATAGACTGTATAAAGAACTTCGAGGCAACCTTCCCGTTTTTAATGACTTGTTAAAATCTCGAAACAGCACCTGGCTCAAGACAATTCGGTACTTTAAGGAGCATGCGGAACCACTGTTCAGAGAGGTTGAACAGAACCCCAGAGATTTTCAACACCTGGTGATGCACAGTCATGAAACCTGGCTCAATACGGCCATTCAATTGCCTGAATTTGCTGACGATCTGGTGGATCATCTGTTGCAACAGCCGGACACATTCAGGCGACTGGTGGATACGCATTATCTATTGGTCCTTACCGCCAGAAAGCTACCATCGCAATCGAATCGATTGATCGAGTATGTCCTGAAAAGCAAGGAAGATTTCTGGCACCTGGTGATGCAGAATGCCAATACCTGGCTCGGTACCGTTAACCAGTTTCCTCAGCATGAAGAACAACTGGTTCAATGTCTGCTGGAAGATCCGGACAATTTCAGGCGTCTGGTGAGCAGTCATTATATCTTGATCCAGATAGTCAGGCAGGCACGCAATTATAAGCATTGCGTGATGCGATATATATTAAACAGCGAGCGGGAGTTCGCACGATTGGTCATTAAGGACATTCATACCCTGCGCAGCATAGCAGACCATGTTCCAGATGTTGCGAATGAGATATTCGTACGTCTTTGCAATAGCCCTATAGATTTTAAGCGTATGGTAATGTACAACAAAAATACCTTTCTGAGAGCCGCCCAACAGTTTCCGGAGCATTCACAATGGCTGTTTGAGCAGGTCTGGAGTAACGCTGACGAATTCAATCGTCTCATGTCGCCAGATGGGAATGCCCTGCTTAAAACAATCAGACACTATTCTGAACAACGCGAGCAACTGTTTGAACGAGTCTGGAACAGTCCAGAAGCTTATGAACGGACAGTGCATGGCAGCCTCGATTCCTTTATCAATATGGCAAGGGCGTTTCCTGCTCATGAAGTCAGGTTGATTGACAGGCTTTTGAGTAATCAGGATGCCTGGAATCGTTTACAGGGTGCAGGCTATCAATGGATCAAAGCCATCACACAATTACCGAAATCAGCGGACAGGTTGTTTGATTATGGTCTAAATTGCCCTGAGCGGTTCAAGCGACTGATCGCAGACAATTACCAGTTCATTGAGGCTATCAAATCATTACCCCATTTTGCCGCCACACTGATTTGTTTCGTTTTAAGCAGGCCTGATGATATAAGGCGGTTGATAACCTGTGACAACAGAGCCTGGCTCAACACTGTTCGGCAATTGCCTCGGCAGGTGGAGTTAATGCCGGAGTGTATTTTCAACAACCCGAATGATTTCAGGCGTCTGGTACAGCAGAGTAATCACACCTGGCTCAGCACCATTCAGCAATTCCCCGAACAGACTGATTTCCTGGTGAGCTGTGTTTTCGATGAGCCGGAATCGTTCAGGCGATTGGTGTTAGAAAACAAATACACCTGGCTCAATACCATCCGTCAATTACCCAAACAGCTTGAGTTACTCGTTAAACGGGTTATGGAAAATCCAGAGGATTTCAACCGAATGGTGATGCACGATGCCGACACCTTCCGGATTGCAATACAGCATCTGCCGCAATACAAGAAAACACTGATTAAAATGGCATTAAGTTCCCCGCATGGCATAAAGCTTCTCTTTGACCGCAGGTTTCAGCTGAATGACCTGATCGAGCATTACCCCAAATATGCTGACAGTCTTTTGAATTGGGTTTTGTGTAGGCCGGATTATTTTAAGACTCAGTTAAGGTATCCTTCTTGCTTACGTCAGTTAGCCCGACAGTGTCCTGAGCACGCAGACCGACTGCTGGAATGGGTTCTGAGCAGGCATGATGAAGCCCAGCGCCTGTTGTTTTGCAATAACAACGAATGGGTAAGTACGGCTGCATGTTTTCCCGACCATGCGGAACGTCTGTTTAATCAAGTCTGGAGTGTTCCGGATCTCACACGGCGTCTCGTGTTTGAAAGTAATCTTGACTGGCGCAACACGGCCAAAGCTTTTCCACAGCACCAGACGAAATTGTTTGAACCGGTCTGGAATAATCCGACTGAGTTCAAACGGCTGGTCACGTATGATTTAAAAGTATGGTCAGATACAGTCAAAGCTTTCCCAATGCATAAGGACAGACTGATTGAGCGGATATGGAGTAATCAGGATGATTTTAATCAATTGGTGTTGAGAAACATATATAGCTGGATGCGTATGACCACTGTTGTTCCTGAGAAAAGGGAGCAACTGTTCGAACTGGTCTGGGGTAATCAGGCCCTTTTTTCTCGCATCCTGAATCACAATGATGCCTTGCTGACTGCCGTGAAAAAATTCCCAGAGCATAGGGACAGGTTGCTTGAGCGGCTTTTGAATAACGACGAGGATTTTCATCGGCTGATACGCAATATTGAGGCGTGGTTTAGAGCAATTACCGAGTGCCCTGATTTTTCAGAGCGACTCATAGACCGGGTATTGAATAATCGAAACGAATTCAATCGGTTGGTACGCAACACGGAGGACTTGCTCAAGGTCGCAGCACAACCTCGTCCACTGGTGAAGGGGATAATGGAGCAGGTTTTAAAGAGTAATGAGGAGGAGTTCAAAAAACTGGTATCCAGTTCTACAGATTTTATTAAGATACTGGAGCACTTCCCAGACTTTAGGCTTGCTTTGTATCAACGTGTTCAGACAAACCAATATCAATTCGAACGGCTGGTTATGGAAAACGCCAGGAGCTGGGAGCATTTAACCGTATTGATCCCGGAGCATTCGGACAGTCTGTTTCGGTTGTTTTGGAACAATCCCATTTATTTTTCGCATTTGATTATCAGCGAAAATAATAATTGTTTCAGTACCAGCAATCTGCTGATTCACACGGCTCAAATATTTCCAATGTATGCGGACATGCTGATTGAACGTGTTTTGAATGATGAAGAAATCTTCCGCCGCATGATAGGTTGGAACTGGCATCTCTTCTGGCAAACAGTCGATAAATTTCCGCATTATGCTGATGAATTGTTTGAGCGGATATGGAACAGACAGGAATATTATCAACAGCTGATTACAAAAAACACCTATTACTGGGGTACTGCGGCCCAACGCTTTCCGCTGCGCACACCGGAGATCTTCGAGCGGGTCTGGGACAGCCCAAAAGACTGCGAGCGATTGATATTGAACGATCTCGACAATTTTCTTCTGACAACCCATTACTTCCCGGAGCACGCCGAAAAACTGTTCGAGCGATTGTGGCGCAGTAATACACAGTTCATAAATCTTGTTTCTAGTAGGGCTTCTAATTTTATTCGATTTGTCAAAAAATTCCCAAATCATGCCCAAGCGTTGTTTGACCGGTGTTGGAACAGTGATGAGGGATTTCTATGCCTTGCCAATAGAAATCGTTTATTCTATTTTGAATTTTTCAATATAGTTAGTGAATTTCCAGACTATAGCAGAGAGCGGTTTGAACGGGTTTTAGATGATCCGGCTGATTTCAGGAAACTGATGGCAGCTACACTGAATAGCTGGATTTACGCCATTAAAAGATTACCTCATCATGCGCATGAATTGATAGAGCGGGTTTTAACTAATCCGATTGATTTTGCTCGACTAGTGACCTGTGAACAGGATTGGATAAAGCTAATCGAAGAATTACCACAGTATGCGGGCATGCTGTTTGAATCGATCTTCAGAAATCAGCCTGCCTTCTTCAGGAGAAGGTTTTCATCCACTGATACGCTGGTGCGTATCGCCAGAATAATTCCCCAGTCTGCGGATTTATTGCTTGAATGTGTGTTGAAGCAGCCGGAGGAGTTCAGACGTGTGATAGAAAATTCATATGATTTGAATCTCATCATTGCTAAATATCCTCTCTATGCGGCTGGTTTGAGGGAACAGTTTGCCGAGATTCAGCGCCAGGATGCAAAAGCTGTTACTGATAGTCAACCCAGACCGTCAGGTACAGCGCAGCAAAGCCAAACTTCAAATACCAACGGGCTTAAGCTGTTTTTTGGCAGAAATCTGCAAGGAGAGCGGAGTGCTCCAAGCGAAGAGCATCATCCATGTGTGCCGTGCAGGCTATCATGAATGTTGCAGACAGGTGAGTCTCCTATCCAATCCACTCAAATCACGCTCCCTACGTGCCGCACTTTAGGTGTGGCCTGTGAATGTTATGAGCCAATTGTCAAAATACCTTGATTGGCCTGGTGCCTCGGAACTTACGCTCTGACGGAAAAAAATCAAATCCTAACATATTTCATTGCATGCACAGCTCTATAATTAACTTGAGGGTCGACCTCACTGTGCTTATTAAGAAAATCAAAGAGGGGTTCAGCCGGGAGCCTGACGCCCAGTAATGGCCTATTGATTTTAAATGCCATTTGATTTAATTGTTTTTAAATCAAATTAAAAAAACTATATGAACCCAACTTTCATGCAAGTGAATACATTATTGTAAATGCAAGGTTAATCGCATATAGAGTTTAATATTGTGGCCAGAACAGCACCAGACTTAGTGATAAATGAGATTCATAATCTTATTCAGAAAAAACGCATAAGATAATGACTATTTCAAATCTTGCTGATGCCCTTAATGTACGTTTTCGTACCATTGGACTTCAAACTCCTGAGCATATCACTCACGACAGTGTGAAATCATGGCCTTGCGCAAGCAGAAGGAGGCTCCATCCCAAAGCTTTGCTCTCCCACTGTTGAAGCACACACTGCATCAGTATTTGGTTCGTGCTGTTTATAGGTTAATTTCGGAGTCCGCGCTCTATGATAAGCAATAGTGCTGGCAACACGTTGATCAACTTCTATCTGGAAATTTATTGTCTCAATCATTGCGTTAGTTAATTCCTGTCTTGTGACATTCTGCTTTCTTGCATATTTAACCGATTCATAAACTGCGTTACATGATACAAGAATATTGGCCACACATAAGTATGCCGCCAGCATGGATTCTGGATAAAAAAACTCAGCACCAAGACCTATTATCGTTATGATAACACTTAGCCCCAACCTCACGTATATAGGAATTAATGGATTTCTGTAATTTTTTATCAGTTCTTCGATAGAAGGTATTGAGGACAGCATCTCATGTGCATGTTTTACAGTTGATAAAAATGATACAAATATTGTTCTCTGCGCTGCTCTTTCTCTGGCAAGTCTGGTGTCGTATGCTTGTCTCTTATGGGGATCTTTTAATACCCGGTAAGCTGAAATTACAGCCTGATAATGCATCACGGTATTATCATCATTCACTCCGTTATGAAAAATCTTTATTTGCTGCCTATAGGCACTGCGTATTACTTCAAACGATGTGGTTTCAGATACTTGAAGGGCTTCATAATGCGTGGAGCTACGCAAACGACTTTTTTGATGGCCCAAATTACGAAGGATGAGTGCGTTTGAGGACATATAAAATTCTGTATCTAATAAAACCAAAATTATTATAATCGCATCACTATTGTTTTTTCAACTTCTGAACTTTTCCATCAAGCTCTTTATTTGTAAAGAATCATCTGCGAAACTAATAAATAATGCTTTTAGTTGTTATGGTTTAAGTTCGGAATCAACTTTACCTGATTTTTAACCTTTATTTTATACGTTCATTAAAATTATAATTAAATCAATAAGATAGAGCAGTGTAATATAACAATGGTAATACATTGGTATGTTATGCTAACTTCTTGTTTGTTAGTTTATTTTTTGTTTTGATATTCGGGTTCACTGCCGTATAGGCAGCTTAGAAATAATAAAGGCATGAGAAGCTCGATGTGTTTGAGTTCACTGCCGTATAAGCAGCTTAGAAATGAAATATCAAGGCCGGAATGAATACCATTACCTCTCATGCTTTTCACCATGCACCTAAGGTATTCGTCTGTTTACCATAATAAAGAGCTGTTCAACACTTCCAGTTAAAATCCTAAAGGCTCCAATCAACAGGGTTTGTTCCGTTCACTTGTAGCCTGTATTAGACAACGTCGTAATACAGGGATTTTTCAGAGTATTTCAAGGGTCTATGGCAAGCTTAGAACCTGTATTACGACGTTGTCTAATACAGGCTACTGTTATTGTAAGGATCTAATAGCATAAGGGACAACCAAACAACTTGAAAACTTCATTCCAAGTAGATACTGTCTTTAAAGGCAAGCAACCTTTTAATGAAAATTTTGCTTACCTTTAAAGACAGTATCTGCTTTGTGAGCATTACCGTTCACTGCCGTACAGGCAGCTAAGAAAATTAATGAAAAACCAAAAGGCCATAATTAACCCAATGGCTTATTTTTCTGCTAGCTTCATGCACACTATATAACATAACGTCAGTTATGGATAAAAGAATTATAATGTATTGAAAATATTGAGTAAAAAAATAGTGCTTGATAGCCTTGCCTCCTTTTAAAGCGCCAAGTTATGAGAGGAGTCAAAATGCTATTGGCATTTTGGATAAGATAGATGAATAAAATTGAACGAGATGGCTTTTCGCTAAACTACAAAATAGAAGGGCAGGGGATACCAATAATCGTGATTGGTAGTCATCTTTACTATCCGCGTACTTTTTCAGAAGCTCTACGTGAAAAAGTACAATTAATTTGTATGGACCATCGTGGTTTTGGTTCAACATCGAGATCGGTGACAAACGAGGATTTTTCTTTATCCAAATTAATAGAAGATATAGAAGCGTTACGCAAACATTTAGGTCTTGAGACGATGGCTTTATTAGGGCACTCCGGTCATGGCTATATTGCTTTGGAATACGCAAAATACTACCCCCAGCGAGTATCCCATTTAATTTTATTGGCGATGAGCCCATGCGCAGGAGCCGAAAATTTTACGGCGGCTAATCGTTACTTTGAAGAATCCGTTTGTCCTCTCCGTAAGCAATTACTTAATGACAGCTATCCAACCTTAGAAGAAGCAATCCTAGCCAATCCAAGGCGTGCTTTTATTATCCGTATGTTAGTATTTGCCCCCATGATTTGGTATCAACCTGATTATGACGCAACTTGGCTGTGGGAAGGCGTTGAGGTTATTCCAGAAATGTTTGAGCATGTTTGGATGCGAGTATTTCCTGAACTTGATATCACAAAACAAAGCGATAAATTACAATGCCCAATTTTCTTAGGTTTGGGACGTTATGATTATTGGAATCCACCCTATTTATGGGAGCCAATGCGCTTTTATTTCAAGCAATTAACTATCCGTGTTTTTGAGCGAAGCGGCCATACGCCACAACTAGAAGAGCCAGTTCTATTTGATGAAACCTTATTAACTTGGTTGAAGCAAAAAGAAATCTGAATTTAGCTGCTTTTAGTGAGCCGTCAGACTTTTGATTGTGTAGACCCTAAACAAAAAAAGCAAATAAGGTGAGACAAAGGATGGGCTGTGATAGGATTAATTTTAGAATCATTGTCCAGCGAGCTAAGTAAGGAGAAAGGCAATGATCATGGAGTCGCAGAATTATAAAAATTGAGTCTCATAACGACACCATCTAGTCAAAAACTGTGATTTCAGTATTTAGAGAAAGATCATATAAACGCATTATTTGGCTGTGAGTCACTCTGTGTGTTGAGAGCTCAGGTAGTTTGCTGCATGGAAAAAAATTGATTTCTGATATTTCAAGATTCTCCTTTGCTCGACCGGAGACAAGGTCACAGAGAAAAAACATTTTGTAGGTATGAGGCCATTGCGGTGGATGATCATGTTTTAACTTATCCCACAAGGCTAATAGTCGGGTCACTTTTACAGTGAATCCTGTCTCTTCTAATACCTCCCTGATAACCGATTCCGAGGGCGATTCATTTATGTCAACCCAGCCTCCTGGTAATGTCCATAAATTATCCGAACGCTCTTTTACCAGTAAGATGGAATCATCCTTTAATACAAAAGCTCGCACATCCAGTTTGGGGGTGGCATATCCCTTTTCTAATGAGAATAAATGTTCAACCTGATTCATTTCATTTCCAGAAAAATAGGCAGCCATTTGAATGGCGATATCATGAAGTTGATGGTATCGCTCTTGGTCGAATTCATTTTTGGTGTAGGTAAGTCCATTTTGAGATATGGCTTGTAGTGCAGAAATCCATTTGAGTACCTGGTTAGTCATAACAAATCCAATGATAAATTAAATAATCCCTGAGTTATTTTCTGCATTCAAATACTATGCTCGTATCACCTTGCTCGGGTTGACGTGTATTATCAAAGGCTTTTATGAGTTTGATTTCTTTAAATCCTGTTTCTGTAAGAATGTCGATTAACATGTGCGGATTATCGTAGATTCTTACATTAAACTGTTCCATTTCTGTTTGTACAATTCGTCCGTTTTCTATCAGTTCATATCGGTCTATTGAATAGCATACGTTATTTTTGTACGTTGTGAGCCTGTTGACTAAAATATAACTGCCATCTGGTTTGTGGCATACAAGCCCTCGCCATACGTCCAGTGGTTCGGGTATTGTTTGAGCTGTTTCTACTTCGAATAATAATATGCCATCCTCATTCAAATGATCATAAAAAATCTGTACTGCTTTTTTTATTGAATCAACATCAATAAGATGCCCAAAAGAGCCGCTGGGAATAAATATAAGCGTGTATTTTTGTGCTTTATGTAAATCCTCAACAAATCCATGCCACACCTCCGGCTGGAGATTTTGTCTTATTGCTTTGGCGTTCAAGGCTTCAAGCATTTGCTTACTGGCATCAAACCCTGAAATTTGGCACTGTTCTGCTAGAAGAGGCAACAAAAATCGGCCTGAACCACACATAGGTTCTAAAATGGGGCCATTGGCATTCATAGCGTAAGAGCGATAAAACGCATAAGCGTCTGCGGGTGGATTAGGCCTGATTAAATCATAAAATTGGGTGCATAAATTCAAGTAACTGTTTAGTTCGTGTTGAGACATCCATTCATTTCCTAATCGTGCCGCATGATTAAAACCCAACACCACCTTGTTTGGCAGATCGGCTGGTCGCAGAATATGGGTATTGGTACATTAATTTGTGTTTATTGTGAGTTCCAATCCTTTTCTGAAATTTTCGCATGCTTGTAATGAGTCATTTAGTTTTTCGTAGAGTTTACCCAGTTCGTTATAAGCAGAAGGTGTTGGATTTAATTCATTGGATTGTTGCAAATAGTGTTTTGCTTTCCCCCATAAATGTTGGGCTACGCAAAGCCTTCCCAAACAGAGATAGAGGGACGCCGAATGGGGATTTTTTTTCAGTAATGATTCAGCAAAGGATAATTGCTGCTCGTTGTTATAAAACAAACCATAAAGATCGATGAGTTGAGCATCGAACTCTTTACGTAAACAGCGCCTTAATAAAGCTTCCGCTTCAGAGTATTCCTGTTTTTCGTACAAATAACGAACGTATGCAGAGACTATATCTGCATTATAAGCTAATGATTTGGGCAGAGAGTGAAACAGATTCGTTACGGCTTCGTCTTGGTGCTGTCGGGTTAAATCGATGATAGCACGTTGATAGGTATTTTTTTGTAATTGTTCATAATCATGTTCGGAAATCACCTGACATTTTTTTAAATCAGGCAGGAGGGCAATGAGCTGGGGCCAATCACGCACTTCTTCATAAAGGTTCATCAAAAGCTTCAATACATAAGGATGACGTGGTGCCAAATCCTGTAAATGTCTTAATGTCGCCAGCGCTTGCTCCCATTGGCGATTTGCCAGTTGCAGTTGAGCCTGGGTTAGTTCTACGGCAATTTTGGCTTCTGGCATGCAGTGCTGTGCTTCACGAAGATAATGATCTCTTTGTTGACTGTCGCCCATCTTTTGCGCTGCCCGAGCAGCAGTTAAATAGTTGAGCAGGGGCGTATCGGTGTTAGGTAATGCCTGGATTAAATGGTTTTTTGCTTTATGCCAATAGCCTTCACTGTATTCGATTAATCCTTTTCTGGTTGTTGCTTGGGCTTTTTGCGCAAGACGTTTTGAATTCCATTCACAAAGAGCACGGGGAGCTTTTGCTACTTTATGACACAACTGTAACAAAAAATGAAAGATCAGAAACAGGAGCAACAGACTAAAAAGCATAACCCAAAGAGTGGTCTCTACAGTCCAGTGATTGATGGCGATTAATACATAGCCCGGGTCGTGATTGAGCTGAATGCCCAGATATACCGAGCCGAGTAAGACAAAAAATGCAACGAGAATTCGTATCATGATCAGTTTACTCCTTTCTCGCTGTTGTTTATCGGGGCGTTGTGTAATTCGTTGTCTTCAATAATTTGATGAAGCTGGGGCAAGGCAGTGCCTATTTCAGGTTGTTCCTGGATAAATTTAATGTTTTGTAATTCAGTGAGCTGATGCAACAAGGCGGCGGTATCTTGAGCTTTTGTATCAAATACTCTTTTTATGGCGTTACAGGCTTGTTGCAGTGCCAGTTGATACACTGCATTATTTTTATGGAGTATTGCCCATTGCGCTTGTTGCAGATTAAGACGAATCGTTTCTTTTAATGCGGATTCAAATAACGGGGACATCAATGGTGTGATGTTTTCATCCGTACGGCGGACAATTACCAGTTGTTCCAGTGATTTAAGGCTGTTTTTGAATTGCGCTTTCCATGTTGCAAAACGGGATGAATCCAAATCATTTTTTGTAGCGCTTAATTGATTTTTTTCCAGTGGTGACTGAATGGTGAGATTGCTGACACTGATTTGTGCTGCATCGAGCTTGCTGAGTAATCCCGGAATATCCTGAATTGGAGTCGCTTTTAACTGGGCAATTTCTTTAGCGATTATTTGTCTGACCGCAAAAATCTGAGGGGTATTTATTTGACTTAACAACGCATCGGCTTGCTGGAGCAGGGCTATAGACGTGTTAAAATTATCGCTCCAGTGGGTATTGATTTGCGCTAATTCAAGATAATATTGCGCTTTAAGCAACAGCCAATCCTGATTTTGATAAAGACGTTGTTTTATAGCGGTGCGTAATTCTTTATTTAAACCATCCATTCGGTAGTGCAGTGTTTTTTGTTTTTTTAGAATGCTCTTTTCTATTGCAGTAAACTGTTCTTGTGCGGTGTCCTGGTTTTGCGCAAAGTTTTTTAATTGAGCCATCATGCTTTTATTTTCATCAACCAGTCGAGATTGTATTTTTTTTGCCTCATGCTGGTTATAAAAAGTTGTGGCTACCGCCAGGATGGCAATAATGAGCGCTGTTTTAGCGATTAATCCATTGCTTTTAGCACCAGACGCTTCACTTTTTTTTTGTTTTAGTGAATTTGGCGTATTACTCATCTTTTCCTGGAGCTGCGTGGTTTCTTTTTTTTCTTTATCGTTGCTATTTGCCATGAATTAATCCTTGATAGTAATCAAACAATGTACTCATTATCCTGTCTGGATGGCTTACCAGGGTCTTGGTAATGCCGTTTGCAGTAGCCAGGTTTGCAAGCCGCTCACTCAGCACGATAAATGGCTTGTGCTTAAGCCAGTGATGAGCGTCTTTGCAGAACATCTCAAACAGGTTATGCATGGATTGTTCACTCGTTAACAGTATAATATCGACTAAATCTTCCTGCCATAAGGAATGAGTTAATTGATAATCCACTTTAGGCATTACCCTTTGGTAGACTTCCAGGCTGTGTAAATTAGCGCCTCGGTTTATCAGTGTTTGTTCAATCAGTTGCCTTCCGCCAATTCCTTTAAATAATAGCACGGTTTGATTGTTTAGTTGTTGCAGACTCTTAAGCGCTAACAAATGTTCGCTGTCTGGAATGTCTGGAATTTCATGGATCTCAATATTAAACTGATTCAGTTCTTTTGCACTTCCATGTCCAATAGCAATAACATGAATATGCTTTGGCCAAGGAATATTGTAGCGTTGTAATTGGGTAAAACAATAGTGTACCGCATTAGCGCTGACAAACAGGGCGTGGCTTACCTTATTAAGGTCGGGTAATGAATCAAGCCACAGTGCATCACATGCAACCAGCTCCAGAGCGGGGCATGAAATGGCGATGCCACCTGCTTTGGTAATGGCGTTGTTAAGCGAGTGCGCTTGTTCTTTGGGGCGAGTGTTCAAGACACGCAACCCTTTTAGTGATTGAGTCATGCTATTGGCGTGTTGAGTAATTGTTTTGCTCCTTTCGCCATCAGATTTTCAACGCAGTGCATCGCCAGCTGATGAGCCTGTTCTGTAGAACCTTTTTGCGCATCGTAAATGATTTGAGATCCATTCGGATTTAATATTCTGGCTTGTAACAGGAGTTCGGAGTTGGCGGTCATGTTACAAAATACAGCCAAGGGAACGTGACAATTACCACCTAGTTGAGCGTTAACTGTTCGTTCGGTATGAACACATAGCGAGGATACTGGATCGTTTAATACCTTGATTATATCGTGAATATCGTGATCATCCGCTCGGCTCTCTATGCATAAGGCACCTTGACCGCATGCCGGTAACATGATCTCCTCAGGCAAGAGCTCGCTAATCGATTGCTTTAGTCCCATACGCTCCAGTCCTGCTGCCGCCAGGATAATTGCATCGTATTCACCTGCCTTGAGTTTGGCAAGGCGGGTATTAATATTTCCTCTAAGGGTTTTGATCTGGAGATCCGGTCTGTACGCCAGCAATTGAGATTGACGCCGCAGGCTGGAAGTTCCTACAACAGCATTTAAAGGAAGACCATCACAATGAGTGAATTTTGAACTGACCAAGGCATCATAGGGATTATGTCTTTTACAAATAGCTGTAAGACTAAGTCCGGCAGGAAGTTCAGCTGGCATATCTTTGGTAGAATGGACTGCAAAATCTGCTCTTTTATCCAATAAGGCTTCTTCAAGCTCTTTAACAAATAATCCTTTTCCTCCAGCTACTAATAATTTATCTTTAAGAAATTTATCACCGGAAGTGACCATGGGAAGTAATTCTATGGTCAAGGATGGCCATTGCTCTAATAGCATTTTTCTGACATGGTTAGCCTGCCACAAAGCCAGAGGGCTTTGACGTGTAGCGATGCGAATGACTTTTTGCTTCATGGATAATCAGATACTTGTAAAATAAGCGCAGATCATAGCATTGATTCGTTTATTCTGCTAAGAGAATGGTTCCTGGTGTCCTCAAAAATTGAGGTGGTAATGAGCTTTGTAAGCCTCATTGAATACAAACGATAAGGACATAGCGATGTGGCAAATTAGAAATATTGTACGGCACCTGGATGAATCCATGCAGCGAAGCTTGTCCAACTCCGCTCATCAATTGGTTGCCGTGGGTGCCATAGCTTTTCTGGGATTTCCTTTTTTTTATTTGATTTGGGTTTATTGCTTTCCGCAGCCCTATGAAAGCCTGTTATTGCGGCTTATTGGCAGTTTGCTTGGGCTGGGATTAATGCTGACCTCTTATTGGCCAACCCAATTGAAGAACTATTTATCCTGGTACTGGTTTTTAACTCTGTTGTTTACTTTACCCTTTTTTTTCACCTTTCATTTTTTGATGAATCAAGCCAGTGTTATTTCAGCAATGTCTCTTTTATGTAGCGTCTTTTTGTTGGTCTTGCTTGTTGATTTGTTGAGCTTGACCATAGTATTTAATTTGGGTGTAGGTATGGCGTTGGTAGGGTATTACTGCTTATCGCCCCAGATTTATTTTGGTGAGGAACATATAGAAATGGCCTTGGTTATCATCTTTACCGTAATAGCTGGTTCTACTTTAAACTATAAAACGGCCATGGCACAGCAACAACGTCTTGCCGGAATGGCGGCAGCAGCAGGAATGATAGCCCATGAACTAAGAACCCCTTTACTGGGAATCAAAAGTGGCGCTCAGGCATTAGTTCACTACTTACCAGGATTAATTCAAGGCTATCAACTGGCCAAGAGTCATCAGCTGATTGACACTCCTATGAAAGCGCGGCGATTGTTGCAATTAGAGGGCGTTAGTGATCGAATTGTCAGTGAGATTGATTACGCCAATACCATCATTGATATGCTTTTAGTAAAAGCGGGTAGAGAAAATACAATAACGAATTGCACCATGGAAACGTGTTCCATGGCACAATGTTTAAATGAAGCCATTGCCCGTTATCCTTTTTTATCACCAAGAGAACGGACTTTAATTTCCTGGGAAGGCGATTTTCAGTTTAAAGGTTCAAAATTGCTGATGCAGCATGTCTTGTTTAACTTAATAAAAAATGCGTTATATATGATAGCTACCACTCAAAGGGGTAAGATTTATATTTGGACTGAAAACAGGGATAAATTCAATTACCTGCATTTTAAAGACACAGCAAAAGGAATGACCAGTCAAGAGCTGTCTCGTTTGTTCAATCATTTTTATACCACCACCTTCATGGGTACCGGTATAGGACTTTCTTTTTGTAAACTCGTGATGAATGGTTTTGGCGGAACTATAGTGTGTGAAGCAAAAGAAGGGGAATATGCTTTATTCAGTTTGAGTTTCCCTGTAGTTGACTCAATCCCGCAGGAGCAAACTAACGGCGTTAGTGCAAATAACGCCGTTTTTTAGTGGTTAGTCTTTTGCTGAGCGTAAGGATAACGCAATGAAAATATAGGTCCAGCCATTGACTATCATTTCAATCGCAATAAACAGTCCAATTACCCATAAACCGCTGATAGGCCATTGTGCCAATATTAAAATACCAAGAATTATTGCTGTGATGCCCGCTAGCATTAACCAACCCCAGCCTTTTGCGTCGCGTAACACTAAAGCCATGACAATTCGGGTGAATCCAATGACTATGAGTAAGGCGGCTAAAATAGCAGTGATTAAGGTAGATGCCAGGAATGGGTCGTAAAACACGGTGCATCCGGCGGCTATATACAGCACAGCTATTAACGCCTGCCAGATAATTCCTTTCCATTCTTTATGCTTAAATACATCGATAATATGAGTTATACCCGAGATGATTAAAAGTGCGCCAAAAAAATACATACTCACCAGGGTTAAACCTACTACCATGCCCAAGCCTATGCAGCCTAAAATGAGAAAGAGAATTCCTAGTCCTAAAATCCAGCCCCAGTTACGTTTTAGTTCACCAACCATGGGTTGGTACATGTCTTTGGAATTAGCCATAAAATGTCCTTATTAAATGATAACTCGTGCCAGCACAATGACTTCAATTGTTGATGAAACAACACAAGAAGTCACTTTACTATAGACTAATTTTAATGAGGTTGTCTAACGGTAGCAGAACTTCATCTGCGTGATTCTGCGGATTATTTAGGGCTTTAAACGGTGTGTTGGACCGAGCTGGAACAGGATGGTGCATCGCCTTGATGGCTTTATGGCTTGGAACAAGTCTTAAGTTTTATTTGGCTAAATTAGTCAATTATGATATTTTGTAAGCAGTTTTTAGCATATGTGGCGATTTAATTTGTAACAAACGGTGTGTTACAGTCGGATGTGTTTTTCATTTTGTTTTGCTCAGGAGGAGCTATGCAACATTTCTCTATACCTACCTGTTACTTTCCCAGTACGGCGGTATTTGTAGATGATAGTCGCGATTTCTTGCTCAATTTTGTTTTGCATCTTGACGAAGGCTTGGCCTATCGCATCTTTGATTCCCCTTTTAATGCACTGGAGTGCATAGATAAAAAGCGTTGTGAGTTGGAGTTATTAAGTCAGCGCTGCATTTCTGAATATACAGAAGCCAAAAATTGCCCTTTGACCAATCACACAATTAACCTGGATTTGGCGGCAATTCATGCTGAAGTTTATAATTCAAGAAGATTTTCGGAAATATCCGTGGTGATTGTTGATTATGCCATGCCGGGAATGGATGGTCTGGAGTTTTGCCGACGGATAGAAGACACCAACATTAAAAAGATTCTGCTAACAGGTCAGGCTGACGAAAAACTTGCCATTGAAGCGTTTAACCAGGGGTTAATTCATCGGTACATTAAAAAAAGCGACCCCGATGTGGCAAATCTTATCATCAAGAGTATTCACGATTTGCAATTACAGTACTTTCAAAGTATGTCCGATATGGTTGTTCGCATGTTATCGGTTACCTCGCCAAGCTGTCTGCATGATAAAAAATTTGCGGAATTATTTTGGGATTTGTGTCAAAAGAAAGGGATAGTGGAATTTTATCTGGCAGATAATTCCGGTAGTTTTTTTATGTTGGATGATGACGCCAATATCAGTTTCTTAATTGTGAAAAATGAAGCCGATATGCGCCTGCATTATGATTTAGCCCTGGATAATGGCGCCAGCGAGGAGGTTTTGGATCAATTACTCAGTGGTGAAAAAATTCCTTGTTTTTGGCAGTCCAACTCGGTAACGCCGCAATGGAATGAATGGACTGATTGCCTGGTTCCTGCACATAAATTTGTTTCAGATGAAACCTATTATTATGCTTACGTGCAAGGTGCGGTTCTGTTTGATGTCCGTTTGGATAAAATTTTATCCTATCACCAATACCTTGAGGTATTGGATGCTGAGGAAATGTTTTTGATCTAATCCCCTGACCCAGTGGTAGTGCATTATAATAGATAATGCGGTCATGTTGTTCGGATTGTTGCAAGAATCCCCATCCTCTGCAGCAACGCATAATCAACAACAGACCCTAGGGAGTTACTTTGATGGAGAGTTCCAGAATGAAGTCGGCTACTTCCTCGGGTTGGGTCAAGTAATGGGTATAGGCTTTAACTGAAATGGGTTTATTGATTCGCTCGCCAGAAGCTTGGGAATCCGCAATCATTTTTTTTACCACATCCCCCTCGGTACAAACGAAATAGACATCGCTCTCGGGTCTTTTTAAAAACTGGGCTTTAAATGATTTAAATACAAGAGAGGGTTTGCATTGCGCCTGTTCGGCATGGTAAAAGCCATGCAGACCACTGGCCAAATCAGCCCCCACCGCCAGAGCACCAAAATACATGGATTTTAAATGATTGCGGCTGCGCCTTCTTAGCGGCAGACAAATGACTATATCCTGGTCAGTAAGAGTAATAAGGCGAGGTTTTAAATAGCCTATCATGGCCACTTTAAAGCATCCAAAATACCAGAGAAAAAATTTAAAACGGGTCAAGGTTTTCATTGATTATCCTTAAAATATAACTGACAAATTATTTTTTAAACACCATAACAACCCGTCATCGTGTTGCTGAGCAAGAGTGCAGTTCTGCCACTTCATCTCTGTTCTCATCGAGTGTGTCAGGTAAGAGTATAGGGCTTGGTCTGGATAATTTCATCAACTTCATTAATCCAGGGCAAACGCATCTAAACGTATTATCTAAGACCAAGATGCCTACGTTCTGCGCTTTATGCGCAGAATCCAGATCTTTGCCTGCACTAAGATCGCATGGATCCTGCGCATAACGCGCAGGACGTAGGCAAAAGGGTGGAGATTTATGTTCATAATTTAGATGCGTTTGCCCTGTTCATTACTCAGGGCTTTAATCGCCTGAACCGTTTGTTATATTAGTGTAGCAGAGATATACTTTGGGTCTTTTCAATTCTGTGTACTGTTTTATATGCATACTATTTCTATCCGTGGCGCAAGAACTCACAATCTTAAAAATCTGGATCTGGATCTCCCCAGAGATCAGTTAATCGTGATTACAGGACTATCCGGCTCAGGGAAGTCCTCTTTGGCTTTTGATACGTTATATGCTGAGGGACAGCGACGTTATGTTGAGTCATTATCTGCTTATGCTCGTCAATTTCTGTCTATGATGGAAAAACCGGACGTCGATTCTATTGAGGGGTTGTCGCCGGCGATTTCTATTGAACAAAAGGCCACATCTCATAATCCTCGGTCAACCGTGGGAACCATTACCGAAATTTATGACTATTTGCGTTTGCTTTTTGCTCGGGTAGGAGAGCCGTGCTGCCCAACTCATAAAATCAGTTTGCATGCCCAGACCATCAGTCAAATGGTCGATCAGGTGTTGGCTTTACCAGCAGACAGCAAAGTCATGATTTTGGCTCCGGTTGTTCGGGATCGTAAAGGAGAACATGTGCAATTGTTGCAGCAATTGCAGGCTCAAGGATATGTGAGAGCTCGAATTGATGGGGCGCTTTGTGAGCTGGACTCTCCTCCTAAATTGGGTTTGCGTACCAAACACACCATAGAAATCGTTGTCGATCGCTTTAAAGTTCGGCCTGATATTGCGCAACGGTTGAGTGAATCCTTTGAAAACGCCCTGAATCTGGCTGATGGAGTAGCTATAGTGTCTTCTATGGATCAGGAATTTGACGATTTGTTGTTTTCTTCCAAATTTGCCTGCTCTGAGTGCGGTTATAGCTTAAGCGAATTAGAGCCACGCCTGTTTTCTTTTAATAATCCGGCTGGTGCCTGTGCTTCTTGCGATGGTTTGGGTGTTGATCAGTTTTTCGATCCGGAACGGGTTGTTCATGATGCTACGGCCAGTCTTGCTGAGGGCGCAATAAGAGGTTGGGATAAGAAAACGTCTTATTATTTTGGGATGCTCGAATCGCTTGCCAGACATTATGGATTTGATACCCGCACGGCATTTTGTGATTTGCCAGAAAAGATGAAGAGGGTGGTATTGTATGGTAGCGGCTCAGAAGTGATTGAATTTAACTACCATAGGCCTAATGGCGGTTATATGATGAAACGGCATTGTTTTGAGGGGATCATTCCTAACATGCAAAGACGTTATCGTGAATCGGATTCCGGGATGATACGAGAAGAGTTGGCCAGGTATTTATCTTCTCGTCCTTGCCAGACCTGTCAAGGAGCTCGTTTACGTGAAGAAGCCCGTAATGTATTCATAGATAATAAAAATCTGCCAGAATTATGTGGCTATTCCATAGAAAAAGCGTATGAATTTTTTAAAGGATTGAGTTTGCCAGGATACAAGGGAGAAATTGCCGCCAAAATTAATAAAGAGATCGTTGAGCGCCTGGGATTTTTGGTTAATGTGGGATTGGATTATCTTTCGTTAACCCGCAGCGCAGAAACCTTGTCGGGAGGCGAAGCACAACGTATTCGTCTGGCAAGTCAAATTGGCTCAGGTTTGGTTGGGGTGATGTACATCCTCGATGAGCCGTCTATTGGCTTGCATCAACGAGATAACGATCGCCTGTTAAATACCTTAATGCACTTGCGCAATCAGGGAAATACGGTAATCGTTGTGGAGCATGACGAGGATGCCATTCGCAGCGCTGATTTTGTTCTGGATATTGGTCCGGGAGCGGGCATACATGGTGGAGAAGTTGTCGCCAGCGGCTCTCCGGCAGAGGTTATGGCTAACCCTTCTTCTTTAACTGGCCAATATTTATCAGGAAAACAATCAATCGAAATCCCCAAATCTCGTTTGCCTGTTCAAGCGGATCGTATGCTGCATTTAAAAGGCGTGACCTGTAATAATTTGCAGGATGTGGATGTGAGTATTCCTTTAGGTTTATTGACTTGCGTTACTGGAGTTTCGGGTTCGGGTAAGTCCAGTTTAATTAACGATACTTTGTATCCTATAGCGGCTAACACATTGAATAGAGCCAGCTTATTTGCACCTGGGGCAGTGAAAGAGCTGTCCGGTTTGAATTTATGTGACAAGGTAATCGATATAGACCAAAGCCCAATAGGGCGAACGCCTCGCTCCAATCCGGCGACTTATACAGGTATTTTTACACACATCAGAGATTTATTTTCAGGAACCCCTGAATCACGTGCTCGAGGTTATCAGCCCGGTCGATTCAGTTTTAATGTGCGTGGTGGTCGTTGTGAAGCGTGCCAGGGTGATGGACTGATTAAGGTTGAAATGCACTTTTTGCCTGATATTTATGTTTCTTGCGATGTATGTCAGGGGAAACGTTACAACCGAGAAACCCTTGAAATTCAGTATAAAGGCAAAAACATCCATGAGATTTTGGACATGACGGTTGAAGATGCGTGTCACTTCTTTTCGGCAATTCCTGTTTTGGCACGCAAATGTCAAACGTTGATGGATGTTGGTTTGTCTTATATCAAGCTGGGACAAAGTGCCACGACCCTTTCGGGAGGAGAAGCGCAACGAATAAAATTAGCCCGTGAGCTGTCCAAAAGAGATACGGGGAATACGCTATACATTCTCGATGAACCCACAACGGGTTTGCATTTTCATGACACCAAACAATTATTGACGGTACTGTTTCGTTTACGAGAGCAGGGCAATACCATTGTTATTATTGAGCATAATCTCGATGTAATTAAAACAGCCGATTGGATTATTGATCTTGGGCCTGAAGGGGGGAGTAAAGGTGGACAAATTATTGCGACAGGAACTCCCGAGACGGTTGCGCAGTGCAAAGGTTCTTACACCGGGCAATTTTTAAAACCTATTTTGGCCAAGAAGCATTAATGAAGGGAGAATTTTTGGAGTTATGATTCAATAGAAATCAAAATGAATTTCATTTTCACCATTTTCAAGCTATAACTATGTATAGGAATTCTTGTAAAGGATAAAAAATGAGTACTTTTTTTATAGTTTTATTGGTTATTGTTGCGCTTGTATTTATCTGGGCTATCAGTATTTATAATACCTTGATAGGGTTGATCGAAGCGATTAATAACAACAAAAAACAAATTGATATTCAACTCGACAGACGTTTTAAAGTGTTTGAATCACTGATCGAATCCGTTAAAAAATACATGGATTATGAAAAAACCACCTTGAAAGATGTTGTGGCCTTGCGTAATCAGGCGCAGGAGGCAAAAGCTTCGGGTAATGAGCAGGCTCGTATGGATGCTGAAAATGGTATTTCAAAAATTGCTTCGGGTTTGAATCTGGTATTTGAACAGTATCCTGATTTGAAAGCCAGTCAAAATGTGATGCAGTTACAGGAAGAGATTGTGAATACTGAAAATAAACTGGCCTACTCCAAACAGGCTTATAATGACAGTATTGAGCGTTACAATGCCAAGAAAAAGTCCTTTTTTGAATCCATAGTGGTATCTCTTTTTGCAGCCTCTTTGGATAAAGAATTTGTTTATTGGGGGCTTTCTGACGAACAAGTGCAAGCCAAAGAAGAGTACACGGTCAAACTCTGAGAGTAGACAATGAGTATAGCGGATTACCATGCTACGGCTGGAGATTGGCGAACGCAGTTAAAACAGAATGAGCGCAAGACTCATCGGGTTATTGCGCTTTTTTTTCTGGTTTATTTGCTGATTGGATTTATTGCCGATATTTTTGTTCTTCAATCCATGTATCCTCGGATTACTCTGGAGCAGAGCTTTTGGGCGTTGATCACCTTGAAGGTGGTGCCTATTGCTACACTGCTCATGCTGGGCTTTGCTGCGGTATCTTTGCTTATTACCTATGCGTTATATGACAGGATTATGCTTCTGGGAACAGAATATAAGGAAATTACCCCTGAGAGTGCGCAAACCATCCAGGAAAAGCAACTGTATCATGTGGTTGAAGAAATGAAGGTAGCCTCAGGATTACAGTTCATGCCTAAAGTATTTATCATTGAGGCAGATTATATGAATGCCTTTGCCAGTGGCTACAGCGAAAAATCAGCTATGGTCGCTATAACCCGAGGTTTAATGGAAAAACTGGATCGAGCAGAGCTGCAGGCGGTTATGGCGCATGAATTGAGTCATATCCGTCATCATGATATTAAACTGACCTTGATGGTGGCCGTGCTCAGTAATATTTTATTGATCGTGATTGATATTTTGTTTTACTCCGTTGTTTATCGACGTGATAAAAGAGAAGACAACAGATTATTAATGGTTATTATTATACTGCGCTATGTTTTACCTATTATTACGGTTCTATTAACCTTGTTTTTAAGCCGTACCAGAGAATACATGGCTGATGCAGGTTGTGTTGAGCTGATGCGTGATAATGAACCTATGGCCAGGGCGTTATTAAAAATAAGCCAGGACCATGAACAAAACGCCGACCAATACGCCAAAGCATACGGTGATACACCTCATGAGCAGGTAAGACAAGCATCTTATTTGTTCGATCCATCCCACATAGATCCCGTTAAATCATTAAGCAGCGCTTTTTCAACCCATCCATCAGTGGAGCAACGCCTGGCCGCTTTGGGATTTAAACGAAAGTAGATAGGTTTCTATGCCCATTCATTAATTCTTTAAACGCCTTGTGCTTTGGATTATTGCTGCATTTGAATCATCGCTACTTATTCACGTAAGCCAACGCCTTTTTTAAGCAAGATTAAATTGATTACCGTTAACAGTACCAACATGGAACAGATGATAATCATTGCTAGAGTCATATTGACTTCTTCCTGGCCTATCATGGCGTGCCTTAGTGCGTTAACCATATATAAAATAGGGTTAAGATAGGAAATGTGTTGCCAGAATGAAGGCAACATATCGATACTATAGAAAACACCGCCCAGATAGGTGAGAGGAGTCAGTACAAAGGTAGGAATTATCATAATGTCATCAAAGTTTCGAGCAACCATAGCATTTGTGAAGCCCGCAAGTGAAAATACCGCAGAAACCAATAGAACGACAAACAAAGTCATGGGCAGGTGATTCATTTCTATAGTCAGGAAAAAGCTGGAAATAAGGAAGACCAGAATCGCAACGATTAACCCCCGGCATACGCCACCCAGAACATAACCCAATAGTAACAGCCCGTTGTGCATAGGGCTAATGAGCATTTCTTCTATACTTTTCTGAAATCGCACACTGAACAAGGAGGACGAGACGTTGCCATAGGCATTGACAATGACTGACATCATGATGAGGCCAGGAGCAATAAACATGGGATAACTTATGCCTTGAATGGAACCAATTCTCCCGCCTATCAGGCTGCCAAAGATGAGAAAATAAAGTGTGGTTGTTATAACCGGAGGTAAGAAAACCTGGCTGGCAATACGAAACATACGTACTAGTTCACGTCTTACCAAGGTATAAAGTGCAATAAGCTGTTGTTTAATGACCATTTTTAATGAGATCCATAAAAAGCTCTTCCAGACGGTTGGTTTTGTTGCGCAAGCTATGGACTACAATGCCATGCTGGCTGAGCGTATTAAATACTTCATTTAATGTGAATGTGTTATCAACTCTTAGTTCAAAAGAATTGGCATCAATTAATGTTGTTTTAAACGAGGGGATATCCGGTAGAGTATCAATAGGTGTTACCGTATTAAAGATAAAGGTCTGGTGGTGCAATGTTTGTAATAATGCTTTCATTGAGGTATTTTTTATAATCATTCCTTTGTCTATGATGGCAATGTTTTTACATAATTGCTCTGCTTCTTCGAGATAATGGGTCGTCAGAATGATTGTTGTTCCCTCAGCGTTGGTTCGGGTTAAGAATTCCCACATACTTCTGCGAATTTCTATATCCACACCTGCTGTGGGTTCATCAAGTATGAGTACTTTGGGTTGATGAATTAAAGCCCGGGCTATCATTAAACGCCGTTTCATACCGCCTGACAGTTGACGCACTATGGATTCTTTTTTATCCCAAAGCCCTAATTGCTGGAGCAATGATTCCGCTCTGGGCAACGCTTCTTTTCGTGTAATTCCATAATAGCCTGCCTGACTTAATAATATCTGGACAGGATTTTCAAATATATTCAGATTGACTTCTTGCGGAACCAGCCCAAGGCATGATTTAGCGAGTTCTGGTTCTTTATCCAAATCATAACCATGAATTTTAATGCTGCCCGAGGTTTTACTCACTAAAGTAGTAATCAAGCCTATAGTTGTTGATTTGCCAGCGCCATTAGCGCCTAACAAGGCAAAGAAATCGCCGGTATTAACGGTGAGATCAATACTTTTAACCGCCTGAACACCGTTGGCATAGGTTTTAGAAAGTTGTTGAATGTCTAGGGCAAGCATAAGTCATTTGATGAGATAAAAAAGTGATTATACATGATTATCAGGATATGACAGCGGTCTTTCATTTCATTTTTTTGTATGAAGAACTGTATTGATGGCGTGAAGCATAGCGGATTAATTAAAAGCCGCAGCCCAGGAATCTGATTCAGAATCAGAACCTGATGCAGAATGATTCAGTTGTTGTCTGCGGCTGGCTAATGCGTCCAGTAAGGCCTTCTTCAAGGGAGCATCGGTATGCTTTTTTTTTCATGGGAGACTGGAGAACTGCTCGCTGCGGAGGCATTTTTTATTGGGTTATTTCTTTTCGCCAATTCCGCTTGTAATTCTTTGAAAAACCCTTCACCGTTGAATATCCGGCCAGGTTTTGGCGGAGTACTGGATGTTAACGATGGCGGTGGCGGAGGCATTCTGAGGATAGCCAATGAGGTATCTTCGCTATTTGGTACCTGAGGTTCCACAAGTGCTGGTTGTGTTTCGTGTTCCGAGGAAGATGCTGGCATATCGCAAATTTGAGGCGATGGTTCAGCTTTTGAGCTATTGGGTTGCTTCAGTTCTGATTCCTGATCTTGCCTATCGAGTTGTACAGGGGGCGCTTGCAGAACTGGCGGTGTTTCATTTGTAATTTCGGAATCGTGTGTATGCGCTCTGTGCTCCAGACTTTCTGGCTTTGCCTGGATCAGATCATGAATGAGGCCAAGTAAATCCGCGAAAGAGGCCAATTCCCTCCTGGCGGTTATAATTTGCGGTTGGAGTTCTCTAAATGTCTGTTCATTAAGAATTCGTTCCCTTAAATCATGATTTTCTGCTGCAAGTTGAAGGTTTTCTTTTTTTAATTCAGCATTTTGTCTTTTCAATGATTCCAGTTCCAAATCATAAGCCACCTGTGCGTATTTTTGAGCTTGCTGGGTTGAGTCCAAAGCCTTGCGCAAATCCCTTATTATTGGTTCTGAAGATTTGCCCTCTGGCGCTATCTTGATGTGCACGGGCGAATGAGTATTCATGGCACTAATTGGGGTATAGGCAAGCTTTGCCGTATTGTAGGTACTTAAAAAATCATTCCAGCAAGAGAGTAAATAAGGATTGGTTTTGGCTGAGAGATTAATTGGAATGGTTAGACTTTCTATAATGCTGGTATCGTGAAATGAACCCTTGTTTTTTTTACAAGTTTTTAATATTCCCCTCAGGTAGTCGCATATCCCGCTATGATTTTGTTGCTTTTTCCATCCAAAAGACCCAAGTATGGAGCTGCCGCCCGTTGCCTGGTAATTGTTTACGAACTCTTCAAACGCATTTAAAAATTCCGCACTTAATGGCATGGTTCAATCCTGATCCTTGGAATCTGATGGGATTCATTTAATATCAGCTACTCTTAAAACTCAATAAGTTTACGTTATATTTTTTGTAAACCTTGGTATTAATTTATCTTTGTGCTCCCCAAACTGTTTGAACACATCAGATGTTGATCCGATTAAACGAAGAGTAGGCTTGTCATAAAACCTATGTTGTAGCATGATACCTTTTAGCCTCCACCAAAGCGCATCATGGAGCATAAGTCTCGTCATTCCAAACTCGTTTTATACTTGGTTTCAGGGTCGTTATATTATGAGTCTACCCTTTTTAATCAACGGATTAATAGGTTTAATTTAGCTGAATTTTTAATTTGAGCAGCTCTTGGATGCCTGGCACAAGCCGAGGCACGCAGGCGGGGGGGGAATTTGTCAACTCGCCCAAGAGTTATTTATACTGAAGTATTAACACTATAAAGGAGGACGGTGTGAGAGCAAAGGACAAAACGGATACGGATTTATTTTTACCCATGCAACTCGGTTCCCTTACTTTGGCAAATCGAATTGTTATGGCGCCTTTGACTCGTAGTCGTGCAGGAGTGGGTGATGTTCAGGGAGCCATGAACGCTGAATACTATGCTCAAAGAGCCTCTGCAGGTTTAATTATTTCTGAAGCAACGCAAATTTCGCCTCAGGGGAAGGGATATGCTTTTACGCCTGGTATTTATTCAGAACAGCAAACAGCGGGTTGGAAATTGGTTACTGAAGCGGTTCATCAACAAGGCGGTTTGATCTTTGCGCAATTGTGGCATGTGGGGCGCATTTCTCACCCTGATTTACAACCGGATAATCAGTTTCCTGTGGCTCCGTCAGCAATTAAGCCTTTGGGAAAAGCATTTACTGAAACAGGATTTAAGGATTTTGTCACCCCTCGAGCATTGGCACTTGATGAATTGCCCGGAATTATCGAACAGTATGTCCATGCGGCACGCTGTGCTCAAAAAGCAGGTTTTGATGGAATAGAAATTCATGCGGCGAATGGTTATTTGCTGGAACAATTTTTAAGTGATAAAACCAATAAACGCACCGATGGTTATGGTGGCAGTATCGAAAATAGAGCTCGTCTATTACTTGAGGTAGTCGAGGCCTTGACTGGTGTATGGCCAGCAGAGCGAGTAGGGATCAGGTTGTCACCAGTCAGTCATGCAAATGATATTGATGACAGCACACCTATGGAAACTTTTTCTTATGTGGTGCAACAATTAAACCATTTTGGTTTGTCCTATATTCATTGTGTTGAGGGTGAAACCATAGGTCCTCGTAACATCCCCGATAATTTCAGTTTCGCTGCATTACGTGCACTTTATAAGGGAATTTATATGGCTAATAATGGCTATGACCTGGAATTGGCTTTAAGCGCTCGAGCTAACAATCTGGCTGACTTGATTTGTTTTGGCCGGCCGTTTATTGCCAATCCAGACTTGGTTGCACGATTGAAAACAGGCGCCAAATTAGTCGAGGCGCCAAGAGAGACATGGTATGGCAATGGGGCAAAAGGGTATACCGATTGGCCTTCTCTTTCCTAAAATTTCGCCCATTAAGCCTGGGCAGAATATAAAGGGCTAACCCAAAGTGGATTCGTTGGAGCTGTCTTCATCCATCCGGTAATACTGTAGCGAGTATGATGGGTTAGGCAGACCTCATGGGGTAATTCACTATCAAAACAAATGAAGCGGTTACCCTTAGGCGATACTTTTTGCAGAATATGGTTTTCTTTGGAATACAAAATCAATTCTCCGCCGAATTCTTCTTGCCAGGCTTCATTTAAATAATAAACACACGAAATTTTGCGTGTTTTTTTGGTGGCAAACTGGTCTATATGTTTTTTGTAATATGTTCCGGGCTGATAGACGGCAAAATGTGTTTCAAATTCAGTCAGACCTAAGAAGAGGGTGCGGTTTAATAGACACGCCAGTTCATTAGTTCGTTTTAAATAGGTCTGAACGCAAGGTTCTATTGTTTGTTCTTCCAGCCAGCATATGGCATCGGTTCTGATGGCGTTATTGTGATGAGTTTCGTTTGTATGCCCGATTCGAGCGTTACGAAACAGCCCTTGTTGTTGCAGATTTTCACAATAAGCGATTAATGCTTTATAGTGTTCCGGGGCAATGAATTCATCAATGAGGTGATATCCTTGAACACTGATGTTATGACTTATTAATTCAGGATCAAGCACGAATTTATCTCAGCTACAGATTGTGAGGCGGATTGTACGCCAACTTAAAATTCTTGCAAGCCCTGCTGGTTGTTTTGCAGGGTAAACGCATCTAAATTATGAACATAAATCTCCACTCTTTTGCCTACGTCCTGCGCTTTATGCGCAGGATCTATGCGATCTTAGTGCAGGCAAAGATCTGGATTCTGCGCATAAAGCGCAGAACGTAGGCATCTTGGTCTTAGATGATACGTTTGGATGCGTTTGCCCTGGTTGTTTTGCTCTGTACTGGACAATAGAGCACGGAACGAATACGGGCACCATTAACATTGGACACTGGCACCTATTTGTTCAGTGCTTTATTGTTTGGTATGGGGGCTGTTTTGTTCCATCAGGATTATTTTCTGGAAATTGTTCCTTCGAGCATGTACTGGTATTGGCGCCATTCGGGCATAAATTGGGTCATCAGCCGGTAAAAACGTGAGTTATGGCTTGCTTCATGCAAATGAACCAGTTCATGAACCAGGACGTATTCAAGACAAACCAATGGTTTTTTTATTAAATTCAGATTTAACCAAATTCGGCGAGCTCGGGTATTACAAGAGCCCCAACGGGTTTTCATTTTTTTTATACCCCATTCAGCTGTTTGTACCTGGATAATGGCTTCCCAATGGTTTAGCAATTTGGGAATGAGTGCTTCCATCTCTTTTCTATACCATTTATCAAGAACCATTTGTTTTTGAGTAGGTGTTGTTTGGGGTTGGCTGTATAAAAACAACAATTCGCCATCAAGTCTTACAGCACTGGGGCCATGATGTTCTTTAATGACCAATAAATAGTTTGTTCCTTTAAACGCAATTGTTGCGCCTGTTTCCAAGATCTCTTCCTGATAAGCTGAGCGCTTGCGCATTTGTTCACGCTGCATCTGAATCCATTTACTTTTTTCCTGGAGATGCTGTTTGATTAAACGGTCGCTAAAACTTAATGGAGCGCTTACTTTCACCAAACCTTCGGGGGGATAAATTTTAAGATTCATATGTTTAATTGGCTTTTTGGAAACTTCTATAGAAATACCGTCGATTTCGATGATCATAAGCAGATTAATGAGAGATTGGTTACAGGATTATACCCATAACCCTCCAATGCGTGCTATATACTTTTTGATAGAGATGTTCCACTCAAAGACTAACGCTCAGCTCCTTCGCAAGGACTATCCACGTATTCGCCGTTGATCTCTAAAACCATATTGACGCTGGCTCGTTGGTAGCGTGCCAAGGTATCGTATTGCTGCTTTGTAATATACCCGTAAGATGAGCCGCAATAGACTAATGAGGTTGCGCCGGGCTTGGATTTCACTTGCACCGGTAAGTCACAATCCCAACGAAATTGAGTTAAATCGCAATAAGCGAATGCGCTACTAAGTGGTAGTACTGATAACAATAAAAAAACACATCCCTTATTCTTCATGTTTTTCTCCAATGGCGATTTGTATTTATTAACTTAAGTATAGGTTAAATATCAAACTCAAGGAGGGAGGGGGGTAGACATGATGTTTCACAAGATTTTTATTGATTTTAATGATATATATTGAACAAGGTGAATCAAAAGGTCTGTAAATATGCTTTCATCCAGTCATGATTATCTTCAGGCACTTCGACACGGTCATTATTTGCGTTTTTTAGAATGGCCGCAATTTATTGTTCAGCATTATGCTACGCAAGACCATCCTATTGGCGCTGATGAAGCAATAAATTTGATCATCTTTGAGTGGTTAAATCATGGGTTTTGCGAGGAGGACATTCGTCACATGGCGTTGTTGACTGCAGTTTATGATTTAGATACCAACCCAATCAGAGCTGAGTTGGCCTATGCATTCACCTCTTTATCTATTAGTTTGACCAGCTGCATGGTTTATCAGAGTACTAATTTGCAACGTAATCTTATAAAATCTGAACCTGTAACTGCCCGGGATATTACGCTATTGATAAGAGAGCAAGGTGATGCTTTGGATGGATGCTACTTTGCAGAACAGTTGGAATTAGAAAACAGGCGCTTGCAGCGTTACAAAGAATCATTAGATAAAGATTTAGTCATTGGTACTTATGAGCAAATTAATGCGATGACTCAACCACGCTATTTAACCGATGAGTACATTACCGTTCTCGAACACGCTCAAATTGCAAACGACCAGTTACACCCATCACGGTTAAGCTTGATCAAGCGTCTGGCACAGTATTTAAAAGAACAAACCGAATATACAGAGCAAGTTAAAGAAGAAATTGGGGTGTATGTTGCACGGTTATGGGAAATGAATCCCGCTCCTTTTGAAGAAGAATACCTTAATGCACTGTCTACCGGCACCTCTATCGCCAATTTATGGAAAATGGCTGTTTCTTATGGGTTAATGTTTTTTAGTATTCTGCAACCAAGCACCTTACCCAGTATCACCGATGAGACATTGGATAAATCGGCTAAAATGTGATTTTTTTTATCGGTCTTTTTCATGCGCCAGCAAGCGCTCTTTGTAAGAAATGGAGGCTGGATTTCCCATATATCCGCCAAGATTATCTTTGCCAACAACACGATGGCAGGGAATAAACAATGCCAATGGATTGCGCTTACACGCCTGCCCAATAGCTCTGGGACTGGTTTGCAGTTTAAGGGCTAATTCCCCATAAGTTAATGTGCGACCTACTGGAATGACCAGCAGCTCGTTCCAAACGTTCAATTGGTAGGGACTGCCTTTGGGTTTTAATTGCAGTTGAAATCGGTGATGCGGATTGTGCTTGTAGGCTTCAAGTTCGTCTTTAATGACATGAGCCAAACCGCTATTGGGAGTCGTTTCTGATTTTTGCGTAAACGAAGAGTTAAAAATAAAATGCTCATCGTGTGCTACTTCAAGTCTGCCCCAAGGGGTAGAAAAAATAGACAGGATGAGCATTGAATTCAAGAATTAATCGCCTTTTTTGGCTGTTAATTTTTCTTTGATACGAGCAGCACGACCTGCCAAATTACGCAGATAGTATAATTTTGCACGGCGAACATCACCACGACGTTTAACAGTGATGCTGTCAACAATTGGGCTATAGGTTTGGAATACACGCTCAACACCCACGTTGTGAGAAATTTTGCGAACAGTAAACGCAGAGTTTAAGCCACGATTTCTCTTGGCAATTACAATGCCTTCAAAAGCCTGTAACCGTTCACGAGTACCTTCAATTACTTTAACTTGAACAAGAACAGTGTCACCTGGATTAAACTCAGGAATTTCCTTGCCTTGCATTTGCTCAGCATTCAATTGGTCAATAATATTAGTCATGGACTACTCCTAAAATTGGTTTCTCCTCAACAGGAATCACCGTGTTCGCATTTATAACTATTCAGCATCTGTTCATGGATGCTCTGAAAACTGCGTGTTTTCTACCTTTACTTAGGTATTAAACAGTGCTCTTTCTGAAACTCGGCAAGCAGCTGTATGTCTGTTTCGTTCAACTGCATGTGTTCCAGTAAATCTGGGCGTTTAAGCCACGTCTTCCCCAAGGATTGTTTTCTACGCCATCGCTCTATATCCCGATGATTACCCCCCAGTAAAACTGGCGGTACCTCCATACCGTCAACGGTTGCAGGTCTGGTGTAGTGAGGGCAGTCAAGTAATCCATTCATAAATGAATCTTGCTCTGCCGAACCCACATGTCCCAGGCTACCGGGTATCAAGCGAATTATGGCATCAATAAACACCATGGCGGCAAGTTCACCGCCACTTAATACAAAATCCCCGAGAGACCATTCTTCATCAACATGATGACTGATGATGCGCTCATCAATTCCTTCATATCTCCCTGCGATAAACAGCAAGGGTTGCTTGTCATTTGCTACCTGGTTCAGGTCTGCCTGACGGATTACTTTGCCTTGAGGGCTCAAATAAACCGTTTTACAATGACTTGGCATCTGACTTTTAGCATGCACAAGTGCCGCATGGAGCGGCTCGTACATCATGACCATTCCTGGTCCGCCACCGTAAGGCTTATCATCTACCTGCCTGTAGGGCCTGGAGGACCAATCACGTGGATTCCAGTGCGCAATATGTACCAGATCCTGTTCTATTGCCCTGCCGGTAACCCCGTATTTTAATCCATCCATTATTTCTGGAATCAGGCTGATTACGCCCAGATGCAAAACCACTTAAAAATCCGCATCCCAATCAACAGCAATAACCTGTTGGGTGTCATCAATATCCATTACAAATTGCCCTGGCAAATAAGGTATCAAATGCCTTTTTTCACCTTGAACTACCAACACATCATTAGAACCCGTGGGCAAGACCTCAGTCACCATGCCAAGAGTAACCCCTTGTTGATTGATTACGGTCATGCCTATCAGTTGGTGCCAGTAGTATTCACCAGGCTCCAATTCAGCAAGCTGATCTTTTTGAACGGCAATATTGCAATTGGTCAACCGAGAAACCAGCTCACGATCAGGATAACCGTCTACCTGCGCTATTATTGCTTTATTGTGTACTTCAATGCTTAATAGCTTTACCGGTTGCCACTGATGGTTTAAAAAGGCATGCCAGTCGGTATATCTCAGAATATTATCTCGAGGTTCTGTGAAGGAGTGAACCGTAACAAAACCTTTAATACCATGAGAGCGGCCAAATCGACCTAATACAACCCAGTTTGCCTGATTATTCACTTTATTAAGCAGCTGTTTCAGATTTCTTTTTAAATTCTTTGATCAATGCGCTGACACGATCAGATAATTGTGCGCCAACACTCTGCCAATGAGCCAGTTTTTCCATTTCAACATGCAGGCGAACTTCTTGTCCTCGTGCTACTGGGTTGAAATAACCAATACGCTCAATGCAGTTACCATCGCGACGTTTGCGGCTGTCAGTTACTACCATGTGATAAAAAGGACGCTTTTTGGCGCCGCCTCGTGATAAACGTATAACGACCATTGTTTTCCTCTACTTTAGAGTGGTTACATAAAAATGCCGAGTATTGTACGAAAATTAACTCAACATGGGAAGTAATTCTTTTAATTTATTTTTTGACCCATTATTTTTGTCTGAGAATGAATACAATTTAAGGTGTTTGCAATTCATCAGTCATTAATAATGGAATAAAAACAATTACTTTAAATCACCTGGAAACATATCTTTGATTCCAGCCATTCCTCCTAAACCTCGCATCATTTTTTGCATCCCGCCAGGTTTGGAAAATTTCTTCATCATTTTTTGCATTTGTTCAAATTGTTTCAGTAAACGATTCACATCTTGAATCTGCGTTCCAGATCCCAGAGCGATGCGTTTTTTTCGCGATCCGACAATTATTTTAGGAATTCGTCTTTCTTTGGGGGTCATTGAATTGATAATGGCGACAGTTTGTGCCATTGCTTTATCATTGACCTGTTGTAACGCCTGCTGAGGCATTTGCCCCATACCTGGCAACTTGCTCATCATCCCGGATATTCCGCCCATATTATTCATTTGCAGCAGTTGCTGTTTAAAATCTTCTAAATCAAATCCTTTGCCTTTTTTTAATTTTTTGGCCAGCTTTTCACTGGCCTGTTTGTCTGTTTTGCGTTCGACTTCCTCGATTAAAGTCAGGATATCTCCCATACCCAGTATTCGTGAGGCGATACGCTCTGGATGAAAGGGTTCCAAGGCTTCAACTTTTTCCCCACTCCCGATAAACTTGATGGGTTGCCCGGTAATTTGCCTTACTGAAAGCGCAGCCCCACCTCGGGCGTCACCGTCTGTTTTGGTTAAAATAACACCGGTCAATGGCAGTGCTTCATGGAACGCTTTTGCCGTGTTTGCTGCGTCTTGCCCCGTCATGCTGTCTACAACAAACAAGGTTTCAATTGGCTTGACTGATTGGTGTAATCCTTTGATTTCAGCCATCATTTCTGCATCAACGTGCAGACGTCCGGCCGTGTCGATAATAACCACGTCCATGTACTGTTTTTTTGCCGTATCTAATGCTTTTTGCGCAATGGCTATAGGTTGTTCGTTAGCCTCAGCAGCAAAAAATGCAACGCCAACCTGTTCGGCAAGAACTTTGAGCTGCTCGATTGCGGCCGGTCTGTAGACGTCAACACTCACCAGCATGACTTTTTTGTTTTCGGTATCTTTTAAATAACGAGCCAGTTTGGCGGAGCTGGTTGTTTTACCTGAGCCTTGCAAACCTGCCATGAGGAATACTGCGGGAGGTTGGGTTTTAAAATCAAGCTCGGCACGCTCATCGCCCATGATATGAATCAGTTCATCATGTACCGTTTTTATAAACGCCTGATCAGGATTTAAACTGGCCATAACCTCCTGGCCCAGCGCTTTTTCTTTTACTTGTTCGATAAACTCTTTAATAACCGGTAAGGCCACATCGGCTTCTATGAGCGATAACCTGACTTCACGCAGAGCCTGTTGAATATTTTCTTCAGTTAATCGGCCCTGTCCGCGCAGGTTTTTAAAGGTTCGGGTCAACCGTTCGGTTAAATTATCAAACATAATAATCAAGCACTCGCAAAAAAATGAAACTATAGCATAGACCTGAGTTCATGACAAAAAAACCTGCTGATTTAACAGAATCGCCTGGCGTATGTTTATACCCTCTCACATTCCTCTGTGACTAAGAGGGGGGGGGTATTAAACAGGTGCAGCTGCCTTGCCAGTCAGGTGGCCAAGGAAAGATGCCTTTTTGCATCATTTCCCAGTCGTATGTATGCTCGTCTTAAAACGATTCAGACTGTTTTTGCCTGTACACTATGTATTAAAAAGGTTTGATCTCCGTGCTTTATTTATGTACAATCAAGGCGTTTACATTGCACAAGAACCCAATTGATGTCCAATAATTTTACGTTTTTTGAAAGCAAAGCTGCAAAAAATGATGCCAGGAACGCTCAAAAAGGCTCACCCCCCGATTTATTGTGTTTAAAAGGGGAAGCAGGGACGTTGGCGTGTAGAGTCCATGACCCTTTGTATGCACAGTATTTGCCACAACACACCGGACCTTGGGGTAGACGTAAGTATGCCTGGCTTTCTGAAGAAAAAATGAACAATCTCGTTGCAGTCAGAGGGCGGCCTGGAGCGGGTATGGTTGGTCCTGCTGATTATTTTGGTGATTTAGACCGTTCCGACCTGTATCGGTATACCATAGACATAGGCGCTAATTTCATACCTCGATTCACGCAACATCCTCTTGATGAACAGGGTACGTCCACACCTAATCCCGTCCAAGCGGTTCCGAATGATGCGATAACCCGAGTAAACGCACAATGGTTTAGTGGTTTTGACAAGGAAACAATCAGCGCCAAAATGGCTGAATACCCAAGCTCTTCAGTTTTTGGCGGTAATTTGTTTCCTAATTCCGGGATTTTGGAAATTGCGGGCGTAGAAGACATTAAGCTTAAGTCTTTTAACCCTGTAGGCCTTGATTTATCCCCTTTTAAAGCCCGCCTGGTTCCTAATGATAAGCCTTTTCAAATAACCGCAGAGCAGTTGCATATAGACGATGAGTATTGTGCGGTGACCTATCATTACGATACAGATTACGCTGAAGAGCAAGTTAAGACCGGGGGCGGTGCCTTTCTTGAATTTCATCAGTTTGCTCAAACAATTACGCCTCTTGCTCCCGATAGTTGCGGATTTGTAACCCTGGCTAAATGGAATGACCGGCACACGCAGCTGGAGATGATTGGTGTGCAAATTCTTTACGGTTATACCTTGATCGTTGAAAAACGTTGCATTCACGGTGATACAACTCTGGACGGTATGTTTTTGATGTGCATGACCTCGGATCACGTGACCATGGCAACTGCTGACACAGTATTTTTGAAGCAGGCTGAAACCAAGAATAACATCAGTATGACTTTGGATAGAACCCCTGATAAACCACTTGCCCCAAGGCCTTTGCGCTTGATGGATCCCTTGGTGGTCTATGAGGAAAATAAGGAGGACGACTGTGCGCAGTTTCGTTCCAGAACACGAGGTATGAGTTTTATTTTTACGCCAACGAAGGGGTATTGGGAGGTTAAAAAACAGGATTTAGGTACTTTAGGACTGTGGTTACTATCAGGGACGTGTATGATTGCGGCAATTATTTTGCTGGTTCCAGCTCTGGTTGTGCTTGCCGGAATTGGATTAATGAACATGTTGAGTGAAATAACTCATGCAGCTGGTGAACATGATCCTGCTGTTGGGGTTTTAGCTGTTTAACCGTTTTTTTGGAGAAAAAAATTATGTCTGAATTATTTGTTTTAAATCATGAAAACGCCGAAGAGGTAGTCGAGGTTTTCCAATCGATCAACAGTGAATTGTCGGTTACACCAGTGTCTTTTGCGCAGGAATCCAGTTCCCCATCTCATACCCAGCCAGCAGGAATTGTTGTCTGCTTCCCGGCAGATGAGTTTGATACAACTTCACCACAACTGTGTGCGCAGATTGAGCAATTTTTGAAAATTAACAATTTCAATTCAACACTACCTATCATTCCCGTGATATATCAGGCAGACCCCGAGTTTAAGAACCTGGGTAAGCTATCCTCAGAGCATCAGTCCTTGAATCTTTTAAATATACCCTTGGTATGGTATAAAAATGAAACAGCCGAGGAATTTAAAGCCAAAATAGCAAAAGCCAATTTTCAGTCTGGATATCATGTGAACACCGTATCTATTGATATCCAGTTAAGCAGAAAAAATGTGGATATTGCTCGCGCTGCAATAATTGCTGGTTCAGTAATTTTGGCTATTGCTTTAGGTATATTAACCGGTGCTTTGGTTGGCGGTTTGGTTTTTGGTGGGCCACTTGCAGTGTTTCTAGGTGTTACTCTTGGCGTAATTGTTGGCGGAGTTACTGGCGGGCTAGCCGGAAGCCTCATGATGAGCGCCTCTGATTCAAGCGCTGCGGCTTTAAAGGATGAGCAAGAGCGTGCCACTGAATTAAAACAAACCGAAGAACGGGATCGAAGAGACACCAACATAAATACTCTTAAGGCCATTTTATTTCCGGCTAAACCGGATGCATCCCAGTCCTCTGCTCAGACCGAAGAAGTCCAGCATCATTCTGCTCCTTTTGCTCGTTTGACAACAAGTTCAAAGCTGGGTACTCGTTCTATGGAGAGAGCGAATCAGGAACCTGTCGATTCAGATGAGTCGCAACGTTCTTGCCGAACCAGATAATAAAGTATTAGCAGAAGCCTGGACTGTATCGAGTAAGTAGTAAACGCTCTCGAATACGGTTCAGTGCTTACCCTTAAGATTCCTTTCTTTTTTGGGGATGCGGCAGACTGGTTACTGGTTGGTTCCATTTTTTTCTTACTCGTTAATTAAATCCCTGCGGTATACTCAGAGCATCCCATAAGAGTAATTGTTGAGTTGAACGATGTTGCTTGTTTTTTACCTATTGTTGCGCATGCAGTTGACGTTTTTAACGAAGATAATTGCTCTATTACTTCATCCTGAGGATGAGCGTTCATCCAAATCTCATCATTCCAAGTCCTTAAGTCATAATGATCTGGCTGCGTTGCTATTAAAGCTTTTGCGTAGGGATTATGCGGGAGTGTGTTATGGCTTCACGCTAAACTGGGCTCTTGCTGTAGCTGAAGGAAATGAAGCGCTTTTTTACAGGAAGCTGCATTTGTTAGGGCTTCATCATTTTGATTTACCTCAGGTTTTGGACAGGATCGCTCACAAAAAGAGGATTGGCGATTCTATTTCCGAAGAGGAATTACTGATTTCTTCCTTACCCGAATTATGTCTCAAAATATCTAAGGCGCAGGATCCTGAATCGTACATAATAGACTATGGCAAGCGGGTCAAGCAGCCTGACGTAGATGCTATTATCAATCGCATTAGAGGCAAGCATTCAACTGTCAAACGAGTCTTTTATAAAACGTGTGCTTTTAATGGCAGACAGGAAATGATGGACTATATTACTCGCCTGGTGCACTGCGGTTTAAGTGAAAATACGGCAGTACTTATCAATACCATTGGCCATTCTATGGGATTTAAGCGGTTAGGGCGTCGGTGGCAATTTATGGATATTAACCAGTTATACGAACAAGACACCCAAAACCCCTATTTCGAATTAGACACCTGCCAACTTGTTGATGAGTTTTTTCAAGCCAGTTCTCAATACCTTACGGGAAACCGAGTAGCGTTTAGTCTTGATTTTATTGGATCAGACAGTTCATCCGGGTTGACTGTACAGTTATCTACTTCCGTTCCTCCGCTATTTCCTTTTCGCCATAAATGGTCTTTTGAACAGCGTGTTTATTTTTTGGGCTTGGCTGTTTTTCAGGGTGACATGTATGCCGTTCATCAATGCCTAAGATTGAAATGGCCTGTTTTAGCTAAAAAATACTTAACCAGCAATTGCCCTATAGCGATTGCTCTGCAGTTAAACAGGTATAATATTTTCAAAATGATGCTCCCTTTAATTGCTCACAGGATTAATACCGTCATCGCATGTAACAAGGTTACCTTGCTTCATTTGGCATGCGAGTACAGTGGCTTTGCCATTATGGAAGATTTGTTGCGTATAAAGGGAATTGCGATTAACTCAGTCGACAGTAAAGGGCGGACGCCTTTAATGTATGCATGTAGGGCATCAAATACGACATACTATCATGCAGTTTTTCGTTTACTCTTGGCACATGGGGCTTCTGTAACCCTAAGAGATAGAAAAGGGTTGAATGCCCTTGATCATGCGTACAAAAATAATCATCATCTTGCTATTAAACTGCTCGAGAAAAAAACAAATACCCGGGCATTAAGCCTATGTGCACCAATTCAGAAGCCCAGCTCAGTCTCACAGTCAGAGGTGTATTTTTTTAAAAAAAACGCTGTTAATCCTGTCTCTATGCATTATTCTGGTAATCAAGATGAAATTCAGTCAAGCGTTTCCATGCAGCATACTTAGGGTGGGTGAATTTTTTTCAGCCCTTATGGTGATGACTAAGCCCATGAATCGTGTAGGTTCAAGCATTAATGAGCAGTCGGTGTCATTTCTGGCGTGGAGTGTGATCACTATCTCAGGCACTCCTTGTTTTGTGTGAGATGGTGCTCCTTTTTAACGGGACAGCTCTGAAATTGGGGCTTTAGCCGATTCTGTTTCAGTGAAAAAACTGCTATGATGATTTTTAGATCACCAACTTGGCTTATGAAACTGCGTTATCTGCGTTTAAGCCTGAACTTTGGTGCTGAAACCATTCATGAGCTGTACATCTGATTCATGTTGCGTAACACTTAATTTTCTGGCCGATTTGGGGCTGGGTTTTGTTTATTTTTTATGCGATTATTAAGGTTTCCTTAAGCTTGGTTTTGTATAATAAGCTTTTGATGCCAAATAAGCTGCAATGAAGGAATGCAATGAGCAATAAAAAGCACTCACTTACCATTTTTAGTTTGACCATGATTACCGTTGGTTCGGTAGACAGCATCCGAAATTTACCTGCTACTGCCTTGTTTGGCAGCCAGTTAATTTTTTATTTTCTGTTGGGCGCTGTATTTTTTTTGATTCCTACGGCTCTGGTGTCCGCAGAATTGGCTTCCGGCTGGGCAAAGCAGGGCGGTATTTATGTTTGGGTTAAAGAAGCTTTTGGCAAAAAAACCGGTTTTCTAGCCATATGGTTGCAATGGATAGAAAATGTTATTTGGTATCCTACTATTTTGTCCTTTGTTGCGGGAACTATTGGTTATTTAATTAATCCTGCCCTCACCAGTAATCCTTCTTTTCTTTGGGCCGTCATTGTCACCTGTTTTTGGGGTGCTACGGTACTTAACTTAAGAGGCATGAAATCTTCTGCAATGTTCAGCAGTTTCTGCTCTCTTGCTGGATTGCTATTACCCATGTCACTTATTATTGGTCTTGGTGTTGTATGGATCACTCAGGGGAACCCGCTACAAATTAACTTCGATATGCCCAGTATTGTTCCTCACTTGGCTGATAAATCAATGTGGGTTTCTTTAACAGCGATAATCATGTCTTTTTGTGGAATAGAAATTGCCACTGTACATGCCAATGACGTAAATAATCCTCAACATGCCTTTCCTAAAGCCTTGGTTTATTCTGTAGGAATTATTTTAAGTACCTTAATCCTTGGTTCTTTGGCAATAGCGGTGGTGCTGCCCGGAAAAGATATTAATCTGGTTGCAGGGATTATGCAGGCATTTGAGGCGTTTTTTTCACGATATAACATGAGCTGGATGATGCCTGTAGTAGCGGTCATGCTCGTTTTGGGTGGCCTTGGGGGCGTGAGTAACTGGATTATTGCTCCGACCAAAGGGCTGCTCGTTGCTGCTGAGGATGGCAATTTACCTGAATTATTTCAGCGCACGAACAGCAGAGGAGCCCCAGCGGTTATGTTGATTGCGCAAGCTCTGATAGTCACCGTTTTGTCCGCTTTGTTTTTATTTATGCCCAGCGTTAATGGATCTTACTGGTTGTTGACGGCGCTGGCAGCGCAACTGTACATGTTGATGTATCTTATTATGTTTATCGCTGCAATCAAATTGCGAATCAGTCAGCCTAATCATCATCGTCCTTTCAAAATTCCTGGCGGAATGATGGGGTTATCGTTTGTTTCGGGAATTGGCATCATCGGCGTTCTGACCACGCTGGCAGTGAGTTTTATTCCTCCTGAAGGGATTAATGTAGGGAGTACTGCTCGTTATGAATTGACTTTGATTATTGGTTTATTCTTAATGTGTGCACCGCCTTTTATCAGTTCCTGGGGAAAAAAACACGCTGTAGATGCAGAAGTCACAGCTTAAGCCAGCCAACCTATGAACCACGTAGATGAATTATTAAACGAGTTGAGTTCACGGCTTCCTGAGTTGGAATGGAAAATCAGTACACTTAATTCGTTTATTTCCACTAGCAATTTGCCTCGCGGTTTATTTAAAGTCGGGTTTGAATTGACAGGTGCTGAATGTGTTAAAGAAATTCAAGCCGACATCCAGGCCTTGTCTCAACAAAAAAATGAACGCAGCGCTTTGTTTTTGGCGGAGCGTATTAAACAGAAAATTAATGTGCTGGTTTCCCTATGCCAAATAAAAAGCCGAAAAATAAAGCCGGAGCAACAGGCCTCTTTTGGCGTAAAAATGTTAAGCACTCGCCAACAGTGGATTCAAAGTCTGGAGCAGGATATTCATGTTTTGACCCAACAACAACAAGCCATGGCTCGTTCGCTGGAGCACTTGAAGCGAAGCGGCGATACAGCGGCCATTTTGGCTTTGCACGCTGAGTTGGGTGAGGTTGAACGGCGTTTGACCTTGGCTCGGGAAACTTTAAGCCAAGCGGTGCTGTAGTATTTTATCCGTAGTTGTTTCTTTCTTTTTTGTAACACCACAGGTCATCCCTCGCTGCGTTCAGGATGACCTGTGGTGTTACTCTTTTTTATGTTTCGCTGGTATTTCATCAGCTATTTGCCCGTAGTTTTGCCGCAGGTTTCCTGTTCTTGTTTAAAATTGCCTTTTGCTTGCTGTCGTATTGCGGTAAATTAAAGACGCTGGAATATTACAAACAGAAAAGGAGCGTCTTAAATGTCAGATAAATACACTCATATTACACAGGATATCACTACTCAATTGGGTAAGTTGCGTAAGGAAATGCCTGAATTGATGGCCGGATTTGGTGCTTTATCGCAGGCAGCAACAAAAGACGGTGTGTTGGATAAAAAAACCAAAGAATTAATTGCCATGGCTCTGGCTGTTGCAAAACAATGCCCGGGATGTATTGGTTTTCATGCGCAAACGTTGATTAAATTACAAACGACCAGAGCAGAATTACTGGAAATGTTGGGCATGGCAGTTTATATGGGAGGCGGGCCATCTTTGATGTATGCCGCAGAAGCTTTAGAGGCCTTTGAAGAGTTTAGCAAGTAATTTTAAGCCCAGCTTAAAATGATGTTGCCTCAGGAGCACAGGAGTTGGTTTAATGCCGTTTGAGTGCTCCTGTGCCGGTTATTTAGTGCGATAATAAGGCGGCAACATGCGCCATTTGTTTGTCTGCGGGGCTTTGTTGGCAGGGGAATTGTTTGCTTATACCGAGTAAAGCAACTTGCGAGACCGTCATTGTATCCTTGTCACTACGCTGGCTGGATAGTTCTTTATATGTTTGTTGAATCAGTTCGTTCATGACTATGGAATTAAGCTGTTTTCCGGGCGGTAAACAAAAAATAGGTTTGCCCTGGTTTTTTGCTGTTTCATTAGCCTGAATTAACGTCTCGGCAATGCTTTCACATGTGATATTAAGGACATGGCGAGCTGATCGAGCCCAGGCTTGGGCCTGAGGATCTGCTTTAATTTCCATTTGCGGTATGTTGTTTGCGATATTCATGTAATTGTTTATCGTATCTGCATAAACAGTGTTGAAAAAAAGAATAAAACTGATTATTAAAAAACGCATAATGCTTCCTTAAACTCTTGGGCGATCACTTAAAAAAATAGTAGACAGTCGGGTTATCCGGGCAGACATACGGACCACATTCTAAGAATGTACTGATTCCATTGGCAAGAATCAAGATAAGAAACAGGTAAGTCAAAGCAATTATCCCTTTGTTGGTTGTTTTAAATTGCCTGTCTAAGCCCTGTTCGAAGAGAAGGGCGATAGCGATGAAACCAATGATGAAGAGAAAAATAAGCGCAGACCAAGTGTAAAAATACATACCAAGAAAAGGTTCTCCATAACCTGGGGTATCAGGTCCTAGATGAATAAAGATCTGACGAGTCGCTATGGCAAGACCTAATAAGGCTTGCAGCAGCATCAAGCCATAATGTGAGGCTCTTATGCCAAGGCGTAGATTCATCATCAGGCATAATCCTATGCCGGCAAAGCAAATTCTTTGCAGTAAACACAAAGGACAGGGTAACGAATGCCGCAAAAGCTGATCTGCGAATGCAAAGATTAAAATAATGCAAATCACCAACAAACCCAAGCTGTTACCCCAAAGATGCAAGGTCTTGTATCTGTTCATAAGGGCACCAGGTTGCTGTGGTAATTAAAACTGATGCAGGTTAATAATAAACACAACATAAACTGGATGGGTATGGTCTTTGTCGGTTTAAAAAGGATTTGCAGTCCAATAAAAAAATAAAGCAAGAAAAGCAGGATCATCATTATTGTTCCTGTCGCTTGGTATTCATTTAACTTAGAGTATAGTTGGTGTTGTGTCTTTTTTCGAATAAGTGCATGCTCTTTTAAGTGATTAAATACCATGCGGCGCAATAAGACCCAAGCGGAATGCAACAAACAAAAAAAGAAATAAGGACAATGAGATACCAATTCGCAGCGTTAATGCTTTAACGGTACGTTTGGAGTTTCCAGCATCGTTAATCAGGAAAAAAAAGCCACTGGCCAAAGACCCGGCAATAATTATCATTACAAAGATGATGAAGAGTTTGGTGATCATTTGTTATACTCCCGTATTTGCTGTCTTCAGTCGGAAGTTAGCCAACCTTTGTGAGCAAGTGATTAATTATGCCAAGTTTAACCTGTTTTCGCTTTCGTTTCACCCCAAATTGGTTAATGATTGTTCTAACATGTTTCTTTATGTTTGTTTTTGTTTGGCTAGGTTTGTGGCAAATCGATAGAGCCAATGAAAAATCAGCCATGATGATGGCTCAGGAAGCTCTGGCCAAACAAGAGCCTTTATCTTGGCAAGGAAATAGTCCTATGCCCAAACAATATCAACGTATTCAACTATCCGGAACTTACTTGCCGGATGTATTTTTACTGGATAATCAGCATTATCAACACCAGTTTGGTTACAATGTTTTGTCTCCTTTACAACGAAGTGATGGAACGGTCATTTTGGTTGACCGGGGTTGGATTGCAGGCGACATTACCCGACGTTCTTTTCCTGCAATTATAACCCCTAAAGGCGAAATAGAGGTGAGAGGCAGTGTTTATTACCCCGGGAAAAAACAATGGGTTTTAGGGCCGGAATTTGAAAAAAAAGAGCATGGAATGATAATTCTTGAACTTTTAAATGCAAAATTAGTGAGCCACCTTTTGCAAAAAAAGGTCTATCCGTTTATTATTCGTCTCGACAAGCAAGACGCATATGGATTTGTGCGTGAATGGGCGATAGTATCCATGCCTCCGCAGCGACATTTAGCCTATGCGCTGCAATGGTTTGCCATGGCATTGGTTATCTTTATTATATTCGTAGCACTCAATCTGAAGAAAAAAAATGAAGAAGCACGTCACTAAGTATTTTGTTTTGTTTTTGTTAACGGTTATGTTTGCTGCGCCAGGGGTCACTGCCTATTTTTTTTATCAGCATCCTTCCTGGCTGGGATCATCCAAGGTAAACAAAGGGACTTTATTGGCACAGCCTATTGCCTTAAGTCAATTCGAGGGTGAATCAAAATGGCGTCTGCTCCTGATCAGCCCTGATGGCTGTAAAAAAAGTTGTCTGGAGCAATTAAATATTTTGGCTCGAGTCCGTTTGGCTTTGGGACGCAAATTATATCAGGTGGATGAATGGCTGGTTTTGGATGAGCAATCATCTGGGGCGGCAGAGGCATTAGAGCCGCTGCTTAAAGAACAGGATATTCATGTGACGACACTTCCTGCTAAAGACATGGCTAAATTGGCTTCGCTGCCTTCTGATGCCAAGGTCTTTATTGCCAATCCGGATAATTATGTGATTTTAAGTTATAAGACGGGACAAAATCCTGACGATATTTACAAAGATTTGAAACTGCTCTTAAGTACAACAGAACAGAAGAGAGACTCAACTCATGAACATTAAATTGATACGAATTGCCGCTACAGTAAGTATTTTTTTCGCTTTATTTGTCGTTATGCTCGGTGCCTACACCCGGTTAACGGATGCGGGACTTGGTTGTCCTGATTGGCCGGGATGCTATGGCAAGCTGGTCTTACCTTCTGCTCAGGCTGGATTGCAAGAAGCGCAAACCCAATTTCCACAAGTGCCCATTGAGACCGGGAAAGCATGGACTGAAATGGCTCATCGTTACGCTGCGGGTTCACTGGCATTGCTGTTATTTTTTATAGGGATAAGCGTGCTGCGCAAAAAAATGCAAGGGGAATTCATTCCTTGGCATGTTCCGTTGATTTTGATGCTTTTGGTTGTTTTTCAAGCGGCCTTGGGTATGTGGACAGTTACTTTGAAACTTCTGCCTGTGGTCGTAATGGGGCACCTTTTAGGGGGCATGCTTATTTTTACCTGTTTGTGTCGGTTTCGCTTGCAAATCAGCTCTTTTAGAGGGCAGGATTTGACCCAGTGGCGTTTTTGGATTGGTCTTGGAGCACTGATTGTCTTTTGCCAAATTGCTCTGGGTGGCTGGGTCAGTTCGAATTATGCGGGTATTTCGTGTATTGGATTTCCAATGTGTAATGGCCAGTGGTTTCCAGAGCTGCATTTTGCTCAGGGATTTAATTTATTTGCGCCTGTTGGTGCTAATTATCAAGGCGGTGTTCTGGATAATGAGGTCAGGGTAAGCATCCAGTTTGTTCATAGAATAGGGGCTGTGCTGACTGCCGCCTATATTATGCTGCTGTCATTATTGATTTTGCTGAAGTCCCATTCACGATATTTGAAAATTGGCGCTTTGATTCTTATTGTTTTGGTGACCGTTCAATTTTGCCTTGGGGTTTTGAACGTACTGTACTTACTGCCCTTGTCGGTGGCAGTTGCTCATAATGGAGTTGCAGCATTGTTATTGGCTACCGTTTTTAACTTGTTGCACTTTACACGAAAGGGGTTGGATTATGACTGCTGAGCTGGTGACCCAGCCAAGTGCCGATTGGCGTGATTATATAGAGCTTTGTAAGCCGCGGGTCGTGCTACTGATGTTGTTAACAGTAATTGTTGGTATGTACCTGGCTGCTCCTGGTTGGATTGAAATGTCTTTGGTTGCCTTAACGCTTGTTGGCGTTGGTTTGTGTGCGGGGAGTGCTGCAGCCATAAATCATTTGGTGGACAGACACATCGATTCCATTATGGCCAGAACTAAGAAAAGACCAGTTGCTCACGGCCGTGTTTCGGTTGCTCAGGCACTTGCATTTGCTGTAATTATCGGTGTTACGGGTTTGTCTGTTTTAGGTTTTTTTGTCAATCAATTAACCGCACTACTTACTTTTGTGACGCTAATCGGTTATGCCGGTGTCTATACCGGATATTTAAAACGGGCAACATCACAGAACATAGTAATAGGCGGTTTAGCAGGTGCTGCACCTCCGTTATTGGGCTGGACTGCGGTGACCAATCAACTCGATCCTCAAGCCCTTCTACTGGTATTGATTATATTTACCTGGACACCACCGCATTTTTGGGCTTTGGCGATTTATCGATATGAAGAATACCAACATGCTCAAATCCCTATGCTCCCTGTAACACATGGTATACAATTCACCAAACTGAATGTTTATTTGTATACAATTTTGTTGTTAGTGGTGAGTATCTTGCCTTTTGTTGTAGGCATGAGCGGTCTTTTCTATCTGGCAGGAGCCGTATTGCTGGGTGCTCGATTTTTGTTTTGGGCACACAAACTATATAATACCGAGCAACCTGTCGTTGCAATGCAAACCTTTAGATTTTCTATTGTGTACTTGATGGTGTTGTTTGTTTTTTTATTGATAGATCACTATCTTTAAGGGGTTAAAATGAGTATTAAAATAAAAGGTGTTACTTTAACTGTTACCATTTTATTGGCCCTGGCCAGTTTATTCACTGGTATTTTTGTCTCACAACATCTGCATTTTAAGAAGAAAATTGACGTGGCTCAATTTCATGGAACCTATCTTGAAAATCCCAGACCCATCAATCAATTCAGTTTGACCGGTACGGATGATACTCCTTTTGATAACAACAGCTTACAAGGTCAATGGACTTTGATTTTTTTTGGGTTTACCAATTGCGGTTATCTTTGCCCAACGACCATGGCTGAGTTAGGTAAAATGTATCGCATTCTTGAGGAAAAAGGGGTTAAGAAATTACCTAAAGTAGTCATGATCTCCATAGATCCTGAACGGGATAGTCTGGCTAAATTGAGCGGTTATGTTCATTCGTTTAACCATTCATTCTACGGCGCACGAGGAGACGAAGCTACTATCAAATCCATGACCCGAGAAATGGGTATAGCGTATGCAAAAATAATCAACAAAGACAGTGGTGATTCTGCTAACTATGATATTCAACATAGCGGAGCGGTCATGCTGTTTAATCCCCAGGGTGAATTAAACGCCTTTTTTACCACCCCACATCATGCAAACTTATTAGCTAGGGACTATATGTTGTTAGTCTCCTAGCGGTATAACAGACATCTTTGATGTAGCAGTTCAGCCTGATAAATTCACTGCGTATTCTGTTTCATTCTTTGGTCTCGTTAAATCGGGATGAGAATTTAAACTATTTAAGCTAGGCTTTATTTAATATTTAAAAAAAATAATTGAGGAACCATTGATTCATGAAAATTGCAATTTTAGCCACTAACCCACATTTGTACTCGCACAAGCGCTTAAAAACGGAAGGGGAAGCGGCTGGTCATGAAGTTAAAATCATCAATCCCTTGTATTGTTATATGAATGTTGCGGCTTCAAATCCTAAAGTTCACTATAGGGGGGGGGCTTCACTTCCTCAGTTTGATGCGGTGATTCCACGAATCGGTGCATCAACTACTTATTATGGAACGGCGGTTTTGCGCCATATGGAAACTATGGGCATGTACACTCTGAATGAATCTATAGCGATTTCACGCTCAAGAGATAAATTTCGCTCCTTACAGCTTCTGGCACGCAAAGGGATACCCATGCCTTTAACCAGTTTTGCTCAATCGCCTGATGATACTGAGGATTTAATCCATATGGTTGGTGGTGCGCCTCTGGTGATTAAATTACTGGAAGGTACTCAGGGCAAGGGGGTTATTCTGGCTGATAGTCACCAGTCTGCGGTGAGTATTATTAATGCCTTTAAAGAAATGCATGCCAATATTCTGGTTCAGGAATTTATAGAAGAATCTCGAGGAACAGACATACGCTGCTTTGTAATTGGTGAAAAAGTCGTTGCCGCTATGAAGCGTCAGGCAAAAGAAGGGGAGTTCCGTGCTAATGTGCACCAGGGTGGTAAAGGTGTTAAAGTAAAATTATCCCCTCAGGAGCGAGCAATTGCCATCAGTGCGGCAAAAACCATGGGCTTAAAAGTTGCAGGTGTAGACTTGATTCGTTCAAACCATGGCCCCTTGGTTTTGGAGATTAACTCATCACCTGGACTTGAGGGCATAGAAAAGACAACTGGCATTAACATTGCCGGCAAAATTATCGAATATATAGAAAAACACGCAAAACCGATCAGCTTAAACCATCGTTTTCACGGATAGGTATTCAGTGTGCCCCTGATTTTGAATCGCTTTTACCCAGCAACCAGTCCGCATTAACCTCAAGCTCTTGAGCCAGTATTTGTAATACCGGTTCATCTGGGCTTGTAATGCCGTTCAGCAATGCCTCGGCTTTAAATTTGGGTATTTTGATTAATTTGGCAAGAACTTCTATGCGTTCAGGGGTAGCTTCAGGAACTCCAATACTATCAAGCTCTTTGTTAAGTCGTTCTGAAAATCGTTTATTAAGCATTATTTGCTCCTAATGATGATCTTCTGTTTATGGTGCTTTCAGTATGTTGAAATTTAATTAATAAAGTCTATTTATTTGATATAGCACAAAATTTGTGTTTTGCAATGTGCTCCCTTTTTTTCCTCTGCATCATTTCTGGCAGTTTTTCATCACGTTGGAGATGGCAGTAATTAAATTGCACTAGACTGCATGTGTCTGGATTCACATTAGGGGATTCAGGATTGACGCATGAATACAGTAATGTACAATCAAGCAATTCGTTAAGTCTCGATTATCATTCCGAGTCATCTGGTCTGGATGGTGATGCCGAGGTTTTTTGTTTTACCAGGGACGCCTCTAGTGTTCACAATAAATCAAAACGATATGAATTAGTGACGTTTTGATTGCTCCTGATATGAACAGTAGGTCATTATTATGTTTAGGATAACACATGCAGGAAAATGCAGCGGCACATAGCCCTTGTGATTTAATTTTATTTGGTGTTTTGGGCGATCTTGCCTGTCGAAAATTGTTGCCAGCACTGTATCACCTGGAGTGTGCGGGCTTGCTTCATCGCCAAACCCGAATCATAGGCTGTGGACGAGAGCCACTTCAGACAGCAGAATGTGTTGCCTTACTTCGCAATCGAGTCGAAGCGCTGTTAACTGAAGTGATAGATGAGGCGGTCTGGACTCGATTTAGCGCCAAACTTAGTTATTGTTCCCTGGATTTAACTGAAATCGAGGGTTATCAAAAATTAAAAGAATTGATTAGCCCATCATTAAAAACAGTTATTTCCTATTTTGCTATCCCTCCGTTTCTATATACCCAGGTTTGTCACGGATTGGCTCACATTGGTTTAACCCAACAGTCCTCTCGAATCGTGTTAGAAAAACCCATTGGCCATGATCTTGCCTCGTCTCGGCAAATTCATGATCAGGTGGCGCAGTTTTTTTCTGAAGATCAAATTTATCGTATCGATCATTATCTGGGTAAAGAGACTGTTTTAAATCTTCTGGTGTTACGCTTTGCTAATTCAATGTTTTCATCTAACTGGGATCATCGAGTTATAGATAAAGTTGAAATAACTGTAGCAGAACAAATAGGTGTGGAGGGACGCTGGGACTATTACAATCATTCCGGGCAAGTACGAGATATGTTGCAAAACCATGTGTTGCAAATTTTATCTTTGGTCGCTATGGAACCACCATTGAGCCTTTCTTCTGAAGATATTCGCAGCGAAAAATTAAAAGTGTTGAAATCATTGCGATTAATCAATGCAACTAATGTCTTGGATCATACAGTGCGTGGCCAATATACCGGGAATTTAGTGCATCATAAAATACTCAAGGGCTATTTGGAGGAGTCGGGCGCTGACACGCATTCGGTCACCGAAACCTTTGTGGCAATTAAGGCTTACATTGACAGCTGGCGTTGGTCTGGTGTCCCATTTTATTTACTTACTGGTAAACGAATGGCAAAAAAACAAAGTGAGGTTGTTATCTATTTTAAACATCAACCACACAATATTTTTAATCAATTTCAAAAGGAAGTTCCGCCAAATCAGTTGATTATACGATTACAGCCGGACGAAGGTCTTGAGTTGCGTATTATGAGCAAAGTGCCCGGCCTTGAAGAAAATTTATCTTTGGCGGAAAGCAAACTGGATCTGAATTTTAATCAGTTCATTAACACCCCACGTATTGCAGACGCTTATGAAAGGCTGCTTCTGGAAGTGATGTTAGGCAATCAGTATTTATTTGTCAGTCGTCAAGAAATAGAACAAGCCTGGAAATGGATAGACGCCATAAAAAACTCATGGGATGCCGTGCGTGTCCCATTACACCCTTACCCGTCGGGAACGTGGGGGCCTGAAGCAGTAAGAGCCTTATTTGATGGGCAGGCACACATTTGGGATGACACGAATGGAATTTTATAGTTTTAGCGATCAAAACCTGTTAAACCATGACTTGGCTGATAAAATTCAACAGATTTTATGCCAGGCTATTGCTTTGAGGGGCAAAGCCTATCTTGTGGTTTCTGGCGGTAAATCGCCAGTTGCGTTTTTTAAGTTGTTGGCAAAAAAAGAGCTACCTTGGGATAAAGTCATAATCACTTTGGCGGATGAACGTTGTGTTGCTAGTGATGATTCCTCTCGTAATGAACGATTGGTGGTTGACCTGCTGTTACGTGAAAAGGCGCATCAGGCAAGGTTTATCAGTTTGTATGATGAACAGAGTTCCCTGGCAGAAAATCTTCGCTTTGTAACAGCTCAGATAGATGCGCTACCGACTTTTGATGCCGTAATTTTAGGGATGGGTGAAGACGGTCACACGGCATCATTATTTCCCTGTAGTGATGAGTTGGCGTCAGCGCTTGATGAACAGGCGCAATCGGTGCAGGTGATTCATCCTAAAACCGCACCGCATCAGCGAATCAGCCTGTCTAAAAAGCGATTGTTAAACAGCCGAATGATTTTTGTTTACCTGATTGGCGATAATAAACGTACCGTATTAACCCAGGCATTGATCAATACTGATCCGCAGGTCATGCCAATAAGTGCTTTTATTAATAATCAGAATGTAACAGTTAAGGTCATGTATGCACCTCGTTAAGGAACTGATATGCACCATGTTGTAGGGCAGGTTACACAAAATATAATAAAGCGTAGTACGCAAACCAGAGATATGTACCTGGAACGAATTGCCAAGGCACGAATTAAAGGACCACACCGCAGCACTCTTCATTGCGGTAATCTGGCGCATGGATTTGCTGCCTGTGCCAAATTGGATAAAACCAATTTAAGAGGTTTAAAAAAAGCCAATATTGCCATTATTTCTGCTTATAATGATTTATTGTCCGCCCATCAGCCCTATGTCTCTTTTCCTGAAATAATTAAAAATGCGGTTGCGGCTTCTGGTGGCGTTGCTCAGTTCGCTGGTGGGGTTCCTGCCATGTGCGATGGCATTACACAGGGGCAGCCTGGCATGGAATTAAGCTTGCTAAGCCGAGATGTCATTGCCATGTCAGCCGCCATTGCTTTGTCGCACAACATGTTTGATGGCGGTTTGTTATTGGGCATATGTGACAAAATTGTCCCCGGTTTGTTGATGGCTGCTTTAAGTTTTGGGCATTTACCTTTCGTATTTGTTCCAGCAGGGCCCATGCCCTCTGGTGTACCCAATCAGGAAAAAGCCAGAGTGCGTCAGTTGTATGCTGAAGGAAAAGCAGACAAGAGCGCATTATTGGATATAGAAGCCAAATCCTATCATTCTCCAGGAACCTGTACTTTTTATGGAACGGCCAATTCCAATCAATTAATTATTGAACTGATGGGATTGCAACTACCTGGTTCTTCTTTTGTCAATCCTGGTACCTCAATCAGAGATGAACTCACTAAAGCCGCAGCAGCTCAGGTGGTGCAAATAACCGACTTAACAAATAACTACATGCCTATAGGGCAAATGATTGATGCGAAGAGCATAGTCAATGGGATAGTAGGCTTACTGGCTTCTGGAGGTTCAACAAATCATACCATGCACCTTGTTGCTATTGCTTCTGCAGCGGGTTATGTCATTAATTGGGATGATTTTGCCCAACTTTCGCAAGTGACTCCTTTAATTGCGCGGATTTACCCCAATGGTCAAGCAGATATTAATCATTTTCAACAGGCTGGTGGAATGGCGTATTTTATCCGCACGTTGCTGGATGCTGGTTTGATTCACCAAGACGTGAATACCGTGGTTGGTTTTGGTTTGGATAAGTACACACGACAACCCCTTTTAGATAATGATCAACTCGTTTGGGTGGATGGCCCTGAAGAATCAGCCAATACGGATGTATTGACTTCAGTGTCCCGTCCATTCAAACCTCAAGGGGGATTAACCGTTTTAAGCGGCAATATAGGACGAGCTGTAATCAAAACTTCAGGAATAGCCCAAGGTAAAGGCGTCATTAAAGCGCCTGCTGTTGTTTGTTCCAGCCAGGAAGAGTTTGAGCGTTTGTTTCATGAAGGATTATTAAACAAAGATTGTGTGGTTGTGGTTCGATTTCAAGGGCCTAAAGCCTGTGGTATGCCGGAGCTGCACCAATTAACTCCCAGGATGGGGATTTTAATGGACAGAGGATATCACGTGGCATTAATTACAGACGGTCGAATGTCAGGCGCATCGGGTAAAGTACCTGCCGCCATTCATGTAACCCCAGAAGCTTTGGATGGTGGGCTCCTTGCTAAAATAGAAACAGGTGATATGGTGGTAATCGATAGTGAGCAGGGTATTGTGCAGCTGTTGGTTGATGATGCTGTTTTAGCCATGCGAATGGATGCAAAGCCTTCTTCACCGCAAAGCATGCAGGGGATGGGGCGTGAGCTTTTTGGTAGTTTAAGGGCTCAGTTTACCGGAGCAGAGCAGGGGGCATGCAGTTTGTTTCAGGGACAACAGTATCACCATGAACGTTGATGATTTAAACACCTACGCTATAGTTGCGGATATTGGCGGCACTTTTGCTCGATTTGGTCGAGTTAATTTAGTGACGTTACAGATGGATAAAATTGAAATTTATTCCTGTGCTTCCTTTCCCACCCCAGAGTCTGTATTTATTGCGTATCAGAAGCAGCATGCTTTATGCCATCTTAAGCGTGCTGCTATTGCTATTGCCTGTCCTGTGCTTGATGATTTTATTTCTATGACCAATGGTCATTGGCAATTTTCTATTGCTGAATTTAAAAAAAACGTGCAATTAACTGAGCTTAAAGTGATGAATGATTTTACAGCCATAGCACAGAGCTTACCCTATTTGGCTGCTCATGAGCAGATGCAAATTGGTGCAGGATTTCAGGATGTGAACAAAGTCCGTGTGGTTTTGGGTGCAGGAACCGGATTAGGCGTTGCCTACCTGGTTCCTCACCATTCAGTTTATATCGCTTATGCCGGTGAAGGAGGCCATGCGGATTGGGGTGCAACCTCGGAACAAGAATGGTTTATTTATACTTATTTAAAAAATCATTATTCCCACGTATCACTGGAGCGGTTGATCTCTGGGCATGGTTTGGAGAATTTGTACAATGCGTTGGCGGCTTATCACCGACAGGATAAGGCGCCTTTAAAGGCTGCAGACATTATTTCATTGGCTTTAAACAAGAGTTGTCCAGTTGCTCAGGCGACAGTGGAGCAATTTTTTATTTGTTTGGGGCGTTATGCTGGTGATCTGGCTTTAACATATGGTGCGTTTGGCGGGGTTTATTTAGCGGGTGGAATTGTGCCCCGGTTGCTTTCATTGCTGAAACACAGTCACTTTAGAACGTGTTTTGAGGATAAAGGACGTTTTTCTGCTTTTAATGCCCTCATTCCTACTTATGTGATTACCGCAGAACAACCCGGAATATTGGGAGCTGCCGCATCTTTGCGTTACTCAATCCAAGGAGAATACGATGTCGTTTCGTGATGATCGTTCCGCAGAGCAGGTTTTTTCTGCCTCACCGGTTATACCTGTCATTGTGATAAAAAATTTGGATAAGGCCATACCTTTGGCTTCTGCATTACTGGCTGGCGGAATCAAGGTATTGGAGGTGACGTTAAGAACTCCCGCTGCCTTGGATGCCATTGAATTATTGACCCAAACTTTTCCTGATGCCCTAATTGGCGCAGGGACGGTGATTCACCCTGAACAATTGCGTTTAGTTACTCAGGCTGGTGCGTGTTTTGCTATCAGCCCAGGACAAACGCAGGCGCTGTTGGCCGCAGGACAGCAATCCTCAATTCCTTTGATTCCAGGGGTTGCCAGTGTTTCTGAGCTGATGGCCGGTTGGGAATTGGGGTATCGTCATTTTAAATTATTTCCTGCTGCTGCGGTGGGCGGTGTTTCATGGTTACGGGCTGTCTATGGCCCATTCCCGGAGGCCTGTTTTTGTCCTACAGGTGGTATCAACGAGGTGAATTATAGAGATTATCTTTCTTTACCTAATGTGCGTTGTGTTGGTGGCTCATGGGTAGTTCCAGAAGAGGCAATAGAGAATAACGCATGGTCGCATATCACCCAATTATGCCTCTCGTTAACAGCTTCTGATGCTCGGTAGGGTGATGATGACTTTAGAGGACATTAATGGTGTCTTTGCAAAAACTGATGTCGTTTCAGGCGTATTGCAAAAATTGATTTAAGGAGTGGGTTATGGCTTGGATGGTCGCAATTATTGGTTCTTTGGCTGGATTTTTATTTGGTTATGATGAGGGAATTATTGCCGGTTCCCTGGATCTGGTACAAAATCATTTTGATTTGACGGCCACGCATATTGGTATTATGGCTTCGGCTTTACCTTGTGGCGCACTATTCGGCTCTTTGCTCATCGGTATGTTTATGGCATCAAAAGGAGCAAAGCGATTTGGTCGACGCTCTTTATTGTCTGTAGCCGGATTGTTGTTTTTCATTGGTGCTTTGGGTGCAGGACTTGCCTGCTCAATCTCTTTTCTGGTTTTATCTCGATTGATTCTTGGACTTGCCATAGGCATGGCGTCAGTAATGACCCCTTTGTATCTGGCTGAAACTGCAATGATTGAAGCTCGGGGAGCGGTAGTTGCAATGTACCAATTAGCGATGACTGTGGGCATCGTTTGCTCCTATTCGGTTAATTATTTGTTGATTGAGCATCAGGCCTGGCGCATTATGTTTGCTTCCAGCGCAGTACCTGCCTTGATGTTGAGTATTGGTATTTTGTTTCTGCCTGAATCGCCACGTTGGCTATACAGCATAGGACGACGTGATGGTGCTGTGAAGGCATTAAAAAAACTGCGCCAGAGTCTGGATATAGAGCATGAGCTTATGGAAATTGAACAGACCTTGGCAAAAGAGCCCAAGCAAACAAGTTGGCTTTTATTATTCAAGAAACCTTTGTTGCCCGTGTTAATGCTCGGAATGGTCTTATTTTGTCTGCAACAGCTCAGCGGTATCAACGTTGTGATTTACTTTGCTCCTGAAATTTTTAAAAATTTAGGGATAAACAGTACAGCAGGTCAGATATTAGCGACTATGGGTATAGGATTGGTTAATCTGCTTGTGACGATCATTGCTCTTGTTTGTGTTGATAAAGTCGGGCGTCGCAAGCTGTTACTCGCCGGTTTTGCCGGAACATGCTGCAGTCTTGTTGCCTTATGCCTGTGTTCCATAAATCAGGTGGCGTGGTTGCCTTATTTGTCTGTAGTGTGCCTGACCGTGTATATTTTTTCTTTTGCTATAAGCGTTGGCCCTATACCGCATATAGCAATGGCAGAGATTTTTCCTTTGCATGTACGTGGTGCGGGTATGGGATTATCGGCTATGAGTAATTGGACTTTTAACACCTTGGTTATTTTTAGTTTTCCTGTTCTACAAAAACTGTTAGGTATTGATTATACTTTTGCTTTGTATGCCGGCATTTGTTTTCTTGGACTGATTTATACCTATTTTTATATGCCCGAAACCAAAAATATGAGTTTGGAACACATTGAAAATTATGTCCTGTCCGGGAAAGCGCTCAGGCTTTTGGGACGAGAAAAAGAGCAACTACCAAGCGATTTAAATGCTGAACCTGAAAATTCATATGGCGTTTTGGCAAATTAGCAGTGAGCGAAACAGGCAGGTATTGGAGATCATACCTTGTGTGTCATAGGTTACTGAAGTTGGGTTGCGTCTATAATTTCAATACGATTACGCCCTAAAGTTTTGGCACGGTACAATGCTTTGTCGGCAAGATCCAGCAAACTAATGGGCTCTCCTTTTTGTGGGGTGCAAGATACAACCCCTATGCTAATTGTTACAAATTTGCCGTTTTCAGAATCGGGATGTGGTAGTTTTATCGCATTGACCGCACGTTGCAGCGCCAGGGCCATTAGCGTCGCACCGTCCAAATCGGTATCCGGTAATATACAGGCAAATTCTTCACCGCCATAGCGTGCGATCAAATCGGTATTGCGGCGTAGTTTTGTTTTTAATGCTTGAGCAACACGTTTCAGAGCGTCATCGCCAGCCAGATGGCCAAGACTGTCATTGTAGCGCTTGAAATAATCGATGTCGGTCATAATAATGGCCAGAGGTTTTTTGTTGCGGATTGCACGATTCCATTCATCACTCAAAAAGGTATCAAATCGGCGGCGGTTCGCAATCCCGGTTAATCCATCCATGTAAGACATTTCCTGAAGCAAAGAATGCAGCTTCTTCTTCTCGGTAATATCTTCTCCTACGCTTACATAATGTTGAATAACGCCGCGTACGTCAAATACTGGAGCAATGTTCCACGACTGCCAGAACTGGCTGCCGTCTTTGCGACAATACAGAAGTTCTCCATTCCAGGAGTTTCCGGACAAGATGGTATGCCACAATTCTTTGTAGGAATTTTCGGGGGTAAGATGCCCTTCAAAAATATGTATTTTTTTACCTTGCAGTTCTTCTTTGGTATATCCCGTTGATTTTGTAACCTGAGGATTAACGTAAACAATGGTTTCATTTTTATCAAAAATTAGAACAGAAACAGGACTTTGTTCAATTGCTGATTGCATTTCACGCAGACGAGTGCGTTCTTTGATCGATTCGGTAATGTCTCTGAATGCGTGAATGGCGCCGGTGGTATTTCCTCTCAATCGTACAGGGGTTGTAATAATGGATATCGGAAAACAGGTGCCATCTTTTCGCCAATAGTAATCATCATCGCTAATGTAGGGTTGTTCCGTTTCTATAACTTTAACATTACTGCATCGTTCTATGGGAAGTGGGGTTTTATCATGAGATGAGTGGTGCAACAGGTAATGAGCATTCTTTCCCAACATTTCAGCTTCCGTATAACCCAACATTTTGCATGCGGCTTCATTGACAAACTCAATTGAAATGTCTTTATTGATGACGATTATGCCCTCCCCAAGAGCGGATGTGATGTCGTGCAAATAATGCTCGCTTAATTCGACCTGTTTTTTTGCTTCTTGCAGGGCTCTGGTGATTCGAGCATTATTTTGCAGTGCTGTTTCTAACTCTTGGGTACGAGTTCTTATTTTATCTTCCAGGATAATAGTATCCTGAAATACCCCAAATTCTGTTCTTGGGGCATTCATGTCTTGTTCTGCTTTACTAATTAATGCTTTGATAATTTTATTGAGCCTGGCAATTTCGTTGCGAAGTTCTTGTTCATCTTGAGGTATCAGTGGTGAATCAGTCATCGTTTTTCGTCCGTAATTCACCAATGGCCAATCCGGTCAGAGTTTGATTGATGTGAACCCCTCTGAATTGCTCACCATAAGTACTGAAACCTACAACATTATTTTTTTTAAATAATTGTTCGATTTTTTTCTTTAAGCCTTTTTGTTGCATTTCCAGATTACGCAACACACAATCACAGGCTAGAATCAGCTGCGGCTTACCTATTTCGGCTTCAATTTCCTGAAATGTTTCTTTAATATTTTTTATCAGATCAACTCCATGCGCCGCCATAAAAACCAATCCATTGTCAATCGCACAGTAAAAGGTCAAGCTGCCATCAGGATTCACCTTTTGAATTGAGCGGACATAATCAACCCCGTTGATGCGAATGACAACAGGGGTTGCAGAAAACTGCATGGAGTCAAGCTCGGTCATTTTCGTACCTACATGACGTGCATATTCTTCTGCTGCCGGATAACCATTAATTTCATAAACTATGCGCCGTGAGGGGTCTGCTTGAGTAACGACCAGTTTTTCATTGCAGCCGACGAAATGCTGTGCTTTAAAGACCTTAAACGGATAGGTTGTATTTACCAAGGTAAGTACAGCACTATCGGTATGAAAAGCGTGATTTGAAAATACCCAGGTTTGTTTGAAATTGAGATCATCGCCGGCGGAACCCCCAAAAAGAGTCATTTCGCCAAGAGCATTCTGGAACATGCGTGCGGTTGGTTCCTCTTGTAGGGACATGCCATCTATCATCAAAAAAGCAAAACTGTTTCTGGGTGAGGTGTCTGGTGCTTTAACTTCCAATTGTTGCAGTAAGGTATTGACAAATTGTTGGCTTTTTTCAAGATCCATACGATGTAAATTATTGATGCATCCCGTCGCGACTTTAAAACCATGTGCAGAAAAACTCATACCTGAAAGGGTATGCTCTAAATAACCTTGGGGACCAATTTCGCCTGCAGTTGTACATCCTATGACCTGTTCGGATGGAAATACTGAATTGAGTGCATTCGCAAGTGCCCCCAGATCATAATGACTTGAACAAAAAAATACCACGAGCTCTATGTCCGGCTGAGACACTGCCTCATGAAGTTCTTTTGCAGCGATTAGAGGGTCTTTTGCGCATGAATGTCCGGTTTTAACGGGTCGAAAAACACTCATCAGTCCGTCTCCATTTTACTTGAGCCTTTGATGTTTCATTTCTTGGAACAAATAGCCTGTTTTTTAAATTATAGTCCAATTTTACCTAATAGCTCTGGGGGCGGGATGAACATTCTATGAACGATAGATGATTGTTACAAAGCAAGAATACTCGGATTTTACTATTTAGGGTTAGGGATGACATTTAAGAAGACTGTTATTGAGTTTTTTGCGCTGATTGATGGTAAGGTTTGGTGCGATGAAACCTGAGTAAAAAAATATTCTTAGAAAACTATGGTCGCAGCAGCATAAAAGTTAATTACGCCGCTGCGCTAAAGTTGAAATAGAGCTTAAATTAAGCCATTTCTTCTACAGTCGTTTCAGTTAACGCAATAACGTTTGAAGCGTGCAGACCTCTTTCGCCATTTTCTATATCGTAGGTAACTGTCTGACCAGGAACCAATGTTTTATAACCAGTACCATGAATGGATGAGAAATGAACAAAAATATCCTCACCACCACCCTCAGGAATAATAAAACCCCAACCTTTGGCATTATTAAACCATTTGACTTCGCCTCTAGCCATGAATCCTCCTTTTGCTAAAGCTTATCAATCGTCAGTTGACCGTTGAAAGTCAACTGAGCAATTGCATTCGTCCTTAAATGACAATTGATAACCGCCCGTTTTTTAACAGGCCATTTCAACATTACTTAAAATGGGATCATTACTCAATAGGTTTGCTAAAATTTATCGACGACTTATTTAATTTGTCTTGTCTGCTTTGGTACAATAAATGATACAACATTGATACGAGAATTTATTTGTTTAGAATTGATGACCGAATTCAATCCACAAGTTTTATTCTTGGTGATTGGCCCTTATCACGAGTTTTTCTAAAGAATGAAGCTCAATTTCCCTGGTTTATACTGGTTCCCAGGGTGGATAATATTGAAGAAATTTACCAGTTAAACAAAGAGCAACGCCAGGTGCTCATGGAAGAGATTAATCAGCTCTCTCTTCTGGTCAAGGCACATTTTAAGCCAGACAAGTTGAATGTAGGCGCTCTTGGCAATGTTGTATCACAGTTGCACGTTCATGTTGTTGCCCGTGATGTCACGGACAGTCTCTGGCCCCAAGGTATTTGGCATTCTTTGTACCATCCTGTGCCATACGATGCCCCAACAGCGCATACTTTGGTTATGACGCTTAAAGACCATATCGACGAAAAAGGCCGAGTACTTGGTTCGTTATACACTGATGCGTGAAGTGCGGTGCTGGCTTGGGATAAAAAACACTTAGGGTGCAAAAAATTGTTAATAATTTCTTAATGTGTTTGTGTTATTATATTTTTTAATCATGTTTTCGATTCGAGTTTACAGTGGTTAACAGCACTTCAAAAATGTTGGAAAAAATGCAAGGGATAAATAAATCCCCAGATACCAATACGGTATTTACGTTAGACCCCACCAAATCAGGCGACATCGCGAACCAATACACATCCACTCCAAAACCCAAGCCTGCTTCTGACATGGAACAAGTACTTATCAACAGTTTGAAAGCAAATTTAGGTAAAGACTATTCTCCTATGGAATAAAATCGGGTTATCGCTTAATGCGTAAGGGCTGAAATATTCAAATAAGTCTGGTGCTAAAGCGAATATTTCGGTATATACTTTTCTTAAGAGAACGGTTCTTGAGGTTTAAGTATGGCAGGGGATTTTTCTGCAACAACACATTGGCGTGATTCGGCACGAAGCGCACGTTTTTTTATTGTTGATGCTCGAGCCGCATTTCCAATTTTTTTGTTTTTAATGCACATCAGGGTTTGGACCGGGATTTTGGTGCTCATCTCTGCTGTATTTTTTGGTATTGTTGAGCATTATGGGTTTACCATACCTGTTTTTTTGCGATGGATGAGAAGTATCCTCGCCGGATCCGTTAAATCATCACAGCCATGGTGGAGATAAATGGAACGAAATATCAGCAAGTGTATGGGAATGATAGCCGCAGGATTAAATGCCAAATTTTATTTAAATGACCGTTTTGTCAGCTACGATGAGGTTTTTGCCGATACAGGTCTGCTGCCAGCCATAGTGAGGCGAGCTGATCAACTGTGTTCTTTGTGTTTGGGATATGGTTTAGGTGCTACTTTTGATGAGACGGAAGGAGCACTACTGGGTCTACGTGTCGTTTTTGATGAGGTGACGCCTAATGTGTTGCGTTTGTTGTGCATGACAGATGTCGTCAACGAATTGATCCAAGGCGGGCCAAGTCGGGATTACACTCCCCTGGATGAATTAATGTATGATTAACAGTATATTGACTTTATTTGTAAAGAAATCGAAAGTTATCTAAAAAACAGCCATTTTTTGTATTCTAGTTTGCTAGACTACCCTTATAAAGATTTATGTGTAGGAGTTTCTGAATGTCAAATGCAAGCGATGACAATCTAAAATATACAAACCGTTACGGTTTTCACATTAATATGCCAAACGAAAAAGCAGGTGTTGCCTCTGAATATGTGCATCAGGAGGTTTTGCGCCCTATTGAAGATTTACATCAAAAAACGAACAGAGCGTTGAGTTTAAGGCCTGACGATGCCGATTATCAGGCAGCAGTAAAGCTTTTGGCAAAGTGCATGCAAGACGTTCAGAACGGCTTGGAACACACCAATGCTAAATTGCCACAATCTGAACCTAATGAACTTGAAGAATCTGTAAATACACCGCATAGATCTTTTGGCTTCTAAACTGCTTATTAGTCGAATTCTTCTCATTGATTTTTGTAAATACTGTTATACTTCTTTCATATGCTTAATTAATAATGGGGCATTTTGCCCTGAAACCAAAGTTATAAATTTATGAAAGACAGATTATCAGACGAACAAAATGAAGAAATTTTAAAGTCCCTTAATGAGGCCATAGATACAGGCCCATGGGATAAATCCAACTTTTTAAAAGTTGTCGGTAAAAACTTAATTGAAATTCGCGATGGATTTTTAAATCAGTTAGGAGCCAGTAGTCGGGCGCAACTTAAGGCAGAGTCTCATTTGGCAAACCGTATTGCACTGCGCAGCGGTCAACAGGAAATTTACATTTCCTTATATTCCTCTGATGGAGCAGTCCTCCAATCATGGGAAAAGATAATTAGCAATCTGCCCAAACAGATGATTTCCAGACCTATTTACGCTGATGAAGCCGATATCAAGGCGTTGTTAAAAACAAAAGAAAACAAGCAGAATGAAGCGTATGTTGCAGTGTATATCAATCAATCGGATATTTTATCACTTTCGGCAGATAAAGCGCCTGTTGATAAATTGGGTAAAATGTTGCTCAGTTTAAAAGATAAAACTTTAAATCTGGATAATATCAGCCGTTTTGTTCATGTCAGTGGTGTATACAAATTTGAACGAAACCGTTTGATTAAAATGCCTTAGTTTGCATCAGGCAACCGCTTGCTCTGTCTATAATTTTCTTAATCTCTCATGAAAATATCGCAAATTTATCGCAGAGCAGTATATACTTGAATTAATTAACCTAATTAAAAAGTTAGTCACAATGGCTCAGCAGCAACAGCAACCAGGCTCAGACAATGCAATGGCACCGGTATGGATTATCATACTGTTGTTTATTACAGGTTTTCTTGTTTGGAAGTTTGGTCATGCATACATAGTCAGTACTGTATTTCAGATCAACGTCTGGCAGGCAAAACTGGTCAATTTGTTCCTTCATAATCAAGACTTGGCTCAGCAGATTTATCTGATGCAAACCCTTGATCCCGCAACGGTAGACTGGGCACGTCTGGTGGAAATGACCGGTAATGTTGGTGATTATATGCGTTATCCGGTTGTTTTTGTGTTGATTGTTTTGGCTATTGTTCTTTACCGATCAAACATCACTCTTAAATTTCGTAAAACTCATGATATGAAAAGTTTGCGGGCTCAGGAACAGTTTAACTGGCCAGCCATAATGCCGGTTATCAAAGAAGATTTGGTCAATCAGGATGTTAATACAGGCCCTTGGGCAATGGCGTTAACCCCTATGGAGTTTGCCCGTAAATATAAGTTGTTAAAAAAGGATGATGCCGTATTGGATAAGCCCGTACCCGGTCAGGAAATGACTGCGGGCATCCGAAAAGGAGATGCAAAACGGGTTTTTACCTTGCAGTTGGGCCCTTATTGGGATGGTTTTGAGCGCTGTACACCTCAGGCATATGCTTTGGCAGCCGTTTTTATGGCACGGATGAACAGGGACAGAGATGCTGCAAATCATATTCTAAAAGTTTTGGATGCCAGTTTCGTGGCAGGAAAACCGGACTTTTCAGTTGCCAGACCAGTGATTAAAAAATACCAACACGCAGAGAATGTTCAGGAAATCATAGCCAAACATGCTTATATGCTGACTGTAATGGCTTCCTTGCTTGAAGGCGCCCGAGATGATGGGGTGGTGCCCAGTTCGGAGTTTCTCTGGCTTAAACCAGTGGACAGACGCTTGTGGTATATGCTCAATTGTGTGGGCAGGCAAACTCCTTATGCTGAGGTTGGTGGCCCCTTTGCTCACTGGCGTGCCGAAAAAGAAATGGGGCGTCGTTCTCTCGTTCCTATGATTGATGAAGCAATTAAAGCTTTGGAAATTGCCATTAAAGAGATTAAATTAACACCCCGTCAAATGGGAGAGTTAGAGCCATGATGCGCGGTATAGACAGTAGACATGAGTTAGATCCCACCCTGCTTTTGAGGGACACACGGACATTAACCCAACGATTAGCTGATTTTTTTGCTGATCCCACAAACATTTCAATTTTACTGTTTACTTTGTCTGCAGCGGCCTATTATTTTTCTGAGGTAGCTACCGTTTTGATGATTATTGGTTCTTTATGTTTTCTGTACAGCTTTACCCGTAAACAAAAATTACCCTTTCGCCTCCCGCAAATTGCGCGGGTAAAAGACTATAACGATATGAAGCCGGGCTTAAACAAGCCCAATATGGCTCGAGGAATTGCTTTTTTTGGTAATGACAGAAAAACGGGTGAAGAATTGTGGTTTGCTAATGATGATATGCGAACACATGCCTTAATTTTTGGGTCTACCGGTAGTGGTAAAACAGAATGTTTAGTGTCTTTGGCATATAACGCCTTGGTTCAGGGCAGTGGATTTATCTATGTGGATGGTAAGGGAGATAACTCTCTTTATGCCAAGGTCTTTTCTATGGTGCGCAGTATGGGGCGAGAGGACGACCTGTTATTAATCAACTTCATGACGGGTGCCAGAGATATTGTTGGGCCCCAGGAAAAAAGACTGTCCAATACCTTAAATCCATTTTGCCAGGGCTCATCAAGCATGTTAACTCAGTTAGTAGTGAGTTTGATGGGTGGAGCAAGCCAGTCCTCTGATGGAGATATGTGGAAAGGTCGTGCTATTGCGTTTGTTGAAGCGTTAATGCGGCTTTTGGTTTATATGCGTGATGATGGCGCTATTCTTCTTGACGCCAACACCATTCGAAACTATTTCGATTTGCAACGGCTGGAATCAATAGTCATAGACAAAGTCTTCCCTCGCGACGATCAGGAGAGCATCAATATTGAGCAGATTCCCAAGCTGGTAACCGATCCCTTACGAAATTATTTAAATACCTTGCCTGGTTATAACAAGGAAAAAAAAGGGAAGCAGGTGTCGCAGGTTCTTGAACAACACGGTTTTATTACCATGCAGTTAGTCAGAAGTTTTTCATCCTTGGCTGATACTTATGGACATATTATTCGAACGAATTTAGCCGAGGTTGATTTTAAAGATGTTGTGTTAAACAGACGTATACTTGTTGTACTGTTACCCGCTCTTGAAAAATCACCGGATGAATTATCCAATCTTGGCAAGATCATTGTGTCTTCCCTAAAAGCCATGATGGCTGCAGGACTGGGCGAAGAGGTTGAAGGGGATTATCGAGACGTTATTCTCAGAAAGCCAACCAATGCTCCAACTCCGTATATGTGTATTCTTGATGAGTACGGCTATTATGCGGTACAGGGATTTGCGGTAGTACCTGCACAAGCTCGCTCTCTAGGATTCTCTGCTATATTCGCTGGTCAGGATTTTCCGGCATTCCAAAAAGCATCTAAAGAGGAAGCCGCATCCATTGGCGCAAATACTAACATTAAAATCTGTATGAAACTGGAAGATCCAACAGAAACCTGGGATTTCTTTACCAAAACAGCAGGTGAGGCTTATGTAACTAAAGTCGATTCGTTTCAAACGAAAGATACCAGCATAGCCAATAGTTATATGGATACCAAAAGCTCATCATTTGAAAAGCGTTCTCGTGTTGATTTACTGGACTTAAAAGAACAGACCGAGGGAGAGGCTCACATATTCTTTAAATCCAAAATTGTGCGTGCAAGAATGTTTTACGCCAATCCCAAACCGGTTAAGCAGTTAAAAATAAACCAGTTTTTGAAGGTCGAGCCACCACCCGATGATTATTTAATGAAGTTACAAAAACAATTGTCATCATTTCAGCAGATACTGGAAAGTGGTGATTTGAGCATCAACAAAGTTGTTGAAAATGAAGAGATTACTTTAATTACTAAAGCGTTAAGGGAATCAAATATAGTCGAGCCAATTGAACGGGGTGTAGCTGCGTTAATTGCGTTCCATGGTCACAATGAACCAGAGCCTGTTGAAGACATTATAGAAGAAGAAGTAGAAGGTGCTTTGACCATATTTAGTGCCCTGCGGTTTAATTATAATGCGCCGCCTATTTTAGTCAGCGATAAAGCAACATTTTCTCAACCTTTATTACCTATAAACGAAACACGAAATCAGATGATGCTCATAGAGCGCCTGGCTGGTGCAAAAGATAAATACGCTGGAACTGTTGCTAATGAGTTAATCAAAGATTTTCAATTAGCAACAAGTTATCCTCCGGAAGAAACCGATATTATCGAACCTCTGATACTCACCGAGATAGTAAAAAGTTTATCTTCTCGAATTGCTCTAGAACGTGAAAAGGCGGTTAATCGTAGTCAAGAAGACTTATTCTAGGAAACCTCTATACCAACATTCTTAAAAACCTGCCAAGTGACCTGAGTTGCTTTAGGCAGTTTTTTATCGGAACACAAGATAATTTCTTTAAAAAAATAGCAATTTTATGAAATTCGTTGTAACGTAATGATTTGTATGTTTTTATTATTATCTGGTAGTTTAAGAGCATTAGACATAGATAACACAGGAAGTCTATTTTTTAAAATGGGGATAACGGGTGAGATCAGTGCCTACTAACTACATCAGTGTCATGACCCGCATATTAGCGGTAACCGCCTTGCTTTCGGCCAGTGCGTGTCATCGCTCAAATTATGTTCCAGATGAAAATGAGCCAAAGCTGCCTTGCAAAGTTCAAGGAGCTTGTGACGCAACAATTATGCAGTATTTAACCAAGTTAAATAAACGTGGTATTAAAGTGGTGACCATTGGTCAGGATTATCTTATCAGTATTCCTGCAAATGCCTTGTTTAACGATCAGTCGCCACATATAAAATGGTCCTCCTACAGTCTGTTAAATGATGTATCAATGTTTCTAAAACAATTTCGCAAGGTTGCAATTACGGTAACCAGTTACAGCAGTAAATATGTGTCTGTGCAAAGAGAGAAAGCATTAACTCTGGCGAGATCTCGAGTAGTCGGTGAATATTTGTGGTCTCAGGGAATAGACAGTCGTTTTATCTTTACACAAGGACTTGGTAGTGATAAACCTATAGTAATTATGAAGCAAGGCGGTGATTTATCGCCAAATGCCCGGATTGAGATTACTTTTAGACGAGCTGTAGTAGATTGAGGAAGTTATGAGCCGGGAAAATTGGTTATTAATACAGAGAAATAAAAACTTTAATGTTAATATTTACCGAAGTGGCCTGGTAGCAGTAATTTGTTCTTTATTGATAAGCAGTATTTTGGGCGCATTAATATTCTATTTTTACCTGAATGAGCCTGAGAGAGACTATTATGCAACAAGTGGAATAACTCCTCCGGTCAAACTAAAGGCGTTATTGGCACCTAATGAAGCATCAGTGCCTTTGTTAGAACCGGATCCACCAACAGATGATATACCAAGGATTATACCGCAATAAACAGAGGTTATTATGGCTGAAGATGCCTTAGCAGTTGTAGCATTACGAAATCAGTTTTATAAAGATAGCCAGCGTAAAGTGATATTAGCGCTTCTCATTGCGATCGTGGTTAATATTATCTTGGGTTCGCTGCTGATTTACATTATAACTCATCCTCCAGCACCCAAATATTTTGCTACATCCATTAACGGGCGAATTACGCCTTTATTTCCGTTAAGCGAACCCAACCAATCCGATTCTGCCGTATTGCAGTGGGCGAATCAGGCCGCAATTGCTGCGTTTACTTATAACTTTGTAAACTACAGAGATGAGTTACAGGCATCTTCAGGATTTTTTACAGCGGATGGATGGGATCAATTTCTCAATGCGTTGCAATCCTCAAATAACCTGGATGCAGTAAAAGCCAAAAAATTGATTGTTTCAGCTGTTGCTACCCGTGCGCCTATTATTTTGCAAAAAGGGGTATTAAATGGCAATTTCTCATGGCGAGTACAAATGCCTATTTTGGTGACTTATCAGAGTGCGAGTGAATTTACCCAGCAAAATAATGTGGTTACTATGTTGATCACTCGAGTGTCGACTTTAAATTCTCCTCGAGGTATTGGAATATCGCAATTTGTGGTCGGACCTGCCAGTGGTGGGGTAAGTTAATGATGACTCATTTTAAAATTACATTTAATTCATTATGTTTTTTAGGAATACTGAGTTCTTTTCCTCTTAGCGCAATAGCCGCTAATCAAGGAGATGATGCGCAACAGGCTCTGCAACAATTAAGATTGTTGCAGCAAAAATTATCCCAGAGTCCAGGCGCAGACGGCCAATCCCCTAGCGATTCGAATACAGCTGCAGCTCAATCGGGCCCTAATATGAATTCTCAAGCCCCTGCATCTGGCGCACAGCAGTCTTTAGCGCAGGCACAAACATCGCAAAATTCTGCAAGTAGTGAGAATCAGTCCATAACGCAATCTGAAACTGAAATTGTCGATAATAAAGCATTTAAAGACATGACTCGTAATTTATATCCGTTAAATCCAGAACAGATTGTACGGTTAAAACAAATGTATCAAACCAACGAATATGCCCAGGCATCGACTCCAGGCACACCGCCCAAGCCAACAGCGACATCACAATTTGTTAACTTGTCCCCAGGCTCTACGCCACCGGTGATTCGATTATCGCAAGGATTTGTCTCTTCCCTTGTATTTCTGGATTCAACTGGGGCACCATGGCCCATTTCAGCTTATGATTTGGGTGATCCGGCCTCTTTTAACATTCAATGGGACAAAACCAGTAATACCCTAATGATTCAGGCTCTCAAACTTTATAACTACGGTAACCTTGCGGTTCGTTTGCGAGGATTGAATACACCAGTCATGTTGACATTGATTCCAGGTCAAAAAGCAGTCGATTACAGGGTAGATTTACGGGTTCAAGGTTATGGGCCAAATGCGAAGTCCATGCCTATGGAAGAGGGAATTCCTCCCTCTGCCAGCGATATACTTCTTCACGTGCTGGATGGAGTACCTCCTGCGGGAAGTACCCGATTGGTAGTAAGCGGAGGTGACGCACGTGCGTGGTTATCCAATAATAAAATGTATGTCAGAACCAATCTTACTGTATTGTCACCGGGCTGGTTAGCGAGTATGACTAGTGCTGACGGAACGCATGCGTATGAAATGCAAAAATCTCCGGTGTTATTAGTGTCCTGGCACGGCAAGGTAATGCAACTTAAGGTAGAAGGGTTATAAGCGATGGCAGGCAGAAAAGAAAATCTCAAATCACTGTTTTCCAATACTCGAACTCGAGTGATTATCATTTTTACAATAATCCTGTTGGTTATCTCGGTTGCCATTGGCTACCTGAAGCTCAGGAGTTCCGTTCAGGGCCCTGTTTCAAAGGCATTTGTAAGCGAAACACCGGGAATTCAATCTATTCCTGGAGTACTTGACCCAACGGCACAATACGCCAAATTACAAGAAGAACAAAATATTACCCAAGCCAAGCAGGCCGAGCAAACTGGCGGTAGTGCCATACCGACTATTATCCGTACCCAGGCACTGGGGCAAGGCGTTGGTGTTATTGGTGCCCAAAACGGACAAAGCGGAGTCGGCTTTACTGCTTTATCACGAGAAGACGATGAAGGTGCCCAAAGAAGTTTATGGATACAGGAATTGCAAAATGCAAGCTGCAGTACATCAGTCGTTAAAAAGGTAATCAATCAGGGCGCTTTATTGACTGATTTGAAACAAGCATGCAGTTGTGTACAGCTTAAAGACAACGGTTTTGTATTAAGAGATCTTGAACAAATCTGCGAGTGCAAAGAATTAAGGGCAGCAGGATTCAATGCCAGACAGTTAAAAGACGCAGGTTATACAGCAGGACGATTGAGAGCTTGCGGTTTTGATGCGTGTGAGTTAAGAAATGCAGGATTTACTGCTCAGGAAATGAAAGATGGCGGATTCTCGGATGGTGAGTTAAAAGGAGCTGGATTTTCTGATAATGAAATTGCCCGCGCCAGCGGGTTACCCGATGGAATAACCGCAGACGAAGTAAGAAAAGCAGGATGTGGTGCAGCTGCATTATCCAAACTACGTCAAGCGGGAGTAACCGCTGCTGCAATAAGAAAAATATCGGGATGCAGTGCTGAGCAATTGGCAGCTGCTGGGTATACGGCGCAAGACTTAAAAGATGCGGGCTTTAGTGCTGCAGATCTTAAAAAAGCCGGTTTTACCGCCGATGAACTGAGAGCGGCAGGATTTACGGCTCGTGATTTATTAAACGCTGGATTTACCCCTCAAGATCTTGCTAATGCCGGTTTTACTGCGGCACAAATTAGGGCGGCAGGAGCGGAGCTTCCTCCTGGGATTACGCCTAACGATGTGCAAAATGCAGGTTGTGATGTCGACGTATTAAAAAAAGAAAGAGCTGCTGGGGTTAGTGCTGCACTCATCAAACAATACGCTGGTTGTAGTGCGCAAGCACTAAAAGCTGCAGGTTTTACTGATGCTGAATTGGCGGATGCAGGCTATACGCCCCAAGAAATTGCTGCCGCTAGTGTTTTGTCTGACGCAGACATTAAAGCAGCCGGTTGTGATCCTGAGAACTTAAAAAAACTACTTAAAGCCGGGGTTTCAGCCAAAAGAATTAAAGATTTAAATGGCTGCAGTGCCGAAGCATTGAAAAAAGCGGGATTTGACATTAAATCACTGCTTGATGCAGGTTACACTCCAGATGATTTACTTGCTGCAGGTTTTACACCTAAGCAGCTTGCAGATGCTGGTTTAACCCCTGCATCGATTATTGCTGATGGACGAACAGCTGATTGCAGTGTTGATTCGCTTAAAAAAGCAAGAGCAGCTGGAGTAAGCGCCCTGGCTATCAAACAAACATTAGGTTGCTCAGCTGCTGCATTAAAAGCTGCGGGCTATACTGCAAAAGAGTTGAGGGCTGCAGGATTTACAGCAGCTGAGTTAAAAGCTGCAGGCTTTAGCGCTAAAGATTTGAAGGATGCGGGTTTTAGTGCCAAAGAATTGCGTGATGCTGGATTTTCCGCTCAAGATCTGAAAGCCGCAGGTTTTAGTGCAAAAGAACTTAAAGATGCCGGATTTAGTGCAGCAGAGCTCAAAGCAGCAGGTTTTTCTGCTGCCCAACTTAAAGCAGCTGGTTTTAGTGCCAAGGAATTAAAGGACGCAGGCTTTTCCGCTGCCGATCTGAAAGCAGCTGGATTTTCCGCTAAGGAATTAAAAGATGCCGGTTATTCCGCATCTGATTTAAAAAATGCGGGCTTTTCCGCAGCTGAATTGAAAAATGCAGGATTTACCGCAGCGGAACTAAAAAATGCAGGGTACAGCGCAACCGAACTCAGAAACGCTGGCTTTTCAGCGGCTGATTTGAAGGATGCTGGCTTCACCTCTGCTCAATTACAAGCCGCCGGATTCTCTCCTCTGGAATCAAGCATGGCTGGTTTGGATGATCCCAGTTTAGCGCAAAACCCATCATCCTTATCGGGTGTTCCTACTTTTCCAGGGCAGCAAACTTCAAATGCTCAGATAGGTTCCAGTAGCGACCAGTTACAAGCGATTTTGAATAAACAAAATCAGCAGATGGCGGAGCAAAAATATCAGCAAAAAATTCAACAAAGAACCTCTGATATGCTTACTGCCGCAAATCAGGCGGTGCAAGTATGGAAGACCGTCAGCACCCAAACTTATACCGCTGGAAGCGAGGATAAAACCTCAGGCGGAAACGATAATGCGGCAGCCGGCTCAGCTAATGCAGCTTCGCAAGGGCAACAGGCGGGGCCACAAAATAATGCTCCAGCTCAAAAAGCAATTATTAAAACGGGTGATGTGGTATTCGCTGTTATGGATACCTCAGTAAACAGTGATGAACCTGGCCCTATTTTGGCAACTATTGTTACTGGAAAATTAAAAGGCGCTAAACTCATAGGCAGTTTTAATCTGCCTACTAATGCCGATAAAATGGTCATCACCTTTAATACCATGTCTGTACCGGGGGCTGCAAAAACAACCTCAATATCGGCTTTTGCTATCGACCCTAATACAGCCAGAACCGCCTTATCCAGCAGGACAGATCATCATTACCTAATGAGGTACGGTTCCTTGTTTGCATCTTCCTTTTTGGAAGGATTCGGTAACGCTTTTCAGTCAGCCAATACTACTGTAAGTATCGGTGGAACTGGTGGTGGAAATAATATTACCGTTGCTAACGGTATAGGTCGCTCTTCTCTTGAAAATGCTGTTATTGGTTTGGCAACAGTAGGTAAAAGCTGGGGACAACAAGCGCAACAGTTATTTAATACCCCAACAACAGTAGAAGTATTTTCAGGAACGGGTATGGGTATTTTATTTACACAAGATGTAACAACTATTTAACTTGATGGCAGAGAATAATGGCAGAACATGATCAAGATAATGATGAATATCAATTTGCGGAATTGGATTCACTTGGTAATGAATCCTTTGATGAATCCGGGTTGACGCAAGGCAGTCCTATGTCTTCAACTCAGGAACAAACTGCAGATAAAAAAAATATCAAGCGCAATGCTCTGATTGCTGTGGCCTTGGTTGTTTTGGCTATGGTGCTGTACAAATTCATAGGTTATTTGTTTTTTTCAGGTACATCTGAATCTGTGCCAACCAAGGCAGTGGTGCCTCCCATGACCCAGATGACTCAAACGCAAACGGCACCAGTGATTACACCAGCACCAGTTCAACCTATTCAGCAAGTGCAGCAAATAGATACACAAGCACAAAGAGAGCTTAGTGATAAAATTTCAGCACTGGAAGCCTCTCAACGCAGCCTTAGAGCTGACTTGAGCGCTTTAAACGAACAGATAGGCACAATCAATAACAATGTTAATAACTTAAACTCACAAATAGCTAATTTAAGCCAAACCATGAATGTCTTGTCGAGTCAGATGGCGAAACAATCTGAGGTTGTTGGCGTTCTTATAGCGAGAACAGCGCCCAAGAAACCCAAACCAGTGGTACGTTATACTCCGCAACGTATTAATTATGCTATTCAAGCAGTAATTCCTGGTCGTGCATGGCTAATTGGCTCAAATGGTTCTACAATTACTGTTAGAGAAGGAACGAAAATTGCAGGATATGGAATGGTTAAGTTAATCGATTCAATACAAGGTCGAGTATTAACCAGTTCAGGGCAGGTAATTAAGTTTAGTCAAGACGATAGTTGAGGCGTATATGGCAACTTGTACTGGCGGTACTGTTTCGTGCTGGATTGCAAGTCAGGCTGATATTTTAACAAATATTGCCAATTCACTAGCTCCTGTAGAGCGGTTAATTACAGGTGGCGCATATCTTATTGGCTGTGCTTTTTTGTTTAAAGCAATCTATAGTCTAAAAGTTTATGGAGAGGCTAGAACTATGATGTCTAATAGTGCTAGTGTCAAAGAGCCTGTTATGTATCTCATGATTGGAGCATTGTTAGTTTATTCTCCTACAGCGTTTCATGCGTTCATGCAATCAACCTTTGGCTATCAAAATATCCTCCAGTATGCTCCAGTTAATACCAGTAACGCTGCGTTAGATACCCTTTTCGGCAGTGGTAGTCTCGTTGGAAGACCGTTATCAATGCTGATACAGGTTATTGGTTTGATTGCGTTTATTAGAGGATGGGTTTTAATTGCTCGCTCTGCGTCCCAAGGGCAACCCCCAGGGGGTACTGGTAAAGGTTTAATGCATGTATTTGGTGGTATTTTGGCAATCAATATTGTAGGTACTATTAATATGATTAATAATACTTTATATGGTACGGGTTAGACTAATTTTAATCAGGAGACAATTGTGAATAATAAAATTAACTTTAAAGCGGGCTACAAGTATTGGTTGATGTGTGCGGCTTGCATGGGGCTTCTAGCTTTGTTTAGTCAGGAAGCTGCTGCAGGAGGAAGCATCACTATAGGAAGCATGGCATCAACTATTACCAGTTCTTTTACCAACTTGGCAAAATTGATTACAGCGGGTTCTTATTTGGCGGGTTTGGGCTTTTCTATTGGTGCCATTATGAAGTTTAAACAGCATAAAGACAACCCAACTCAAATTCCTATTGGAACACCTATTGCGCTGGTATTTATTGCCGCGGCTTTACTGTTTCTGCCTTCCATTCTCGGCGTAACAGGTCAAACAATGTTTGGCGGCAGTGGTGGTGTGACAGCAGGTCCTACAGGTACAATCTTTAAGTAACTACTGAGTCCATTCAGGTAGTTTAGTAATTGGGTAGAGATGAAATCTTTACCCATTTTGATTTTGTATGGTCTAAAAGATTATATGAAATAATGAATATAATAACGTAAAAACGTAGGTAATTTATTAAATAACGTTTTGTACGAACAATAGAAATCTTAACTTCAGCTTAATGTGAGCCGATAATTATGGCGGGTAATCAAGAACGCTGCGAATTAAAATTAGTCGCTACACCAGGTTCCTGGCGCTTGTATTCAGCCAGAAAAATTGATGTGCGATTTAAGTCCTATGAGCAAAAAGTATTTGCCAGAGATCGCTATACCTGCCAATTTTGTGGTTTTCAAGCCCGCTTGTTTCAAGACATTGTTAATCTTGATAATGATTATACCAATAACAGGCTTTCTAATTTGGTCACAGCCTGCTGTTTTTGTGCCCAATGCTTTTTTATTGAATCAGTTGGTGTGGGAGGTTATGGAGGGGGGACTCTGGTGTATCTTCCTGAGCTGACTCAATCAGAACTAAACAGTTTGTGTCATGTTCTTTTTTGTGCGATTACTAATGATACCGGATATAAATCAAGCGCACAAAATATATACAGAAGCTTTAAATTTCGCTCTCAAATTGTTGAAGAAAAATTTGGTGAGGGAACCAGTGATCCTGCAATATTCGGTCAGCTAATGATTGATTCAGGGGTGACCAATCACGAGATCAGCAGTCAGCTATTGCACAACATTCGATTGCTGCCCTCAAGGGCTAAGTTCAGAAAGCAAATTGAAAAATGGGCTGCCAGTGCATTGGAAGAAATTGCTGAATAAACAGCAGCATGTTTTATGGGTACCTAAATGCGATACACTAGTCTGGTGCTTCTTGCTGGTTTAATCAGGATAAAGATTTTAGTGTTCGTATTCTAAGTTGTATCATATATTCTGAACAAGTGGTGTTGCGGCGAAATTGTGGGTAATTGTGCAAGTGAATTGTCAACAAGCCCGGGTTAAGAAATATAAAAAAATTGGGGAAAAGGGATGGCGAAATGGTCAGAATCGTTTTTTGAGGGAATAGACACCTTCTTTGCCTGGTTAAGCACTTCTCTTAAACAGACTACTGAGTCTTACATTGATTTGGAAACTGCTGATAGTCCCACCGTTTTGGTAAATCATGACGGTACTTTACTGTCTGTCATCAAGATTGAGGGAGTCACTGCATTAACGGGAATTGATGAATTTGAACGTTTGGTTTCAGGTTTGAATAACGCTTTTCAGGCAGCGATGGGCAGACCCGGTCATGCTTTGCAAGTATATTTCAGCCACGATAAGCAAAACATTAAAAAGGTAATACAAGATATTTATGAGCCAGCAGAGGCGACTGCAAAACGGCTCGATCTAACCTTGAGTGATTTGTTTGCGGAGCGAGTCGATTACCTATCGCAATATTGTGCGGAAGAGCAAGTCTATTTTGTGTTGATTACTCGCCCCTTTAACCTTCCTAATGATCAGTTAAAAGTTTCTTTTAAAACCAAAACCAAATTTATAAAAGATAATAAAGTACCCCCCTTTAAAAATACGCAAACCATTTTTGCAGCGGTTCCTGAGTTAAGAGATACGCATGATGCATACGTTAGAGCCATCATGAATGACCTTGATGCTTTGCGGGTTTTTGCCAAGTTGATGAATGTTCATGAAGCAGTGCATGCTATTCGTATGACGGCTGATCCTGATTACACTGCAGAAAACTGGCGGGCTACCTTGCCGGGTGACAAATTACCTGTTCGTGAAATCAATAGTTTCGAAGGCGATCCTTCTGATTTGTTATGGCCCTCTTTAGCCAAACAGGTTCTTCCCCGGGATGCAGAGGTAATTGATTTAAGGACAGTCAGGGTAGGGGACAAAATTTATTCGTCAACTTATATTGATTTGTTTCCTAAAGACGTAAGGCCTTTTATTACATTATTTGCCCGAATACTGCCTTCTCATGTTCCCTGGAAAATAGCCTTTCTTATTGAAAGCGAGGGGTTAAATACGATCAAACTAAAGGGTCTCTTAGCCGCTATATTGAGTTTTAGCTCGGCACAGAACAGACTCATTAGTGACTCGGTAAACTTGTTGAAATATCTGCAGCTCAATACCGACGAGGCAATCGTTCGTTTAAGAGTTGTTGCAACAACCTGGGCACCAGAAGGAAATCTGCCCTTGCTAAGGAGAAGAAGTTCCGAGTTGGTTAAGGCAATACAAGGTTGGGGTTCAACAGATGTTTCAGAGGTCTGTGGTGACCCATTTGCCGGTTTTGTTTCAACGGTGCTTGCTGCGAGTATGAATAGCCCGGCAGTTCCTACTGTTGCGCCATTATCAAGCGTTATTTCCATGTTGCCTATAACCCGTCCAGCATCCCCTTGGAAAACTGGGGCATTATTATTCCGCTCACCTGATGGTAAGCCCTGGCCTTTTCAACCGGGCTCAACGGAACAGACGACCTGGATAGACCTGGTCTATGCTCGTCCAGGTTCAGGAAAATCGGTGTTATCCAATGCCCTGAATTTAGCGCTTTGTTTGTCTGGTGGTTTAACTCGTCTGCCTCGAATTGCCATTATTGATATAGGACCATCGAGTAGTGGTTTGATTTCATTATTGAAAGAAGCCTTGCCAGCGTCCAAACGTCATTTGGTGGCTTATCATCGTTTAAGAATGACTCCTGAGTACTCTATTAATCCCTTTGATACTCAACTGGGATGTCGATATCCTACGGCTTTAGAGCGCTCTTTTTTAGTGAATTTTATTACGTTACTCACAACGCCGCTGGGTGCTGCTAAACCTTACGACGGGATGCCTGATTTGGCTGGTATGGTTGTAGATGAGCTTTATAAAAGTATGGCTGATGAATTCAATCCCACACCTTATGCTCCCGGAGTGGAAGAGTTCATAGACAGTATTCTTGAAGAAATAGGATTTGTCAGAGATTCCAAATCGACCTGGTGGGAAGTGACCGATTCATTGTACTCGGCAGGATTTGTCCATGAGGCAATGTTGGCGCAACGATATGCTATGCCATTACTAGCAGATGCTGCATCTATTTGTCGCTCTTCTTCTATCGAAGATTTGTACGAAAAAGTAACCGCTCCCACGGGTGAGTCACTAATTAACGCCTTTTCGCGCATGATATCGTCTGCTGTGCGAGAATATCCCATTTTATCCCGGGTGAGCAGCTTTGATATTGGTGATGCTCGAGTTGTCTCGCTGGATCTTGATGAGGTAGCGAAAAGCGGTGGTGACGCAGCCGACAGACAAACTGCTGTAATGTATATGTTGGCTCGTTATGTATTGGCACGGCACTATTATTTAACCGAAGAAAGTTTGAATAATATACCCGAACAATACAAAGAGTATCATAAGCAGAGAGTATTGGAGATAAGAGAGGATCATAAACGGATTGTGTATGATGAGTTTCATCGAACCTCTAAATCTGCCGCTGTGCGTGAGCAAGTTATTATAGACATGCGGGAAGGACGAAAATGGAAAGTACAAATTTCATTATTATCTCAATCTGTAGATGATTTTGATCCAGTGATGATAGATTTCGCCACTGCCATCTATATTATGGATGCAGGTCCTTCGCAAGCGATTGATAAAACCACTCAAATATTTGGTCTGTCTGAAACCGCAAAAGCCGCCTTACGAAACAGAGTTCATGGGCCCAGGCTTGGTGGCGCAACTTTTCTGGCGCAATTTGCCACTAAATCAGGAGTGAATGTTCAGCTGCTCACTTTAACACTAGGCCCTGTAGAATTATGGGCATTTAGTACTACTTCAGAAGATGCGACTGTAAGAAACCATTTATACCGTCATTTAGGTCCCACGGAGGCGAGAAGGTTACTCGCTGCTCTCTTTCCTAATGGTTCTATTTCCAAGGAATTGGAAGCTCGACTGGCGGCAATGAAGGAACGAGTTGGTTTAATTGAAGATGATGAAAGAGAAGGTGCCATTGATCAGCTGGTTACTGATATATTGGAAGCTTATGCAAAAGATCCTAATATTAAATCCCTACCGGTCAAGATTGAATAAATAAAATCATGGGCTAGGCTCGCTTGGTAGCTTGGTAGCCTTGATGCAGCGCAGCGCAATCAAGGTTTCAAGCACGAAGTAAGCCCAATTCTTCGTTATTTTTCCAGCCCTAAAATCAGGGTGTAAAAATTCAGCCAAACCATGTTGAACAGGATTATAACGAAAAAAATTCATGTGATTATTAAAATCGGTTTTATTTACCATACTATATTTTTTATGGGTTTGATTTGAGAATATCAATTGAGAGAGTACACTAATTAAACCTTGATTTCGCTCTCGCTGCATCAAGGCTACCAAGTTGTTCTATCCGCACGACAAGATATTCGGTATTGTCAATTTAAATTTGGGGTGTGGCCAGGCGGTTATGATGATAGTGACCTAAATCCAAGGCATGGACCTTACGCACGATGTCACAAGCGGGTTGCTAGCAACTAAGCCACCCTTTACCCGGTGGCTTTTGCTTAAAACTGTAAAAACTACTTTGCGTGATGTCTTGCGGGATTGACGTAATGGATGTGTTTTGTAGTTCCTCAATCAGTTCGTTAAATAAAGACAAGGCATGGGGATAACATTTTAAACTCAAGCTTAAGGCGGTTTCCTGAACATCAATAGGAAATCGGGCTTGTTTCAGTATGTTTCCCTCATCAATACGTTCGTTCATTACATGCCAGGTGACACCGTGTTCTGGTTCGTTGTTTAAAATAGCCCATGACAGTGCATGTACCCCGGCGTATTGCGGCAGAGGCGCATTATGAAAATTAATGGCTAAATGGCGTGCTCGTTCAACAATTATTGGGGGTACAATAGTCCCGTTGATAATACTGAATAAATAATCAAAATCTGTGACGAGTAACGATTAAGTTGCCTCATCTAAAGAAGTGTAGTGCTTAATATGATGTGCTTCAGCCAGTTTTCGTGCTGCATCAAGTGCTGATATGACTCCTAAAATGAGGTACTTTTTCTTCAAAAGAAGTTCAGCACACTGAATCATTAAGTGATCATCACCTATCAGATAACAGGAACAATTTTGCTTTATGGATTCCATTATTTGCTACGGTTAGTGCCTTGCAGTACGTATTGTACCACATGTCCTATATAATAAATATTAGTGCATTATGGTTTGTGGTGAATTAATCGGTTCAATATTTGATCTGATTTTTGGTTAAAAATGATAAAGAACATCCTGTAATTGTTCATGATTTTTATTTGCTTTGTTTTTTCATTTAACTAGATATATGGATCGCTGTTTCATGAAACGATTGTATAAATGAACTCATGAAGTTACCTTTTTATTTATGTTGATGGACTTACGGGATCGTTAAAGAGCAGTTCTTGCCTTTTGCGTTAAGAAATTATGGTTTAAAATGAAAAAAATCTGGCCTTTGATGTACGTGTGACCGAGCAAGATTAAATGAAAGAACATTTTGAGCAGTATAATATGATCCACCTATCTTGCAAAACAGCGCTCAATAAAGCAGGTACTTTAAAAACAGAGGGTCTGCTTGAACAGTGTGATAACTATTGCTATTTAAAAATAGATGATGATTATATCCATTTAATTTACCCGATACTGAGTGCCCATTATGATGTAGATAAGCCTGATTATTTTAGGTTACCTGAAGATGTTGGCGCACATATTTCTGTTATTTATCCTGAAGAAAATGTCACTTTGAATCGAGAACATATTGGTCAAAAGCACTTTTTTAGAGTTGATGGATTGATAAAGGCCAAGTTTGGATTAAAAGAGTATTTTGTACTATCCGTTACCTCGCCAACTTTAGCTGTTTTTCGTCAAAAATATTACCTTGATCCAAAACCTACCTTTAAAGGGCAACAAGTTGTATTCCACATTACTGTTGGTGTTAGGACTGAACCGGACAATATTATCATCGAGTAATTTTTTTTGCCCAGCGAGTATAAATATTGTCCGATACTGCCTTTTGCTTGGTAAGGTTATTAGTTTAAAAGGCAAAAACAATATCGGACCCGAATGACCATTTTATCTAAGATCGTGAGTTGAAATTTACACCAAATTGACTAAAATATAAGTGTCTGCCAGTATTAACGGAGTAAATGATGGGAACCACTCGCCATTTTAAATCAGTTGCTGAGATTCGTGGAAAATTCAGCGCTATAGAAAGTACTTTTAAAGACGTAATGGCAAGAGAACTCCTTATTCTGAATACGCATGAAAATCCAACGCTCGACAAAGAGTTTTCAATGCGAATTATTGATGATTTTGAACGTAAAACAGATACCTTAAAACAGTTGAGAGAAGATCTGCGTGGAATAAAAACCGAAGTTACTAACCGTGGGAAAGGTTTTTTTAAACATGGAAATATTAAAAACAAACTAGATCAAATTATTACTGGGCAAATGATTCAGGAGCTTAGGACCGAAATGAAGAAATGCGTCCGAGCTTTAAGAGATGCGAATTATAGAAATGATCATAAAGTATGGTCTGGTTATATCAAGGAGTATAACGATAAATACCCAGAACTGCCAAGGTTAACAGTCTGGGAAGATGAGCAAACCACCCTGGGAAAACCTGGTTAAAATTATTTTATATTTATAAGTTGAGTTGTGAATCTGTTCATCAAACGTAATGAATTGCCCCTATTCTTCTAACGAACGGTTTCGTAATGAGCCATGATTAAGTTGATATCGGTCATATATCTTAATTAACAAGGTGATGGATCCACGTAAAATAGGGGGAATTACCAATGTAATTATAATTTTTTGGATGTAACTTATTTGAATATTTAGGGAATGTCACTATACCCTCATTCGAGCCGTTTGCTTATTTTTATATAAAAAATTTGCTAGATATTTGGAGCTACACGCCAGATATTCGAAACATGATACAATGTAGATTCTCATAGTGATTTATCAGTTTTCATGAAAAAAAATTATAAAAAAGTCATGCATTTTGTTACTGATTACTGTTAGTACAACAGCCCATTCCCGCTCAGTAAAGCACAACTACTATGCTGGATATACCATAATCAATTAAATTAGCGAAAATGCATGCCCTAGCAATTCCTGACTAACAAAAATAAACAAACTTTTAACGCTAAAAACACCAAGTTTTGCAATGAGATGCAACTTGTAATTTATTACCCTGTTGAAAAACCTTGTCAATCTCCATACCCAGCTGTAAATACAGTGATTCAGGATTTGAGGGAATTGAAAGGTGATTTGGACGTCGAAATCTCTGCTATAAAGCAAGCCTTGATGCAGCGCAGCGTAATCAAGGTTTTAAGCACGAAGTCAGCCCAATTCTTCGTTATTTTTCCAGCCTTAAAATAAGGGTGTAAAAATTCAGCCAAACCATGCTGAACAGGATTGTAACAAAAAAAATTCATGTGATTATTAAAATTGGTTTTATTTACCATAGTATATTTTTTGATGGGTTTGATTTGAGAATATCAATTGAGAGTGAACTGAATAAACCTTGATTACGCTGCGCTGCATCAAGGCTTGTATCTTTAATGTGTAAGCAAAAAAGCTTAATCTCAAGGGCACTTGGGATGGGAGAAGAGATCTT
>NZ_LNZC01000004.1 GCF_001467535.1 Legionella worsleiensis
TCTTCTTAATGAACCCGCCCCGAAGGCGTGATGCGTATTCTACTGATTTCCGTATCAGTGTCAAATACTTTTTGCATTTTTTTTTATTGTTTTTTCAATATTAATTTACTCTAAACCATATCGATCTTGCACTACTCATGTTGAACATATTTTTTGCTTGATATATGCTTATTTCATATCTGTTTTAAGAGATCTCACATGAATAACATTGTTCTATTAGTCTTGATACTTATATTAAGTCACTCTTCCTTTGCCAACTCCATTATGCTTCAACCTAATGTTTCACCATTGGCTGCTGCGTTAAGAACTGGGACGGATACGAATGGGACTGTACTGTATTTGTGTATTGCCAAACTATTTGACAGTATTCAACCGGGTAAAACATGGGCAGGGTATAATCGTTGTAATGTTCCTTATGGTGGCAAGGAATACATAGTCGAACAGTTCTCTATTCCTGAGCAACACAGTTTTGGTTCTTTTAGCTGGGAACGACACCAACTTAATGCAATTCCCATAGGGCGAGATACTGATGATAAACCTTTATATGTATGTCATACCGTTTTTAATGGAAGCATCCAGCCTGGAAAAACATGGCCTGGTTATAATCACTGTAATATATCTTATGCCGGTCGTGAGATAATTACTGATTTTTTTCGGGTGTTAAGCAGACCCCAGGAAATTATTATCAAATCACCCGTCCCGGAAGGACAAATAGGAACCATTCATCGGCACTATTAATTAAGGGTGTAACCTTTCATAAACGAAAAACGTAATATCGTATTGATTCATTTCATCGTGCTGTCTCAATTGCTCCTTTCGGCAGCACCACTCTGATTTATTGATTTCTGGAAAAAACACATCAGCAGGAAAACTATGATGTATTTTTGTGAGATAAATTCTTTGTGCGAGACCTATGCTCTGAGAATACAAGTGAGCCCCCCCGATAATCATTACTTCGCTGTTCGCTGAGGTTAATGTTATTGCTTCTTCCAACGAGTTCAACACTGTTACGCCTTGTATCTCCATCATAGACTGGCTTAGTACTATATTTTCTCTTCCGGGCAATGGTCTTCCTATAGATTCAAAAGTTTTTCTTCCCATAATAATGGGTTTGCCCATTGTTATTTGTTTGAAATACTGTAAATCCGCAGGCAAGTGACAGAGTAACTGATTGTTAAAACCTAAACCGCCTTGCTCATCAACAGCAGCGATTAAACTAATAATGCTCATACCCTATTCCTTGATTTAGCCATTTCAGCAGCCATAGTCACTGCGGCAAGTAAACTTCCGTGATCCGCTGCATTTTTACCCGCTAATTCCAAAGCGGTGCCGTGGTCAACTGAAGTTCGTATTATAGGTAAACCAAGCGTTACGTTAACTGATTGATTAAAACCTGCATATTTAAGTACAGGCAGTCCTTGATCGTGGTACATGGCGACATAGGCATCACAGGCATCTTGATTTTTTTCAACAAACATGGTATCTGCGGACAGAGGCCCTCGTACATCAATCCCTTGCTCTCTCAATACCAGCAGTGAAGGGCTGATGATTTCTATTTCTTCACGCCCCAAGTATCCTGACTCACCGGCGTGAGGGTTTAAACCAGCTACTTTTATTATGGGATTTATAATACCAAAGTCATGTGCTAAAGAATGATGAAGCATGGTTATTACTTTAATTATTAATGAGGGGGATATAGCATCTGGAACCAAACGTAATGGAAGATGTGTCGTCATAAGTGCTACTTTCATTGTCTGACACGCAAGCATCATAACAACTTGATCGACATTGAAAAACTGAGCAAAAAACTCGGTATGACCTGAAAAGGCAATACCAGCAGAATTAATATTGGCTTTGTGTACTGGAGCAGTCACTAGTGCTGAAAAATCACCCTGACTACAAAGGGTTGCACCAAGCGTTAAAAGTTCTATCACGTACGCTGCATTTTCTGGATTTAGCTCCCCTGGAATAACCTGACCTGGGCAAGACACGGGTAAAACGGTCAGAGATCCCTGTTCCGTTTTAACTCCCTTGGCAGCATTATATTCATAAAAATTGATTGGTTTTGATAATTGCATCGCCCTTGATTTCAAGACATGTAAATCACCTAAAACAACAATTGGAATAGAAGAGGCTGCGAGCTCTAAACATAAATCGGGACCTATTCCTGCAGGTTCACCACTGCTAACCAGCAGTGGTTTCATGCTAAATCCTTATCGATGATATTCACATATGCTTCTGTTCGTAAATGTTGTTGCCAATTTTGGACTGCTTCTGCAAATTTGCGTTGTTGTAAAAACTGCCTGACCTGTTGACGCTTGAATGATGCCGAATCATCTATTTGCTTACGGGCAATCACTTCAATTAAATGCCAGCCGAATTGAGTTTTCACTGGTTGACTTACTTTATGGAGTGGCAAATTATTCATTGTTTTTTCGAATTGAGGAACTAACTCACCTGGGCTGACCCAACCTAGATCGCCTCCTTTCACGGCGCTCGCAGCATCTAAAGAATATTGTTTTGCCATTAGCGCAAAATCTTTTCCAGCTTTGATTTGCTGGTATATATTTTTAGCTTGTTTCAATGAGTCTGCAGGCAACATGCTGGCATCGGGCTTTAATAGTATGTGGCGAACGTGTGTCTTTGTTACCACATGATGCTGATTATCGCCTCCTTTGGCCACCAATTTAATTAATTGAAAACCATTACTCGCACGAATAGGCCCAGCAACCTGACCAACTTTCATTTTAACCACTTCTTTAGCAAAAATTTCAGGTAACTCAGCTAAATGCCGCTCCCCCAAATCGCCCCCTTCCAAAGCCAATTCACCACTGGATTCTTCTATTGCCAATCGACTGAAATCGTCACCTTTTCTTATTTTTGCCAATAATTTATCTGCATTTGCCCGTGCGCTTTTAATTTCTTCTGAAGTAGGTTCTTCACTCAAAGGGATGACTATGTTTTGTAAATGAAAAGTAACCGATGAGTAATCAATTGTATTTTCAGTTTTTAAATACTGCTCTACTTGCTCTTTGGTTACTTGAACGTCTTTACCAACGGCTTTTTGTTGTAAACGACTAATCAACATTTCTTTACGTATATTTTGCCTGTACTCCTGCCAAGTAATCCCTTGCTTGGTAATCTCTTCACGTAATTGAGACAGTGTTAAGTTATTCATCTTGGCTACTCGTTCAATTGCTTCATTGAGCTCTGTGGTGTCTACGGTAATTCCATGTTGTTTGGCGAGTTGCATTTGCAAATCAACATCTATCAAATGCTGCAAAACCTGCTTACGCAAAACAGACTCTTCGGGGACTTGCATTTTTTGAGCAATTATTTGTTTCCTGGATAATTCAACCTGCGCATCCAACTCACTGGATGTAATCACACCATCATTCACAATTGCAACAACTTTGTCTAACAACTGTTTTCCCTCAGCACAATTTAATCCTGAAAGTAAAACACACAACAATGCCAACTTTTTAAACATGCCTTAATCCTCATCTACTCTTTGTTGCGCAATTTAGGTTATTATTAATCAAAATACAAGCAACTTTGGTTTATTCTATCCTAATCAACGACGGAATGGGTCGTTGTAACCTGGTATGTAGGTGCTCAGTATATTATACGGATCACTATTTGCCACTGATCCTAATCCTTTTAGTAATAATTGCAAATATACATTGTTATTATATTGAGGCTCAAAATTACCATTTAAATTTTTAAACGTTCGTCCTCCCATGACTCTAAACGCCCAGCAGCAACTGTCATACTGAACCCCAAAGAAAGACATCATACTGTAGTTTTTACTAATATTCTGGCTATAAGCTCCAATACTGCTCCATTTTTCAGTTAATGGCCATGAATATGCAATAATGCCCTGATTCAACGCATTATTTGCTGTGCCATTATTTCTTACCGCAGTGACATCTCCGTTAACCAAATAACTATAGCCACCACTGATTATGGCATTGGGTATGGGTTGATAATGCAGGTTTAAATCAGCATTATTTGTTGCTCTTGTTGCAGGATCCCAGATGTAATCGCCCGTTATAGCCCATAATGGTGAAATGCGATAAACAGCTCGTGTTGCAATAGGTGAAGTGCCGAATGTTGACGATAAATTTCCAAAAGCATTGGGATCATCAACACAATAACCAGTAGGACTTTGACATAATTGTACTTTTCTTTCTGAAAAATACTTGATTTGACCTATAGTAAAATTAGCTCGCTCTGCTCCGGTTTCTTCAGATAACCAACGAGTAGTCAATGCATAGGCCAATTGGTTGGCATCACCTATCCTGTCGAAGCCAGAAAATCGGTTGGTTCTAAACAGTTGATCGGCATTAAATATCATAAATCCTGAATCATAAACAGGAATAGGCGTTTGATTTTGAAATGGAACACGTAAATAATAGAGCCTTGGCTCTAAAGTTTGAGTATATGACTCTCCCTTTAACAATACATCACGCTCAAAAAACAGCCCACTGTCTACACTAAATCGGGGAATAGTACGATTAAAATCCTGATGATATGAACCCAAAACCGTGCTGTCTTGTACACTGTAATAATTTTCCACAAATTGAGCAGATGGAGTAATGTACCCCCATGATCTCATCATAGGAACTGAAACTACAGGATTAAGATGAAATCGAGGTCCTTGAGGCATTCTTAAGGGTGACAGCTCCCATAGCTCCACTGGCCAATGAAATTGATCATATTGACCGAGAATTTTCACGTTGGCATTAAACGGTAAATCGTAATAATAACCATTGGCCATTAACTGGGGTAAACGCTCATAAACTGGTGAAAGGCGTATTTCATTAACCGGCTGCAGAGTTTGATAGCTTTGCCCCATTCCTTTAAAAGTCCAATTTTCCGTGGTGTAAATTAAATCAGCCTGACGTTGCAACTGCCTTTGCGTGATCATGACCAGATTTGAACTAAAATCCTGAAAATAATAATCGTCAGACACCTGCTCCAGATTTATATTCATCTGCACATCAGGTGTAAAATAAGTTTTATTTAAAATACCTAAAGACCAACGATTTGCTGAATTTCCACGTAGACTGGGATATTGGAGTTCGTTATTCTTTAAAAAAGTACCAAAAGCTTTATCATCGGGTAAAAAACTGCCATCTATTTGTCCTGTACTGTTTCCAGTCAGATAGCGAAACTGCCCGCCCATCATCACGCCACGCTCGGAATACAAATGCGGTTCTATGACCATGTCATAGTTAGGCGCCATGTTCCAATAATAAGGTAACCCCAAATCAAAACCGCCAACATTTGAATATCCTGTAAGCGGCATCAAAAAGCCTGATTTTCGCTCTTTATTGGTAGGAAAACTTAAATAGGGCGTATAAAAAACCGGCCAATCACGAATTCGGATTACTGCATTACGAGCAACGCCTTTTGCTTTTGCATCATCTAAAGTCAGCGTTTCGGCTTCAATATTCCATGCATTATCCTGAGGCGCACAGGTGGTATATGTCGCTTTACGCAACAGATAGTCTTTATTCGCAAAACGTCGGATCAAACTGGCCCTACCCCAGGCAGGAAGAAGAGCATTATTACGATAGATATTAAAACGGTAAAGAACATCTTCCGTTAGCCCTGATTTATCTTGAGGATTAATCACTGCTTTACGTGCAATCATTAATCGTTCGGGTTCTAAATATTTAACATCCCCCAAAAACTCAATTTTTGTAACCTGATTGGTTTTTGCGTCCCTGTACACATTGGCAGTTTGTGCATTAACTACACGTTGACCTTGCTGTACTTCAACACGACCTGAAAGTGTCGAGGGTTTATCACGGTAAAAAGAAGCTCTGTCGGCCAAAATACGTACTTCATCGGTATTTGCCAAAGGAGTAACAGTAATTGGCTGGTAAGAACCAAGACATACAGGAGAACTTTGCTCCGCTTGCCACCCCAAACATTGGGCAAATTTAGCTCGGATAGCATCGGTTAAATCAACATCTCGGGCAACAACGCAGGCTTGAACAGGTTCATAGATCAACGAAGCAGAATAAGCCATGCCATGATAAATCAACAGAGCCATTAATAGTGTTGTAAGGCCTGCGCTAATTAAAAGCCATTTGGATGAATTCAAGAATTGCAGCATGTTTTTTTGGGAAGTTTTAAAAAAACAATGGGCTCGGTATCGAAATAAGACGATTCGTGAAAAAAAATTAAGAAGCTTCTTATAAAACCTGATGTTCACTGCAAACAAAATGCCTTATGATGCATACAATTACTCTCGTTTAATCCGAGAATATCAATTGTTAGCCGATAATAAAGTTGGGAAGTATAACATGCATGAACGAGAAAACGCACTGAAAGTATGGCTGGAAGACATTATTCCGCAGAAAGATTTCCATATAGAGGCCCTAACAGGAGATGCCAGCTTTAGACGGTACTTTCGTGTTCGCTACAATGGCCAATCATTTATTGTCATGGATGCTCCCCCCGAAAAAGAAGCGATAAAGCCCTTTTTGCATTTTGCTGAAACAATAGCTCAAGCAGGAGTGAACACCCCCGAAATTCTGGCAGTAAACCATGAACAGGGATTTTTATTACTTGGTGATTTTGGCGACCAGCTTCTTTTGGGAAAGCTTAGGGAAAATACCGCAGATAAATACTATCACGAAGCAATAAACGCTCTGCTTAAACTGCAAAAATGTTCTCTCGACGATCCTCAATTACCTGCTTTTAATAAACAATTCATGCTCAATGAGATGTCCCTTTGTACTGAGTGGTTTTTTAAAGCCTATCTTAATATAAATCTGCAGGATGAAGAATCACTCATGCTCAAACAGACTATGGAATGGATTGCCAGTCAGGTGACAACGCAGCCTTTAACCTTTATTCATAGAGATTATCATTCCCGTAATTTGATGTTACTTGCCGAAACCGATAAGCTGGTGCTGGGAGTTATTGACTTTCAAGATGCGATGATTGGCCCTATAACCTATGATTTAGTTTCTCTGCTTAAGGATTGTTATATCGTGTGGCCAAGAGACAAGGTTGTGGAATGGACTCGCTTTTTTTATGAACACTATCCATGCGCTCATGATACCTATAGTTTTTCTGAATTTATAAGAGCCTTTGATATTTGTGGCGTACAAAGACATTTAAAAGTATTAGGCGTTTTTTGTCGTTTGTATTTACGAGACAATAAGCCCGGCTATTTAAATGATTTGCCGCTAACTCTAAATTACGTTCTTGAATGTGCCGAAATGTATGAGGAACTTCATCCTCTCTTTCATTTTCTCCAAAAGCGAGTCTTTTTACCATGAAAGTTGCCATGATCCTTGCAGCAGGAAGAGGCGAGCGCTTAAAGCCACTCACTGATAGTCAACCCAAAGCACTGTGTATGGTTCACAACAAACCGCTTATTGAACACCACGTCATTAACCTGGCAAAGGCGGGCTTTGAGAAACTGGTCATAAACCATGCGTACCTGGGTGGCCAGATCAGGCAATATTTAGGCAATGGACACCGTTATGGCGTATCGATTTGCTATTCACCTGAACCGCCAGGAGGTTTGGAAACCGGCGGAGGTATTGTTAACGCCTTACCATTACTGGGAAATACTCCTTTTTTGGCAGTCAATGCAGACATTTACACTGATTTCGATTTTTCACTAATCAATATGCAAACAAAACAGCTTATTCATTTGGTTTTGACCAAGAGTAATCCTGAATTAAACCATCACGGAGATTTTAGCCTGGTGAATCAGGATCAACTGTGTAATGACAATCCTGAATTTACTTTTGCCGGAATTGCTGTTTACCATCCTCAGATTTTTCATCAATGCAAGCAAGGGCGATATTCGCTGACCCCTCTTTTAAGACAATTTGCGTCACAAAATAAAGCCACGGGATTCCTCTATCACGGCAAATGGTTTGACATAGGCTCTATGGAACGACTCAAGGCAGCAAATAGAAGCATCTAGCCGGGAATTTACCTTGTTATCAACCCAGACCAGGGAACACTGGAGCTAGTTCCAGCGCTACTCACCTGATAGGTTAGAACACCGCAATAACCAACCGCTTTGTATTATGAAGATGCGGTTAGCTCCCCGCAGACATCCCACCTGAGGGAGATATTGTGGGTTCAATTTCATTTGTTTTTTCTGCAACCGGTTGTTTGGCGGCTTGGGATACTTGCTCAACACTTTGAACCGTTTCGGGAACACTATATTCCTCTGGATAATCGTGCAATTGCACGGCAATATTCACCCCTTTTTCCTGCATGTATGTCTTAAAACCAGCGTCTTCGCTCATCATTTTTTTAATCAAATCCTCTCGATTTGCATGAACTTGAGCCCCATTAGCAGCAGTTATTAACTCACCATCGTAATCAATTTCGTAAATAGTTCCGTCTTTGGATAACTTGTTTTGCTTTGCAAACCAGGCAGTTAACAGTGTATCCAAAGATGCAATTTGCTCTGACGGCAGCGCACTTCCGTCAGCAGCACTGTATCCTCGCAACAATTGACCAGAGCTTCCGAATGCAATATCGAGATTGATTGAATTGTCGATTTGACCTGATAGTTTTTGTGCAGCTGCACTTGCCAGATTTTCCTGCATGTTCTGGAAATCGGTTAAATACCTCTGTTCGCCCAACCAGGGTTGAGTATTGGCGGTAAGTTTGTGACGCACAAATTCGGCATACTCATTCACTTTGTCCATAATATCCTGACATTCTTTGAGCATTTTTGTATCGATCAGAAGCTGGCGGAATTGTTGGGCAAAATACTCTGCTCCTTCGATTGACGATCCTGCCAGACTCATACACTGTAAAAGAGTTTCTTTAGGGGGCAGTGGTTTTTGGGCCATATTCTTAATCTCTCTAATGCGGTTACCGTAATGTAATTGACAGAATCATTTAAGCAATGCAAAAACATCAGTAACATTCACTTGTATTTTGCCTTTATTATAGCAAACCAGCCCCCTGATTCAGGCAGCTGGTTTATCTGTCTAATGTTAATAAAATGTAAATTTTACATAAACGGTGTTTTGATGGTATCAATAACCGAATTAAACGTTTTCTTTTTCATAGAATCAAAGGTGAATTCATCAACCAAAACGGCATCCCAACGAGCATCTTCAACAGCAAGCAACTCATTCATTTCCTGTTGCGTTAATTGCCCTTTTTCGACTTTTTCCTGTAATTTTGCCTTGAGCTTGCCGAATTTATAGCGTTTTAAATCATTGACCTTTGCAGCAAGTCCTTCAGTTTGAATAATCAACTGCAGTGCGTGTTCCATACGGTCAACTGGCTGCTGGGGATCACCACTTAAAAAGACGATTTTTTTCAAACGCTCACGATAGTGATTGTTGCCAGCCATTAATTTCGCTAATTTTCGCTCCAGTTTATCACCGGGATAGTGCATGGTTTGTCCAAAAGGAAAGGCCAAAACACGAGCAATAAAACCTAATATACGTGAAGGGAAATTATGACAGAGAGCAATCATGGATTTTTGCGCATGATAAAAACAATAACGAACCGCCCATTGTGCGTGCAGTTGCTCGTCCGGGTGTTCCTGGTTCAACTGCACAGTGCGCAGAGCGGCCATAGCCATATACAAATAAGACATACCGTCAGCTAAGCGTGCGGAAACACGTTCCTTTCTCTTCAAATCACCACCCAGATAAATCAAAGAGAAATCAGCAAGCCAGGCGTAAGCATGGCTCAACCGAGCCAAGCGCTTGTATTCCCGTTTCATTGAACTTTGAGGAACAGAGATAAATAACCCGCCAGTCCAAGCAGAACACACCGTTTTAGCCAGATTTTGCATAAAATAGTGAATATGCTTCCAGATTATTTCACCAAATGCTTCTTTATTTTCGGCCGCAACAGCATAAAATTCGTCACGAATATAGGGATGACAAGCCATAGATCCCTGGCCAAAAATCAGCAGGTTTCTAGTCATCACATTAGCACCCTCCACAGTAATGGAGATAGGAAGACTTTGATAAAAATTATTCAAATAGTTACGAGGGCCTATGACTACAGCACGTCCTGCATGCACATCCATAGCCGAATTAACGGCTGTTCGTGCAAGCTCTGTATTGAAATATTTAGTAATTGCTGAAGCGACTGAAGGTTTTTTATGCTCATTTACCGCTGCTACGGTCAATAAACGAGTTGCGTTAATTAAATAATTTAAGCCGGCGATTTCAGCTAACTTCTCTTCTATACCTTCAAACTGCGCAATTTCAACATTAAACTGACGACGGATGCGCGCAAAAGCGCCTGATGACAGATAGGATACTGAAGAAGAGCCCGCACCGAGAGCAGGTAAAGAAATAGAACGCCCTATAGATAAACATTCAACCAACATTTGCCAACCAGAACCCGCATTTTTTTGACCTCCGATAATTGAGGTTATGGGCACAAAAATATCTTTGCCACGGATGGTACCATTCATAAAAGGTTGTTCTGCGGGCAGATGCCTGTTGCCTATCTCCAAATGTTCTGTGTCTCTGGGAATCAGTATACAGGTAATCCCTTCTTCTCCCTCACCTTGCAATAAACCATCAGGGTCTTTCAGATTAACGGCAAGGCCGATTAAGGTAGCCACCGGAGCCAAGGTTATCCAACGTTTGTCCAGGGTAATATTCAAACCTAAAACGGTTTTGCCTTCAATTTTCTTTTTAACGACTACAGCCTCAGACTGGATAGAAGTCGCATCACTGCCAGCTCCTGGTTCTGTCAACGCAAAACAAGGAACCTCAATTCCTCTGGCAAGTCGTGGTAAATAGTATGCTTTTTGCTCTTCAGTTCCGTAAAAATTAAGTAACTCGCCTGGGCCCAGAGAATTAGGTACCATAACGGTCACTGCAGCAACTCCTGAACGGGTCGCCAATTTCATCACAATATCCGAGTGAGCACGAGCCGAAAAACCTTTACCGCCAAACTCTTTAGGTATCACCAACCCCATAAAACCTTTTTCTTTAATGTAGCTCCATGCTTTTGCTGGTAAATCATGCTCCTGACTGATTTCCCATTCATCAAGCATATTGCATAAAACCTGGGTTTCATTATCAAGAAATGATTGCTCTTCTGCGGAAAGTTCGGTGTTTATTTTAGATAATCTGTCCCAGTCGGGTGTACCGGTAAAAATATCCTTTTCTAACCAAGTATCGCCAGCGTTTAATGCTTGCTCTTCAGTTTTGGATAGTTTAGGAATCGATTTTTTTGCAGTTCGGTATAAAAATTCTGCGATAAATGCACGCACTGGCTCAAATTGAACGATAACGATGGCAAGAACGATAACTGTCCACAGCACTATTCCTGCTATCCATGGAAGACCAAAACCAAAAGTCGCCGTAATCAAATAACCAACGCTGCCAATTTCCCATATCAGCGGATTTATGGCTCTGTATAGCACTACAAGAGTAAAAACCAAATAGACTAAAAAAAGTAATAATGCCATAACGATACCTTCCTTTGCTTTTTTATTATTGCAGGGTTGATAACTAGTATATACCCTTTACACTTAATTTTGCGAGTATCATAATATTCTCTTTAAGAGGCGATTAGAGCATGACCCAAAGACTAGTTTGGAATTTTGAATTTTCAGCCAACAACCCTGTTCTGTTGTCCGATGATGCTGCGGATGATCAGAGTGACGTAAAATGGGAGCGTCGTTTTTTTTGGACGGAACAAGAAATCATCCATTTAACGTGTATCGATCAGGCATTATTGGACCTGGCCAATTATCAGCAAAAACACAAAGAAGATACCTACTATATTCTCCCTGATTCTAACCTGAATATTAAACTCAGACGCAATGAGTTATGGTATAAGCCCATACTCAAAGAAACTGCCTCAGCAACTGGATTTGGAACAAAAATAAATCTGGATGCGCTGCATAACATGCCCGATAAGGGAAACCATCTTGCCGTCGATTATTTAAATTCTATTGCGCAGAACGCACGAAAAAAAGGCATAGAAGTCTTTGTCAAAAAGGAAGCATTTATATATAAGTTTCACACCACACCACATATAAAACTGGAGCTGGCTCGCCTGGAGGTCAATCAAAACATCTATTTTAGTGCGTGTATTGAAGGCAAATCCCTGTCCTTGGTAGAGTATATCAGTGAACAGATGCTGGGCAAGCAGACATCCTGCGAATACGTGTTATTCCTGAAAAGTATCCTTAAATCATGATAAAAACATTATTAAACATAATATACAGCTTTGGAAAAATTGGCATCATCTCTTTGGGTGGTGGCAATTCTATGCTAAAGCTTTTGGAATACGAGGCAGTTAATTACCGACATTGGGTAGAAAATGATGAATTTATACGCATGTTAGGAACGAGCTTTTTATTTCCTGGATTAACCGCAGTAAAATTATCAGCTCTGATAGGATATAAAGCCGGCGGGGCTTTAGGATTGATTCTTGCTGTACTGTGCCTCAATTTGCCAGGCTTGATTATGGCCGTTCTGGGCTATCATTGGTTAAGCACACATAACGGGCCAATAACACGAAAAATTATGGTTTCAGTTCAGTATGGCGCATTAGCGCTGTTGGCTGCAGCTACTTTTTCTGTAGCCCAGGGCGTCATTAACATGCATTATTCCATACCTATAGCGCTGATTACTATTTTATTTTTTATCGTATTGGCTGTTTGGAATGTGTCACCGTTTTATGGTTTTCTGGGATTCATCGCTGTATGCTTTTTTTTAGTACGTTGAGACCATCTCTTTGAATCGTCAAAAGTACTTAATGCCAAAAGCAGGGGTAATTAAGGGCGAAATGACAGTGAAATGAATACTAAAACGCATTGATGGGTTGAGTTTTTGTGGATTAAGCTCTAACCTGATTTATAAAGAAGAAGATGGAGTTCGCCTTGGATACTACTCTGGATAATCCAGAATATTATATCAATAGAGAGTTTTCTGCTATTGCATTTAACGAACGAGTACTCATGCTGGCAAATGATGAACGTGTTCCTTTGTTAGAGCGCATGCGGTTTTTGAGTATTTGCAGCAGTAATCTTGACGAATTTTTTGAAATTCGTGTTGCCGGGCTTAAAGAAAAAATTGCTCTGTCTTCCAGCAAGCTGACTATTGATGGTTTGCGTGCAGACGAAGCGTTTAGCCAAATAAGCCAAAGAGCCCATCTTTTAATAGACCAACTTTACAGTATATTCAATAAACAACTATTACCCGCTTTACGTAAAGAAAATATTCATTTTCTTGAGACACATCAGTGGACTGATGACATTCATTTATGGGCAAAACACTACTTCAAAAATGAAATAATGCCCGTTATGAGCCCCATTGCTTTGGACTTAGCTCACCCTCTACCCAGATTAATCAACAAAAGTCTTAACTTTATTATTTCGTTAAGCGGCAAAGACGCCTTTAACCGTAGTATTGATTATGCTGTAGTGCATGCCCCACGCTCTATTCCTCGAATGATTCATTTGCCCTCGGAATTATGTGGTGATGCCCATTATTTCGTTTATTTATCTTCTATCATCAAAACTCATGTCAACAGCTTATTTCCCGGGATGGAGATTAGTGGATGCTATTCTTTTCGCCTGACACGAAATAGCGATCTGTTTTTGAGAGAAGAAGAAATTGATGATTTGGCCAAAGCAGTGCAAAGAGAAATTTTTTCTCGTCATTACGGGCATGTCGTTCGCTTAGAGATTGAGCAAAAATGCCCTGAAAAAATTGTGGATTTTCTTTTACAAAAATATCATCTGCGTCATGAAGATACTTACTACTGCGATGGCCCTGTTAATCTTCAGCGCTACATGTCAGCCATCAACAGTATAGACAGACCGGACCTTAATTATCCTGTTTTTAACGCTCAATACCCTAAGCTTCCCAAGACCCATAGAAATCTGTTTAATGTTCTTGATGAGCAGGATATCTTATTACATCATCCTTACCAAAGTTTTGATTTGGTTATTGATTTTATCAGGCAAGCCGCATCTGACCCTAATGTTTTGGCAATTAATCAGACACTTTATCGAACGCACCCTGAATCGGTAATCGTCGATGCGCTGGTGAATGCCGCACACTCTGGCAAAGAAGTAACCGCTATTATCGAACTTCGTGCTCGTTTTAACGAAGAATCCAATTTAAAAATGGCTAATAAACTGCATGCAGCAGGCATTCTGGTGCTTTATGGTGTTGTGGGATACAAAACTCATGCAAAAATGACGCTGGTGGTCAGAAGAACTCACGGTAAGTTAAAACGTTATGTGCATTTAAGCACTGGAAATTATCACGAACAAACCGCCAAACGCTATACTGATTTGGGATTGTTAACCGCAGAACCAACAATTACAGCCGATGCGCATCTAATTTTTCAACAGTTAACCGGGTTAGGAAAAGTTGTTAAATTAAAGGCGCTTAGCCATTCTCCCTTTACGCTGCAAAAAACACTCCTGCATTATATAGAACAATGCAGTGCGGCTGTGGCCGAAGGTAAAGACTGTGAAATTATGCTCAAAGTCAATGGACTTACCGATAAAGTCATGATTCAGGCTCTATACAAAGCATCACAAGCAGGAGTAAAGATTAATCTTCTGGTTAGAGGGGTCTGCTGTTTAAAACCGGGAATGCCAGGGGTTTCTGAAAACATCAGAGTGCTATCCTTTATTGGCCGCTTTCTCGAGCACCATAGAATTTTCTACTTTAGAATCAATGAAGAAGAGCATTTTTTTTGCGCCAGTGCTGATTTAATGGAGCGCAATTTATATCATCGTATAGAAATTATGTTTCCTATACTTGATGAGGAGTGTAAAAAGCGCGTCAAAAATGAAATCTTGAAAAACTACCTTAAAGACAACAGTAATATCTGGGAAATGCAAAGCGATGGCACCTATAAACCGACCACTCAAGGCAATCACTGCGCTCAGGAAAAATTGATAGAACTTTATGAAGAAAAAGACATCCCCATATAATCAACCCTCAAAGTTGTTATAAAAACACTAAACGCCAGTTAAAAAATGAGCGTTTTATTCAACTTACCCGGTTCTTCTCTTGCAAGCCGGGGTACTAAATAACCGGGCAACACACTTTGTAGCTGCTGATAAATTTCTTGCGCTCTTACAAACGGTATATCAAAATGAGTCGCTCCCTTCACTTTATCAAGCAGATGAAGGTAATAAGGTAATACACCACCGGCAAACAAAGCATGACTTAATGCAGCTAAAATATTAGGATCGTCATTGATGCCTTTTAATAAAACGCTCTGATTAAGCAACAAACACCCGACGTTCTTGAGTTCAGTACAGGCTTTATAGACGCTATCATCCAGCTCTTGCTCATGATTACAATGCAATACTACAACTTTTTTTAAACGTGTTGACGCTAAAATGGCCAGAAAATCAGGGTCTATGCGCTCAGGAAAGACAACAGGAACTCGAGAGTGTATCCTCAAAGTTGTTACATGATGAATAGAGTCTAATTGTTTGATTAATTCGTTTAACACCAAATCAGAGGCAAGCAAAGGATCGCCCCCACTCAGTATAACCTCGGTTATTGATGGATCATTGGCGATATAAGCACAAATCTCTTTCCATCCATTGCGACCGGGATTGTTTTCCTGATAAGGGAAATGCCTTCTGAAGCAGTAACGGCAATTAACCGCACACACCCCAGTGACCGTAAGTAATACCCGCCCATGATACTTGTGAATTAGCCCTTTTAAGGGGTTGGTATGCGATTCATCAAGAGGATCTACAGTATAGGCCTCATTAATGACCAACTCATCCTCTAAGGCCAGAACCTGTAACAATAAGGGATCTTGCGGATTACCTTTTTGCATCCGGCGAGCAAAACTCAAGGGAATTCGTGATACAAACTCCTTTTCAGCTCCCAGGCTTCCCAAGCTATCAGGCAATTCCAGATACGATAATAAATCAGAAGCGTTAGTGAACCCTTGCGCTAATTTTTTTTGCCAACTCAAAGAGGTATCTCGCATTAATTATACAGACTTGATAAACTGTGCGAACTTTAGCGAAAATACAGCAAAATCTCAACTATGGAGCACAGATGGCAATCTATAGCACTAATGAATTTAAAAATGGCTTAAAAGTAATGGTAGATGATGCTCCTTGCAGCATTCTTGACTGTGAATTTGTTAAACCGGGAAAAGGCCAGGCTTTTACCCGCGTTAAAATTCGCAATTTAAAAACAGGAAGAGTTGTAGAACGTACCTTCAAATCAGGTGATACCCTACCGTCTGCTGACGTGGCAGATATGGAAATGCAATATCTTTATAATGACGGGGAACAGTGGCACTTTATGGTTCCTGACAACTTCGAACAGTATGCGATAAATGAAGCGGTTCTTGCAGATGCGGCACTGTGGTTAAAAGAGCAAGATATTTGCATAGTCACTTTATGGAACAATGAACCCATACAAGTATTACCTCCAACTTTTGTTATTTTAGAAATCGTTGAAACCGATCCCGGTTTAAAAGGGGACACATCTGGCGGTGGCGGTAAACCTGCAAAACTGGAAACAGGAGCGGTAGTTCGCGTGCCTCTGTTTGTGCAAACAGGTGAACTAATTAAAGTGGATACTCGTAAGGGCGAATACGTTTCACGAGCGAAAGAATAATCTAAAGCAGAGTAATGTTTGTTAAGTTGCCAATGAATTACTGTTAACCAGAGCAGTTCATTGGCACAGATATTATATATTCAGATATCCTAAAATCCATTGTAGTAACCGCCACCCCAATAACCGTAATTATCTACCCAATAGCTGGAATAATAATAGTTATTTCCCCAGTAAGGTCTGTTATTGTAGTAACCGACAGAATAGACATAGTCATTACTGTAACCAGGGTCATAAGCCACGGTATCTATAGAAACAGTCTCTACCACACAACCGTTAAGTAACAACAATGGAATACTTAAAACCAGAGTTAGCATTAACTTGTTCATGATCGCTTCCCAGCACAATTGTCGCATCTTAATTATACATCATGAATCAATATTGCTCAAATGATAGAGCCCTAAAAGAAGTCAAAATGCAACTAACCTATTCATAATTCATATAAAATTTATATTGAAGAGATTAAGAGAAGTAATATCATCAGTTAAAAAGCCCATGTTCATGCAAATAGAACACAGGCTGTTTGAAGTATAATAATGGGAGTTAATTAAGTACAGGCAACGACTCCCCGAAATCTGAGCCGCAACTGAAAATAAAACGGAGGTATATGCAGAGCTTAAGGTTTCCTGCTCAAAACAGGCTTACACACCACTCTTCAAAGCAACCCCCTCTCGTGGGATTATTTACTGGTTCAGTCAGGATCAGTCATTACCTATATGTCTTAATCATAGACCACCGAAATCAAAATTGGCAAATATTTATACAAAAAATACCGGGCTCACCAATAAAACGTCATTAAAAACAATGAGATATGACCAATTTATTCGCCACGTAAATCCCAGGATCCGTTCTGAATTACTCAGAACGAGGATGACGGTATAAATGATTAGCAGACGCTTGCACAGTAGGCATGATGATCATCTGTTCAATATCGACATGCTGAGGTCGAGTGATGCAATAAAGTACTGCATCAGCAACATCATCTGCCAATAAAGGCTGAAATTCTTTATAAAAATCCTGTGCTCTTTTTTTATCATTCCAGCGTACTTCACTAAATTCGGTATGGACAGCTCCCGGAGCTATCTCTGTTACTCTGACACCACTGCCAAGCATATCCAATCGCATGGATTTTGATAGAGCATGAACGGCATGTTTTGTTGCGGAATAAACATTTCCATTAGGATAACATTCATGACCCGCAATAGACCCAATATTAACAACATGACCCTGCTGTCTGGCGAGCATTCCCGGAATCACCTCTCTGCTGACGTAAAGCAATCCTTTAATATTTGTATCAATCATGGTATCCCAATGCGTTTCAACACCTTGGTTTATAGGCAAAGTATCCAGGGCAAGTCCTGCGTTATTGATCAAAACATCAATAGCCTGCCACTGTGTCGGTAAGGAATTTAACTGATTTTTGACCTGTTCTTTATCCCTGACATCGAGAGGGACAACGTGATTTTGATTTTGATAACGCTCATTCAACTCATGAGCCAAAACGTCCAAACGCTCGGTTCGCCTTGCACTTAAAATAAGGTGCGCTCCGTTTGCGGCACATGAATGCGCACATGCCTCACCAATACCACTGGATGCACCAGTAATTAAGACAATTTTATTTGTTAAAAAGTTCATTTAAATGCCTCGACAATAGATAACTCTCGGCACCAGGGCACGAAGAATTAAACAGAATTCATGACAAACAATGATTGCAAACTATACCCTATTCTTCAATACAATATGCAAGACAATAAAATGAGAAGTGTACCAAGCGTCAACCTAAAAATAATAGACATTACAGTTCATTAAGAGCTATATTATTTTTTGGTTGTTTACGGAATCACGAATCAAAAATCGGCAGTTAACTAAATGGAGTTATTATGTCACAGAGCGATTGGCCAGCGCATGATTACGCAGTTGGCTCTTATATTCAGGCATTAGTCGCCGATCAGTATCTTCCTCATCTTAACCTGGCGCCAACAGATAACGTGCTGGATGTTGGTTGTGGTAATGGAGCCTACTCACGAAAAATTCTTAAAAAAGTACCACAAGGTTCGGTATTGGGTGTTGATCCATCAGAAAACATGCTCAAATTGGCACAAGAAGTCACTGCAGAATACCCCAACTTTGCAATCAAAAAAGACAATGTCACAAGCATGAATTTCAAAGAGCAATTTGATTTCGTTGTGTCATTCTGGTGCCTTCAATGGACTACTGATATTTTTAAATCATTTGAAAATATCATTAACGCTCTAAAAAAAGGCGGCACATTTTTTACGTTGTTTCCATCAGGCGATGATCCCTTCATCAAGAGCTATTATGCACTAAGAGATTCTGGCAGATACAGTGCACTATCTGATTTTAAACCGCCAATAAACTACTCACAATTAATTAATCTTAATCAGCAACTTGAACCCTTAAAATGCTCAAAACTCAATATCGAGTTATTACAGCAAACATTGGTTTTGCCTGAACTGGATGTATTTCGCAAGTTCGTCAATGGGATTGCATTTTATCAAGGGCAATTAGCCGAAACAGAGATCAAAGAGCTTAATGAAGCCATGGTTCAGTATTTTGACGCTGAATGTCGAAATCTGTATCAGGGTGAATATCAATTTAATTTTGCAATTTATTGCGTTAGCGGAGAAAAATAAAGCCTGACATCAGAAAAGAGATCATTATCTGCATGTCGGATACAGGATAAAACCTGGTGAGTGCGAACTCAGATGATTTCAGCCTCGCTGTCTGCTAATCGCTTCAATTTATTGTCATTCTTCTAATGTTAATTACAGGACGTTATTATCATGCCAAGAGAAAACCTTTCAGCACCATGTTTCATGACTACCTCGGCTGTACCCGGAACTGTGGGTTCATCAATTAGCGGTGCTCTTGCGGGTACCCAACAATCAGGACGCATATCATCCAGAGTATTGCAAGAAAGTAATATGGGACAACGCAATTCACTGCTGCAAGCACTCAATATTTTATGTGATGGCAATGGCCAATTTCGCAATGAACAGATTCCAGGGTTAAACCTCTTTCCCGATGATCTTCAAGGCTTGCTTGGTTTAATACATCAAGGTGCCGCATCTGCTGTTGAAAGCGCTTTGCTTGGGCCGGTGATGACCGCTTGCCATACTGCGCAATTACCTCTGGACGTCAAAGCGTGTATTGCAGGGCTTTTACATTCAATTGATGATTACAAACCGTTTTCACAAACACAAAGAGCCTCTACGCTAGACAGAGCCCAAGAACTTAAAGACAAACACAATGGATTGTCGGCGAATACTCATGCCTTATGGGCGAACATACATCATATAACAGATCAATTGAATCAAAATATTGGTCGTGATTTTGCGCACCAAGACAGTGCGGCAAAATCCCACAAACTGTTGGCCAAATTCAGTGCCAACAGTGCGGCGGCAAGTTCTTTGGGCACAGCCAGCCTTATGGCTTTTGTAGTAGATACTCTTGGTGCAGCCCTCCGTGAATTGAGTGCTACGGTTGTTTTTAGCCATGAAGAATCAAGTCAACCCAGAGAACATAATGTTTATCAGATCTTCCAGGAATGTTGTGCTGCCTTTTTTCAAAGCAAGAACAGTAACGAATCATTAATGGCTCTGCGCAGGCTTGAAGAGGCGCTTTTAAACTTTGAACATGCTGCAGAAATGCAAGAACACCATAGTGTTACCAGCCCAGCATTGTCGGTATTCATCCGAATGATAACCTCTTTGCCTTTTATAAAATCACTACAGGCAGTCAATTCTTCCGTGCTGGCCGTCACTGCAGCAGAACACGCCTTAACGCAAGATAAAAAAGAATTTTCGCAAAATACTCAAGAGTCTGCGGCTAAAGCAAGTCTTATCAAAGATGTCTCTGGAGGCGATGCGGTGCATCACTCGCAGCATATTATTGATTTTTGTCATCAGGTTGATAAAGCGATTGAGCATATTGATGCCCTACTGCACGAAACCCCAAGACATGAATTGATTGCCTCAAGCGCCATAGGTACCATGCGCAGTCATTCCGCATTGCTGGTCGGATCAAGTCTTATTCCCGGTTTTATTGGCGTGATTGCGCGTGAATTAAGCGGCAGCACCGACTTTACCCGCAATGATCAGGGAAGCGGCGCCGAAAGCAAGGTCGTGTTACAAACCCGCAAGGAGATGACCGGTGCAGATTTGGATGAACTGTTATCCCGAGTATGTGCTCTGCAAAAAAGGCTTGAGCGCTGCGAGCAATTAGGTGTATCCGCTCCTGTCGTCTTGGGAATGGGTGAAGCCATTACATCAGGCTCACTGATTGCTTCCTTAAACGTGGTTGCCGGCATGTATTCTGCTTTGCGGGAGCTCCGGACTTTGGCGCAAAGCCCTAGCGCCCCGCTCCAGCTTGATGAAGCAGAGCGACTCAGGGCTAAAGAGTATGCAGAATCCGTCCTGCACTCTAATCAGGAAAGTGCCCAACTTAGCGGAACAGGCCCTGTATCTGAGCAACTGTCACTGAATCAGCATCTGCATAGTGTGATGGAAAAAGTAGTATTAACTCATCGCTCCTACCGCAATTTTATTCAGCCCCATATGGAACGAAATGATTTAGATTCAGCAGGTCAATCCACCATAGCCTTTTCTCAAGCCAATAGCACCGGATTTTTGTTAGGTTCTTTGGGTACACTGGCACTTGTAGGATTACAAAGCGGCATCAGTGTTAGCGCATTATTTGGCGGATTACGCTACAGTCTTGCTTTAAAAAGAGCCAGTGATGGTGTTGACAAAACACAACTCGATAATGGATGTAAATCCAATCTCAGTTTTGCCTGTAACACCACAAGGCTTGCAGAGGAATCGGCAGACTCCTCTTCAGCGGCTCAATCCAGCTCGCATGCCACATACAGCTTGGCTGAAGCTGCGTTTTCTCGTTCATTAACTGTAGCATTATGTCATTCAGGAGCTTTAAAAGAGATGCTGCGTCGCATGGTCGCAGAAGAACTGGCTGTATTGGAAGACGACAAACAAATACCCGCTCCAGGATATTCAGACAGTGCCCTTGTGTCGGATGCAATGATGCCTCGATTACATGGTCAAATAGCTAAAGTGTTGCGAGATGCAGAAGCACATCATAATCCCATCCCTGGACTGAACGAAGCAATGGCATCACAATTGGCTAAAGTAACACAATCCAGTATTACTGCGGCATTAAGCTCTCACAGCGCACTCATTACACCCGTTTTAAAATCTATAGTCGTTGCAAAAAAAGCCAGTGTGATCCAGGATGAAATGAAACATGAAGGCATTTCTGCGCAAAGCATTATCAGCCAAGTCATCAGCGAATCATTAAACGTGATCCAGGCATTTACTATCAACTTTAAAGACGAAATGCTGCACATGAGAGATCCTATTAAACACAGCTCAACCATTCAACTGTCCGCTGAGTCTATAGCAACCAATACCGTTGCATCTTGTGCCGTGTCTTTATTGTGTGAAGAATTATTCGAAATCTGCTTAAGCCGCTCTCTTACGCTTCTTGATAAAGAAAAAATCACGTTATTCTCACAAAAATCAGGGGAGTTAACCTATCAAGAGGCGTTGTTCGCTCATGAAGCAATAACGCAAGACAGCGCCCTTGGACAAGAGGCGCACTTTAGCCATGCCATTTCGGCTTTACGGTTAACCCTATCGCATTTAGGGGTATCGCTCAAGAATGTAGCCAGCGAAATGGAATTAAGGCCTAATTTGCTTCAGGACGGATTGGATATGCATACGGCACAACGCAGCTTAATACGAGCCATGACGTCAGTATTCAGCCACTGCAGCGCAGCCATGTTAAGTCTTTCCGCACTTTTACCCGTTGCCCCCTTGTCCTCTGCTGGAAGTGTTGATTCATTAAGGGAACTGGTCCATCTCATAGATAAAGAACTGGTTCTAAAGCCCGTCCACAGTAGCGCCCAGTCATCACAAGATTGCGGTTCCGAAAGCAGTTTGATAACGGGTATAGGCACCGATTGCGTTTCCAGCATGCTCTTGACAATCACCAAACTATTATTACAAGCCTCTGTAATGGGTTTGGATACTTCATTGTCTGTAGCCAAAATTATGGAGATCCTGTGTCTTCATCCAAGACCCGATGAAGCTTTAGTACTTGAATTACGCGCCATGTCTCAACCTAATGGCTGCTCGGCTAATGTAAACGAACTGGCACAAAGCAATCTGGTCGCAGGAAGCGTTGCCACAGCAGGAATGTCGCTAGCTAGCCAAACTGGTCATTCTTCTGCGACCGAAGACTCCTTGCGGAGGTTTCAACATGCCGTAGATCAACGTATTGATCAAATTGCTCTTCTTGATGATGAAGAACAGCCCAATACATTAAATTTAAAACGCTTTTACGAACTATTGATTCGGCTGATGGTTGATGGTTCGGGTAGCGATGATGCCTTTAAAGAAATCATACAAAGATTTCACCGTGGCGGTATTATTTTATCAAGCTATCACAGCGATCACGGTGGAATTGTCGAGAGTAAAAGAACGCATAAAATCAACAGTTTGATTTCCCAGAACAGTTTTCAAGGATGTGATGATGCTGATGCAGTATTAAAAACCTTTATAGACAGAGCCTATCATCTGGAACACTCACCGAATTCTCTTCTGGATAAGCTGAAATCGGAATTGCTAAGACACGAACACTTAAGTGAAAAAACGCAACAAAGTTGGGAGTATATAGTCAGTAAAGTTTGTGACCGATTACGTTCCGAGTGCGTTCGCAACAGCCTGTTTAGTCGGGGTGAAAACACTCTCTCCCAGCGAAAAATAGCAGAAAAAAAAGAGAAACTGCTTCATGATTGGCTTTCTCCAAAAGCAGATGATGACGCAATAGTATCGCCAAATAATTCTTTTTAATTTAACCAGGCGGTTTTATGCCAAATGTTCTATCTGCTTCCGACTTCAACGCATTAGTTGATTCGCTTCCTCATGTATTTCGTAATCAATGCATCAACGAGGGTGCTGTCTTAGCGCAAGCGTTCCCCTTATTGAATTTAATTTGTCCTCATAGAGAGGAGCTGAATCGGTTAAGTATAGGACTCAATGCGCCAGAAACTCCTGTCAGTAAGGATTTGGTAAGGCGTTTAGCCCCCATAATTATGGAATTAGAGGGCAATTTTGATTATGACGCCTTATTCCCCTGTCGGCTTCCCATAGTTTTAAGTGAATTCCCCAAACACAGCCGCATCATTAATCAGGCTATTCAACGATTTAATCACATCATAGAGGCCTATCATAAAGGTGAAATTAATACCCTTGCCACAACACCCTTGGAACTCCACTATAAAAACATTCTTACAGCAATTAAAGAACAGGTTTTTTACAAAGACAGCGATTCATTTTGGCAATTAAATTGCGATAACGAATCCTTGTGGCAGTTAATAAGCATGATGGCCGGATGGTCAAAAATATCACCTATAGTGATTCTTAACATGCAACAAAGTAACGCTGCTGCAGCCTCATCAGAGCACACAGAAACAGCAAGCACTATAGAATTTCAGAACATTCCCGTTGCGATTACTGATGCCCCTCAGGAGATCAAACCTGTAAGCAAAAATCCATTTACTCTGGATTACAGTTATAATTTTAATCGAGCCGGGCGCCTGGATACCGAAACAAATTTCTTACTGCTCAATGCATTTGGTATGAAATTTGGTGGACATTTTGATGCCCAGGTCAAATACCCTCCACGTTTTATTCCTCTGGATCAACTGCATGCCATTATTCGCCGCCAACTGTCTCATCGAATGGACGTATGGCCGACTGAATCATTTCAATTATGGTTAGAAACCAGCCTTGTTCAACTTGGGGTTGAATTCATCCCCAAAAACAAAAAGGACAGCTCCAAAGACTTACTAGTTAATCCTTTTTTAAAAGAGCCCATCAGTTTTTTAAGTCCAGAAAAAATCCGGACCGTACTCATTAAAGCGCTATGCAATTTTACCGATGAGGAATTTCAGCCGAGTCACTCTGAACTGGATATTCTGTCACAATATCTGTTTGAACTTCTTCAAGGATTTCAAGCGAATCCAGGATTGGCATTAGGCATTGGCGCAAATTGGGATGGAACCGTAAATCTGTCAAATGAAGCAGGGGCTTATGCGTTTAAATTCAAAGAATCCAGAGCCGATTGGGGTAGGCGATTTAAACAATTAAGCCTACACAGGCAAGGACCTTCTGAAGCGAGAATGAATGCGGCTATTGGAGTTCAATTTGAGCTGCAATCACTCTTAACTGACTTTGACTACATGAGTCAATTGCAACCCTCTGAATACAGGGAGGTTATCTATAATGCTCTTGTTGATAATCTGGTCACAGAACTTTTACCCGAACCCGCCTATTTCGAAAATGACCGGTACCCCAAATACAAAAAGCAGCATATTATCAAGCGTAACGAAAATGGTTTAAGTGAGATAATCAGTTTTTTAGTAGCAAGTAAGCAAGGAACTTTTTTCAAAGGGCGAGATGGTGTAGAAAAGCAAACACCTATGTATCGAAGAGCAGGAACTCTGGACGTTCAGGCATTTCCTAAAAACACAACCTGTAGCGAACAATCCAAAGCCAGTTATGCGGGTAATCCCCTGGGTCCGCTGCACCTGCAATTTACGCAAGCCATGTATCGTAATGTCAGAGGACACATTGTTTATGATCCCATAGCGCCAGATCAATTTCTGGAAGATGCTTTTTATGGTCAGGTTATCCGGGGAGAAAACGAGGACTATCTGCCATTTATGGGCGTTGTTCCCAAGAATTTTGACCGCTTTTTCAAGCAACCCAAAGAACTGTGTGCCTCTTTTGTCATTCGTATGCTGCACTCATCACGAATTATGGAATATTGCCCCACATTTAAGACTACTTACGAGCGCATCAAAACACGATTTTTACCTGACCCGCAAAAAAGCCCGCCTGCCTTGCCCGAATCATGCAACGGCTATTTGGCTGAAAAATACCAACAACTCGTTAATGCGCTGACTAATCCCGATCGCCACTTCACTGAATGTCAAAAGATCTTTTACAGCGTCTTTAAAAACCTAATCTACAGTCTGTATGACTTAGGCCGTGATGATCAACAGTTCAAACAAGGTTTCCTGACTTTTATTCATTCTCTACATGCGTTTTATCCGGCAAGCAAAGCCCAATGCGACAAACTAATCCGTGATCTTACCGTAACGAAACCAGTTGATGTATCTCCTGAGGCGATAACACAATTTGACCTCAGATTAAATTTTTTACGTGATTTGACCGCATATTTTTATCCCCAACCTACCGAAACCCTGGCTCAGGAAATCGCTGCGCAAGCCAAACTTCATGTAAAACCTTTATTAAAAACACAAGCAATAACTGCATATTTTAACTTACAAAAACAAAGCCAACAGGAAAATTTATCAAGAAAACAAACCCCGGGAATGCTCTATGCCGCACTAAAACATGGGGGACCATCAAGAACAGTAGTCCATGATTACGAACAAATGCACAATTATAATTTTCCATCCTACTACCGAGATCCCGATGGCACTCCCCAAGGAGAACCTCAACTCCATGATAGCCTCATCGATTGGGGAGCCAAACACTTGGGTGCCGGCTTACAAATTCTGCACAAATACCATCTTTTTGCACTAATCCACAATCCAATCTATCAAACCTTTACTCGTGCAAAACAACATGCTGCAGCACATCAAGAAGACCGCTTAAAGCCCTTATGGGTATTCAAAGGAGTTCTGGAGGGTTTATTCTGGCACGGAATTATTATTGGATTATGGCAAACGGTAACCACTCCATTGCAAATGCTTGGCGATTTTTTTAATTGGCAATTAGCCTATTTGCATAAAAGCCACAGCAGGGTAATGGAGCATCCTTTAATACTCCCAGCAGCTCCGGCTAATGAATTGAATACCAAAACACAAGCTGCTGCTGATTCTCGTGATCATTTGTTGCGCTTATTACGAAAACGCAATTCCCTGGATAGCAAAAAAAAATCGGTATTTGCCTACACGATAAAACTGATTCAAGTTTTATACCCTCAGCTCAATGCAGACGATCTTACCCTTTGTAATCATCAATTACGCAGCGATTTTCCTATAACAGCTAAAGAATGGAGCACGCTATTTGCGCCCATTTTAAAACCGGCAAAAGATCCCGACTTGTCTGCCTTGCTGCATCGCCACAATGAAGCCATTAATAACAGCCTGATTCAAGCCGTCTATCAAAGCATTACGCATCCGGATTTTACAAGAGAGCAACAAAGCCTGCGCAAACGTATGCAATCAGCCTTTTCACTTAATGCCAAACAAAATGAGGTACTGAAACAGCTTATCGCCTCATTCAAAAATCTATCACCAGAAAAAAAACGGGATTACATCGAATTATTTCAATTTAACGGGTTGCTCTACAAGGCATTACAAAAACGTGATCGACTCATCCAGAAAGTACAAAACTATATGCTGCAAGTATTTGATGAACAATGGATACGAACCCTGCTCTTTAATCACTACATTGACCGGTTCATTACTGAATTAACCCCGCAGACCCTCGAACATACTTTATCCATGATGCCCGATAACTTAAAGTGGCCATTGCACCAACTACTGATATCAAATAATACGCATGACCTTGAGGACTACGCATTAAATGAAAATCAAACGACTTTGCTAATCAAAATACTCGCCATAGTGCGTCTGATTGAACAGCCAGAACACAAAGAAACCTTGTTAAATCAGTGCACCTGGCATGAAGGATCTCACGAAGGCAACATCAGTATTAAAGAAAAAGCCCATAATAAATGGGCTCAATTTGCAAAAAGAGAACTTAACCATCAGCTCTTATCCTGTAGTGAGGTGGAACACATTATCAACTGCCTCAAAGATCACCTGTCGTCTTATGACGATTTAATCCCCCTAATCAACAGATTAGAGCATAATTACCGTTCATTAGACACCAACGAAAGCCTGGATTTATTCTATGAAACAAGCTGTACATTAAAACACAGAGTGCATGAATATCTGTTGATGCAGCCGAAAATTCAGGTGGAGAAAGCGAAAACCCTGCTTAAAAACTTTTTGAACATTACCATGAATGCGGTAATAAACGCACGCCTGGATCAGATGGAAGTACTGGATATCGGAATAACGCAAAATCCATTACTCACAAGCCAAGCCATAGAAGCATGGTTAACCGCTCTCCAACGCAATAACCGTCATTTGCGCTCTCTTTTGGAACAGCAACTGCATCAAGCGCCCTCATTGGATCATACTTTGTGGCGCTGCAAATGTATTTTTCAAGTACTGGAACAAGGACATCCAGAACAACGAGTCAAAAATACCGGAATGCAAACCTTATTGCGATACTGGAGCCAACATAAAGACAATGTGACGCTTAGCGGAGATCATTACATTAATCCAGAACCCAGCAAATCCAATAAAAGTACTTATGCCAATTTATTCAATGATTCAATAACCATGCACCATGCCATGACACGAGTGAGGGATAAATTACCAAGACTGTCCATTTTCAACGCTCCTCGTAAAATGGAGCCTGCTTCAGCCAGTGATAGTGCACAACATACCCCGACATAACGACTTAAAATACAACTGAGCGCTTCTATGTTTCGCTTGATTATGCGTTCATTTTTAATTGCGCAAAATGCCGTTGTCTATGTTTATAAAGCAAAACTGAAATGAGCCAACTGAACATAAAAACAGTAATGATAAGGTATCCAAGAAAATCAAAATGACTGTTAATCTCTTTAACTAAATTCCAAACCCCGCCATTTGCCTTAATCTTAGGTGCAAGCAAACCAAGAACCTCGACAGTACCCAAAAAAATTGCGACAAGCACCGAAATCAACGTGATGGTTGCGTTGTAATAAAGTTTTCGTATCGGTTTCACAAAAGCCCAACCGTAAGCGCTGACCATAAGCATACTGTCTGAGGTGTCTATCAGGGTCATTCCTGCGGTGAATAATGCGGGAAAAGTTAAAACAGACCATAAGGGCAAGCCATGCACAATTTCAGTGGCGGTAATCCCTAATAAGATAATTTCACTTGCCGTGTCAAAACCAAGTCCAAATAAAAAACCCAGAGGATACATGTGCCAGCTGTGGCTTATTAATCGAATGAAGTGTCGAAAGCGACTGGTGCTAAGGCTACCACTGCGACTTATCCACTGCTCTATCTCTTCTCGATGACCGCAATGTTCTCTGTTCACTTGCCGGAGTACTCGCAAAACAGAAATAAACAAAGACAAATTAATCAAGGCGATAAATAATAAAAATAATGCAGAAACAGATGTAAACAAAACACTGGTTATTTCCTGCAAGCGGGTGATATTGCTTTGCAATACAGCAGTGGTTGTGAGGGCAAGACCAACTGTTGCCACAAAGACAACTGTTGAGTGACCAAGTGAAAAAAATAAACCTGCTGCAACCGGTTTTTTACCTTCCTGCATCAATTTACGTGTTACGTTATCTATGGCGGCAATGTGATCTGCATCAACCGCATGCCGTAAACCGAAAGTATAGGCCAATACTGCCGTACTGAACAAAACAGGATGATCATGAAAAACATAAAACGTCCATAGCCAGACTAAAATATGATAAAGAAATAAGACCGTGTAAATGCCCATAATTTTACTGCGCAGGCCATCACCAGAGTCGCTAAACATTGTACGCAGATAGCGGTGCATCAAAAATACCTTTCAAAAATTCATCGTAAAAAACGATACAGGCGCCCCTCACACGACAGACTCAAAAAAAAGAATAATCACCTCGCCCCAAAGAGGTTAACGGGCAATTTTATCAGATTTCAATGCAATAAGTGATTTAGCCATATCCTGAGTAAAAGAATTTAAATTAGAATTCATACTTTCAACCAAGGCATCTACCGTAAGAATGGCAGTGTGCAGGTGATAATAACGATCATATTTTTTCAGGACATTATCCTGTCTTGAGATAGAGTAACTGGCACGCAAACTACTGTCACCGTGCTTGTCTATCTTAAATTCAGCGATATCTATTTGGAGCGTGTAATCAGGCTTAAAATCGATATCCCAGGGAGCGTCTTCTATAACGATACCCGGTATGAGTGTATTTAAATTAGTCTTAATGACTCCCTTAATGTTTTTATCCAGTGATTCGGCCCATTGATGAAATTCATCCAGGGTTACCCGGTTTAACCCGTCATGAATCACCAGTTGCGGTTTTTCAGTAAACGCAGGTGTATGAATGGGCTCAAGGCCAATAGTCAAAAAAGTATGCCCGGCAACAGGCACTGATTTGAATGGAAGAGGATGTAACAAGTAAAATTCTGGCTGCTTGCTTCGCCCACAAGCACACAGCATGAATCCCAAGACTGTAATAACAACCAACCGACTCATGCTCATCGTTTACCTCGCAGCAAAGACTCAGGATTTCGTGATAAATAATCGGTCAAATTTTGAGTGGAGGAGGCAGCATCTGCAATTTTTTGCATGGTCAAACTAAAGTAGGTCATGGCTGGAGGAAGGTTTCTATCCATACGCATCGCCAATAGGGACATATTATTACTCATGGCCTGGATGGACTGAATTAAATCACTCACCTCTTTGGACGTAATCAGTGTTTTAAAGGCATCAAAGGACAATTTAGCCGATTTAATGGAGTCATCAAGAGTCGTGGATTTTTCAACACGGCTTCGGGTAGGGAATACCGGATAGCCATTAAAAAAGATATCATTGGCTGGTGTATAAGTATCCATTTTCACGAGTTCAATTTCTGCATTACCGGTTATAAAATTCGGGGTCGAAACCTGAGCAACGTAGCCGTTATCGATTAACAGATGAATGGGATTTTGTGTAAATCCAAGATTTTTTTCTACAAAAAACTGGACATAAACAGGAATCCTTACCTTATTCATTGTTTTGTTTTCTGTTATTTCTATCAGTTTAACCTCACCAATTTTGACACCTCTGTAAGTAACAGGAGTCGTTGAGTTTAAACCTTTCAGGGATCCCTTGAAAAACATCACATACATTTGTGAGCGGGCATGAATGAATTCTTGATAAAAAAAGACGGCCGCCATAGTCATCAAGATGAACGCCCCCACAACGAACATACCTATTGATGTGTAAAATTTTTCAGAACGCATCTTTTTCCCTAAAGATTGATAAAAATAATTGAGACACTACTTACCGTTAACCACAAAGATCCACGCGTTAAAATTCGCGAAACCGCTCTACGCAACGGCACATGTCGAGTGGCAACCATGTAATAGTAATATCCTGCCGTAAAACTGACAATGGAACAATACAGCAAAGTTTTAGCAACTGAACTAAGAAAGACAAATACGGTTGTGGTTCGTTCCAAATCCAGTAAGAACATATAATTACTTACATTAAAAAAATTATGGAACGTCAAATACATGCTTAAAAAAATAATTAATATCAGATAGATGTATAGTAATAATCCCGTCGCATTGACGCCAATAATGATTGGCAGGATGTATTCCAGAATGACATCCTGTGGGGAGCGCTGCAATTTGGTAATTTTAATCCGGGCGTTAATGATATTCAAAGAAACCTGCACACATAAAACAAAACCAATGATTATGGGCAAGAAGTCCTGAACCAAAAGTGTTTGTGCAATAGACAGCGCTTTATCCTGTATATTGAAATTCTGCAAAACCGTATAACTGTTAATCGATAAGGACATGGTCATTAACGCACAAATGATAATCAGGGGCAGGACTAAAGAAACACCGGAGTAATACAGAATTTTCCATACATTTTGCCAGGAAATGGACAAATTTCGGGTAACGATATTTTTGATGCTGTGACTTAAATGGCCAATAAAACTTAAAAAAAAGTAAACAGACCTTATAAACCGTATAAAATAAGTCCCAATGCGATTAAAAACATACATTATAAAATTGTCCCTATCATTATTTGTTATCCTTAAGTGTGTTGCAGTACAACCAATCGGATTAATCAGCAAACTTCATTTACTGGTTAAATCAATTACCCGCTTAACAAATGTTGGGCCAGGATCCGTTTTATCCGTTTGGTAGGCCGGATCTTTTTCAAGCCAAAGAGGTGTGTTTTTATAATCAAGGTACTCATTGTGGCCAATAACATGGCGAATAGTAGGGTATTTTTTCTTTAAATAACACACCAAAAACGCATTCGCTTTTACCTGTTCTGCCGTTAAATCATCGTTACCGTCCACGCCGCCAATATTTTCTATGCCTATGGCATAATGATTTAGGCCAATGACATGCCGAGCCATCCAGGTTTCAGGCATCAGCTGATAAATGCGTCCATCTCTATCCACTACAAAATGGCTTGAAACATTTAACTCACCGGGGAGATCATTTCGCCTTGGTGAATTAATGGGTAACTTAGGCGAATCAAATATTCTAAATGTAACATCCAGTGATGGGATACACGTCCAATGCAACACAATCATTTTGGGCTCAATTTCGATGGACTGGGAATCGATGCCATAATGAGTGAGCTGGTAATCACGAGTCAGGGCTATACGTTCCTTGCCAAATTGAATGGGTTTTTGATGAATGATTTGCGGATCATGGCATGAAAACGCATAGGCAAAGCGACATATAAAAAATAACAGCGACAAAATAATATTCATCACGGGAATAGGCTCGCTAAAAGGAACTCATAATGAACTGATTATAAACCTTAAATTTATGAATAAGTTAGTAAATTAGAGTTCTATTTTCATCTCATTTTACAAAATGACCTTTTTAGACTAAATAATAAACATGTACCTTCACTTAGAGCACTAATGAAAAAATGGACCGGGTTACTTGCATCTTTATTAATACTCGTTTTACTTGCTTATTACTTCATGGGATTTTTGGTAGAGCGCACCCTCAACAAAAATGTTGAGGCATTGTATAAGACACCTTTAGCAAGTTTAACCCTCAAGAATTACCAACGGGGCTGGTTCTCATCATGTGCTAGCCTTGTTTTAGAAATGCACATACCTGCTCAGCAAGTTACCGATGAAAACGGAAACATAAGAAACAACCTTCCGGTGGATTTAAAGATTCAATTCCCGCTGGCTATCAATCATGGGCCATTCGTGATAACCGACTCGGGGATGCGCTTTGGCTTAGGATATGTATCGACCAAACCGCAAACACGTTATGGCGCATTATTAAACTACAGTAACGATATGGTGTTTAAGTATTCGCTACCCGCAATTATTACCCAAGGCAAAACAGGCTCTCAGGATTATCAATTCGAATGGTTGGGGCTTAGAGCCGTTCTTAAAATATCGCCGGGTATAAATAAAATTAAAGGTTCTTGGAACATCAATGGCTTCAACGGCGAGGCAAATCATGTCTCCTTTAAACTGGGTAAAGTACAGCATCATTTTGAATTGTACTATAAAGATGGGTTGTGGACGGGGCAAACTCGTTTATCCATCCCCTATTTCACGCTCAGTACGAATAATACTCAAGTCATTGAAATAGACCAGTTTAAACTGAAATTAGGATCAGATATCAATGATAAGCTGTTGGATTATAACGTAGGACTAAAACTTAAGAAATTATGGGTTAACAATCAGATTTACGGGCCTGGATCGCTCAAGTTGAGTATAAAAAAACTGGATCCATCCGCTATGGCGAATATCAACCGTTTGCAGCGAACCATGTTAGAAAATAATCAACATCCTGAGCTCAATATGCTGGCCTTGCTTGCCGAGTTACCCAAACTGTTGTCCAGAGGCTCAGAATTTGAACTGTCCGAAATGTACTTAACAGTACCTCAGGGAAAAATAACGGGTAACCTGAAGATAACCTTACCACCAAACGACCTGAACGATCCCGCACAAATAATCAAAAAAGCATATGGCGAGGGACAATTCAAAGCACCGGCAGCGACTGTTAAAGCACTCATAGCCGCATCATTAGCCAATAATTCTCCAGATGACCTGACGCAATCCAATGATGCGGCTCAGGGAGTCACAGCACGAGATCCCGTACCGGAATCCCCAAAAGACGCAATTGCGGTTAGTAATACTTCAACCACTGAAAATCAAGTAGAAAACATCTTGAAAAAATACATCAATCAAGGTCTTTTAAAGGTTGAGGGAGATTATTACATCGTGGATATTAAAATAGAGAATCAACAATTGTTTATCAACAAAACACTGTTTAATCCCGAAATGCTAAACCAATAACATAAAAAAAGGCCAATCGCCGGGCTTTCTCTCTTAAGAGAAAGCTGGCGATTTATGTTTATGGTCTTTGTTTAACGATGCGCTGCCGTCATAAAATGATCATAAATGGCTCGACTGGCCAGTGCAATTGCTCGACTCCTTGAATAATCACTGGCAGCCTGGGATTTGACGTAAACCGCAATCGCAATATGTCCTTTGTTTTCGGGGAGAGTGATAATTCCCACATCACTGGCAAATCGAAACAGTTTTTTTGAACCCGGATAGTTTAAATAATCCTGTTCATCTATCGCCCAAGTGCCTGTTTTATGTGCCACTTTAACATGACTCGGTAATAAACCTTTAATTCTGCTGCGGCCTGTTCTGCACTGCTCCATGATATTAATCAATATTTTAGAACTGGATGCCGAAAGGGCTTCTTTTTTATATAACTTGACCAGAAGTTTTGCCATTTCATCAGGCGTGGTTGTATCACGTTTGTCCTTTTCAAAACGCTGCCAAGCCAACATTTTATTTTTAAGTGGAATGCTGTTGAATATTTTTTTCCAGGAGTAAACGGAACGAGGTGTATTCATTAACGCATGATCTACATGATTGGTATCCATAAACATCTCAAGAATGGAGCGGTTAATTAAAATATTTTTAAAACCAAGTTCATACATCCATTTGGTTACATACTCAGGACCATTCACCGTATGCAAAATGGTATCACTTGCACTGTTATCACTATCAGTAAGCATGTATTTGAGAATTTGCTGCATTGACATACTGATTTTTTTTCTTTCACAGGCATGATGTAAAGATCCTGACCCAGGAACAGCATTACTTAACCCCAATTTGATGATACGATTTAAAGAGTCCTTTTTTTGGTCTACTCGATGCAAGAAAGCCATGGCAATGGGCAATTTGATAGTACTTGCCATAAAAAATCGCTGGGTACTGTTGTGAGATATAACCTTATTATTTTCAATATGAATGGCTGAAATACCGATTATTGCATTGGATTTTTTCTCTATAGCTGCAATTTTTTTGGCTATCTCAGCATCGCCTTGGGCAGCAAATGCCTTAAAAGAACTCAGGAAACAAAAAAGAGCATACAGAACAAAAAGCCCTGTTTTCATGAGTACGGTTTTTGGAGCAAATAATGTAATATTCATAAAATACTCTTTATCCCTGGTTCATTATTCATCGAAACCCACCCCTCTTTTAATACCATTATTTAATAATTACACTAAATTTAGTAGCACTTTTGCGGATATATTTTTTGCAGGAGCAATCACCATTACTCCTTTAATGGAAATGACTAAACTCAGGGGATGTTCACGTAGTAAAGCTGATTGCACATCGAATAACAACAACCGCTTACTCAGAGAATATTTTTTTACTGCAAAACACAATCGTCAGCACATGCCTTCCAGTTCACCTGTTCAAGCGCATTACTGGTAATCCTGACTTTCGTTAGATTACGATGCGAATTATCCAGTAAAATAACATGTGCCGCAGTCACATGCTTACCCGAATATTTAAGCGCAATTCCTGCGATACCCAATTGATGCAAGGGACGATATTCCAGAATGTCTTTATGCTTTAAATAACGCCCAAAATAATAATCTTTAAAATCTGGGCTATCCATAGCAATGTACCCTTTCTTTTTTGCATCATAACTCTGCAGCTGTTGCAGTGAGCTTATAAAATACAGTTTATTACTTTTGGGTACTGCTTTTAAAAAAATAAGCGCATCGCCATTCAGCAAGCTTTGCGATGTTACCGAGCGATGTCGGCCATCATAATCAAAAGCCAGTACGGTTGAATTTAAAATTGGGCCTATTCGATGTGCGGGGCTTTGTTGAAAAAACAAATAAAACCCTATCCCTAAAATAAAAAAAAGCACTAGTCCCTTCAATCCCATAATCATCCTTAATGAATAGATACCTTCCTGGCGTTTCGCAAATTCAGTACAGTGTATTGAAATTTAACTGTATGGAAAGCCCTAACCCATGAATAATTATAGCTTATTTTATGCGTCAAGAAGCGAATATAAGTCGCATGATCCCAGATGGATATTAGGGTGTGTTGACAATTGCTCCCGCCTACGTGCCTCGACTTGTTCGAGGCATCCAAGAGATCTCGATTAAGAACAAATTTCCTCATACAGATCACGCCACTCGGGATTAAGATCTTCAATCAAATTAATTTTCCATTGTCTGCACCAGTTTTTAAAACGTTTTTCACGTCGAGCGGCTTCCAGGTAAGTTGAATGCATTTCGTAATAGACCAACATAGGAACAGTATACCGAGCAGTAAATCCTGATATTAATTTATTTTTGTGCTCCCAAACCCGTTTGATCACATCAGACATTGATCCGACATATAGAGTGCCATTGCGCTTACTCGCCATCATATAGACGTAAAATACGTTCATTTATTCTTCCTTGTTATCGAGTTTTGGATTCGCTTGAATAATATCATTCAAATTGAACTGATTACAGAAGAGTAGGCTTGTCATAAATCCTTTGTTGTAGCATGATTTCGCTCTTTTTAATCAACGGATTAATGCCTTTAATTTGAGCATCCTTGGATGCCTCGGACAAGCCGAGGCACGTAGGCGGGGGGGCAATTGTCAACACGTATAAGGGAGGATGAGCCCATATCATTGCCTATTTTTTAGACAAAAATTGAAGGATGACAGCGATAACGCCCTAACACTCACTCTAATTACCTGATTTGGCAAAATGACACGCAGCGCAAAGACCTTTTATTTCTACGGTACAATTAATAATTGAAAAATCGATGGTGTTAGCAGATTCTGTTACAGCACTAAAATCAATAACACACTCCAGTTCTTTAACAAAATCACATTGATTACAAATAAGAAATTGAGCTTGTCCCACGTGGTGTCCATGCAAACAGGCAACATAAGACTTAAGACTGTCTATACAATGAACAAAGCCTTCCTGATGCCAGAACTGTATGGCTCGATAAACCGTCGGCGGTTTAGGATTGACCATTTCCAAAGACAATCGCTGTAATATATCGTAAGCGCCTAGCGGTTTTCTCTCATCGACCAAAATTTTGAGAACACGCTCCCTTGGCTCTGTAAATCGGTAGCCATGGTTCACACAATGTTTGTATGCTCTATCCAACAAATGATGCTTCATCAACGGTCTATACTATGGGTTTAATTATCTGGACGTTTTATTTTATCACACTCTTGATATCAATGAACGCAAATCACACCAAGAACTCTGCACCTCTCATAAATTCAATATAGTGTTTAAAAATTATGTAGTCTTACTTGCTCTTTAGCAATTGAGTGTTATATTATAACACTTTTGAAGGTTGCCTTAAAAAATCTTCATCAGGCTCTCTCTTATCATTATCAATAGAGGAAAAGCATGTACTATTATAACTTTCGCTTTCATCTTTCTGATGAAATGCACGATCTTGAAACGGCAAACATTGAAGGAATTTTGAATGCTGCTAAGGAGTTAGGCGTAGTACGTATTGCCATAGACAACAGCAAAACTCACAAAAGTCTTAGCGTATTGTCTGCATCCAAAGACCAACACTTGGTGCACAGACAACTTAGTGATCTGCTGTTAAAGGAAAAAATTGTTTTAGATGAACTTTTAGAGTCGGAACGGTTTGCGAACACAGAAGAAAAAAAAGAAAAACATCATGCCCACCATTCCCCAGTAAAACAGACCAAACAGACGAAGACACATTCAAAAAAAACGAAAAAAACTCACCACCATAACCATAACCATAACCATAACCATAGCCATAGCCATAGCCATAGCCACCATCATGACCATGATCATCATGAAAATCATTGGCTAAAAGCATCGCTAGGATTAATCTGGGGTATAGGCTTACTTATCCTGTCTATTGCCAGTTTGAACATCCCTTTAATCGCCTATTACGTCATCACCGGACTGACTGCCTTGATGACCCTGTATCTGGGGTGGTCTGTATATCAATCTGCCTGGAACAACTTAAAGAAGCTTAATTGGGATACCGCAACCCTTTACACGATCAGTACGTTAACCATAGTAGGGGTATCTATAACCAGTATGTTTGTTCCTGGATTGCCAATGATGTTTGAGGCTGCTCCTTTAGTATTAGGCTTTTGGCACCTGGGCGAAGGAATAGAGCATGGCTTGATTGATAAAATCAATAAAAAACTCGATGTTAGAGACTGCCTAAACCCCTTGGTTCAGTTAAAAGGGCAAGCCAATAAAGAAACGTCTATCAAACAACTCATGCCAAACGACATCATCATTCTTGATAAAAACGAGATAATTCCTGTTGATGGTATAGTCACCCGCAAAACGCTGCTCTATACCACTCGCATTAACGGCTCTCCCAAGCCACGCTGGTTTAATCCAGGAGATAGGGTAAAGGCAGGCATGCAACTGGCCGAAAGTGAGTCCTCTTTAGAACTGCGTGTTACAAAAACATTTCAAAATTCCTTTCTTTCATTAATCGCCAAAAATGTGAATAAAGCCAATCAAGAAAAAGCGCCAATTGAGCTCTTTGCCAATAGGGTACTGTACTATTTTATTCCGGGGTTACTGGGCGTTGCTTTAGTATCTGGATTAACTATTGGTTTATTATTTACCCCCGCTATTGCGATCCAATGTGTTATCTCGGTACTGGTGAGCGCCTGTCCCTGCGCTTTAAGCCTGATTACACCCCTGGCAGTTAAAATTGGCATGAATAAAACCTCGGAACAAGGGATCCATGTAAAAAACGGTAAAACATTACAAGCCGCAGCGGATATAGACACTGTAGTTTTTGATTTGAATGGTACTCTCACTGAAGGCTCTATTGCCTTGGAATCCATCCATATTTTGGATGAGGAATTATTGGGGCAAATTGCGCTTTTGGAAACGCAATCGCCTCATCCAGCAGCAAAAGTTATTGCGGCATATATAAACGAAAAATACCCTGGCGTGAGTGAATCATTAACCCTGACCTCAGTCGATACAAGCCATCACTCGGGTATTAAAGGCATCATCAATGGGGAGCAATTCATTATTGGCAACAACAACATGCTAAAAGCCAATAACATCACACAAATCAATGCACCATTCGATAATCCTGAAAACGGTTCCATTTACCTGGTGCGAGGAACAACTGTTATCGGTCAAATTGCATTAACCGATCCTTTACGTTCAGATGCGCTAGCCACGGTAAGCCAGCTCAAACGCCTTGGTAAAACAGTGCATCTTTGTACAGGAGCAGATCAAGCAACAGCAGAACGATACGCTGCTCTTTTAGGCATAGAGAAAACCAACATTGCAGCAAATACAGTGGGAATTTCGACTGAACCCGATAAACAATCAAAAACACGTTATCTCGAGCAACTGCAAGCCAAAGGATGCAAGGTGGCTATGGTTGGTGATGCGGCTAATGATCTTGCAGCCATAGCGTCTGCTGATATCGGTATTGCGGTTAAATCAACCATCGGTGATTCCATCACCCAAAACGAAGCTGGCATAGTGTTAGAACAAGGAACATTATTCCCTATTGCCTCAGCATTTGATGTGGCCAAAAAAACCAAACAAACTATTTTTCAAAATCTGTTCTTAAGCCTTGCCTACAATACAGGGATCACTCTAGTTGCAGCAGGATTGTTTGTTGCCGTAGGTTTTGCCTTGAATCCGGTGCTGGGGGTTGCGTTAATGGTGATTGAATCAACACTGATTTTAGCTAATCTTTATCGTTTCAAACAACAAAATAGTCTTACCCTTGCATCAGCAAACAAACCAGTACCCAAGTCAAACCACGTTGATAACTCGACTACGCACATACTAAACAGTTTAAATCATCGTTCTCAACCTGATTTAGATTTACTCAAAACCCACGGCTCATTCTCTGCGCCGGTTCACACATCAACCGTGTTTACATCAGAAACACAAAAAACCTCCAGTAAGAATTTAACTGACGTGGATACTGCCCTTCTCAGTAATAGCGCTACACAGTATGCTTGAATAAAACAAAGAGCCATTCCCTAATGTGACAAGGAATGGCTGCTCCATTAATTTCAGCGTGCGCTATCTCGCAAGGATTTTAAAAGATGCTCATAGTGTTCCTCAGCAAAACCTAAAGCCAAAATACGGTTATCCTGCACCAGAACAGGTCGCTTGATTAAGGAGGGGTTGGCGATAATAAAATCAATTTGTTGCAGACTGCTTAATCCTTCATAATGATCTTTGTATTTGCGGTACGTCGTTCCCTTCTTGTTAATCGGCAGCTCCCCGGCAAATTCACCCCAGAGCTTAATTTGCTCTTTTGTTGGCGGTGTTTTTTTGAAATCAATAAATTCGTAGACTACTTGATGATGTTCCAAAAATTTACGTGCTTTTTTAACGGTATCGCAATTGGGTATGGCAAACATTGAAATCATTTCTAATCCAAAGTACTTAAAATCAGGCTATATTATCGTTATCCTGATGTAATGCAACGAATTGTTTCTTCAAAACAGTTATCACGTCATCAAAGAATGAGAGACGGGGTTTTGTTCGTAATCATCCTTTTTATCAGGCAATCCTTGAGCGAGATGTCGAGCTATTCCTCGATGTTCTGATTGGGTAAAAATAGAGGCGCTTAACAAAGGGCTTTGCGAAGAACTGCTCGCACAAGAGGCGTCAGACTCAAATTCCCCTATTGCTTGCAGCTTAAGCGATGCGCATGACTCTACCAAGTCATGAAATTTTTTGTCATCTGGACCTTCATAAAATCCGCTAAGCTCCGCCCATAATTGCTCTTTGAGGGGCTCCTTAATTAACTCCCATAACGGTTCTTTTAATTGCTGAATTTCCCCCGTTGACTGACTGTAATCAGCTGCTGGCTTTAAAACCGCCCTACCTTGCAGGTACTGTAGGCAAACACCAGACAGAATTTTGATTTTTCGGGATTCAATTTCACGCTCTAATGCGGAGTCAAAATCAATAAACTCCTGAGTACAGGGGTCGTAAATAAATACATTTCCCTTATTCAGTTCATAATACCAGCCATGCACCTTCAAATCGCCTCTTTGTATTTTATCTAAAATAAGGGGATATGATTTTAAATGTTCCATTTGCTGCACAATATTCTTTTTGGTTGCCATTTCAAGTTCTTGCAGAGGGTCACGTAGTCCAGATGTTCTTGCCTCTTCAACAGCGTTTAATGCGGCTTGCGAATGAGAAAGCCAGGATGCAACAGAAGGTAAATGCTCTTCAATATGAGGTGTTAACAATCCTTTCATGGCACCGCAATTTGAATGCCCACAAATGATGACATCTTTTATATTCAGCACTTTAAAGGTGTATTCAAGCGCTGCAGTCTCGCTAAACGCAGAGGGATAAGGTGGAATAATATTCCCTATATTTCGGATGGTAAATAAATCGCCGGGATAAGCCTGGGTAATAAGACTAGGGACTATTCGTGAGTCAGAACAGGTAATAAAGAGTGTTTCAGGATTTTGCTCGCAACTGAGTTGTTCAAACAAAGTCTTCATTTCCTGAAATGATTTTTCTTTAAACCGAGATAATCCAAACAGCAACTCCATGAACATTATATTTCCATCTTTTTGATGAAGAAAAAATATCGTAAAGCTATGTTTCAATTTTGTAAATACGCTTATTGGGATTAGGCCACTCTAACTACAACATCAAATCAATCATCAAGGAATAAATAACCTCTTACTCTAAACCATCTGTTTACCCGTTTTGCATGGGATGCAGGCAAATTAGGCACGTCTTCAGTGTTCTACGATACCCGCAGAGCACGTGTAGGCACTATTACGCCCCTGGAAACAAATCATTTTTACTTAAATGAGCTTGTTGCATCGCTAGCCTATCATTTTGATTATGCCTAAATGATTTTTTTAGGGAGACCTGATTGGGCATGATTTTTAAAATCATAACCCGTTGATTTCAGCTACCTTCCGATAAAAATAAAACCTCAGCATTTACTAAAAATATAGAGCCTCAATCCACAGCAGAATTATCGAGGCTCTTGATTGGCTAACGAATTTGACGATTTTTTAGAGGATGGTTCAGGCTGTGCCTAGAAATCACTTGCGGGACAGAACATAAAAGTTCATTCAGGACAAGATGATTCATCCGATTAAATACCCTACATTTGCCCAGGACAACACGCAGTAAAGCAATTTAAAACCAAATCCGTATAACTTAAAATTCATTCCTGCAGAAAGCAGCATACCCGTGCAATACAAACTGCCTGAAACGGTACTTTTACAATCTAATTTTTTGTTTGAATATCTCATTAAAGCTCCTTGGGGAATATTAAATTGTGCTTGCTCATTTATCACGCCTCTACAGGATTTAGAAAAAGCCAGAATCGTGATGATTTCCATGGTGCATGGCGATTATCGTTTAGTTTCCTGTTTATTTCTATTGTTGTACGAAAATACCTGAGCTAGAATGAAAAACACACTATATTCAGGGTAGAATGTTATGTATAAGGATAAAAAACAGGTGTTAAAGCGCAGCATTGCTCTCATGATACTTCCTTTAATTACTCACTCGTCTTTAGCCGGCGAGGCAGTAACTAATGATTACTGGTGGCCCAAAAAGCTTGACCTAAGCCCTCTTCGTCAAAATGACGCTCGTTCAAATCCAGCCGGTTCCTCGTTCAATTATGCCCAAGAATTTAACAGTCTGGACTTGAATGCTGTTGTAGAGGATTTGAAACAACTGATGACTACATCTCAAGATTGGTGGCCTGCGGATTATGGTAATTACGGTCCATTCTTTATTCGGATGACCTGGCACAGCGCAGGTACCTATCGTGCCATAGATGGGCTTGGCGGTGCAGATGGCGGCTATCAACGTTTTGCCCCCCTAAACAGTTGGCCAGACAATGCCAATCTGGATAAAGCACGGCGACTGCTTTGGCCGGTGAAACAAAAATACGGCAACAAAATTTCCTGGGCAGATTTATTAGTGCTTGCTGGAAATGTCGCAGTAGATTCCATGGGATTTAAGACCCTGGGTTTTGCCGGTGGTCGTGTAGACGCCTGGGAGCCTGAGTACGTGAACTGGGGAGCAAAAGAATGGCTTGCCAGCAATCGTCTGGATGATGGGAAAGGCAATTTACCCAAACCTTTGGCGGCTACCCAAATGGGATTGATATACGTCAATCCGGAAGGTCCGAATGGAAACCCTGACCCTTTGGCAGCAGCCAAGGATATACGTGAAGCATTTGGCCGTATGGGAATGGATGACGAAGAAACTGTAGCGCTTATTGCTGGAGGACATGCCTTTGGTAAGGCGCATGGAGCAGCAAGCCCATCTCAATACGTGGGGCCAGCGCCCGAAGCTGCCAGTTTGGAAGAGCAAGGGTTAGGCTGGAAAAATACCTATCAAACCGGCAAAGGTGCAGATGCGATTACTAGCGGATTGGAAGGTGCCTGGACAGTAACACCAACTCATTGGTCACACAATTATCTACAAAATCTCTATCGTTTTACTTGGGTACAAACCAAAAGCCCAGGAGGCGCAATTCAATGGCAACCCAGTGACGCCAGCGCTGCTCAATTTGTTCCTGATGCTTATGTAGCCAATAAACGCCATGCTCCCATGATGTTTACAACCGATTTGGCTCTGCGATTCGATCCGGTCTATCAAAAAATTACCCAACGCTTCATGGAGCATCCCAAAGAGCTGGAACAAGCCTTTGCTAAAGCCTGGTTCAAATTATTACACCGAGATATGGGGCCAAGCTCTCGTTATTTAGGCTCTATGGTTCCTCAAGAGCAGTTCGTCTGGCAAGATCCTGTTCCGCCTGTAGACCATCAACTGGTCGATGCTCAAGATATAACGGCGCTTAAAGTTCAGGTATTAAATTCTGGACTGACTGTTCCTGAATTAATTCGCACTGCCTGGGCATCTGCATCAAGTTTTCGTGGCACTGATATGAGAGGCGGGGCAAATGGAGCACGAATTCGACTGGCACCACAAAAAGACTGGTTGGCCAATAACCCGGAAGAACTGACTCGAGTCCTTAACAAACTGGAACAGATACAGGGTAATTTTAATAAAGCGCAAACGGGCAATAAGAAAATATCACTTGCTGATCTCATCGTTCTGGCCGGTTCTGCTGCTTTGGAAAAAGCAGCAAAAGATGGAGGTAATCCCGTAGATGTTCCATTTACGCCAGGGCGAACTGATGCCTCGCAAGAACAAACTGACGTGCAGTCTTTTTCTTATTTGATGCCAACCGCTGATGGATTTCGTAATTATTATCAACAAGATAATACTCAATCTCCTGAAGAGTTATTAGTCAAAAAAGCAAGCCTGCTCAAATTGTCAGTACCTGAAATGACTGTTTTGGTTGGTGGTATGCGCGCTTTAAATGCGAATACAAAACAAACCGAATACGGAGTCTTCACAAAAAATCCGGGTGTATTAACCAATGACTTTTTTGTGAATCTGCTGGATATGTCAACAAAATGGCAAAAATCGTCCACCGATGGTCTTTATGAGGGTGTGGATACAAAAACAGGCCAAATAAAATGGAAAGCAACTGCAGCCGACCTAATCTTTGGATCCAACTCGGAGTTACGTGCTGTTGCTGAATTTTATGCAACTGATGGCATAAACAAACAATTTACTCAGGATTTTGTTAATGCTTGGGTAAAAGTAATGAATCTTGATCGTTTTGATCTGCAAAAAAAGCAAACTCAAGGCGCTTAGCTAAGACCCTCCTTTGTAGTATCAAAGATACCTAAGCAACCCTGCTGAAGCCGGGTTGCTTAGGATTTGGCTGGGTAGTTATCGAGGCGAATAATGCGTTCCTTGTTCGGCCTCAAGTGCTGACTCCATATTTTGTCTGTAAGAACTAATCAAGCTCGACAAGCGCTGCAGTTCTTCTTGTGCCTGATGTTTGGACAAAGTTCCTTCGGTTCGTTGGCGCGAAACCAATTCTTTTTGAGCCTCAAAATTTTGTATGGCATCATGAAAGTCTTGCGCTGTTAAGTGATAATCTTTAGAAAATTTTCGAAACATGGTTCTCTCTTTTGGTATATCGAGGTTATATAGTAACTCCTGCCTTTTTTAAGTTCAATTTATAATGGCTTTGCTTTTTTTGAATTAATGATGATCATTGCTTTTACAAACCCGTTGTATCTTTTCAGCCCAAAAAAACTGGTGCCTTAAACTAAACACTGGGACACTTTGGCTATGGGTTTCTGTTTTAAATTAATCAAAGGCCAATAACGATCTTAGTGCCAAGTTACCTTAAATGAATAACTATCCCAGCGTAATTCAGCAGAAGTGTGTTTGGATATTGAGGTGACTCCTGCCGGGGTTCCTGTATAAATAATATCTCCAGACTTTAAGGGAAAAAATTGGCTGATATAAACCAATAAATCCACGGGACACATCATCATATCCGAACCTTTAGCGCATTGCTTGAGAGTACCATTAATGAACAATTGGAATTCAACATTCAAGTACTCTTGAAACTGATGATAGGGAATCCATGGCCCCAAAACAGCAGCATCTGGAAAAACTTTGGCAGTAGTCCAGGGATGCCCCTGTTTTTTTAACTCGGACTGACGTGTTCTTAGAGTCATATCGAGGCCAAGAGTGACCTCTGAAATGGCATTACGGGCCTCTTCATAGGACATTTTATAGCCATCATGAGCGACGCGAAGTACAATTTCACATTCAGGCTGTACCGCATTATCTGCATTGGGCAAATCAAGATGGAGATGATCTCCCCAGGCAGGAGCTTGGTTGAGGACGCTGGATGGTTTTAAAAATAATACCGGTTGTTCTGGAATTGCGTCACCAAGCTCTCTGGCATGATCGAGATAATTTTTTCCGACACATACTATTTTATCAATAGACATAGAAATTTATACCTTTTTGCATACAGTTAATGAAGCTTGGCGTTTATTGCCTCTATAGTTTGCCAAAATTGTTCTATTGCTTCCGATTCAGGCATAAAGATTCTAGCAAAAAATCGTGAATAAACAGAACCAAAACCTGAGTACCTAAACTCTGAAGGTATGGGAATTATCGAATATCTTTTTGGCAATTAAAAATAGAATCAACGGTGCAATTTCAGGTCTGATAATATGACAGGGTAAACGCATCTAAACGTATTATCTAAGACCAATATGCCTACGTTCTGCGCTTTATGCGCAGAATCCAGATCTTAGCCTGCACTAAGATCGCATGGATCCTGCGCATAAAGCGCAGGACGTAGGCAAAAGGGTGGAGATTTATGTTCATAATTTAGATGCGTTTGCCCTGGATAATATGATTGGTGTCGTTTAAAAGCAATCGATAGTGATATACTAACAGCTTTGCTGATTTTACAATAAGTTGCCAGATCTCGTTTGGCTTAAGGATATTGCAACTTTTGGTGAATTGGTTGACATGTTGTATGGAGCACAACTAATCTATGAAGAAAACCATTTTTGATGATATTGATAATTTAGAAAAAGAAGCCGTTCTTTTTGGTCTAAAATGGGAAACCAAAGCCCAAATTATGGAACAAATTCGCAATGAGTGCCTGGAAATAGAAGAACATCTGGAATCAAAAGACAACAGAACAGCCTTGCAAGATGAAATAGGTGATCTACTGCATGCGGCCTTTTCTTTATGCACTTATTGCAACTTTGATACTGAGCTTACCCTCCGAAAAAGCCTGGATAAATTTGAACATCGTTTAAACGCTATGAAGGCCATTGCGAAAGAGCAAGGGTTAGAAAATCTACAAGGCAAATCATTTGATGAATTGATGCGCTATTGGAAATTGGCAAAACAAAGAACCTTAATTCCAGAAACCGCAAGTGTAAGTGGTACCAAAAAAACGCTCCAGCCATGAGAAAAGATCCAACAAAAAGAGTTGATTTTAAATAATGTCTGGTGTGGTCAATGCAGAGATGTATGCAGAATGAACCATCCAGTTGCCATAGAAAATGGCAACACAATTTCTCTTGCAGGCGAATGTGCACTATGCGGAGCAAAGGTTGCCAGGTATCTGGAAGAAGCATAAAAAATAATTATGCGGATCTTAGTAATATACCGTTTGCGAGGAACCAAACTTAAAAAACATTCTTATTCATTTAATTGTTAATGTATTTGTAAATTAAACCCATGTCCCAGTTTAACAAGGATCTTTGGTGGCCAGGAATGATTTTAACGATTGAGGCGGCGTCCATAACATTTACTATCTAATTGATTGATAATAAATAATTATTTGAATGTGATTTTTGAAAAAGCCCTCAAATAGGCACCTGTTTGTGGAGTGTTACCCTTGGAATTGAACCAAATTCCACATTTCCACAAAAGCAAAACTCAATACAGACTCCTCATGGTATCTTATTTCGGATAGAGCATTTCAGCAACCAAACAACATATAAGTCTGTGATCCTCAACATGAAAAATTGATGGATCAATACTATCCTGTTTTCCAATAAAAAATAACCATCCTTTCTGCTTGTCTCCACGTTTATCGGCTTCTATAGCTTCTAATCTGGCAATTTCTATTTCTTTAGTAACATAGTTTCGTTTTGCTGTTCCCCAGTCTTTCCAATTGATTCTGACTTTGTAAGAGCAGCTAAACCCTTTTTCTCCCCATTCACCAGCATTCAATTGAATATCTAAATGATCACTGTCTACAACCAGGGCTTTCCAACTAATAGGCGCATAAAAAATTTTTAGTTGTGGGTAAAGTATAATTTGATTTCTTTTAAGAGACCAAAAAACATATTGATAAGTATTACTCGAAATCCCCGGCACAGTTAAAGGAAGATCACGATCAAAGGGAAAATTGATAAATACACGGCAAATTTGTCGTATAGTTGATACAGTTCGACAATGGTCGTTATTCTCTGTATTGATTAGCTTAAATTGAATTGATTGAGATTCACTTATATGAGATGAACCCTTACAAATAGCAGCGACTACAGGGCGCTTGTCATGCAACACCAGTTTTCTTGGAAAATTGCCAGGGAAACCATCTTGAGTGGTAATACGCTCTTTTCTTGCTCGCTTAACTAACTCAATTTCACCATCAACATCACAATCAATTTTATGTCCTTGTTTTGCACTAAAATAAGGACGCTTTTTATTTTGTGGATGATATGAACAAGGAGTAACTATTGCATTACAACCTCTGCAAATATAATTATTAGCATTGATAGGCGATAGAAGCCATAACTGTTCAGCTTCAATGATTTTACCAGTAGATATATCGCGCGCAGAGTCCATATATTTCTTCTTATTATTACTATTATCAGCATCTTAAAATGTTCTTCTGTTTGCGAACAACGAACACCTGTGGTGAATATATCAAATAAATTTAAAGTTTACAAAAATATGGTATATAATTATAAATGTAAACTATGAGGATTGATCAATGTTAGGTAATCGAATTCAAAGAGCGCGAAAAGCATCAGGCTTGTCTCTGCGTAATTTGGGAGAGCAAATTGCGCTGAGCCATGCTGCTGTTAAAAAATATGAAGATAATGAGGTGACTCCTTCTTCAGATGTTCTTATCAAGCTGGCGAAGGCGCTTCACGTCAAAGTGGAGTATTTTTTTAGACCAGAGCGTTTTACTTTGAAAAACATCCAATACCGGAAGCACGCTGATATGCCCGCACACCAACTGGAAGAGATCAGTGCAATAGTATTAGATCAAATTGAACGCCGTGTTGAACTTGAAGGTTTATTCCCAACCCCACCAGTGCAACCATTTTCAATTAAGAACTTGCCTAAGATAATCAATCATTTTGATGACATTGAAAAGTTAGCAGACCAGATCCGCAGAAAATGGAATTTAGGCTCTGATCCTATTCCTGATTTAATCGATATATTTGAAGAGAATGGTATAAAAGTATTCCAACTTGACAATGAGCAATATCCAAAAATTGATGGACTTTATGTAAAGGTCAATGAAATTCCTATTTTCGTTGTTAGTAATCAAAGCCCTGGTGATCGGCAACGATTTACCTTAGCGCATGAACTAGGTCACCTTCTCTTAGATAGTCGTCTTGGGGATAATTTGGATATTGAGAGTTGCTGCAATAGATTTGCAGGTGCATTCCTGTTACCAAGACAGTCTCTTATAAACGTTTTAGGAGTACACCGTAATTCTATTGAACCACGTGAGCTAAGTTTGCTGAAGCAAGAATTTGGGATTAGTATGACCAGTATTCTGCACCGCGCGGAAGAAACTGGAATTATCTCTAATAATATTTATCGTCAAATACGTGCGGAATTTAATGATCGTGGATGGTCTAAAAAAGAACCAGGTGAACAATACCCTAAAGAAATAGCTCACATTTTTGAACAAATGATTTTTCATGCTATTGCTGAACAATATATTGGTGAATCTAAAGCCGCTGAACTAATGAATCTGCCGCTCGAATCATTTAGATCTTTGCGTGCTATGGAGAGCCAAGATGTTGCTTGTTATAAGTGATGCATGTGTATTAATTGATATTGAATGTGGCGATTTAACGAACTTAATGTTTAGCTTGTCATACCAATTTGCAGTACCCGATACCTTATTTGCTGAAGAGCTAGAGGAAAGACATGCTCACCTATCGCAGCTTGGATTAATATGTAAAACAATGAGTGGTGATTTAGTTGCAGAAGCTTACGGTCTTCATCAAAAATATGTGAGGCCAAGTGTTAACGATATGCTTGCACTAATACTTGCTAAACATGAGGGTTGCCAACTGTTAACGGGTGATAAAGCTCTGCGTGATGCAGCCAAAGATTTGAATGTTGAGGTACATGGCACTATATGGCTTGTTAAACAGATGCTTGCGGACAAGAAAATTACCGTTGAAGTTGCACGAGTTGCTTTTCAGCGAATGAGAGATTCTGGCAGTCGATTACCTTGGAGCGAGGTGGAGAAGTTATTAACTAACACGCAGTAATGATTTTGCTCTCAAGAAAATAGAGGGTCAGATCTTGCCCTTTGCCTCTCGCATATAATGTTGTTTTATAATTCTACTAATTCTTGAATAATGAAGCCCAAAATGTTTTCCAATTTCCTTCATAGAATACAATCCACTTTTATATAAACTATATATTGCCTCATCTCGATTGTCTGGCATTCGTTCATATTCTTCAATTGCAATGCCTTTAATTAAATCAGGTAAATGAGTCCTGGAAATATCTGTAAAATCAATTGTAGGCTTAACATAGCTCACTGCCCTGGAAATAAACTCATCCGAACCAAGATATATTTGATGCTTTAGATCAAGCAACGGACTTTTCTTACTTAAACCAGCATCAACGAATTGTTCATAGTTTATTAATGCCTCTGATTTAATAGAACCAAATGATGATAAAAGCCAATCAACAGTCAGCCATGATGGAACTGATGCTCTACCACTTGTTGCTAAATAACTACTCCAATGCCACTCACCTGCCTTTTCAACCATCTTTGCTCTAACAGGATTTAATACTAGGTAACGTGACAACTCCAATAGACAACTGTCTTTCTCAACCAGTATAGATTTATAGCGACCTTGCAGGACATGCCCAATACGCTTGTGTGATGTATTAAATTTCTGAGTGGATACACCGTTTTGGTAACGCATTCCTTTTGAAAGATTACCGAGCGGAGTTTCAATCAGTAAATGGTAATGATTTGTCATTAGACAATACGAATGGCATAACCACTGGTATTTTAAACAAACATCACCCAAAATAGATAAAAAATTTTCTCTGTCTTCATCTGATAAATAGATCGCCTCTTTTCTATTTCCTCGACTGGTGATGTGATAGAGCCCACCAGCAAACTCAATGCGCAAAGGTCTTGCCATCGCTAATCCTGGACTTGCTTGATTCCTTTTGAAAGAAAATTAATGCACTGGGAAATAATTATCAAGAGTTAATTCCAAGCTTGATGACATTTATGGATTAAGGCAAAAAGCAAGATCTGACCCCTCGGTGTGGTTAATTGTCCCTTAGTTTACAAATTGGTGCCATTATAAATTTTTTTATTAATTAAAGAAAGCGGCATTTCCTTTATTAAGGATATTGCTTAATAAAGATCTTTACGTTAAATTAATTGTTAATTAAATGAACCTCTATTTATTTTATTAATGGACAAAGATGACTGCATATATTGAGAGAGTGGGTGAACAGATTCAAAGTTCAGTAGCGGGAGAAATTTACGCAGCATATGTACCAAAACCGCTTTCCCCTTATCCACCGATTGAAATGGATAAAATATATCCGCTCCTTGATCAAGCAAATATCGCCCTAGGTCGATTAGATGGTTTAAGTATTATTTTACCCGATCCATCATTATTTCTATACATGTACATAAGAAAGGAAGCTGTTTTATCCTCTCAAATAGAGGGAACTCAGTCATCTTTATCAGATTTATTATTATATGAAAATCAGGAAGTTTCTGGTGTACCTAATCAAGATGTTATAGAGGTTTCTAATTATGTAGCAGCAATGGAGCATGGCCTAGAGCGTATCAAAGGGGGATTCCCTCTTTCATTAAGACTGATTCGTGAAATGCATGAAATGTTATTAAGCCGAGGCCGTGGCAGCTCTAAACAACCTGGTGAATTTCGTTGCTCACAAAATTGGATTGGTGGCACACGACCTGGTAATGCTAAATTTGTTCCCCCTCCTCCAGAAAGATTAATGGAGACTTTAGACTCTCTGGAAAAATTCCTACACGATGAGACAATTAAATTACCCACCTTAATTAAAGCTGCTCTTGCACATCATCAATTTGAAACTATCCATCCCTTTTTAGACGGGAATGGCCGTTTAGGACGGCTGCTCATAACCTTTATTTTATGTGTAGATGGAATAATGGCTCAACCGATGCTGTATTTAAGTCTCTACTTTAAAGCTAACCGCCAACATTATTACGAGCATCTACAGCTTGTCAGGGATTCAGGAGACTGGGAAGAATGGTTGCAATTTTTCCTTAAGGGCGTAATCGAAACGGCAAATCAGGCTGTCACTACAGCTCAATCAATTCTTAGGCTTTTTAAAGAAGATAGACTGCATATAGAATCTGCGGGGAAATCATCTGCATCAATGTTAGTTGTGCATTATTATTTGCAGAGACATCCTACAGCTAATAGCAAAAGGATTGTAGAAAATTGTAATCTTTCATTACCAACAGCCAATAGCTCTCTAAAACAATTAGTCACGCTTGGCATAGTAAAAGAGAGCACTGGCAAGGCTCGAAATAAAATCTATGTGTATCAAAAATACCTTGATATCTTAAGTGAAGGTGCGACCCCTTTACCCGTTTAAATTCTCTAGCAAGCGAATCCTGGTTGCTTGCAACCAGGATTTGTCCAAATTATCTTTGGTTGAATCGGGGCAAACATTCCCAGACCCATAAGGTTTTTTATTAGGCTACGCTCGCTGATTAAAAAAGTAATACCGGTCTGGTAGTTATGGTTAACAATATTTGAAAGATTTAAAAACGCAGGTAGAAGATATGAACACAATAGTATCAATTGAAAAAGTCATTAAGAAAATTCCAAGAGGAAGGATTTTTTTTGTGGACTCAATTTATAAGAAGTATCCAATTAAGCTTGTGCAACGTGTTTTATTGCGGTTAGTAAAAAACAATGAAGTGGGTACTATATGTCGTGGTATATATTTTAGACCAGAAAAAAATCGCTTTCTGACCGATCGTCCAATTCCGCCAAGTACAGACAAAATCATAAAAGCTGTGTCTAAGAAAACAGGTGAAACAATAACGGTTCATCCTGCTGTAGCTCTGAATCAGATTGGTCTTAGTACGCAAATCCCTGTTCGCAAAATTTACTATACGACTGGTCGCTCACGTTATATCAAGATTAATAGTGAAAATAGAATTAAACTTGTGCATGTAAGTCCTAGAAAAATAGTCATGCCAAATACAGTAACATGTCATGTGGTTACTGCCTTGTGGCATGAGGGTAAGGAATATTGTTGATTTCCTCAAAAAGGGAGAAACTCTCCCAGAGGATTACCGATTTCGCTTATTCAATTCTTGCCATAAATCCGAATTAATTTGGCCAGGTAAAAATAACAACATCTGTAAAGCAGAATTGCCAATTTAAGACGTCATTAGTTACTGACAAAGTAAACCAATTTTAAATACTACCTGCTTTCTCGATAACAAGTATTCTCGCAATCCCTTGTGGATGAGCTACGTGCTCGCACCCTTCTTTCAAATAACATATATCTCCGACCTTTAATTCTTTTTGATTTTCTATCCCCCCCTCAAGGTAGTGCATAATTACGTGCCCTTCCAGAACGACAAAAACTTCATCTCCATCATTTTTATGCCAAACGTATGGTTGATCTGTCCAATGCAGTCTAATGGTCGCACCAGATATTTGAGCAATATCCAGTGCCTGCCAAGCAAAATCGCCAGTAAATAATGATGATTTGATTATTTGCATAATCCTCAAGTATTCCGATAAAAATTTTTAGTATAATACCGAAATTCAAAATTTTCTCCGGGTTATTTGGTTAGGCAGTGAATTTCGTCACTGAGTTCGACGGCTGGCCTAGGTCTGGTGATCAGTATTTCTGGATTTATATATTCAATATTATATTCAAGTAAGCCGCCATGACATTCTGGTGTGATCGCTATCACTAGAGGAACGTCTTTTTTGTTAACAGCCTCTAGTTGCATCATGGACGTACCTGTCATTGCGTCACAGAGTATATTGAATTTTCCAATTAAGTGTTCAGTTTTCAAAGGAGTAGAATTTGCTAGGATCAAATGATAGTCAACTAGAAGTTTATTGCGTTTCCTTGTAGCTTTTAATAAACCACCAGCATGATCAGCACAAATCTCTATCGCTAATGATTGAGTTTCACTAAACTGTATTATATTTCTATTGGTACCGGGCTGAAAAAACGTACTGCCTTGCACAAATGGAGCACGAACAATTGAGCTATTGGGTAAAGTATATTCAAAAGTAGGAAAGCGCTTATCCACTGTATTCAATATTATTCCCTCTCTGAATAGATAACAAACATTCCGTACTACAATAATTTTGTCTTCAGAGCTTTTAATTTTAGACCTATCGGGATAAGTAATTAAATTATCTTCTTCAATGGTATAAGGTTTCTTGATGTGAGAGTCGTCTTGAAAACGTTGCGCAATTTTTTTCAGCTTAGGTAACACATCTTCATCATGATATTCTTTAGAGAAGGCGTACGGAAAAATGATAACAGAATTTGGGTTTAACAGAGTAAATTCTTTTAAACTCTCCTAGATCAATAGATGTTCTTCATAATCAATAACTTGCGAATTGGTATCGTCTATTCGAGTGATTGCATTTTCATGACTGACCAAAATGATCCTCGCATTAGGAAATCTTTGTTTTGCTAGGTCGTATTTCTGTTGAAAAATATTCACGTATAACTGCATTTTTTCGGTGAACGAAGTAAATTTTGGACTGGTTTCGTCAGAAAGTTTGGAGAAATTAAAACTCAATATAATAGTTTTCATGCAAGCTCTAAATCTAAGTAAAGTTAATATGGATATGACTATATTTTAACCAAATTTAGATTTTGTTACAAATTAATTATACACCACAATGGTTTTTTAATTTGAGGATTGTATTATAATAGGACAATACTGGCTCTATATATTTGATCTCGAGGCAATATAAGAAGCAAGATACTGTCTTTAAAAGCAAGCAACCTTTTAATGAAAATTTTGCTTGCTTTTAAAGACAGTATCTACGCTTGCTGAGTTTTGTTTTGAAAAAAAATTTTTTAATTAATTTCAACATATTAATTTCCCTTATAAAAATAAATAAAAAAAGTGTTGACCTTAACGTTACGTCATCTTTTATTGTGTGTTTAGTCAGTTAGAGGAATACCTAATGTCTTACACGGTTAATAAATTAGCTCGTATCTCCGGAGTTAGTGCTCGCACCCTTCGCTTTTATGATGAAATTGGATTATTAAAACCAGCCTTTTATGGCGATAACCAATATCGTTACTATAAGGAAGAGCAGCTCCTGATGTTACAACAAATTTTATTTTTTCGTGAGCTTGGTTTCCCTCTTTCCGATATTCAACAGATTTTGAGCACTAATGATTTTGATAAAATTGAATCATTAAAAGCCCATAAATCCAGGCTTCAATCTGATATAGATCGGACTAAAACTCTGCTAAAGACGATTGATAAAACTATTAAGTATTTAAAAGGTGAAACAAAAATGAAAAACGCAGAATTATATTATGGCTTTGATTCTGAAAAACAGAAGGAGCATGAAAAATATCTTGTTAAAGAGGGTATTGTTACTCAAGAGTTTTTGAATAAATGTAACGAGAATGTTAAAAATTGGAGTAATAAAGAAAAGAATGCCTTTATACAAGACATAGAACGCATTATGGATGAGGTTATTGCAGCCATTGAAAAGGAGGCAGCTCCATCCGATAGAAGTGTTCAAGCTCTAATGAAGCAACATTATGTATGGCTTGAGCGGACATGGACACCTAGCCATGCAAGCTATCTTGGACTAACTGAGCTTTATCAAACACCCGAGTTTAGAAAATTTTACGATACAAGACATCCTAAATTGCTTGAATTTATGGTGGAGGCGATGAAAATATTTGCAGAACATGAGTTATCTTAGATAAATATCCTGCCGAACATTCGGCAGGTCTTTTTAAAGATGCATAATAAGATGCTAATTACAATGTTTCACTCAGTACTTGGTCAATCATTCGTCTAGCGAACTTTGCTAAAACAGGATTTGAGTTTTTATAATAAGGCAGCATAATAACCGCTATTGACAAAGCCCATCCACGTCCTCTTTCCCAAGTATCATCATCAATCTGGTCTAGATTTTCTCTAAATATTTTTCTTGAGTTGGCATTAGGTAAGCTCCAAGCAATAATAAGATCACAAACAGGGTCGCCATTACCAACGTCAGCAAGCGTAGATACTGTCTTTGGACAGTCAATATGGTGGAGGCGGCGGGAATCGAACCCGCGTCCGCAAATCCTCTGCCTTCAGCTCTACATGCGTAGCCTTGTCTTTTGATTTAACTGTGCATTCTCCGACAGGCAGGATACTACACAGCGATTCCCTGAGTTTCGCACCTTAATTCGGGATGGATTAAGACACTAGCTTATCTCTTATGACCGTTGATTCGATACCGATAAGCGGGCTCGGTCGAACGGGATACTGGGTTTATTGGCCAGTACACAGTGATGGTTCAACTAAAGTGCTTATTAGGCAGCGATAGCTTCTCCACCAGCAAAGTTTTCATCGTTTGCGTTTATATTTAGTTGAGTCTGATTTACGAGAGTTCTCATTCTCGGCATGCACCTCTGGTTTTGTAACCCACGTCGAAGCCAGGTCGCCCCCAATTCGTACACTTTAATTATAACATAAAATCACAAGGTAAAATCATCCTGTTGTGAAATTTTATCAAATGGTATCTTCCCGCATTAATGACCGGGAGAAAACAAGCATTTTCTCCCGATCATTGATTCTTTTTTATGCTTTTTAACGATTGAATGCTATTCAGATTGAATACCATTATGACGCAGCAGGGCATCAACGGTGGCGGCACGACCTCTGAATTGCTTGTATGCGGATGCTGCATTTTGCGAGCCGCCTACTTCTAAAATACACTTCAAAAAATCATGACCGGTCTTGGAGTTGAATATTCCTTCTTCTTCAAATCGAGAAAAAGCGTCACTGGATAATACTTCAGCCCAACTGTAGCTGTAGTATCCTGCAGCATAACCACCACTGAAAATATGGCTGAAACTGTGCTGAAACCGGTTGTAGGGTGCTACAGGGATAATGCTGGTTTTACAACGAACATCAGCAAGTATATCAGCCACCAAGGAGTTTGAATTACCTTTAAATTCCTGATGAATACGAAAATCAAACATGGAAAACTCCATCTGTCTGAGCATGGCCATGGCAGATTGGAAGTTTTTTGCAGCCAACAAACGTTCAAATAACGCTGCCGGGAGTGGTTCACCTGTATCTACGTGAGCCGTTAACAAAGACAAGGCGCTTTGTTCCCAACACCAGTTTTCAAAAAATTGGCTGGGTAATTCAACCGCATCCCATTCTACCCCATTAATTCCTGAGGCGCTTAAGTAATCAACCTGGGTTAGTAAGTGATGCAAGCAGTGTCCAAACTCATGAAACAAAATGATTACTTCATCATGTGATAAGGTTGCTGGCTTCGTTGATGATGTTTTAGCGAAATTACAGGTCAGGGTAGCAATAGGAAGTTGTAAGGTTCCATCTTCAAGCCGTCTTCTGCTTTGCAGCGAATCCATCCAGGCACCGCCTCGCTTATTCGGTCTGGCATATAAATCGGTATACACATAACCTCTAACCTGATTGTGTTCATCAATAACTCCAAAACATTGGACGTCTTTATGCCACACATCAACACCAGGAATTTCTTCTATTGTCATTCCATACAGTTTTTTAACTATGGCAAATAAACCCTGCATTACTGTAGGTTGAGGAAAATACGGGCGCAACTCCTCCTGCGATAACGTAAAGAGATTCTGTCTTCTTTTTTCGGATAAAAAAGCAACATCCCATGGTTTTACAGGTGCTAGAGCAAATTGTTCTGCGGCAAACTGTTCTAGTTGAGCAAATTCATGCTGTGCTTGATTCCGGGCTTTATTAATCAAATCCGTCATAAACTGAATGACCTGATCCGTTGACTCCGCCATTTTAGTGGCCAGCGAGAGTTCTGCGTAATTATTGAACCCGAGTAACTGAGCTTTTTCATGACGCAATGCCAGTTGTTCGTTAATTAAATCTGTATTGTCAAAAGAACCGGCATTAGGCCCCTGATCTGAGGCTCTTGTGACATAGGCCTTATAGATTTCTTCACGTAAGCTCCTGTCTTGTGCGTGAGTAATAACCGCTTGAAAACAGGGATACTCCAAAGTCAAAATATAACCGTCTTGACCTTTCTCTTCAGCCAGCGCCCTTGCCGTATTCATGGCATGTTCTGGCAATCCGGCCAATCGATTGGCATCGGTAATGTGCATGGTAAACGCCTGTGTGGCATCGAGCACATTATTGCCAAACTGACTAGACAGCTCAGCTAAACGGGCTTGAATTGCTTCGAAACGTTTTTTTTGTTCGCTGGAAAGCGCAACGCCAGATAACTCGAAATCAAGCAGACTGTCCTCGATTATTTTCTGTTGTGCTGAGTTTAAAGCGTGTTTATCAATAGATTTAATCGCTTCATACAACTGATGATTGTGACCTATTGCAGCTTCATAGGCGGATAACAATGGCAAACACGCATCATAACAGTCACGCAAAGCCTTGGAGTCCATGACTCCATGCAAATGAGCCATAGGCGACCAAAATCGCTCCAGCGAATCAGCCAGATCATCCAGAGGATACATCAGATTATCCCAGGTATAATGCTGATTTTCCTTAAGGACAGAATCTATTTGTTCCAAATGACTTTTTAATAAGGCTTCCAAATGAGACTTAAATCCAGCAATGTCTATATGGCTAAATTGTGGTAATCCGACTGGCGATGACATGTTATACCTTGATCTGATTATTGGTGCTTCAAAGCATAGCACATCAAGTGATGAACACTCTATCCATAACGCAACGAAGTCCGATCGTCGCTGGGAAGATCTGCTGTATTTTCCAAAACAGTGTCGCCTTTAACCTGGTCATTATTGTTTTTGGCAAACACCCCAAACCGGGTAACGCCAGAGGGTTTTTCAACCGTATCATTAGGCCGAAACTGCTCCAAATTACGAGTAAGCGCAAAGGAAGCCATCCATATGGCGATCAACGAAACAGCACCAATGAAAGGGATAACTGCATTTGCGGCCAGAAATGGGAGAGCAAGACACATAGCCCAAAACACCGCTACAGTACCGGCAAGAACTAGTCCTAATCTTAAGGTTTCAAACTCGATACGGTGCTTAAGAAAGTGCTGATATTCTTCAATGGCATTTTTGGTTACGTCATCATCACAAGCCAGATAGATTTTTTTATAATCATTTTGCACGCCATAAAGCCTGTTAAGTTCAATAAACATCCTTAAACTGGCATTGGCAACATCAAAAGCAAAAGCGATCATGGTGAAATAAAAAGATAAGGGAGCCAAGGCGCCTACTAATACAAAACAATTAAGCAACCCCACTCCTACCCAAACCAAATCATTACCCAGTTCAAACCAACGGCGTTGTATTTGCGCCTGAAAACGAATATGCCAGTCCAGTTCCTGCTCTAGTGCATTTACGTCAGACCACGCAATACTGTGTTTTGCTAAAAGAAAAAGGTTAGTGGTCAAACGTGGGATGAAAAAACACCAGGCAATATAGTCAAAAAAAGGATTAGTATAAAAATCCATCAGCCGAACAAATTCTTTGTATTGTGGAGAACCGGTTACAACGAGATTTAAAAAATTTAAAAATCGTTTCGTACGAGTAAGAAAGAGTCTGAGCCAATTCAGCTGGGCGGTATTATCCCGGATGTATTGTGCGAATGAAAATTCAGGTTGTTCTGGATTTTTTATCCTTTCTTCAGGAAGAAAAGTCATCCCCGCCATGTCCTCAAGCAACGCTTTGTAAATTTGTTGATGTCGGCGTAACCGCTCAACTTCACGAGGAACAACGAGATAATTAAGGTAAATTTCCTCTAACAATTGCGCCAACATTAAGGCAGTTTGTAACTCGCCAATGACTTGTTTGGCGTTTATTTGCTTGGGATGATCAAAGTGATGCCTGATTTGATGGCATAAAATGCTGTATTCCATATTCAGCACGGGATGATGCAATACAATTTTTTTATAAAAATCAGAACCAAGAAGCTTGATGCGCTTATCAAAAGACCATTGCAGAGAATTACCCTCTGCCATTTGGGGCAAATCTGGAACAATGCTGCGTAAGCGCAAGATAACTGGCATCATGATGTCCTGAAATTACCTATTGAATATCCAATTTGTTTTATTGGTCTTAATTATTGGCTTCTGTATAAAAATATTCCATCCAATTGAGAATAGGGATACAAAAACAGGCGCATTATGACAAAAAATGGACAATAAGTAAAATTTTAAAAACATTAAAGTATAGAATTTACATCAGTTACAACTAAAAATGAATGGTTTTCTTGCTGATTTATGCCTTCTGAGCGACAATAGCGCCTCAGTTAAATGCATAAGAGTTCGCATGAATCTTTCTAAAGAATTAGCAAATGCTGTTCGTATATTAAGCGTTGATGCCGTAAACCAGGCTCAATCCGGTCACCCTGGAATGCCATTAGGTATGGCGGATATAGCTACTGTTTTATGGAAAAAATTCTTGAAATTTAATCCACGAAATCCCCAATGGTTCAACAGAGACCGGTTTGTGTTATCTAACGGACACGGTTCCATGCTGCTCTACTCCCTTCTTTACCTGACAGGATATAATTTATCTCTTGACGAACTTAAAAATTTTCGCCAGCTGCATTCTAAAACGCCCGGTCATCCAGAGTATGGACATACCCCCGGAGTAGAAACTACGACAGGCCCCTTAGGGCAAGGCTTGGCTAATGCGGTGGGTATGGCTTTAGCCGAAAAAATACTGGCCAGTCAGTTCAATCGTGATCAATTTGAACTCGTCAATCATCACACCTATGCTTTTGCAGGAGACGGTTGCCTGATGGAAGGTATTTCGCACGAGGCCTGTTCACTGGCGGGCACTCTGCAACTGGGAAAACTTATCGTATTTTACGATGATAATGGCATATCCATTGATGGTAAAGTTGAAGCCTGGTTTACTGATGATACTGTTGCCCGTTTCAGAGCATACAACTGGCAAGTGATTGAACAGGTTGATGGCCACGACATGAATGCCATTGAACAGGCCATCATTGAAGCCCGTGCCAATACAACGCAACCTACTCTCATTCAGTGCAAAACCATCATTGGACTGGGATCTTCTGTTGCCGGGAGTGAAAAATCGCACGGCTCGCCACTGAGTGCTGATGACATTCGGCAAGTAAGGGAATTTTTCAACTGGCCACATGCACCTTTCGTCATTCCTGATGCTCTTGCCCAACAATGGAACCATATAGAGCAAGGTGAGAAGGAAGAACAGCACTGGTTGCAACTGCACCATGAATACCAACAATGCTATCCTGAGAAAAACTACGAATTTTTACGCCGTATTAATGGCGACCTGCCCGACAACTGGCAAGAAGCTTCTGCAGCCTTTATCAATCAATGCCGAACAAACCAAAAGGCAATAGCGACAAGAAAAGCATCCCAACAGTGTATTGAATACTTTGCCGCTTTGTTACCCGAAATGCTTGGTGGCTCGGCTGATCTGACCGGCTCCAACAACACCGACTGGTCAGGAAGCAAGGCGATAACACCTAAAGATTATTCTGGAAACTATGTGTATTATGGGGTGAGAGAATTTGCAATGGCAGCCATCATGAATGGTCTTGCTGTTCATGGTGGATTCATTCCTTATGGTGGTACCTTCCTGGTATTTTCAGATTATGCACGTAACGCTGTTCGTTTGAGTGCGTTAATGAAGCAAAGAGTCATTTATGTCTTTACTCATGATTCAATAGGATTGGGAGAAGATGGCCCAACCCACCAGCCTGTAGAGCATGCCGCCATGTTGCGTATGACTCCAGACATGACCGTCTGGCGCCCTGCTGATTTAATGGAAACCGCAGTTGCCTGGCAAGATTCTCTAGCCCATCATAACGGGCCTGCGTCTTTACTTCTGTCACGTCAAAATCTACCCGCTCTACCTCACAGTGAGCAGGCCGCTGAGTTAATTAAAAAAGGCGGATACATTATCAAAGATTGCAATGGAACACCGAATGCAATACTGATAGCAACCGGTTCGGAAGTACATCTGGCCCTTTTAGCCGCCGAAGAAGCTGCAGCGAAAGGATTAAAAATCAGAGTAGTATCCATGCCCTGCGGTGAGCGATTTCTTGCCCAGGAACTTTCCTATAAAAATGAAGTATTACCTGATAATGTTCGAATTCGTATCGCTATAGAAGCAGGCAGCACTGCCTATTGGTATCAATTTGTGGGGCTGGATGGCGCAGTGATAGGTTTAGACAGTTTTGGCGTTTCTGCACCAGCAGCAGCAGCTTATACCAGCCTGGGAATTACTCAGGAACGTATTTTGAACACTTTGGAACGATTAATAAAACAAACACTAGTGTAACCCGCACCTTTTAAACATCAAAAGGATATACTTGCGAAAAACAGGTATGAGTAGGGCACCTCAAATCGGAGAAATAGCATGGCAATACGAGTCGCGATTAATGGCTATGGTCGCATTGGTCGTTGTATTTTACGTTCAATTTTTGAATACAACAGACAAAATGAATTTGAAGTTGTGGCAATCAATGATTTATCAGGAATAGATGTCACCGCACATTTAACCCGTCACGATTCGACACATGGTCATTTTGGATCAAGTGTATCAGTTGAAGGGAATACACTCATTGTTGATGGCCATAAAATTCAGGTTATAGCAGAACGTAACCCGTTAAATTTACCCTGGAACACTTTGGATATTGATATTGTGTTTGAATGTACCGGTTTCTTCACCACCAGAGATGCAGCGATGCAACACATTACTGCCGGGGCTAAAAAGGTACTGATTTCAGCGCCAGGCAAAGAGGTCGATGCCACCATTGTTTATGGAGTCAACCATCATCTTCTGAAAGCAAGCGACAAGATAGTATCTAACGCATCGTGCACCACTAATTGCCTTGCTCCAGTTGTCAAACCATTACATGACGCATTGGGAATAGAACATGGCCTGGTTAACACAGTTCATGCCTATACCAAAGATCAAATGTTGCTTGACGGCAGCCACAAAGATTTACGCCGCGCTCGTTCAGCGACGCAATCAATTATTCCAACCAAAACAGGTGCTGCGGCAGCTGTAGGCCTTGTTTTACCAGAGCTAGCCGGTAAGCTGGATGGTTTTGCCATGCGTGTTCCTGTTCTTAATGTTTCGGTAATTGATTTAACCTTTACCGCAAAACGCAACACAACCGTTGAAGAAGTAAATAGTATTGTTCGCCAGGCAAAAAGCCGTATTTTACAAATAAACGATGACCCATTAGTGTCTTGTGATTTTAACCACAATCCCGCATCATCAATATTTGATGCAACTCAAACGAAAGTATTAGGTAACCTCGTTAAAATCGTTGCCTGGTATGACAATGAATGGGGATTCTCCAATCGTATGCTCGACACAGCCCACCAAATGATGAATTGTTGAGGGATAACTCATGAATCTGATTAAAATGAGTGACATAGACCTTGCGGGTAAACGAGTTTTAATTCGCGAAGATCTTAATGTGCCCATTAAAGACGGGATAATTACCAGCGACCAAAGGTTGCGTGCCGCATTACCAACGTTGACTTCAGCACTGGATGCTGGTGCGGCGGTAATGGTACTCTCACACCTGGGACGACCCGAAGAAGGCCGCTACGAAAGCCGCTTTTCGTTAGAGCCTGTTGCAGATTATCTTCAGAAAAATCTTGACTACCCCGTCCGTTTTGTTAGTGAATATCTTGATGGTATTGAGATTAAACCCGGTGAATTGGTTATTTGCGAAAATGTTCGATTTAATCCTGGTGAAAAAAGTAATGATGAACATCTGGCAAAAAAATTAGCCCAATTGTGCGACGTATTCGTGATGGATGCTTTTGGAACCGCTCACAGGGCACAAGCATCAACTTATGGTGTTGCCCAATATGCTCCTGTAGCTGTGGCCGGTCCATTATTAGTTCGTGAGCTTGAAGCATTACAGCATGTTCTTAAAAATCCGCAAAAACCTATTGTTGCCGTTGTTGGCGGAGCAAAAGTCTCAACCAAACTCAGTTTACTCAAACAACTGGTTGGCATGGTAGATTATTTAATTCCAGGTGGAGGAATAGCCAATACGTTTCTTAAAGCCCAGGGATTTGAAATAGGTGTATCCTTGTATGAGCCTGATTTACTGGATGAAGCACGCCAGATCCTGAAACTGGCAGAAGAAAAAGGGTGTAAGATTCCTTTGCCTAAAGATGTAGTGGTTGGTAAAACATTTAGTGAAACATGCCCAGCCTTTAACAAAACATTAGCGAATGTTGCGACTGACGACATGATTCTCGATATTGGGCCTATGACCATCAGTGATTATGTGGACATCATTGATGAGGCAAAAACCATCATCTGGAATGGTCCGGTTGGTGTTTTTGAATTTGCCCAATTCGCCTATGGAACCCGGGCTCTTGCTATTGCAATTGCGGAAAGTGATGCATTTTCCATAGCAGGAGGTGGTGATACTTTAGCTGCCGTGGATCTTTATGATTTAAATAACCAAATTTCCTATATTTCCACCGGAGGCGGCGCATTTCTTGAGTGTCTCGAAGGAAAAACCTTACCAGCAGTAGCCATTTTGCAGGAGCGGGCTAAAGATGTTGAGAAGAACTAAGATAATTGCGACCCTTGGTCCAGCCAGTAATGATCCCGTCACCTTGCGTGCCTTGCTTGGTGCCGGGGTAGATGTGGTGCGAATTAATTTTTCTCATGCTGATGCTTCTGCGATAACACTGATACAACGGGTACGAAAAATTTCTGCAGAATTAAATCATCCCGTAGCAATTATGGCGGATTTACAAGGCCCAAAAATTCGAATTGGACGCTTTAAAGATAAAGCCATTACCCTTCTTGATGGTCAGAATTTTACTCTGGATTGTCAATCTCAAGAGATTGGTACGAATATGGAAGTCGCTGTGGCTTATCCCAATCTTGCCAATGAGCTGAGTAAAGGCGATCATCTGCTACTCAACGACGGATTAATCGAATTAGAAGTTATTAATATTATTGGTTCAAAAATTTATTGCCAGGTTATTGAAGGTGGTGTCCTTAGCGATTTGAAGGGGTTAAACAGAAAAGGTGGTGGTCTGGCAGCCAGAACCTTAACAGAAAAAGACATTAATGATTTACGTATCGCAATTGGGGCTGAGGTAGATTATGTCAGCTTATCTTTTGTAAAAGATGCTCAGGATATTCGCAACATCAAAGCATTAATGACGCAATTTGATGCTAAAATTACGCCCGTAATTGCCAAAATTGAACGCACTGAGGCATTAGAACACCTAACCGACATCATTCAGGAAGCAGATGCCATTATGGTTGCAAGGGGCGATCTGGGTGTGGAAATTGGCGCAGCAGAAGTTCCTGCCATTCAAAAACAAATTATTGAGCAAACTCGTCTGTTAAACAAAGTAGTGATCACGGCAACTCAGATGATGGAATCCATGATCAGTAATCCTCAACCTACTCGGGCAGAAGTATCTGATGTAGCCAATGCCATTTTGGATGGAACCGATGCGGTGATGCTGTCCGCTGAAACGGCAAGCGGCCAGTTTCCGGTGAAAGTAATCACTATGGTGAATAAAATATGCTTAAGCGCCGAAAAACATGCCAGCTTTTTTTATCATACCGATCCTGAATCCTGTCATTATCAACGTGCCGATCAGGCTATCGCTATGGCGACCATGCATGCAGCCAATCACTTTCCTATTCAAGCGATTATTACACTGACTGAATCGGGCGATACTGCGTTATGGATTTCAAGACATCATAGCACTGTACCTGTTATTGCCGTATCCGCCAACAAACGCACAGTGGGACGTTTATGTCTGATAAATAATGTATTTCCCGTATATCTCGACTATCATCACCTGGCTACCGCACATCTTAATCAACACATTATTGACGAGTTAGTCAAATTGCAACTACTGCAAAAAAATGGCTACATTTTATTAACTCGCGGCAAAGCCATAGGAACCCCGGGAGGAACGAATAGCATGGAGATCATTGCACTAACGCCCTAACCTTAAAAAATAGTCTTATCCTGCTTGCCGTAAACCCTTATTCGTATAAAGGCTTACGGCAATAAAACCTCCTCGAGAACTAAATTATCATGTAAAAAAGTTGGGAACATAATACAGCGCCTAAGGATTAACAATGTGCTAAAACCATGCAATAATCCGTCTATTATGCTCTGCCAAAGAATATCATGCCATTATACAAAACCATTTGTGACCAACTAAACCATGCAGGATTCCAATTTACTAAAGATACACTCCGAAATTTCGATATTATTGAATACATGGTACTTGAAGCGGTTGGGGCGCTTCATCCATTAAAGGATAAACCGCTACTGAGTGTTTTTCGCCTTGGCCATACAAGTAATTGTTTATTTGAAGATTCCCAAAAGCGCTCTTCACTGGAGTTTGGTTTTAAAAAAAATTCATCGGATTCCGGTCAATCAGCAATAAGTGAAGAAGACGGGTTTGATTTAATCGATAAAGTCAAAGCAATAGAAGTTAAATTTCCTAAAAGCACTCATGATTCTGAGCACTTTTACTATAATCATTTCAACACATTGTACGCAGTAATTATGCTAGATGACGATATTGAAAAGGCCATTCGCTCTTCATCAGTATTCCTTGCCGCAGGTGATTTGTCTCAATTTGATTTAGGATCACTTTTGCTGCTGAGAAAAAAACTGGCGTGTTATCAAATTGCTGATGCAAACATCAAGGCTCTGTCCATTGATTTAAGCGATAGAATAACTGACTATATGAACTCACATTTTGATCGGCAATTAATCGCTCAAACCGAGCCAGAAGCGCAAAAGCAATTTAACTTGATGATTGCCATTACAAAAGAAGAACACCGATTTAATCAGATTTTTCGCAGACTTTCTTACCGATTATCCGAATTAACGAACAAGGGAACGCCATTTTTTGAGAGCAGTATCATTCCACATGGTCCCATATCAAACGTCAGATATAATTCCAACTACGCCAAAATAGCATCCATTGCCAAGTCCTTAACCACTACCCTAAGGGCTGCTCGTAACGATTTTTTTAATAATCCGGTATCACAGGAACGTGTTATACAATTTCAAACAATCTGTATTGATGCAATAACCCATGCAAAAGGAGAATTCGCCAAATTTCGAGGTTTTGCTAATTGGTATAACGAATTAAATCCTGTACTGCAGTCAATAATCCAGTGCATTAGAACAATAGCAGGAATTATTGCCGGCCTGACTGTCATTCCGGCAATATTTACCGAAATGTACACAGAACGAGGCTACATAGGTACGTTCTTCAGCAACAAAACAGGTTCTCTGAAAGAACTCGAACGCTTCGAGCAGGGGCTTGTTGCCAAAGAAGGAATTTTTGACCGTTTAAAAACAGAAATCACTTTGGAACTACCGGAATTTAATGCTTTTTTAAAACCATAATATAAGCATCAACATAATCGGGTAAATGCCTTGTTCCACGATTAAACGCATCTCGTCCAGAATAACTGCCTGCCAGGTAATCAACCTGGTACAGATTATCAGCAAATGCACCGCCAGTGTCTGCCATAATTCCGGCTTTTGCGATGAGCTTACCCTTATGATCACGATACTGAATCATTAATACTCTACCCAAACCAAACTGGTGCAAATCAGCCGCAAATGTTACTTGGGGATTAATGGTGATTTTATGATCAGCGTCTTTACCATACCCTTTTATGCCATCAACCTGTTTAAAATACCAATAACGCTCCTGTTGATAAGGCGATTTCGTTCGGTCGTAGGCTATATTGTTGGTCCGGTGAACATTGAATATTTTTTTTTCTTTACCATCAAAATCAACAACAACAGTCCCTTGCAACAGAGCAGCCTCTAAATCCTCACGGCTTACATAAGCAAGTACTGGAACCGGCTTATCGTTTAATGCTCCTGCCAATATTGCCTGTTTACCGTAATTCAAACGAATTAGTCCTGGCTTTTTGTCTGCATCTTCCAGAGTTAAGCCACGTTCGTCAGCAGGAAGACCGTGCAGAGCATAGGGCATTCTGGATGTTTTTACTGAACTGGCATGGGCTAAATGAACGTAATATTTAGTCATTAATAAACGATCAGCGGGTAGATTTTTTAATAAAGGCTTATTTGTTGCCAGCAGGCTTGCCTGACGCTTATCAGGATACCAGCGCATAAAATCAAAATGGCGTTTTACAAAATTTGGATTATTTAATTTATCCTGATTGGCGCAAATAAATGTTAATGTTGCTTTAACTCGATTCAGCGGGATAGTAACCACCTTACCGTCATGAATCACGTGCGGGTCATAACCAGAACCTTGATGCAAATAGGCCAATGTTTGTTTGGCTGTGGCGCATAATTCCGTTCCATTGATATCGTAGATACCCTGAAACAATGGTTGAGACGCCACAAAATGAGGCGAAGCAAAAGCTGACTGAACGAATAAAAAGCCAAGCAGTATGGTTCGCAGCTTCATTTACTCAACGGTCTCTTTTTTCTCTTCTGCGCTACGAGATAATCCTAATTTCTCTTTGAGCCGTGCAACCGCATCAGGATCGTATTGCCGTGTTGTTTTATGTTTCACCACAACCGCAGCCGTTCTTACTGGTTGAGCTGCTGCATGGTGAGCACTAAACGCCGGAGCTCTGGGGGGATACGTTGGCAAGTAATCGTCACTAGGGGCTGCTGCACTATGGCTGGCAGACTTGGCGTAGGTCTGTGTTGGTTGCTGCATCACGCTTGCAGGTTGTTGCGTAGACAATTTACCGGCCATTATTTTACGTGCGTTTCGCACACTTTTTTCTACTCGTTTTTTTATTTTCGCAGCTGCATGCTCCGCTTCTTCATCAGAGACATCACTAACCACATTGCCCTGCAAATCAATTCGCTTTTCTCGAGCTTTCAAACAGGTGAGATAATCAAGGCGACGGGTAAAAAGGACAACCGCTTCTCTAAGCTTACTTTTTGAAATACCGGCTTCTGCGGCTTTATCAGCGAACTGCAAAATGTCATCCATAATGCCGGTTTTTAAAGGGCGTATGCGTAATGAATTATCAAATGCACTGGGAAAATTAGCAGCCAGCCAAACCAGTGCTTGCGATCGAGCTCGTCTGGATTGATTTTTTTGGGATTTATTGATTACAGCGGTGCGTGGATGCAGCTCCTGTTTTCTCATTATGGTACCTTTATTTTAGAACGTATTATGGAATGAAAGTTGTCAATTATCCGTGCGTTGTTGGTTTTCATATCCGATATCAGAAAATGGAATAGTTAGGTCATTTGTTTTAGAAATGAGCGCACAATGTACAATGTTTAACGGTTTTTTGCAAGCACTCTTAACGCAATTACAGGGCTTAAGCTGTATCCGATTAGAAAAATACTTTAAGATACACCTATAATTAATCATCTAACATAGGGTGAACAGATTATGAAACGATTTTTTATGTCTATTCTGGCGTTATTCTTTCCTTGGCTCGTGCTTTTGCTTCATGATAATCCCGGTGGGGCATTTGTTGCTTTAATCATGCAGGCTACTGTGGTTGGATGGCCTTTTGCGACCATTTGGGCCTGGCGTTTGGTTCACCCGGAAAATAAAACCGCTACAGAAGAAACAGAATAATTATCTATAACGTGTTTAAATCCATCAAACACACTACCTGGAGAACTGATGTCCATTCGAATTATTGTTAACGGAGCACAGGGTAAAATGGGTTCCCTTGCCTGTGAAACCTTGGCGAATCACCCTGATTTTGAACTGGTAGCCCAGCTGACCAAACAGGACAACCTGGCTGAGGCGATAACCAAAAACAGTGCTCAGATTGTAGTTGACCTAACTCGGGCAGATTGCGTTTACAATAATACGCAGACGATTATCCAAAATGGTGCTTGCCCTGTCATAGGAACATCAGGACTCATTACAGAACAAATTCATGAATTAACAAACGCATGTGAATCTCGTCAGCTTGGTGGAATTATTGTTCCCAATTTTTCTATTGGTGCCGTACTCATGATGTCTTTTGCAGCCAAAGCGTCTGAGTACTTGTCTGAAGTAGAAATCATTGAAACCCATCACCAAAACAAGCTGGATGCCCCATCTGGAACGGCTTTAAAAACAGCAGAAATGATAGCCTCAGCACGCAAAAATAAAAAAAATACACTGGTACTAAAAGAACTGATTCCGGGTGCTCGCGGGGGCACTTATCAGGACATTAATATACACTCCTTACGCCTGCCAGGGGTGCTCGCACGTCAGGAAGTACTCTTTGGAAACCTTGGCGAAACGCTGTCCATAACCCATGACAGTATCGATCGTCGCTGTTTTATGCCTGGGGTAATTCTTGCCTGTCAAAAAGTACTGGGATTAAACACGCTGATTTATGGACTGGAACATGTGTTGTAATTTCTAGCCTCGCTCATCCAGGCCAGCTTCTTTATCTATAAAGAAGCTACTACCTGACATGTGCTCCAATTACGCTAAACGAAGACTACAGGACAAATTGGGTATCATTTGTTTCAATAGACCGTTGAGATGAGCCAATAGCGCCTATTCAGACGATACATACAGCGAGTTAACAGGCGACAACACTACTGTTGGCTCGTTTTGATTCTTCAAACAGTCTTGACCATTCATCCACCGTTGTATTCGCAAGAAAATCAAGAGACTCATTATGTACCTCAAATACTGAAGTCACTATGCTTCTTATCCTGCCGTATATTGAGATCGTATAGATTGTACGTGTATCATCAGATACAGGCCTGTTAAATACTTCCAAAAATATTTTTTCCATCCGTAATATATTATTATCACCCGCATTTTTATCCTGAATCAAGCCAATTATTTTCGCGATTCCCGCAGGTAATTGAGAAGATGTATCAAATATGCTAAATCCCCATTCTTTACGTTTTTTTATAAAACGACTTCTTTCGCTAATTAATGAACTCAGAGCATCATACAATCGATTACACATACCCTCACCTAATTGTCTGGCTGTTAATTTACATTGCAATTCATTTTTAGTGATAAAAGAGTACTTCAGATATTTACTGATATGCTTCACCTCATTTCCGGTAGCCATCAAATCATCATAATCCACGCCTTTTTCAGTACCCAAGCGAAGATTAATTGCGGTAATAATATCAGCAGGTAAATACATATCAGGAGTTTTGATGCCGTCAGCGCCAGGCGCATTTTGACCAGCGTGCTCGTGCTGATGTCGTGTCATATAAATATCGACAAAAATATTAATAAAATTAATGCGATCTGCGTGAGTGAGTGGCGCATCAAATTTAGGCCATGCTCCATAGCGTTCCTTGTATAAAATCATGGCATCGGTATGCATCAACTCAACCGCTTTTCTATCCTTGCCACTAACACAAGAGCCATAGCTATGGCCATTTAGTGTGAGGATAATGACTTGTTCTAAAGAAGCTAAAAACAATTCTCGGCCTTTGTAATCCCAAACAGTTGCGGAACCAATGGGCGATTCAAGCACACGCTGGTACTCGTTTAAAAGATCCGTCAGCTCAGGAGTTTGAACCTCTAAATCGCGAACTGTAGACAACATGGTCAGACTATCAGCATCATCAGAGGCTGTATAATACAAATAACGGGCGTAATTAAAAGGATGATTGTGCTGTAAAATGACAGGCGCTTTTTTACTTCTTTGCACTGTAGACCGTGCGAGTTTGAATAATTCGAGATCGGGTGTGACTGACAAGGTATGCCGAAGTATAGAGGGGATATAGTCTGTGACATACAAGGGACTAATCAGAGTCTGTAATAAACACAATTGATTAGGTTTGGCATCCTTCATCACCATGGAAAAATTTGAATCACAATGCCTGCGTTTGACCGATAAAGGTGATTTTAAAGTATCGCGACTGCCTATATGAGCTGATCTAAACCGTTTTCCATACAGCTCTTTTACCGCTAAGGACTCATCTTCCTGAACCTCATTGGGCATTATTTTGAAAAGGCGATGAGCTGCAAAATTTGCTGGAGCGGGCAAGGTTCGGTGCCTACTGGATAAAAAGGATACCACTTCCTCTACAGGTGCATCACATCGCAAGGCATGTGCCAGAAAACTTTGCTGTACCGTGGATAATGACCAATACCATAAAGGGAGTTTAGGCAGTTTATCAAGAGAATCCAAAAAGGCAGGACTGATCTCTTGCTTCGATACAAAGTCCTTCAAAAGTATTAGGTTAGCATCAATGCACCACGGTTCAGCTGCAAGTACGTTTAGTACGGCTTTCTGAGCTTTAGAAAATTGAGATAAATTATCAATGTCTCTTAATTCAAGAATAATATCTCGTGATGTGCTTTTTAACTCATCCCATAAGCGAATAAACTTATAAATGTCGCTTGTGATTGAGGCAACATTAGGTGGACTAATCTCTAAATTAACGAAATACTCTTTTTGAAATTCTTGAAGGCTCCTAAACCAAACAGGTGTTTTGGGATAAGCCGTGAATCTTATCGCATTTAATTCGGTAATGAGTTCATCAGAACAAGGAGGCAGTGACTCGTCATACTGTAAAATATAGTCCATACCCCGTTCTGTTTGCATGGGCATTAACGTAGCCAAATCATATCGCCCCCTACTCATTAACACATACTGCTCGGCATCATTCAAACAATCAACAGCCTCATTGAACTCCTTGCCTTCTGACCATTTCCAGCATACAGAAATAATTTGAACCAATCTGGCGGTGAAATTTACCAGCTCGGTTTGTAAATGTTCCACAGAGTCTGTGGCCAGATTACAGGACGCTTTCACTTCCAGCACAAAATTTTTCAGTGTTTCAGCAGTTATAGAGGTAAATCGGGAATCCAGGGGGTATGCGTCCAGCATGAATAAAAATGCATCATGAAGACTGTCTATGCGTCTTTGATAACTTCGGCGGTAATTGGGTTTGTCTTGAAAATATTCGATGCGATAATCGGGTATGAGCTTAACCAGTGTGCGAGATAATTCTGGTGATATTTCAGTACCTTCCAAAAGACGTAAAATTATACCTTTTCCCATAGCTTATTCCCTTACTGCTTTTTTATTTTTATTATTGTACAAATAATTTTACGAAACAATCATTTGTGCCGTCATTAAAATTATTTTCTCAGATAAGATATCAGGAAGTTGAGTACCTTAATAGTTTTACTTCATGCTAAACTGTATTTTTTGGATAAATAATAAAAGGATGTCTATGAAAAGTATAGAGGATTTCGTGGGATTTTCTGAGTCAAATATTGGCGATGCGTTCCAAAATGCGCTAAACAACGCTGGAAATCCTGTCCATTGTGCAGTAGTGGAAACTCTGTGCTTTCAGAAAAGTAAAACCAGACGATACTATAGGGTTATTTTAAAAACAATGACTGAAAAATCAATGTAACACGGTATTGTTAAATAACTGGCATCAGCGATGAATCAGATACTTCATGAGCCGTTTGTGCAAGACGACGTCAATCGTATTTTAAACACCATAACGCCCATAACACATTAAAAAAGGAGTTTAACCATGGGATATAACGTACCCCATTTTATAGGTGGTCAACTGATCACTGAGTCCAACACAGAAGCTCATCCTGTATTCAATCCAGCCCTAGGTGAAACGATTGGTCAGGTACATTTTGCATCCAAATCGCTTTGCGATAAAGCGGTAACAACAGCAAAAGAGGCAGGAATTGAGTGGGCTGAAACTCCTGCAATCAAAAGAGCGCGCATCCTGTTTAAATTCAGAGATCTATTAGAAAAACATCAAACGGATCTGGCTCGCATTGTGACTCGAGAACATGGCAAAACGCTGGAAGATGCCAAGGGTTCCGTAGCTCGCGGTATCGAGGTAGTTGAATTTCATTGCGGGCTGGTAAACCAACTGAAAGGCGATTTTTCTGCTGATGTTGCAAGCCAAATTGACTGTCATACCTTCAGGCAACCATTAGGTGTGTGCGCAGGAGTATCCCCCTTTAATTTTCCAGTTATGGTACCGATTTGGATGATGATCCCCGCCATAGCCTGCGGCAATACCTTTATTTTAAAACCCTCAGAACAAGATCCCTCGGCTCCAATACGATTAATGGAATTATTAAACGATGCAGGTTTACCACCAGGTGTCGTAAATTGCCTGCAAGGTAATAAAGCAACCGTTGAACACTTACTGGCTCATCCTGATATTGCCGCATTCACAGCGGTAGCCTCCACACCCGTTGCTCAGTCTATTTATACTACGGCTACCGCCTATGGAAAAAGAGCCCATACCTTTGGTGGTGCCAAAAACCACTGTGTTGTCATGCCGGATGCCGATTTAGACCAGGCAGCCAGTGCCATTATCGGAGCTGCGTATGGATCTGCTGGTGAACGATGCATGGCCTTATCGGTAGCCGTAGTTGTGGGCGATGAAACTGCTGATGCGTTAATTGCCAAAATGGCGCCGCAAATTCGTGCGATGAAAATTGATGCTGGCGATGTAATAGGTGCCGACATGGGGCCATTAATCAGCCATGCGCATCAACAACGAGTATTAGCAGCTGTAGACAAAGGAGTGAATGAAGGAGCTCAACTGATTATCGATGGCCGTTCGTATAAGCATCCCCAGTACCCACAAGGTTTTTTTGTTGGACCCTGTCTTTTTGATAAGGTAAAGGAACACATGACCGTATATCAAAATGAAATTTTTGGTCCTGTCCTTGCGGTTGTTCGAGTCAATCATTTTGCAGAAGCACTGGCTCTGGTTAACAGACATCAATACGGTAATGGCACTGCCATATTTACCCGTGATGGATTTACCGCTCGTGAATACAGCCAAAAAGTTCAGGCCGGTATGGTAGGCGTGAACATACCGATTCCTGTACCTATTGCCAATCACCCCTTTGGTGGATGGAAACGTTCTTCTTTTGGCGATACCAACATGCATGGCGCAGAAAGCATTCACTTTTATACTCGCCGCAAAACAATAACCAGTAAATGGCCCGTAACTCAATCCAAGGAAAGTGCATTTACCATGCCTACCCATTAACAAAACCAAATCAACGGAACATTATCAATCGTTACGGAGTAATCAATGACTAGAATAGGCTTTATAGGGTTGGGACATATGGGTTTGCCCATGGCGATTAATCTGATCAAGGCAGGATATCATGTTACCGGATATGATCTGCAAGAATCGGCCTTAGCACAATTTTCCCAAGCAGGTGGTACCAAAGCGCTCACGCAGCAAGAAGTAGCACGTAATCAGGATGTGCTTATTACCATGCTGCAAACAGGTGAACAGGTATTAAAGGTCTGCAAGGGAGGAAATGGATTATTCAGCCATGCCAATTCGAATGCATTATTCATTGATTGCTCTACTATAGATGTCCATTCTTCTCGTGAGTTTCATCAGCTGGCCAGGGAGCATGGTCTACGCTCTGTGGATGCTCCAGTTTCAGGAGGTGTTGCCGGGGCAGCGGCCGGCACACTGACCTTTATGGTAGGTGGTGAAGTTGATGTTTTTCATGCCGCACAACCCATTCTTGCCCATATGGGACAAAAAATAATTCATACTGGCAACTCGGGTAGTGGCCAGGCTGCGAAAATATGCAATAACATGATTCTCGGTATTTCCATGGTTGCCGTTTCCGAAGCTTTTGTTTTGGCAGAACAACTGGGGCTGTCTGCGGAAAAACTCTTTGAAGTAGTCAGTAACTCATCAGGACAATGCTGGGCTATGAGCAAATACATTCCGGTTCCCGGGGTTTTGGATAACGTTCCAGCCAATAACGAATACAAACCCGGATTTGCAGCGGCCATGATGCTAAAAGATTTAAAATTAAGTCAGGAAACGGCACGTGCTGCACACGTTACAACTCCTTTGGGAGCTCATGTTACCCAACTCTATCAACACTTCATTAATCAAGGGCTTGGAGATACTGATTTTTCTGCAATCATTAAACTGATTGCTCAAGGCGTTGAGGTGTAACATGAAGTCCATTTCTTTAGCACACCCTAAATTGACCGACACTTTAGACGCATTAACGGAATTTTGGTCTGAAATCGCAAGCCAAACTCTTGACTGGATACAACCCTGGGATAGCATCCTTAACGGGGGATTTAAAGAAGGCTACATCAACTGGTTCAACGGTGGCCAATTAAACGTCAGTGCAAACTGCCTTGACCGGCATCTGGCGCAAAAAGCCAATCAAACCGCCATTATCTGGGAAGGAGATACGGAAGAAGAGCATCAAACGCTCACCTTCGCCCAATTGCATGCAGAAGTCTGTCGAATGAGTAATGTTCTTAAGCATTTGTACATAAAAAAAGGGGATAAAGTAGCGATATATTTACCCATGATACCTGAAGCGGCAATTGCCATGCTGGCTTGTGCTCGTATTGGTGCAGTTCATACGGTAGTTTTTGCCGGTTTTTCAGCGCATGCGCTAAGACAACGTTTAATCGCCTCCGAGTGTTCCTTATTAATTACCGCAGACCATTTTAACCGTGGCGGGAAAGAGATTAATCTAAAAGAGCAGGCAGATGAAGCCTGCGCCAACCTGAACTTAAACCAATTAATCATCAAGAAGGACAATACATCAACATCATCACAAGCCAGCAACTGTTATTGGTGGCATGAGCTCAGGCAACAGGTATCGGCTCAATGTGAGCCCGAACCTATGAATGCTGAAGATCCTCTTTTTATTTTGTATACCTCAGGAAGTACAGGACAACCCAAAGGCGTTGTTCATACCACAGGAGGATATTTGGTTCAGGCAGCATACACACATCAACTACTGTTTAATTGTCAAAACAATGAAGTATTTTGGTGTACTGCGGATGTTGGTTGGATTACTGGCCATAGTTATGTCGTTTATGCCCCCCTGTGTAATGGCATTACTACCCTGATGTACGAAGGGATACCGACATGGCCTAATCCAGCAAGAAATTGGCAAATCATCGACAAACACAAGGTTAATGTCTTTTATACAGCCCCCACGGCCATCAGGTCATTAATGCGGGCCGGGGATCAGTGGTTGGAATCAAGCTCTCGAGCATCTCTGCGCCTCATAGGCACGGTTGGCGAGCCTATTAATCCAGAAGCCTGGAACTGGTACCATCAAAAAGTAGGCCAGGGAAGATGTCCGGTTGTGGATACCTGGTGGCAAACAGAAACTGGAGCCATCATGATTAGTCCACGATTCGATGATTCAACGATTAAACCCGGATCAGCCCGTCAGCCAGTACCGGGAATTATTCCCGTATTGCTCGATAATCAAGGTGATGAAGTTCAGGGAGCAGGTGAAGGCTCACTGGCAATAAAATATCCATGGCCCTCAATTGCGCGCACCATAGCTGGAGATCATCAACGCTATTGTGCCACCTATTTTATGAATGGCTATTACATAACCGGTGATGGTGCAAAAAGAGATAAAGATGGTGATTATTGGATTACCGGCCGTATCGATGATGTTTTAAATATTTCCGGGCACAGACTAGGTACTGCAGAAATTGAAAGCGCTCTTGTCAGCCACCCCAGTGTAGCTGAGGCTGGCGTGGTCGGTATTCCTCATGAAATAAAAGGTCAGGGGATTTTTGCTTTTGTTATTTTAAAACAGGGGTATGTTGGTGATGAGCAACTAAAAAAAGTTTTAGTCGAGCAAGTAAAAGAGGAAATTAGCGCTATAGCAAAACCGGATGTAATCTATTTTGCCAGCGATTTGCCCAAAACCCGCTCAGGCAAAATAATGCGCCGAATTTTACGCAAAATAGCCTGTCATGAAGTAGACAATATTTCCCAACTAGGCGATTTATCCACCCTGGCCAACCCCCATGTTGTCGAGGAATTAATGAACGACATTATCGGATAATAAAGACTTACCATGCAACTACCCCATAACTCAGGAGCATTTGCATGGTAAGGATAAACCCCAATTAATCCAGCATCAACCAGGAATTTAATACGGCAACCAAAGCATCAATACCGTCTTTTTTAAGCGATGAAAAAGACTGAACAGAAATCAAATGTTCAGCTAATTCATAATGCTTGCGTACTTTAAGCACCGTATTTTTTACTTCGCTACGGCTTAATTTATCGGATTTAGTGAGTAAAATATGAACGGGAAGTTCTCGGTTCAACGCCCAATCTATCATCATTTGATCCAAATCTTTTAGTGGATGACGCACATCCATTAAAAGAATCAGCCCTTTAAGACTCTCTCTGACCTCAAGATAGTGTGCCAGATTTTTCTGCCACTCCTGTTTGATTTGCAAAGCTACTTTTGCGTAGCCGTATCCAGGTAAATCAACCAAGCGGCGTTGCTCATCCAGAGAAAATAAATTGATTAATTGAGTACGTCCGGGTGTCTTACTGGTTCTGGCAAGACTTTTTATACCGGTTAAACAATTAAGGGCACTGGATTTACCCGCATTGGATCGGCCAGCAAAAGCGACTTCGTAACCAATATCTTCAGGTAACTGATCAACACGGGCTGCACTTTTTAGAAATACTGCTTTAGAATATAAATTTACTAACATGGATTATAATTTCATTTTGGGATTTTGACCCAAGCAGTGTACCATTAAATTATCCATTATTTATGAGACAACGATGAAAAAATTGGCACTTACTCTCATCTTGTGCTTTCCATTGGTTCTGCACGCACAGGAAAATCTCCAGGACGTGCAAAATAAAGCCCAGATTTGTGCTGCCTGTCATGGACCTCAAGGCATCAGTTCCGCAGCTGAGTGGCCTAATCTCGCTGGACAACATCAGCACTATTTGGTGAAACAATTAAAAGACATTCAACAAGGAACACAGCGTGTTGCTCCTACCATGATTGCCATGGTTGCCAATCTTAGTGAACAAGACATGAATGACCTGGCGTCATTCTATGCTAAAATGCCACGTGCCCAAGGCTCTACTCCGAAAAAATACCTGCGCCGTGGCGAACAAATTTACCGAGGTGGAGATTTTAGTAAACACATTACCGCATGCATTGCCTGCCACGGTCCTAATGGTACAGGTAATGCTCAGGCTGGTTTTCCCGTCCTTGCAGGTCAAAAAGCAACATATACCGTACTGCAATTACAGGCATTCAAAGACGGTAAACGAAGCAATGATCTAAACCATATCATGCGAGACATCAGTGGCAGAATGAGCCAGGATGATATGGAAGCGGTAGCCCACTACATTGAAGGTTTATATTAAGGAACAAAACATGTTAAAAAAACTAGTTTGTATTGTATTGTTATTACCTGTCATAGCATTTGCCGCAGAGTTTATCGAGGGTAAAGACTATCAAGTGGTCAGCACCCCTCAGCAAACAATAAACAAAGGCAAGATCCCCGTAATCACTGAATTTTTCAGTTATGGTTGTCCCTGGTGTTATAAAATTGACCCATCCGTAAATCAATGGGCCGGAAAAATGAAAAATCAGGTACAATTCGAACGCATTCCTGTTGTATTTAAACCGGACTGGGAGCTTTATGCCAAGGCATACTACACCGCAAAAACCCTGGCATTGGCGGATAAATTAAGCCCACAATTATTTAAGGCCATTCTGGAGGATAAAAAACCTTTGGCATCAAAACAAACCATGATAGATTTTTTTACAGCACACGGTGTTGACCGAGAAATTGCCAAAAGTGCTTTTGAAAACTCCCCTACTATTGACATGCGAGTTCAAGACGGCATGAGCTTAATGGCCAGCTATCAGGTTAATGCGGTGCCCGCATTTGTCATAAACAATAAATACAAAACTGATTTGCAAATGGCCGGTAGTCAGGAGCGTTTATTCCAGATATTGGATTATCTGGTACGAAAATCAGCGTAGTCCACTCGTTAAAGACCTGCTCGTTGTTTCCCTTAAGCTGGACACAGAACAAGGGAAACAAACAGGGTGATAAACTTTGGGTTTTAAGCAAATTACAAACCCTTACCCGGATTTTCCAAACTTAAAATTCCTGTATTAAAATCATAGGCGAATATTTCTGCATAACGCCCCCAGTCAATCATTGTTCGCAAAACTCTATCGGCTTCTTTTTCACTCAAATAATCTTCTAACTTACTTAAAAAACGTTCTTCAGAAACTCTATGCCCAACTTTTTCATCTAAAATTCGGCGAATGTAACGAGCAAGAGGAACTTTTTCCAATAACCGTTGGGCAAATAACTGCTTTCGCTCCTGTAAATCAGCTTCAGAAAACTGTTTTCCCAAATCACTAAGTTGAATGTCGCCTGCGGAGACCTTCGCAAAACCGAGTATTTCCAATGTTTCAAGAATGGGGAACAAGTCATCAATATTCATCATGAGTTCATCAGCAAGTTCTGGTAAGTCTATGCGCTCTTCAAATGATTTCATGGTTTCAATCAAGCCTGACAATTCTGAAGGCTCAACATCGGGTAACCGGTATCCCAAACCAATTTGTCGCTCTCTTTGCGCACGCTTGGCTTTTTCTTTAGGCCCGGTAGTCATCAACGTATAAATCTTGTCTACCAATGCACGAAACTCTGCTGTTTCTGGATCTCGGGGCTGAGGAAGAGTCACTGGTAATTCTGCACGAATATATCCGGGGTCATTGCCAAAAATAACAATTCGGTCAGCCAGGGTGGCTGCTTCTTCAATATTATGCGTGACCAGTAGAATCCCATTGGTATTGGTTTTCTTTTCTTTCCACAATTCCAGCAAATCAGATTTTAAATTTTCTGCGGTTAATACATCAAGCGCTGAAAACGGTTCATCCATTAACAATACATCGGGATTAATCACCAAGGCGCGAGCAAAACCAACTCGTTGTCGCATACCACCCGATAATTCTTTGGGAAATGCCGATTCAAACCCGTCAAGACCGATAATATCAATAGCTTCAATGGCTCTATGCCTGCGTTCATCACGGCTAACGCCCTGTGCTTCAAGTCCAAGCTCCACATTTTCCAGAACAGTAAGCCAAGGCATCAGCGCAAAGGATTGAAACACCATGGCAATACCTTCCACAGGTCTGGTGACTGCTTTGCCTCTGTAAGTAACAGAGCCACTCGAGGGCGCAACCAAACCGGCTATAATCCGTAATAAAGTCGATTTTCCAGAGCCGGATTTCCCAAGCAAGGCGACTATTTCACCTTCCTGTAATTTAAAATTAACGTCCTCAAGAACCAACAAATCTTGAGATGACGCCTTTTTAAACGACTTTCTCAGATTTTCTATAGCAATAATGGTTTCAGACATAAGTGCCTCAATTAAAATTAAAACGTTCTTCTGCTAATCGATACAATGGACGCCAGATAAGATGATTAAACGCCAGAACATAAAGGCACATCATAGTGGTTCCCAACGCAATTTTTGGAAAATCACCTGCTGTAGTACTGGCTTGTATGTATTCCCCCAACCCAGTCGCTTGCAAGGTGACATTTCCCCAACTAACCCATTCCGCAACAATACTCGCATTCCAGGCACCGCCTGCGGCGGTTATGGCGCCCGTAATATAAAAGGGGAAAATGCCAGGTAAAGCCAGACGCTTCCACCAGTTCCATCCTTTCAAACCAAAATTATCTGCAGCAAGATACAAATCTCTGGGAATACTCGATGCTCCAGCAATGACGTTAAACAAGATATACCACTGCGTACCAAGAATCATGAGAGGGGTAACCCATATTTCGACACTTAAATGAAATTCAACTATAGCGATAACAAAAAGGGGATAAAATAAATTAGCCGGAAAGGCGGCTACAAACTGGATTACAGGTTGAATCTTCTGCGCAAGTCTGGGTCTTAGGCCTATCCAAACACCAACCGGTATCCAGATTAACGAACTGATGATAATGAGTACGATAACTCGTGTACCAGTTGCTGCTCCAAGTAAGAACACATGCAAAATATCACTGACTTTCAGCTCAGCAAGAATAAATTGCAGCAATAACCAACTGCCGCTGACTATAGAGAGAATAACCAATGTACCCCATAATCTATCCATACGCTTTTGTCGTTTAAAATCAATTTCTCTTACTGCTTTAGGTTCACCAAGACGAAGCCACCGAGCATTGACAAAGGCGCCGACAACTATCCCAATCCCCTTAGTAAACCGCTTCATCAGTCGACTGCTGCGAATCAAATCAATAAGCCAGGACTGATATTCGGATTCATCGGGTGATTGCTCTACTTTAAATTTTTCTGACCAGGCAATTAAAGGCCTGAATAAAATTTGATCGTACAAGAAAATAACGATCATCATGGTCACAATGGCATAACCCACCGCATGCAGATCTTTTTGCGCTATAGCTAATGCGATATAAGACCCAACTCCGGGTAAGCGAATGTTTTGATGAGCGACAGAAATGGCTTCGGATAAAACCACAAAAAACCAACTTGCCGACATGGAAATCATCATATTCCATAACAGTCCCGACATGGAAAAAGGCACTTCCACTTTCCAGAACCGCTGCCATGCTGAAAGTCGAAACATAGCGGAAACTTCTTTTAAATCATGGGGTAATGTTTTCAAAGATTGATAGAAGCCAAAGGTCATATTCCATACCTGAGCACAAAATATCGCAAAAATAGAGGCGCACTCTGGGCCTAATAAACTATTAGGAAACAGATGAATAAAACCTGTAACGGTAATGGATAAAAAACTCAGCACCGGGATGGATTGTAAAATATCAATGGCAGGAATAATAATCTGCTCAGCCCGACGATTTTTGGCGGCCAGAGCACCAACAACAAACGTGAAAACTATGGAAAAAATCAAAGCGATAAACAATCGTAATACGGTACGCAAGGCGTAAAAAGGAAGATTAGCCGGAGCCAGAGAAATGGGGATCTGATCGCCCAACTGATAGGGCGTTGCCATTTGCGACCCGGCCCAACCCAAAAAAAACAACACGGAAAAAATTAAAACAAGTAACAGCAAATCCCAGCGATTGATTAATCGACCAACTGAATCAGGATTAGCGGAATAAAAACGGCTGTTACGTACCATGGTTGTATGTACCTTAATTTGAGACAGGGCTTAGGCAAGTATTTTGTAGTCAGTAAATCAATGAATCCACATTGAATAAAATACCATAAAATAGGTTTAATCTGTATAGATTAAACGCGTTATCACAATGAATTGGTTTATTTTTGAACTAATATGGAACTTTATTGACTTCCCAGTGTCTAATAAGTGAGTATTCTCCCCCGAATGCTCCTCCCCGCTTTCCCTCTTTATGCGGGGCTGTAAACGAGTTTATGAAACTCGGTTACATAATGTTCCCCGGTACTTTAACCGGGGTTTTTTTTATATTAGACTCAAGTTTTATAATTCAAAACAGTTTCTGGCTTAGTGTTACACACTTAGGATATGAGCGCATTGAGATGAAGCATCCATGAATAAAGTATTCACTATGACAACAGGCCTATTCCTGTTTTTGGCAACCCAAATAGGGATTACCGCACCAGACAAAGCTCAATTGGCCGTTTGGGCTAATGAAGCCATTGTTGCAACCTACACTTTTGACTCCAAAAATTTCCTGCAACAGCAAAGAGAAATTGCCAAATACTTTACTTCTGATGGTTGGATTGCCTACACCAAGGCACTAGACGATTCCAAATTACCGGAAGCGGTACAAAAAAACGCCTACGAAGTCACTGCAGTTGCAACGCAACCACCTATAGTAACTCCGGTTAATCCAACTCATTGGCAAGCAACCATGACCGTTCTTGTGGTTTATAAAAATCCACAATACCAACAGCAACAAAACCTAAAAGTCATCTTAAATTTCATGCAGGCACCCTCAGGTCAAGGAGTACGAGGATTGGCAGTCACCAGCCTCCAATCCAGCATTATTGAGCCTCCATGCGAGTGTAAAATCCCGCAAACCGAAAACGCTATCCCAGTAGCCGATAAATAATGAAACCCAAATGAAAAGCAATCAAGACACCTAGTAGCACTAAAATGAAATTTAATTTCACCGGAATAGTGACATCCAAAGCAGACTGCTCTGGTTTATTGGGATTATAATACACGTCAATTTCTGAATTTTCTTTAAAAGCCAAAGCTGCTTTGTAAGCAATGCGTCGAGAATAACTGGAATTAGGATTATTGTGCGAGGTATCCAGGAACAGATACTCTCCTGTCAGCTCCCTGTCCTGAACCTGATAGAGGTATTCAATTTTAGGCCAGAGGCTATGACCAACTCTGGTCCATTCACAGCGAGTAATATGGCCTTTAACTTGTAACCAGGATCGTGATTGCACCAGTGCCGATCGATTACGCCAAAAATGGATGAAGAACACTGAAAGAATAATTAACCAACCAACATCCAGCACCCATCTCCCAGAGTTAAGCCAATTCATTATGAAAATCCCTTAAATATAAAGTATATCGTTATTTCATTTAATAATGTGAAAAATCAAAAGCTAAATCTCGCAAATTTAATCGCAACGAGTATAATCACAAACATCATGACGATAAATGAAAGGACACGCAATGACTGCTAAAACCCCTCTGCACGCCACTCACTTGGCCAGCGGTGCCAAAATGGTTGATTTTCATGGATGGGACATGCCCCTGCACTACGGTTCACAACTCAACGAACATCATACAGTTCGCAAAGACGCAGGTGTTTTTGACGTGTCGCACATGACCATAGTCGATATTCTTGGAGCTGGTGGACGTCAATTTTTGCGCAAAATACTCACCAATGACATAGACCAATTACAGCACAATGGTAAAGCGCTATACAGTTGTATGTGTAATGAGCATGGTGGAATTATCGATGACTTGATTGTTTATCAACGTGCCTCCGATAATTATCGGGTCGTTCTTAATTCAGCAACTCGACAAAACGACATCAACTGGATCCGTCAAAAAAGCGAAGGCTTTGCAGTCGGATTACAAGAACGAGGCGAATTAGCAATGATAGCCGTTCAAGGACCCAATGCAATAATCAAAACCCTGAGCGTCTTAAGTCCGGCACAAACAGATGCCGTTTCAACCCTGACCCACTTTGAATGTGTTGATGTAGATAACTGGTTTTTTGCCCGCACAGGATACACTGGAGAAGACGGATTCGAACTCATCGTTCCCCAAGAACAGGTAACTCAGTTGTGGCAGAAATTAATAAATGCCGGGGTAACCCCATGCGGACTTGCTGCGCGTGATACCTTAAGGCTCGAAGCAGGTATGATGCTTTACGGCCAAGACATGGATGAAACAACAACGCCGCTTGAATCGGGACTTGCCTGGACTGTGAAATGGGAACCGCAAGACAGAGGATTTATCGGCATGGGCGCATTAATGTCGCAAAAACAACAGGGTATAAAACGGAAAATGGTAGGACTAACCCTCTTGGAAAAAGGGATTATGCGCCATGGTCAAAAAGTGATAGTAGAAGGGGCTTGTGATGGAATAATTACCAGTGGCAGTTATTCCCCCACTCTGGAACACTCCATTGCTTTGGCACGAGTTCCAGTGGCAACAGGTGATAAAGTTATGGTCGATATAAGGGGTAAACTGGTTCCAGCAAAAGTAGGAAAACCACGTTTTGTTAAACAAGGAAAGGCCATTTAACTGAATTCCGTTTAAATGACTATTTCATACATTAAGGATATAACAATGAATGAGTTAAAATTCACCGCAACACATGAATGGTTAAAACCAGGTCAGGAAGAAGTCACTATTGGCATCACCGATCACGCCCAACAGTTACTTGGCGATATGGTGTTTGTTGAGTTGCCTGAAATTGGCGACGAAGTTACTGCGGGACAGGAATTAGGCGTGGTGGAATCAGTAAAAGCTGCTTCTGATTTTTATGCGCCAATCAGCGGCGTGGTCACAGCAATTAACGATGCCGTTGTTGAAAATCCGGCTATAGTCAATACAGATCCCTACAGCACCGGATGGTTGGTAAAAATAAAGCCCAATAACCCCAGTCAAATTAATGAGTTATTAAGTGCTGATCAATATCAAAATGAGATAGCTGAGGAAAATTAATCATGCCTTATATCCCGCACACTCCTGAAGATACTAAAGAAATGTTGACTACTATTGGCGTCAACGACATCCAGGCTTTATTTGACGAGATTCCAGCAGCCTTGCACTTCAGTGGATTTCAAAACATGCCCTCTGGCGTCAATGAAATGGACATGCTGAAAGAAGCTCAAACTCTAGCCAATAAGAATCGCAACGGTATTTGTTTTATTGGCGCCGGCTGTTATGAACACCATATCCCGGCTGCAGTGTGGGATATCGCTTCACGTGGTGAATTTTTAACTGCATACACCCCTTATCAGGCAGAAGCCAGTCAGGGAACACTGCAATTGCTGTATGAATACCAAACCATGATCTGCGAATTGACGGGTATGGAAGTATCCAACGCCTCCATGTATGACGGAGCCACTGCCCTTGCTGAAGCGGTACTGATGGCGGTACGAGTAAACAAACACAGCAAAACCAACCGTGTATTAATCGCCGGTACCGTTCATCCCTATTATCGTGAAACCCTGGAAACGATTGTTCGTAATCAACATATTGAGGTAATTACTTTACCATATGATACGCAAGAAGGGATCACCGCTTTATCTGCTCTTGAACACTATACCGGGGAAGACATTACTGCGCTCGTCATCGCACAACCCAATTTCTTCGGCTGTCTGGAACAAGTTGATAAACTCGTTGACTGGGCTCATCAGAATAAAACCATTAGCGTGGCCTGTGTTAATCCGGTGTCACTAGCGTTACTCAATCCTCCCGGTCTTTGGGGCGAGCATGGCGTTGACATTGCATGCGGAGAGGGGCAACCGCTGGGTTCTCCCATGGCATCAGGCGGTCCCTATTTTGGTTTTTTAAGCACCCGTATGGCGCATGTGCGTCAATTGCCTGGCCGTTTAATTGGCTGCACCGTTGATAAAGACGGTAAAACCGGTTTTAGTCTGACCCTCCAGGCTCGTGAACAGCACATACGTCGTGGTAAAGCGACCTCTAATATTTGCACGAATCAGGGATTGCTGGTCACAGCAGCGACCATTCACATGAGTTTGCTGGGTGCAGAAGGGCTTAGACAGGTTGCCAGTCAATGCCATCAAAACACCCACGATCTGGTTGAGGCGCTCATCCAGATTGATGGTGTAGAGCAAGTGTTCAAAGCCCCTTATTTCCATGAAGCGGTACTCAAACTGAATCAACCGGTAGAGCATGTATTAACACAACTCTCCGCTGCAGGGATTGCCGGAGGATACATGCCAGGCCTTCATTATGAACAACTGACGAATACCCTTTTGGTTTGTGCTACTGAAATGCGTACCGCCGCAGACATCGCAACTTATACGCACACACTAAAAACGATTATGACCCATGGAGGTGCCTGATGATTATTATTCAACTGAACTATCTCACTCCTGTTAATGAGGTTGATAAATATTTACAGGCTCACCGAGAGTTTCTTGATTACTATTACAAACAGGGGCTGTTACTTGTTTCAGGCCCGATGAAACCGAGAACCGGGGGTATTATTATCGCAAACACCAACGACAGAGAATATCTGGAATCCATATTTAAAAAAGATCCTTATTTCCTGGCTGAAATTGCTGAGTACCACTTTATTGAGTTTACCCCACGGATGTACAGAGACGAACTCAAAGAACTTATTCAAAAAACGGAAGGTACATTATGATGATTTTTGAATTATCGAAAAATGGACGACAATCTATGGCTCAAGCGCCCAAAATTGCTCAAAGCGCTTATGCGATACCCGCAGAATTTCAACGGAAAACGCCGCCAAGAATGCCCGCTTGTTCCGAATTACAGGTAGTGCGCCACTTCACTCGCTTGTCTCACAAAAATTTTTCCATAGATACCCATTTTTATCCTCTGGGCTCCTGTACCATGAAATACAATCCCAAAGGTGTACAAAAGGCGGCTTCTAACCCTGGCTTTGCTCATCGGCATCCTTTAGCTTTGGAGACAGACAGCCAAGGTTTTCTTGAAGCACTGTACCGCTTACAAAACAATATTGCGGAAATAACCGGAATGGCCGGAGTGTCGCTCACGCCTATGGCAGGATCGCAAGGTGAATTTGCTGGGGTAGCGATGATAAAAGCATATCATCAATCACGTGGAGATACTGCACGTGATGAAATGTTGATTCCTGATGCAGCACATGGAACAAACCCTGCTTCAGCGGTGATGTGCGGTTTTAAGGTAATAGAGATAAGAACCGGCGCAGACGGCGATATCGATTTGGAAGAACTGAAAAGTAAAGTTGGCCCCAGAACAGCCGGAATCATGCTGACCAATCCCTCAACTTTGGGTTTATTCATGCGTCAAATAAAAGAAATCGCTGCTTTGGTCCATCAAGCAGGAGGATTGCTGTATTATGATGGTGCGAATCTTAATGCCATACTTGGCAAAGTCAGACCTGGCGATATGGGTTTTGACGTCATGCATCTCAACTTGCACAAGACCTTTGCTACGCCTCATGGCGGGGGTGGTCCGGGTGCCGGCCCTGTTGCTGTAAGTAAAAGACTGGTGCCGTTTATGCCTCTACCCATAGTTAAAAAGACAGGCTCGGAATACCAATGGGCAACGAAACAGGATTATCCACAATCTATAGGTCGTTTGTCTTGCTTCATGGGCAATGCCAGTATTTTGTTGCGTGCCTACTTTTATATGGTTGTATTGGGTAAAGAGGGTTTATTAAGGGTTGCCGAATATGCCACGTTAAATGCCAATTATTTACTAAAAAAACTCAGCGCCGCAGGCTTTACTCCCGCTTATCCCGACAGAAGGGCATCCCATGAATTTATTCTTACCTTAAGCCCTGAAAAGAAAAACTTTGGTATTTCCGCAATGGATTTTGCCAAAAGATTATTGGATTATCGTGTTCATGCGCCTACAACCTATTTCCCTTTACTTGTTCCGGAATGCCTTTTGATTGAGCCTACAGAAACAGAAAGTAAGGAAGAATTGGATGGATTTATTCAGGCCATGCAAACCATCAGGGAAGAAGCGGCTAATAATCCCGATTTAGTGCATGAGGCGCCACATACCTTACCCGTAAAACGCCTTGATGACGTCAAAGCGGCCCGAGAACTTGATTTAAATTATTTCGCCAAAGATAAAACCAATACAGATAACTCCTAACTCTGATACTGACAAAGAGATCATGCCTGTACCTAAACGGCATGATCTCTTGCAACTCCCGTTCTGCTTACGGAAATAAGTGCTGTACGCTTCCCAAAAATAGGGCTTTAGCATAAAATGCGCCCCTTTCCGAACAAGAAGATTAAAACAAATGCACATGAATTCCTTAGTCAATTCATTGGCAACACTTAAGGAATATGTGTTTCCTGAAATAAAGAAGATGAAACCCCAAAATTTGTTCGTCTTTTTTATTTTGGGATTTTCGATAATTTATAGTCTTATTCCTTCTCTGGCTTACCAGTCAATACTGCCAGACTCAGCACAAAACTTAAGTTGGGGGCATACCTGGGCATGGAGCTACAATAGACACCCGCCTCTTGGCACTTGGTTCATTACATTCATGAGCATGATATGCGCCAATAACGAGGTGGCAACGTTTAGTGCCAGCATCTTGTGCTTATCAATAAGCCTGGTTTTTATTTTTTTGCTGTCTAAACGCTATTTAGGCTCGAAAGATGCCTTTGTAGCCTGTGTTATTTCCTCTTTTTCTTTATATTATCAAACTAATTTTGTCCTCCAATTTAATCAAAACAGCATCATGCTCCCGTTTTGGGTCCTGTTATGTTATTTTTTTGACCGTTGCATCCATAGCAACAGTATGCGAGACTGGTTTTGCCTGGCAATGGCCACTGCAGCAGCAGTTCTGGCAAAATACGAATCACTGCTGATAATTTTTATCACCCTCATTTATTTACTGGGGCATTTAAACCGTAAATACTTGTACCGATTAATACTGGCAACCTTACTGACACTATTACTGCTTACTCCTCATTTAATTTCTGTCGCCCAACACGGTTATTTAACTCTGGAGTTTATTCGCAGTAAAGTCAGCGGCAATATGGGTTACTATGTCTTTAATCGCCATGTGTATTACCCGATTAAAGCATTGATCGAACAATTAGCTCACCTGTTACCAGCCATAGCCTTGTTACTTTTGCTAATTAAAACCAAAAAAGTTCATCTTGCCCCTTACAAGCAAACATGCAATAAGTGGAACTACCTCACTTATCTGGGTGTAGCCCCTCTAGGTTTGGTAATTTTGCTGTCTTTTGTTTTTGGCTTCAAAATTCAACCTGAATGGGGATTTCCGCTTTTTTCATTCAGCATTCCGGCGCTCTTTTCTTTTTTTAATCTAAAGAGCAGACCCACTCTTTTAAAACCGTTGCTTTTGACCGCTTTGCTCATCCATGGCAGCAGTTTAGGCATTTATATGGCGACAAACTATTTTTCTCTCAAATTAACCCGCACCAATAATCCCAGTTATCTGTTGGCTCAACTCGCTCAAGACTATTGGAGGCAATGGACCAAAGAACCCTTGTTGTATGTGGCTGGAGACGAAAACTACGATTATTACCTTGCAGCTTATCTGCCCAATAAACCCATGCTTTTAGAAGGCTATTCGTTTAGACTCAGTCCTTGGTTAGACAAGAACGATATTAAAAAACAGGGTATGTTAATCGTAATGCAAGGATGTGATCCCATGCGCAACAAGCAACTTGCAGTGCGTTATGCAGCTCAGGACTCTAAGTGTATTGCGATTCCCTTGAGCAATAAATACCAACCACAATCTATTAAGTTAACCTTGATGAGAGTACCTCCAGAACTGACTGGACGAGAATGATTTATCATTCGCATAAAACCTCATCTCTAGCCTCTCTTTTTTACTGGAAGCCAAAGCAGGACTTATTTAAATCTGAATGGGATAGACGGTTTCATGTTCTATAAAATCGTATGAAAGGACGGATATGCGTTTTCACTTTTCTAGGCGACCATTCCTTGTTCATACTGACACACCAAGGATAACTTGATGAATATTAATCGATTTTTTTAATTAAAAGTCTTTGCTATTGAAAAAAAATAAGTTATAACACTCTTACCTGGTTCAAGGATTGACAAGGTATTGATGTTGGATCAGCACGTTCTAAAGACCGTGCTGAATTAACTATTTTTTCATGGAGCGAGAAAATGAACAGTAAAGTGTTTGCACAGCGCTTTAACAGAGAATTGTCTGCCCTCGGATTTCCAGAGGAACACTCTGAAAAGACCAAAGCGGTTTCAAAAGTTTTTGGGGTTACCCGCCATTTAGCCAATTCAATGATATTTGGTCACGTACTTCCCAACAAAGATCAACTGGATAAAATTGCAGAAATTATGGAAGTATGTCCACTGTGGTTAGGAGGGGCAACCGACAGAAAAAAAGCATACCCAGGACGTGAGACAGCGGATAGCGTGTAATAATTTTTGAAATTATTATATACTGAAGCATATCATATGGCGTTTGTTTTCATTCATATCAAAGCGAACGCCTCATCAACAGGCGGATTATCCTAACCATGGAATGCTTAAGTTTTTGTGTTGCCAAATCAATAGACCTGACACGAGTAGACAACCATTTTAAAAATCTACCTCAAAAATACAACTCGGTTAAAACCCGCGATGTGCTCAAGCTCAATCCCCGTGACCGTGCAGATCACACTATTTTTATCTTTAAAAACGGTACGGTAGTTTCCTGGGGCATCAAAAGATATGAGATTAACGACTATCTGAACACCATTAAACTCTTAATCGATAAACCAGTAGCGCTATTGGTTCATGATGAATTTCATTATCTGCTTAGCAACAAAACAGCCATAGAACCGCATGATTTTTTTGATGTCGATTGTCTGACCATGGAAGATGATAGCGATGAACTGAAACTTAGTTTGTCTTATGGCTTTTCTCAATCGGTAAAATTACAATATTTTGAAACCATCATCGAAGCCCTGATAGACAAATACAATCCCATGATTCAAAGCCTGTCTCATAAAGGCGAAATGCCCATAAGCCGAAAACAAATCCAACAAGTTATCGGAGAAATTTTAGGCGCCAAGAGCGAATTAAATTTAATCAGTAATTTTCTCTATCATCCCAAATATTTTTGGCAACATCCGACTCTTGAAGAACATTTTTCCATGCTGGAGCGTTACTTACATATTCAAAGACGAGTTAATGCAATAAACCACCGGCTCGACACACTCAATGAGATATTCGATATGTTCAACAATTATCTGGAAAACCGTCATGGTCATAATCTGGAAATAATTATCATCATATTAATCGCTATAGAAATCATTCTGTTAATCTCAAATTTCCATTTTTAACCGTTTCCTCATAATGAACCAGGATATCAATAAGCTGGATACTTTTTAGCCACAGCTCCCACAACAGCTTAGTTGCACATCGCCCCTGTATTTGTGTAGGATGATCTTTTGCTACCAATCTATCCTCCAATGAATACATTAAAATTCACTATGCTGAAGGGAACCACGCTCAAAACCGAAATCCTGGCAGGAATGACCACTTTTCTCACCATGGTTTACATTGCCTTTGTTAATCCGTCTATTTTGCATGATGCAGGAATGGATCAGGGTGCTGTGTTTACAGCTACCTGTCTTGTGACGGCCTTTGCCTGCGCCCTAACCGGACTTATGGCCAATACCCCTATAGGCGTTGCCCCGGGCATGGCATTGAACATTTATTTTTCTTACAGCGTTGTGCAGGGTATGGGGATAGATTGGCAACATGCCTTGGCCATGGTATTCATTTCTGGGCTGTTGTTTTTGCTGGTGACGTTAACGGGTCTGCGCCGATTGTTAATTGAAGCCATTCCTTATAATTTACAAATTGCAATTTTAATTGGTATCAGTTTATTAATCGCCTTGATTTCTCTGCAAGCCAATCAAATCGTCATAGACGATCCGCACAGCTTAATGCGGCTTGGTAATCTAAACCATCCTGAGGTTGGCTTATTTTTCCTGGGATTTGTAATGATCCTGATTTTAGATTATTACCGCATTCCCGGCGCAATCATCATAGGCATACTGAGTATTGCTGTATTGAGTTTGATGACAGGGCTAACCTCCTGGCAGGGCTTGATTGCTCTTCCCCCATCTTTAGAGCCTACTTTTTTAAAACTCGATTTTTCTGGATTGACCAGCGTAACCGCATTAAAAGCTATCTTTACTTTTTTTCTGATTGCTATCTTTGATGCAACCGGTACTCTGATAGGTCTGCTAAATCCCACTGTATTCAAACAAGAACAGAATTATCCTAAGCGCCTCAGTTACAGTTTAACTGCAGATGCGGCAGCGTCTACCTTGGCAGGACTTCTGGGTTCAGCCAGTACCTCACCTTATATAGAATCAGCAACCGGGATTGAAGCAGGAGGAAGAACAGGTATTACCGCTTTAGTTATAGCGGTGGGATTTATCTTGATGCTGTTCTTTTTTCCTTTGGCTAAAATGATTCCCAGTTTTGCAGTCGGGCCTGCTTTACTCTATGTGGCATGCTGCATGATGAAGCATTTAACCGATATGAAACTACCCGACATCAGTGAAACGGCGCCATGTATGCTCACGATTATGATGATTCCTTTTACCGGATCCATAGCAAATGGTATTGGTGGCGGAATTATTCTTTACAGCGTGCTTAAATTAGTAACCCGACAGCAGCAAAGTCCCTTGGTTATTGCTCTAAGTCTGATTTTTGTCGTGTTTTTTGTCATCAGCTAAGCAAGGAAATCAAGCATGTTAGAACAAACATTAAGACATCATTACCAACGGATATTGGTTGATCCCCTGCTAAGTCGGCTGAGTAATCGAATCACGCCCTTGGCACTCACCGGGCTATCAGGTCTTTTGGGTTTATTGTGTGTGCCCTGTCTGTTGTTACAAAAACCATTTCTGGCAATTAGCAGCCTTTTGCTATCAGGATACCTTGATACTCTCGACGGCTCCCTGGCTCGCTTTCAGGGCAAATCAAGTGACTTTGGCTCGGCGATGGATATCATTGTTGATAGAATCGTTGAATTTGCTGTAATTTTGGCTTTTTATTTATCCAATCCAATCCATAATGGTCTGCCAGCTCTTTTAATGTCTGGGAGTATTCTATTGTGCATTACCAGCTTTTTGGTTGTAGGCATTTTTACGAACAACACCACCCATAAAAGTTTTCATTACAGCCCGGGGTTGATGGAACGTGCGGAAGCATTTATTTTTTTTATTGTTATGATTCTTTGCCCTGAATACTTCAACCCCCTCGCAGGGCTATTTTGTATTTTGGTATGTTTCACCGCCTTCCTGCGAATGCTGGAATTTAAAAAAAATTGCGCACGTATTAGTTAATTTAGACTACACTTAATGCATCGATTCGATAAGTTTGAATCAATACAAGTGAGTGTTCACAATGAAACATCCTTTTGTTTATTTGGGTCTGTTTTGCATCCTGCAATTTAATCTGGCAACGGGATTTGCGAAAACCGAACAGGCTATTTTTGCCGGGGGTTGCTTCTGGTGTATGGAAGCGGATTTCGACCATCTTCCCGGGGTTATCTCAACAACATCGGGATATGACGGGGATGTAGGTGAAAAACCCTCCTATGAACTGGTATCGGCTGGAAAAACGCACTACGCAGAATCAGTCCTTGTGACCTTTGATTCAGCTAAACTAAACTACAAACAATTAGTTGAGTATTTTTTCAGACACATAGATCCAACAACGCAAAATGCTCAATTCTGTGATCAGGGACCTCAGTACCGAAGCGCTATTTTCTATTTAAACAACGAACAAAAACAGACAGCACAAGCAATCAAAAAAGCATTAATGAATTCATTTCCAATCATTTATACTGAAGTAATCCCATCAACCCATTTTTATCCAGCAGAAGAATATCATCAAAATTATTACCAAAAAAATCCTATACGTTATAAATACTACCGATACCGTTGTGGCCGGGATGCTCGAATTGATGAGGTATGGTCTCATGAACAACGCTAAATACATCACGCTGATATTTTTTTGTTGCATCAGTTTTTTCACTCAGGCATATCCTGCGTTTGATAAGGAACAACAACTCAAAAAACTCACCCCTTTGCAATATGAGGTCACCCAACAAGGAGCAACCGAGCCTCCTTTCAACAACGCCTATTGGGATAATAAGGCAGAGGGAATTTACGTTGACATCGTATCTGGAGAGCCTTTATTCAGTTCACTTGACCAATTTTCTTCAGGAACAGGATGGCCTAGTTTTACCAAACCTATAGACATGCAGTATATCAGCCTGCATACAGACCGTCATTTTTTGCTGTTCCAACGCACCGAGGTGAAATCAAAGAGTGGCAACTCTCATTTAGGCGATCTTTTTCATGATGGCCCACCACCTGGCGGACTTCGTTATTGCATCAATTCAGCTTCCCTGGAATTCATTCCCAAAGACCAAATGGCACAGAGAGGTTATGGCGAATATCTTAAACTTTTTTCCAAACACGAGTAGGCAATTCATGAAAAAACAGGCTAATCTTAACAATAATGATTTTAACTAGAATAATACCACTATGATTACCAGTGTAAATCAACTAAATCCCCAACAGCTCAAAGAACTGGAGGCGTTGGTGGCCTTCTGTAAACAATCTGATGGCAGCATACCCAATACCTATCCCCACATTTTAAGCCAAGCACGTAGTTTGCCAGCCAGTGTGCTTTATTATAACGAAAAAGAACAACTAACCGGTTTTTTAAGCGTCTATTTCTTTTATGAAGATGCGGTTGAAATAGCGGTTTTGGTAAAGCCTTCAGAACGAAAGCAAGGTATAGCAAAAAAACTCATCGAAGCTATTATGCCTATAATCAAGGGTCACGAATTTAATCGCTTAATTTTTTCAAGTCCATCTCATCTCAATGACCAATGGATGCTCGCTAAAGGATTTACTTATTTGCACAGTGAATATTGCATGGAACGAGAGGAACTAAGCCCTTTACTTGAAAACAATAACACTTTAAATTTTCGTAAAGCCAATATGGATGATATTCCCGTTTTATCCGCCATAGACAAAGCATGTTTCCCTAAACATTATGTTGAGTCAATTGAACGGTTCCAACACATCATAGAAGGCAGGGAATATGAAATTATTATCGCCCTGCAAAACAACAAACCCATAGGAAAAGCGCATATTCGTTGGCAAGACGATGGCGCCACTCTTTCTGATATTGCCATATTACCAGCCTATCAAGGTAAAGGCTTGGGAACATCATTAATTACCTATTGCATCAATCAGGCCTTAATCGAGGGAAAACCCCACCTTAATCTGGATGTAGAAACTCATAATCTCAAAGCGCTTAATCTGTATTCCAGACTTGGATTTCTAATCCAGAATGCATGTGATTATTGGGAAATTAACCTAAAAAAATTACAACAACTGTAATGCAACCTTCTTTATGCCTTGGAAAAACACCGTGCTTGTTTTAATGAAAAGATGGGGTGTTCTTCCTATGTGTCATCACAATTAGAACTTGACATGATTTAAACCTCACCTTTAGTATTGCTGATGTTGGCCTTAGGGAAGGCTTTGTTTATTGGACTAAAAGGATCGTTAATGAAAAAAAGGGTTGTGATTACTGGAATGGAAATTACTTCCTCCATAGGGACTGGGATCAATAAATTTTGGAATGCTGCGGTTCAGGGTTCTTGTGGAATTAAACGAATACAAGCCTATGACCCCTCGCCTTATACAACGCAAATTGGCGGAGAAATCACCGATTTATCGCTTGATAATCTTCCAGAGTTTAATAAAAGCAAACGATATCCCAAGGCGGCTCAATATGCCTTGTACTGCGCACATCACGCTATAGAACAAGCCGGGCTTACTGCGCAGGAACGTGCTGATGCCGGAACGTTTATTGGCACAAGTCTTGGTGGTCACCCTGAGTTAGAGTTGGGCTATAAGGTATTTTATACTGAAAGCTGGAAAAAAATCCCCCCACTTAGCGTGATTAGAGGAATGCCTAATTCAGTGGCAAATCATATAGCCATCGCTTTTGGGATAGGCGGCCCTAACTCAACCATTTCCAATGCCTGTGTTTCTTCAGCAGAGGCCATAGGTACAGCCTATAAACAGATCTCGCAAGGAAATCTTACCACTGCTTTATGTGGCGGCACTGAATCCTTGCTATGGGAATCAGTCATGGCTGGCTGGTGCAAACTGCGAGTAATGTCCACCAATAATGAAAATCCCGAGCGAGCCAGTCGTCCTTTTGATTTAAACCGAGACGGAATGGTAATGGCTGATGGTGCTGGCATTCTGATTTTGGAAGAACTTCAACAAGCCAAAGCACGAGGGGCGCAAATTTTTGCAGAAATTATCGGCTTTGGTGCCAGCTGCGATGCTTTTCATGTTACGGCACCGCATGCTCAAGGACAAGCAAGGGCAATCAATGCGGCATTAAACGATGCAAAATTATCGACAAACGACGTTCATTACATTAGCGCACATGGTACAGGCACTCAATTAAACGACAGTACTGAAACCGAAACCATCAAATCAGTATTTGGTCAAAAAGCCTATGACATACCCATCACTGCTCAAAAAGCCATGACCGGGCATTCTATAGGTGCTGCAGGGGCAATGGAAATTATAGCCACAACATTATGCCTGCAAAACGACATGCTTTTACCCACCATCAATTTACACACCCCAGATCCCGCCTGCGATCTGGACTATGTGCCCAATGTCTGCCGCCCTAAAAAAATAGATATTGCATTATCCAATCATTTTGCCTTTGGTGGGGCAAACGCAGCACTGGTACTTTGCAAATTCAGGGGCTAATTATTTATCCTGAGTCTGCCTTTTTGCGCCAAGGATAATAACCCATTAGCCCTGTCCCCATGGCTGATGGGGAAGACTAGTTAAACACGTAACTTAAACTCGCCAAGACTTCATTTGTGTATAAATGACTTAACCTCGGCCCTTTGGTAATGGTATTACCATCGCCACCCAAATAGCTTTTACCCCAGTCACCCCACTGATATCCCAGCGCCAATTGCCAGTTAGGATTTAGTATCATTTGCACGCCTGCACCGAGTGTAAAAGAAAAAGCAACAGTAGTCTCATCAGCAAACCAGGGCGAGGGATATAAATAAGGACTTATTGACAGTGAATTAAACCCATGTGAGTGATTAAATCCTGCGCCCAAACTTCCACTGATGTAAGGTTGAACCGGTTGAATCAAATGACCTATGAGTCGGCCTTTCATCTCAACCCTGACATGATTCACTTTATATTGAAAAGAATAAAGATCACCAATTCCATCAACATTGACCGTACCAGTAGCGGTAGCATCTGTGGCTCCGGCCACACCTAAGCCCAGCTCCCCCAGAATATCTGGTCTTACCATCCGTTGCAGTCCAAAAAAAAGTTCTGCATTGCCCAAAGCACTACTTTTTGAATTATAAATATAATAATTAAAGCGTGGGATGGGCTCAGGATAAAGATATTGATCTTGCCCTGGAGCAGCCCAGGATGCACCGCCACTTAAAGTAATTATTGATGACCAAAGTACTGGCATCTCCTCTTCATACACTAGTTGTGCTGCGCAAACACTCAATGAAACAGTTGCACCAAGTCCAACACCCATTATTTGTTTAAACATATCCTATCCTTTTGATATCAGATTAATCATCCTGTAACGCTCAGACAAACACAAAACGTGTTTGTCATTTCAATAAATCTTTAAAAAATTTTTAATTCATCAAGCAATATGCTGCCCACAAAATCAAATAGCCCCCAAAAAAGGCTCATAGGATAACGATGTATTAAAACCGGCTCAATTAAGGACGGGTTCATTGTTTTTATACCTTATTTAGCTGTTTTTTTCTATTGAAAAAGAATACATTAACTCATCAAGCCATGTACTCAACAAAAAAACCGGCCAAGCGCAAAACACTCAAAAAATCAGATTAAAATAAATAGCAGCGATTTCTATTCGTATTAACTCGAAAATGGGGATTAAGGCGTATATAATCGATCTATTTTGCAGAATAAACAGGTTAATGAATGAATACTCCACTTAGTGACATTGCACATCTGGTTCAGGGAGTTATTATAGGCGATGGGGCAATAACAATATCCTCGTTATCACCCATAGATAATATTACTGCGGGTTCTTTGGTTTTTGCAGAGGGCGAAGACAATATTAAACGAGCAGAGCAATCTGAAGCTGCTGCCATTTTGGTAGGACAGGGAACGAGCAACTCCATTAAGCCATTAATTCAAGTTCCTCATCCCTTTAAAGCCTTTATTCAATTGCTCCACCATTTTAATCCGCCAAAACAATCAACTGCCGGCATTCATCCCACAGCAGTTATCGGTGAAGGAGTTCAACTGGGTAAGGATGTATTTATAGGCCCTTATGTGGTGATCGAATCAGGAAGCAAGATAGGTAATCACTGCGTCCTCAAAAGTCACATACATGTTGGTCATGATGTGGTAATAGAAGACCATACCACCATACATCCGCACGTAACAATATATGACCACACGCAAATAGGTGCTCGAGTCATAATTCATGCGTCAACTGTGATTGGCTCTGATGGCTTTGGCTACACTTTTGCTGATGGACAACACCTGAAAGTGCCTCATTTGGGACGAGTTATTATTGAAAGCGATGTGGAAATTGGCGCCAATACCGCAATAGATAGAGCCACCTTGGGGGCAACCGTAATTGGTCAAGGGACTAAAATCGATAATCTGGTTCAGGTGGCTCATTCTGTCAAACTGGGTAAAAACAACATCTTATGCGGGTTTACCGGAATTGCCGGAAGTACCACCACAGGTAACAACGTCATATTTGCAGCGAATGTCGGTGTCAGCGATCACGTGCGTATTGACGATGGCGTAGTACTCGGGGCACGTACCGGTGTACCGCCAAACAAACATTTAAAAGAGGGCACTGTTTATCTGGGCAGTCCAGCTCGTCCCAAAGATTTGGCAATCAAACATGAATTGTCGGTAAATCGTATTCCTTTAATGCGAAAAAACATCAAAACACTGACTGAGCAGGTCGCATTACTCAATAAACACTTAGCCCCCAAAGAGGCAGAATAACTATGAAAGCCCCGTTAATTCTGATTGATGGATCATCTTATTTTTTTCGGGCATTTCATGCCTTACCTCCTTTAACCAATTCAAAGGGTCAACCCACTGGAGCAATCTATGGGGTAGCCAACATGATAAAAAAACTGATTAAGGACTACCAGCCGGAAGAACTGGCGGTAGTTTTTGATGCCAAGGGAAAAACATTTCGTGATGAGTGGTATCCTGAATACAAAGCCCACAGGCCGCCTATGCCTGTTGAACTTAGTTCTCAATTTCAGCCCCTAATTCAGCTCTTGCAAGCTATGGGTTTGCCTTTGTTGATTGTTGATGGTGTTGAAGCAGACGACGTGATTGGTACCCTGGCTCATCAGGCAACACAGCAAGGAGTGTCAGTTGTCATTTCGACCGGAGATAAAGACATGGCACAATTGGTTAATGAACACGTGTCATTAATCAATACCATGAGCAATTACAGCATGGATATTAACGGTGTTAAAGAAAAATTTGGGGTGGCGCCTGAACAAATTATTGATTATCTAACGCTCATAGGCGACTCGGTAGATAACGTTCCCGGAGTAACCAAATGCGGCCCCAAAACTGCCGTTAAGTGGTTGGAGGAATACAAAACCCTAGATAACCTGATTGAGCATGCCCATGAAATAGGCGGTAAAATTGGCGAACATTTAAGAGCTTGTATCCCGCAATTGCCTTTATCCAAAAAACTGGTGACCATTAAAACTGATGTGCATCTGCCCCTGACTTTAAATGAGTTAAAACCGAAACAGGTGGATAAAGAACAGTTGATCGAACTGACTCGTGACTTGGAGTTCAAAAACTGGCTGAAAGAATTATTGGGGCAAGAGGACACTCAACCAGTCCAAACCAATGAAGCCGCACCTTCCTCGAGTGCATCTTGTGAGATCATCACAACCCAACACCAATTCAATCACTACTTAAACCAATTGGAGCAATGTTCCATTTTTTCTGTAGACACCGAAACCACAGGCCTTGACGTGATGACAGCAGAGCTGGTTGGTATTTCCATGGCTATTGAACATGGAAAAGGGGTATACATACCCTTGATGCATACCGATGGCAGCCCCCAGCTCAATCGTGATGCAGTGCTCACTGCCTTAAAACCCGTTCTGGAATCCCCTGAAATTAAAAAAATTGGCCAAAACATAAAGTATGATTACGGTATTTTTAAAAATCATGGGGTCACCTTACAAGGAATAGCCTACGATACCATGCTGGAATCTTATGTGCTCAACAGCAGCGCCGGACGGCATGATATGGACACGCTGGCTTTAAAATATTTAGGCCATAAAACCATTAGCTTTGAGGATATCGCTGGAAAAGGGGCAAAACAACTGCGATTTGACCAAATACCTGTTGCTACAGCTGGAGTTTATGCAGCAGAAGATGCCGATGTGACATTACAACTGCATCACACCCTATACCCTATGATGGATGAACCACTAAAAGAAGTATTGCAGACCATTGAAATGCCCTTACTCACTGTACTGGCGGATATGGAGCGATATGGTGTTTTAATTGATCCAATAACACTGAAAACGCATGGTAACAGATTAAAAGAACGGATTGGCGAACTGGAAAACGAAGCCTTAAGCTTGGCTGGAAGACCGTTTAACCTAAACTCGCCAAAGCAATTACAGGAAATTTTATTTGATGAACTCAAGTTACCGGTACTGGCCAAAACACCAACCGGACAGCCCTCTACAGCAGAGTCCGTTTTACAGGAGCTGGCTTTTGATTTCAGACTTGCCGCAGTCATTCTGGAATATCGCAGTCTGAGCAAGCTGGTTTCAACCTACATTGATGCCTTGCCCAAAAAGATTAATCCGACCACACACCGTGTGCATACATCTTATAATCAGGCAGTCGCAGCAACTGGACGCTTATCCTCCAGTGAGCCTAATTTACAAAACATACCTATCCGTAGTGAAGAAGGCAGATTAATTCGTAAAGCATTTATTGCCCCCCCGGACTGCGTCATTCTTGCGGCTGATTATTCACAAATTGAATTACGCATCATGGCGCATCTATCACAGGATGCTAATTTACTGAAGGCTTTTGCCAATGGATGGGACATTCATGCAGCAACAGCCAGCGAGATTTTTCAAACACCACTTGATCAGGTGACATCAGAACAAAGAAGAAAATCAAAAGCCGTAAATTTTGGTTTGATTTATGGGATGTCTGCCTTTGGTTTGGCCAAACAACTTGGAGTGGAACGTCAGGATGCCCAGCAGTACATTGATACCTATTTTCATCGTTACCCTGGTGTTCTGGATTATATGGATAGAACTCGAAAACAAGCTCATCAACAAGGTTATGTAGAAACACTATTCGGCAGACGTCTCTATTTGCCCGAAATTAATGCCCGTAATATGATGCGCCAAAAAGCTGCCGAGCGAATGGCAATCAATGCTCCTATGCAAGGTACCGCAGCAGATATCATAAAAAAGACCATGCTTGCCGTTGCACACTGGCAACAGACACAAAGCTCTCCTCCTGCCCGAATGATCATGCAAGTACATGATGAATTGGTTTTTGAGGTTCGCAAAGATGCCGTAGAATCCTGCACGCAAATTATCCATAATCTAATGGAGCATACCGTTGAGTTATCGGTACCCTTGCTGGTTTCTATAGGCACAGGCGCTAATTGGGATGATGCGCACTAACCAAGCCCTTTACGTGCACAGCAACTCCCGAGCAATGGGCATATAATCTTTAAAGGTGAACCTGCGAGAAAAACGTCCTTTTCCCGCAGTTCATTTCTTAAGAATTACGAGAACGCTTTGCAGGTTCTTCTGCAATATCCTCTTCATCACGTAGACGCTTCGCTGAATCGTCACATGCGGATTGAGGTAGTGATAATGACGAGGAAGCACCACTACTTGCGGCAAAGAAAGTGAATGAAGATGAGCCTGTACTGAATTTATTTCTACACAGCTCAAGCAACTCAGGAAAATCAACCAGGTTCCAAAGTCGGGTGACATGGAAGGTTGCACCGGGTTTAAACTCCATACGATTCTTGAGGTGCTCTGTATGACAGGTCAACCATTCTGCCAGATATTTTACAGATAAACGGGCAATAAACGCAGCAAATGCTTCAGATGATATATCCAGACTGCGCAAAACCGCCTGCTGCGCCTCACTGGGCTCATCGATTGCGCTCAAAGCATCCACAAGCTGCTGCATATTTTCTGAGGTAATGCGCTTGATAAAATGTGCTCTTGCAAAGTCACGCAGTTCCTGATCAAGCAATGCGGTACCCAAAGGGCTCAAAAAAGGGTGTCCAATTAGCGAATTAAAAAGACGACTTAAAGTTCCAAGAGGACAGCTTGGCTTATCTCCCTCACCATCGTCATACTGTTCTTGTTTTGCCCCACCATCAGGACGGTACTCATCCCAATTATGTGCTCTGTTGAGGAGGGCAAGCTCTGCGATGAAATGTCCTATACGCCCCTTGTAAGTGTGCCCGTCAGTAGGAGTAGCCGCCTTGTCTTTGTCTTTTGCTGCCATCCAAAATAATGCAATTTCCGGAATAAACCGTTCAAAAGATGAATACCCTAAACCGCAAAATCGATCACCCTCGCTAAAAAAAGCATCCACAGACAACCAGGGGTTGGGCTTTAATAACCAGCGAAGAGCAGTATGAACAGGGTGCAAATAATAGTGTTTTAATGCGGTTTTATATACATCCTCCGCAAGATTAAGGCTTTGAAATTCATCCCAGGTTAACGGTAAGATACAGTCCTTGTTTTCAACAGTGATAACTGCGGGATTTTTCTGATATTTTTTAATCAGAGAGCCACGAAGTTTACGCACCATACGCAGTGCTTTGTTTTGGTTTTGTTTTTTTTCTTCATCTGGAAAATAATGCTCTTTCAAACGAGATAAACGCCCAAGCTCTATTGCAGACAAGCTGCGCATAGACGACTCACTATCCTGTGCAATGGCACGCAGATCCACATGCCCGGCAAGGTCATTTTCATAAAAATTAGCGGCGCGTGCAATAGTAAACACCATAGGTACAGTCATAAGCAGCTCGGCAGCCATTTGATTTCCGTGCCGATAAGCTGCTCGCAAAAGAGCATTTTGCTCATCATGCACATCAGCATGCGCTTGCGCAAGGACACTGGGAATACCGAGTAAAAAGCGAAAATACTCGTGCGATACCTCTGTATTAATTGTTATAAGCGCAATTGCCAGACGTAAAGCAAGGAGAGTATTGCCCTCACTGAGAGTAAATACTTCTGATGGATAATGCACTGCAAAAAACTCAGAGGTCTTACGCCATCCTTCACAACGCTCAAAGATAAAGGGATACAGCACATCACTACACTCATTCCTTTGATCAAAAAGCATCCATTCCAGAAAAATCAGATGCTGCAACAGATGCCAGATCACCTCTGGATATTTTTTGGCGGTAGCAAAAAGATCAAACTCATAACAGGGCGCAATGCCAAAAATTGTTGCAAAATCTTCAAAACCACAAAGACAATCAACAACCATATTCAGTAGATCGTACCCCATAAAACGCTCTAAATAACGCAGAGTAGATATCTGGCCATTTTCTATGGCGCTAAGATAAATATTGGCAAGAATTCGCTCAGGGATTTGGTTTGGTGCGATATGTTTTAATTGTCTTTCCGCATGATGCAGGTTCTCAGGAGCTTGCATTGCCTGAAAATAAGCAAGGCAATTATCTGCCAGAACCGCCGCCTGGATTTGGGTAGCGGTCATATGACGTTCTATCAGGTACACAACCTCATCGTTACGACACAAAAAAGCTTTTGCGTAGGCTGCATAATTTTGTGCCTGTACTGCTGATTGCATAAAACTTAAGGGCATTATTGCAAACAAATAATTCAGTGTCTCAATATGCCCTTTGGCAACCATCTGAATAAATGAGCCAAAGTTATTGTGCGCTAATGACTGTTGCATTTGTTCAAGGGACATAAAATCCTGCAGGTATCTTACGGTCTCGATTTTATTCGACAAAACAGCATTACGCCAAAGGCCAAATTGATTATTAGCAAATACTTCTCTTAACTCATCAGGCAAGACATAGCCTTGCAAATGCGCCACAAGACTCAGATCATCGCCTGAAAGAGCATATCGCAAGGACTGAAAATTAGAGCTTTTAACGGCCTCACGTACCTCGTCATACGCCATAAAACGTTCAAAATAGTGTTGCGCAGCAAGGCCGCCATACTGCATGGCTTGACCATATAACGAGTAATTGTTGTACTTAAGAGCGGTTCGAATTTCATCTTTCTGCAGATACTGTTCAAGAAAAGCAAGGCTCAGTAGACAACCTTTGGCGAAAGCCTGACGATATACAAAATAATCCTCTTTGGTTATACACGTTACTATCTCGTCTTGACTCATATAAGTGGCAATAAATTTCACTACAGCTAGGTTATTATTGAAAACAGCATGTTCAAATTTACGCCAACCATTTGCACTGATTACATCGATCACAGTCCACGGTAAAAGATAAGATTCGAAATGCTTGATTAAGTCTATATGACCATAATATACCGCTGCTTCAAAAGGGTTTTTACTGTCATCAAACATCTCACAGAGTTGTTGTTCTGTCATCTTCGATTCAAGGTACTTTACGGTCTCGAGGTGCGCATTTTCTGCAGCATAGTTACAGGGTAGATAATTGGCATCAGAGTCATAGTTAGAAAGCGCTTCGGACAGTTGTTCAGCACTTAGTGAGCGTTCCATCAATTGCAAAACGTCTGTTTGGCCGCACTCTGCAACTTTTGTGTAGATTTTATAATCCTCTGCGGCAATTGCCTCCTTCCAGACTGAGTCCTCTATAACTTTTTTTAACAACTCAAGTAAGTTGATGTATCCGCCTTTGGCCGCAACACGAAACATTTGAAATTTATTTGCCTGAAATGCGGCATGCCTTTGTGCGGAATTCAAGTGCTGCCCTATATGGTACATGGGCAAAAGGTAGCCGTTTAAAGCGGTCATACGATACGCTTTATAATAATCGGCGGTAACTGCTGCTTTAATTTGATGTGGCAGCATATGCAATTCAAGGTACTGCAATATCTGCAAATATCCATGAGCAGCCGCCTGCTGGTAGCCTTCAAATTGATTTGCTGCAACGGCTCTGTAACGTTCCGCAGGAAGCATGAAATGTTCCAAATAGCGTAAGACATCCAAATGTCCATAAGAAGCCGCTTTGCGGTAGCCCTCAAAACAATTCTCTTTTATTGCTGTGCACATCTGTTCCGGAGTAATCCATTGCTCCAAATAACGCAGCAAATCAACATGCCCCTGCGCCACCGCCTCACGGTAGACTTCACAGGAATTAAAACTAAGAGCAGCTCGAATATCCTCTGGATGCATCCAGTCACTCAAAAACATTAAGGTATCACTATGACCTTGAGCCGCAGCGTTTCTATAGGCCTGAAAGTGATTTATCTGAATCATGGTCTTAAATTGATCCTGAGTTATCCAGAGTTGCGCAAGTTTTAGAATGGCCGTATGGCCGTTGCCGGCAGCATCCAGCAATACGCTGTATTCATCGGCTACGAGAGCGGCGTTCGCATCTTCTGGTGTCATAAAAGCATAGAGATGTTTTACTGTATCTATATGGCCATGAGTGAACGCCTCTTTGAATACTTGAGCACTCTGCAACTCGACAACCTTTCGAGTATCGATAAGCTGATCATACGCCTCAAGGTAGTGCAAGAATTCGAGATGACCATTCACTGCGGCCTCTCTATACACCGCAAAATCGTTACGCTGTAACACCTTGCGCCACTCTTCGTCACTTAAGCATGATTGCAGATACTGCATGGAAGATACAGAACCGTATTTTGCAGCGATAATACAACCAAAAATCCAGAAATGTCGCAACGTTTGGGGATCGATTGTGACATCGGGGTGATTTGTATAACGTTTTAAAACATCCAACCGTCCCATAACCAAAAGTGCATCAAGAACATCCTCGTGATGATCTGCTTTTATAGCCAAAATAAAAGACAAGAGAGCTTCGGTTGCAACATCTTTATAGCGTAACAACATACATAAAATCGCTTTATAAGGATGAGAACTGTTATTCAAGCGTGCGAGTAAATTCGCAGGACTTAAGGCGAAAATCCAAAGATTTTTATGAGCCGTATGACACTGAAATTCATTGCGCCAAAGCGTCCAGGGGATGAGGCGAGCTAGTGGATGAGCGGCATGATGTTTGGGGGTATTAAGATGCAACACCGTCATAATCTAAACCCTTGCAGGCAAAAAAATAAACACTTTAGTCTAAAATGTATCTTTCGTCAACAAATATGGATTAATAACGATCTAATTGATAGATAAAAAACCATTTAATGCAGTTGCTTGAAATGCAAATAATGCTCATCCCCAAAACGTTAAGGGATGATGCACAATCGCCAGTGACTCGTGTTCACAAAGAATTGAACCCTGTTTATGCCGTGCCAATTATAAGAAACAATGCATTTTGCAACCGATTAAAAGTCCAAATCATGCGCTAATAATCGCCGGTGTGCCCTAAAATAAGTTATAGGCGAATGCTCTAAAAGGTCTGATAATTTTTCCATGTAAATACAGGCAAATCGCTCAACCTGATAAGCAAAATAACTTTCTTCTGCTCCAGCACGAAATATCCGTTCCCATTTAGGATTATAAAACTTGGCTTGCTCCTGTAACAGAGTGCTGATTTGTGCGTCTATAGCGGATATCTCAACTTGCGACTCATTAATTTGACGGTCGTATTTGTTTGATGCTTCATCGATACTTTGCGTGCATAAAGTAACATAGTGCTGTTCCAGATTTTTTTTCACCGCCATAAGTTCCACTATTTTTTTCTCAATAGGCAACGCTTTTAACTGGGCAGCTATCTCTTCACCTAATTCATCGACAACCAAAGCTGTTCGCCAATTACAATCTTTCTTTAGTCTTAAGATATCACCGTAAATATGATCTCCTATGTAAAGAATTTCATCACCACCAATGTTTAGATGTTCGGCAAATTTTTTAGCATTACCACCTTGATATATCCCGGGAACCAAAGCACCAGTCACATTGGTCATGGTCGCATTATCAGGATTAACCGCTAAAAATCGCAAGTTATCATAAAAAAAACGCGGTTTATTAGCCAAAGTGATAACGTACTCAAATATATCGCGCCAGGATTCACCCTTGTTCATAAAGGGCGTGATGGCATAATCGAGCAACAATTTGGTATAGCTGTATTCCGAATTGGTTAAAATAAATATTTTTTTTCCATGACGAATAAAATGCCTTAAACCCTCAACTACAGCCTTTTCTTTGATAACGAATCTATCCAAATCATTAATAATAATATTTTTTAAACTGCCATCTGAATGCACCTGATCAACGCAAAATTGCACGTCCAGGGCTATAGTTTGATAATTGGGCATTTCATCAGGAAAAGCATCCTTCAAATCGACTAACTGACCGTATAATACGCAAAAAGCAATTGAAAAGGACGTATCAATAGCCATGTAATTGGGATCACTTAAATCAACATAAGTACTGCGATAAAAAGACTGCTGTTCGTTAAAACGAATTAATTGCGTACCATGATAACTTTGTCTTATAGCACCGTAACGGCTTAACTTTAAGATGTTGCCGTTTCTACTGTCTATTACCAAGCCTCGAATGGCATCGTGGTAATTAAAATGTAAATTTTTAATGGCTTCGGGATAGTGTTTCAGAGCAACTAATCGTTCTTTAATCAACTGATAGACCAATCCTTCAAATTGCTCGGAATGATAGCGAATCAAGGTATGATCCATATCCAGACCAATATACTTGATTTTTTTCATATTGATAATTCGATTAACAAAAACCTTATGTGCATCCATGGAATTCAAAGCCTGTAAAAAGAATGTTTAAATGTAAAGTGCTCTGCTTACTTCAAGTTTTTAATCGCATCAGCACAAGCTACCAGCACTTTATCCGCTAGACGATGGGCAAACACGCCATTTTCAACAACGCCAGTTATCTGGTTAATTGCCTGTTCAAGCATCAGAGGCTCTGTGATGTCCAAATTAAATACGTCGAGAATAATATTGCCATTATCCGTGACAAATCCTTCCCGGTACTCCGGATCGCCACCTAATTTGACTAATTGACGAGCAACAAAGCTGCGCGCCATAGGTATCACTTCAACAGCAACAGGAAATGCGCCCAATTGGGTCACTACTTTAGACTCATCCACGATGCACACAAATTTTTGTGCGACATTGGCAACAATTTTTTCACGAGTCAAGGCACCACCGCCGCCTTTGATCATTTCTCCTCGCTCATTGACCTCATCTGCACCGTCTATATAAACAGGCAAATCATGGACTGCATTTAGATCAACAATAGGAATACCTGCCGCTCGCAGCAAAGACTCGGTTGCCTTGGAACTGGCAACACAAGCATCAATCCGGTGTTTGACCTGAGCCAGCTCCTTGATAAAAAAATTGACCGTAGATCCTGTACCTACGCCAACCACCATATCGTCATCAATAAACGCCATGGCGGCTTTTGCTGCTTTGATTTTTAATTCACTCATCACACACTGCCTTGTTGTCTTTGCCTGATTACTTCGTATAAGGACACCCCAGTAGCCACAGATACATTCAAACTATCCACTGTTCCGGCCATGGGTAAGGAAAAAAGACCATCGCAGTGTTCCCGGGTCAAACGCCTTAAACCTTCGCCTTCGGCGCCAAGCGCTATAGCGACAGTGCCAGTACAATCGATTTGATATAAAGAAGATTCTGCTTCGCCAGCCGCACCATAAATCCAGACGCCCTCTTCCTTGAGTATGTCCATAGCTCTGGCCAGATTGGTTACCCTGACCAAAGGCACCGACTCAGCCGCACCGCAGGCTACCTTGCTGACTACAGGAGTAATACTGGCGCTTTTATCTTTGGGAATCACTACAAAATCAACTCCGGTTGCGTCAGCTGACCGCAAGCAGGCGCCCAGATTATGTGGATCGGTAATGCCATCCAAAATTAATACAAGCCCGGGTTTTTTGCAGGTTTCCAGTAATGACACTAAATCCGATTCATTGTATTCAGGCAAAGGGCGGACTGAGGCGACAAGCCCCTGATGTGTGAACTCGGCAAAACGCTGATTCATTTTCTGTGCGCTTAATTTTTCTATACGAACCTTTGCCTGTTCTGCCTTGTCCAATACGTCCTGTACTCGTCTATCAATTCTGTCCTGACTGACAAAAAGGGTATTAACCACTCGACGTGGATTAGCGAATAAAGCGCTAACCGCATGAACCCCATACACCAACTGCTCACTCATTACTTACATCATCCTCTGCAGGCTCAAAATCAATTTTACGTTCGTCCAAATCAACCCGTGCAACCAATACCGTCATGCTATCACCCAAACGATAAATCTGGCCGCTTCGGGCACCAATTAAACGATGTTTTACGGTATCAAAGGTATAATAATCGTTTTTCAAGGACGTCACGTGTACCAGGCCCTCAACATAGATTTCATCCAGTTCAACAAAAATACCAAAACTGGTCACCGCAGATATTCTTCCTTTGAATACCTGCCCTAATTTATCTTGCATGTATTCGCATTTCAGCCAGGAAACCACTTCACGAGTTGCTTCATCAGCACGGCGTTCAGTCATAGACGAATGTTTACCTAAGCGGTTCATATCGTCATGGGTATAACTGAACTCGTCTACAGGTTGGTTATCAAGCAAATGTCCTATTGCCCGGTGAATTAATAAGTCAGGAAACCGTCTGATTGGCGAAGTAAAATGAGTATAGGCAGAATAAGCCAAACCAAAATGACCTTCATTCGCTTCAACATACTGTGCTTGTTTTAAAGAGCGCAGCATAACCGTTTCTATCAAATGTTTTTCAGGCCTATTGCCTATGGTACTCATGGTACGCTGAAAATCTTTGGGTGTTGGTTTTCGACCACCGCCTAAAGATAAGCCCATTTCACCTAAAAATTGCCGCAGTGCGGTTATTTTATCTTCCTCGGGTGCCGCATGGACTCGATACAAAGTTGGTATTTCGGCTTTTTCCAAAAATCGTGCAGTTGCGACGTTCGCAGCCAACATACATTCTTCTATTAATTTGTGCGCATCATTACGAATAACCGGAACAATACATTTAATTTTTTTATTTTCATCAAATTCGATTTTGGTTTCAGTTGTTTCAAAATCCATAGCCCCACGTAATTTTCGTGTGGTTAATAAAACCTGATACAACTCATAAAGACAACTTAATACAGGCCATACATGCTCATGATGTTCATCGGCTTTTTGCTGTTCGAGCCAGTTACCGACTTGAGTATAAGTCAGCCGAGCCTGAGAATGGATGACCGCCCGGTAAAAACGGGATCGTGCTATTTTACCGTCCGAGCTAATGGACATTTCTGCAACCATACACAGTCTATCAACATGCGGATTCAAGGAGCATAATCCATTGGATAACGCCTCCGGCAACATAGGCACCACTTTTCCTGGAAAATAAACCGAATTACCACGCCTAGATGCCTCTTTATCCAAAGCCGAATCTTGCGCTACATAATTACTGACATCAGCAATAGCGACATACAATTGAAATCCGCCCTTGGGCTTTTTATAACAATACACTGCATCGTCAAAATCTTTGGCATCTTCGCCATCTATAGTCACAAAAGGCAGTTTTCTTAAATCTGTCCTGTTCTTTAGCTGATCTTGAGTGACCTGTTGCGGAATTTTAGCCACTTCGGCCAAAACATCATCCGGCCATTCAAAGGGAATGCCGTGCGCATGAATTGCAACCTGTATTTCCATGCCAGGAGCCATATGCTCACCTAAGACATGGATCACTTTTCCTATAGCCTGTGCTCGTTTATTAGGGTAGGCAATTAATTCGACCAGAACCATTTGTCCGTTTTTAGCACCACCTGCGAATTCCTGGGGAATAGAAATATCCTGAGTCAAACGCTTGCTGTCAGGCAAGACGAAATTGACACCATGCTCAGTAAAAAATCGGCCTACCACCGTTGCATTGGCATGCTCAAGTACTTCATGAATTTTCCCCTCGGGTCTTCCTCGCCTGTCAACGCCAGCCTGATAGGCAAGCACGACGTCACCGTGCATAACGGCTCGCATTTCCTTGGCGGAAAGCACCATGTCCTCGCTTCCTTCATCGGGTATGAAAAAACCAAACCCGTCAGGATGCCCCTGAACCGTCCCCCGGCGTAAATTGATTTTTTGCAAGAGACAAAAGCGGCCTCGTCTGTCTTGCATGATTTGTCCATCACGCAGCATGGCTTTCAAACGAAAACCCAAAGACTCCTGCTTGCTTTCTTGATTAATATGTAATTTGTCAAATAACTGATTTCGTGACATGGGCCTGCCATACTCATCCAGAATTTCCATAATAAATTCTCGACTGGGTATTGGATCAGCATATTTTTCACTTTCCCGTTTAAAAAAGGGATCTTTTGATTTTTTACTCACCTTTCACCATATATAAATTTTATTGTCATAATTATCGCTTACACACCTTTTAGTCTGTTCTACCACTTATCTATAGAACTAGCAAGAACAGAACATTTCTTATACTGGATCCCGATGAGCGAGTACTCTTTTACTTTGCTAAAGGTAATTTAAAACCTCGTCCACCAAGAGCCGCAGTCAAAGCCTGTAAGGACAAGTCTTCACCAGCCCAATACGTGCCATTACTTCCCGCAGGAAGAGTTACGCCTTTCCACTGGCACACAGCAATAGCTCCCTCGCAAGGGATTTGCTGCTCATGACCAGGTCTGGATTCAATACAATTTAACTGAAAAGGAGATTTGTCCAGCGCCAAAGCCGACCAATTATCCGCCTGTAAACGAGTAGTCCATCCTGCGCTGGCTCCTGGATTGGTCACGGGATGAGTTATCCAAAGATCAGCATTGGTTAGATTGTGAATAAATACCAATTTACTGCTCTTTGCTTTTAATAAAACCGACTCTCCCTGAACAGCAACAGGTTGACATCCATTTGGCAAGGTCGATTCTGCGTATAAAAAGGCAGAAGTAAGCATCAAGCAACACGAGAACAATATTCTCATCACCAGCTCCAGAATTAGTGTTCAGGACATGAAAAATCAGCAGTGTTATCCTGAGCATATTTCGTAATAGACGTTACTGCTTCATCAAGAATTATACAGTTATCCTATCATTCTGACCAGCAACAACTTTTTTAGGCGCCAAAGACAGATGTTGCTTTGCAAAACGCAAAAAATATGGTGTTCTATGGAACCAAGTCGGTTGGAGAGATTGCATGAAACCAAGCGCTTGTGCAGCGGATGACGAAATGGCCGCTTCTTAATTCAATATCATGACAATAACATAAGGTTAAAACATTATGCGCATATGGGTTGATGCTGATGCCTGTCCTAAAGTAATCAAAGAAATTTTATTTCGTGCGGCCATGCGCACCCAAACGCCCTTGACCTTAGTTGCAAATGCCTTCCTCACCTATCCCAACTCGCCCTATATTCGGGCGATACGAGTAGAAAAAGGCTTTGACCAGGCAGATCATTATATTGTCAATCATGTCTACCCTCACGATCTGGTGATTACCGCAGATATTCCTCTCGCTGCAGAAGTTGTCGCAAAACACGCTGTGGCCATTAATCCCCGTGGCGAAATTTATACCGCAAACAACATCAAACAGCGGTTAACCCTTAGAGATATGAATGAGCAATTGCGCGCTACCGGAGAGCGTATTGGCGGCCCATCAGCATTAAGCATCAAAGAAAAAACTGCTTTTGCCAATGCACTGGATAAATGCCTTGCCAAAAAATAAATTGGATAATTCACTGAGCTGCTGCAAGCGACAATTTATTTTTGTAATCTTCAAAAACTGGGCAAAGACACGGGCACCATTTACATTAGACAAGGGCAAGAATTCGTTCAGTGATTTTTTGTCCAGTACAAAGTTTCCAGGCAAAGAAAGCTGGATTCACTTCGGCAAATAAGGTTAAACTAATTGAATTTTTATTCAGCAGGATAGATCATGTACCAAGACATCAATCCCTCAACTATCACCACTTTGCATAAAAACAGTATTATTCAATGGAAATCTTCAGGAATAAAACACCAACAGCAGCATTTTTATCTACTGGTTGAAGAAAACCATGCATTTAATTATCAACTATGGCACGCAGAAGATCGGGCTCGTAGAGATGACATGGGTTTTGAATTTGTTTATAAAGCCAAACGTGAAATAGACGCATGCAACCAATCAAGAAACAATCGCATGGAAGCCATGGACGAATGGCTGTATCATTTATTACAACCAGCCAATCCCGATCAATGTCCCGTGAACTCTGAATCACCCGGAATGATAATCGATCGCCTCTCTATACTGGCCCTGAAATCCTATCATATGGCTCTCCAGACGCAGCGCCAGGATGCGAGTGAAGAACATAAAAAACTCTGTGCACAAAAATTAATGACCATACATGCTCAACTGGATCAACTGGCTCTTTGTCTGGGGCAACTTCTTGATCAAGTACAGGCGAAAACACGTACCTTCAGAGTCTATCATCAATTTAAAATGTATAATGACCCTACATTAAACCCAGAACTTTATTCTGCAAACTAGCAGCATAAATTGAAAAATCGTTCTCGCTTTTAATATGGGGAATTGATGGCTTTATCAGTTTTGTTGATATAGAAGGCGTTGATGGCCTGGATGGTGTTGCGGGTCTTTGGGGGGTTGCGGGTCTTGGGGGAGTTGCCGGTTTTGATGCTCTTGGGGATGTTTGGGGTGTTGAAAGTGTTGATGATGGCGTTGGTTTTTTACTAAAAAATCCAATAAGAGATGGAATAGTAAAAATGGATTTCTGGGAATCAGTCAGAGACTTATTACTCTGGCTCGACTCCCTCAAAACCTCGGTTTTGAGCGCAACCTCAGCGTTAAGAGGTTCACGTCCAGACATTCCATCTTTATCAGCCTGTCCTTTTGGTGGACGCCCCAATCCTTTTGCCAAAGCTCTTAGAGCCAGAATAATACTAAAAAATAATGCATTAAATACGGCTAAAACATACATTATCGGCGTGTCTTGATAATGTCCGTGCTCATCCATTTCCTGTAAAGGATTTCCTGCAAAATCGACAAACTTTTGTCCTTTGCCAAACCCTGAAAACAGTGAGCGGAACACTTCGAACCATTCTTGAAAGAAGAACTGTGGGGAAGGGTCAAGATATAAAACGTCCTGTATGGAGTGTTGAAAAGACTCTGGCTCCATGTAATCGCCAGCCCCCCTCAGCAGATGATTTTTCATCTCAATCAAGTCCTTATAAGACTTTTCATCCTCATTTGCTGCGCTGCTCGATTGCTTGTAGGCACGAAACACAGAATGAGCAGCAAAACAGGCCATAAATACCAAACCAAAAACAACACAACTTACGAGTAAAAACGGAGGAAATGAAATACCCATTAACACTAAAAAAGACCCAACGAAAAACAACAAACTTGCTAGAGCACTGTAGGCATATAAACCATTTTTAAGCCCCACAAGTATTGCGGAGAGATATGAACGGCTTGCTTGCTGACTTAACTGCAGCCGCTTTTCCGCAAATCTCTTGATATCAGCATGGACAACCAGTTGCCAGGTTCGTATTGCGGTTATATCATCGAAATTTTTGTTTGCTTTATTCGTCAATGACCACAGTTCGGCAAAACTGGTCTCTAAAAGCTTTGCAGCCACCGCCAATTCGCATCGTGATTGGGCAACGACCAGTTTCATTTGATAATCATATTCTTCATATAACCGAGTAACAATACACGACAAAGTGTATATGCCTGAAATAACAGCCATAGCGGTAAGCAATGGGGATGATAAGGCAGCGAGTCCTAATAACCCGACATAAAGATACAATCCATCGATAAAACCACCGGCACCTACAGCCGCAAGAACTAAAAATCGCTCGGTTAATGACAGCCCTGGCGTGTCTAAGTACGCCTTACTTTCCTCCACAGTGAGTGATCTTAACTTTTTTATTTTCAGCAACTGTCCCGCATTTAGATCCATCAACTTGTTTCGTTTGTCCGTCATAAAACGCAACCAAACTCTATTGGCTGCAGCGAAAACACCCAAAAGCAATCCAATAGGAGTAATCAGGTACTTTAAATCAACATTTCCAATCAAACTGATGGCGACTATGGCACTACGAAATCCTTTATAGGCATTTTTCAATGCTTTCATCACATCGCGAAAATAAGGCCATGCTTTAGCAATTAATTGTTTCATGGCGTCATCTTTTTGATTTTCAAAACGTGCGGCAAAGAAAGAAAATGAAACCAGGAAAACGGATTCAATACATATAGCAATGATGCCTCCGGGAGTCATCATCAGTTCATGCATGGAATCGTTGGTGCCATCGGGAACGAAGACGTCAAAAAAATATTTGAACATACTGTAGGAAGAACTGAGGGAATCGAGGACAGCGTAAGCATGATATATGGTACGGTCTTCGTGGAGCTTTTCTGCAAAAATTCGACTTTGCGCATCGATGCGGCCGGCAATCGCCAGAATGAATACTAAATCTACAGGTTTTATAGTTTGATGTTCATCACTCGTTAGAGACATTAGTGCACTTAAGAGTCATCAGCCAACATAGGGCGGCATTGTATAGATAATTGTCCTTGATGTCAACAAACCCTTCATCCTGAATCAAAAAAATACAAATAAGCACACCAATTTGAGATCTTATCATAATCATCAGAAAAAATTATGAATTTAGGTTAAATTTCTTTAACTAATCCCTTTCACATACTGTGACTTAAGCAACAAACCTGATACGATTATGCGCTTATAAGTACGTATAACCTTGATTGAGGATTAGATGAGATCAATATTTGCTCTCTTTTTATTTATGTCACTGTTGACTGGATCCACTATGGCAAAAAGTGAAGTACAAATTTACGGTTATGTTGAAAAAGCTACCCTGGTAGACAAAAACCTCACTCTTTCAGCAAAATTGGACACTGGCGCAAAATCAGCCTCCTTGAACGCAGTAAACATCACTGAAATCGATGTAAACGGCGTACCTTACTTGCGTTTTACAGTACCTACCAAAAATGGCGATCATGTTTTTGAATGCGAATACATAGGTAAAGTTAAAATTAAAGTCAGAGCCAACGAAGCAAGCCCGGGAGTATTAAAAGCTGCTCCTATCAAGCGTCCAGTAGTCCTTCTCAACGTCAAACTGGGTGATAAGGTCAGAGCCATTCAGGTAAATTTAACAAACAGAAAACACTTTATTTACCCATTACTTCTGGGAAGAGACGCCATTATCGATTTCGATGGGGCAGTTGATCCGGCCCTCACCTTTACTTTGAAATCCAAGAGCGCTTCGTCATAATGAAAAAAAACACTCGACATGTCTACGGCTTGATCCTTACTCTTTTTGTTGTGGGTTCGGGACTATTTTTATACAGGCATTTCGTATTGGACGTTCCTCTTACCGATACTGAAACCATTAACAGCTGGATGGTTGAGTCTAATTTACGCTTTACCGCAGACAATAATACGCCAATAAAAGCCAGTTTTACTATTCCTTATTTACCCCCCCATTTTGCGATTCTTGATGAATATTTTGTTTCCAGAAGCTATGGGGTAACAACCAACTTAAACGGATACAACAGAGAAACTGTTTGGTCTATCAGGCGCAGCCATGGGGCTCAATCGCTCTATTATCGCGCTATTTTTCGCGAAACCGACAGCGATGAGTCCGCTTTGCCCAAGCCTACGGCCATCAAATCCCAACCTCTGGATGAAAGCCAAAAATCCGCAGTTGAAACCATTACCAGCCAGGTAAGGCAATCATCAGCAGATATTCAGACCTTTGCCCAAAGCACCATCAAAGAGCTGAATAAAAAAGACGGTAATGCCAAACTGTTAATTGGCAACGAATTTAGTGATGAATCCATTATCAATGCGACCATTCTTTTACTTAATCAAGCCAAAATCTTTGCAATTCCAGTTAAAGGCATCTATTTAAATCAACAAAGCAAAGCTGAATTAAAATCTTTTCTGGCAGTATTTAATGGCAAAAACTGGGTCTACATTAACCCACGCACAGGCGGAGCAGGATTGCCCAAAGAATTTCTTATCTGGCAATACGGCAATGAACCTCTTTTTAACGTAACTGGCGGCAACAAGGCTCAATTTTCGCTGACGGTTTCACCAACGCCCATTAATGCGCTAAGCGTTGCAAAATCACGAGGGGAACAATCCGATTCCCAGCTTTTACGTTTTTCCCTGCTGCAACTTCCGGTTAATGTCCAGGCTACCTATAAAATTTTGTTAACCGTACCTATTGGCGCTTTTATTATTTTGCTGCTGCGTAATTTTGTTGGCATAAAAACTTTTGGTACCTTTATGCCGGTATTAATCGCTTTGGCATTTAGAGAAACGCACGTCATTTGGGGAATAAGCCTTTTTGTTATTATTGTATCTTTTGGGCTTCTCGCTCGTTTTTATCTGGATCAACTCAAATTACTTCTGGTACCAAGGCTGGCAGCCATTCTGACTGTTGTCATTCTGTTGATGATTTTCATCAGTGTGGTAAGTCAAAATCTTGACCTGGATTCTGGATTATCAGTCGCTCTGTTTCCTATGGTTATTTTAACCATGACCATTGAGCGTATGTGCATTACCTGGGATGAGCGAGGGGCATCTGAAGCCATCAAGTCTGGCGTAGGCAGCCTGTTTGCCGCTGTTTTATCTTATTGGGCAATGAGTTACGAACCCATCCAATATCTTGTATTCGCTTTTCCTGAGCTGCTTTTGATTCTACTGGGCTTTATTTTGTGGTTTGGTCAATACCGAGGTTACAGGTTATCTGAATTAAAGCGTTTTAAAGCACTTGCGAGCACCGTAGAATGATTGGTCTTTTTCGTCGTCTAAAAAAACAAGGTGTTTTAAGCATTAACCAGAGAAATACCGATTTTGTCTTACGCTATAACCCACGAAAATTATTTCCTCTGGTTGACGACAAATTAAAAACGAAAAAACTTGCGTTAAAGGCAGGCATTGCCGTTCCGCCCTTGTATGACATCATCGAAACAGAGCAGCAAATTCGCAATATCGAAGAGCGCTTTTCTCCTTATAATGATTTTGTGGTGAAGCCAGCGAGGGGTTCTGGTGGTGATGGCATTCTGGTTTTTAAAGATAAAGTATACGGACGTTACAGACAAATTAACGGTAAACTAACTACCCATCAGGAATTAAGCTATCATCTCTCTTGTCTTTTATCAGGGGCTTACAGTCTGGGCGGATCATCTGATTATGCCATTATAGAAAAAAGAGTGGTCGTTGACCCGGTATTTGCCGAAGTCAGCTATGAGGGCATTCCTGATATTCGTATCATCACATTATTGGGTTATCCTGCAATGGCTATGGTGCGTCTACCCACCCGTCTTTCAGGTGGAAAAGCAAACCTGCATCAGGGGGCTATAGGCGTTGGAGTGGATATGGCAACAGGTAAAACTCTTGGCGGAGTTTTCCAAAATGATACTATTGACTACCACCCTGATACTTTAAATCCTATAGTCGGTATAGAAGTCCCTTATTGGAATAAAATTCTCGAAATTGCCTCAAGTTGCTATGATTTAACCGGATTAGGCTACCTGGGAGTCGATATTGTATTGGATAAAGATCATGGGCCTTTAATGCTGGAACTCAACGCTCGTCCCGGGTTGAATATTCAAATAGCCAACAGAGAAGGCGGATTAAATCGCTACAGAATCATAGAACACCGTTTCATGGAACACGGTCAAGAATCCATCACCGATAAAGTGGCCTTCTGTCGCTCACAATTTGCACGTTAGCAGAGCCTATCTAGCGGGCATCAAATGCTGCCGCAGTTTTTTTAACTTTCCATCAATGTGTTATAATTTAAAACACCAAGTCAGATATTGTTAAATTAGAGCGGTGCACAGGACAAAGACAACGAGGGCATTCTTATGATAAGTTTTATTTGGATGGGTCATTTAAACTCAGAAACCAACTGTTCACTGTGCCAATTAGGCCCTAAAAGTCTTGCAAAACAATTACCTGATAAGCAAGTTACCCTTTGGGTTCCCGATTCATTAACAGAACAAGCCAATAACCTGTTTTCAGATTATCCCAACATTACCATAAGATCGGTACAAGCAATGTTGCGCAAAGAGTATGGTAGATTAGAATATATTGACGAGAGAGCAGAGCATATCCGTGTTTTGTACGATATGATGCAGGCAACAGAGAGCTATACTGCACAAAAAGATCTTATGTCTTTTGCAATTATGGCGGAATATGGCGGTTATTATTTCGATTGCACCACCACGTTTGATGAACGCATCAAGCTGCCTGAACCCCATGATTTTAAAATCACGTTACAACAAGTATGCCAGGATTGGGAGGAAGAAACTTATCCCTTATACAGCAGCGATATTTGGGCATTTGCCGCACCTCGAGGGCATCAACTCTTTATGTATTCGCTTGGAAAAGAACTGGATCTTTACTTTGGCGACTCGGCAGTCAGAGTCTGGGAAAATAATCAAACAGGCAGCTTTAGCGCAGCATTAACGACAGGCTTGGTTGATCTTTATGATACACAACTAGCAAAAGGCACTCCTATACAACATGAAGCTGCGAAGAAATGGCTTAAAGAACATTCATGGACAGACACCCCCACCGATTTTGGACACGAAGTACCAGAGTTAGGATTAACAAAATACAATACGGGTCTATGGCGAAGAATTCCTGGTGAATTACCTACCGACCCAATAAACTCAAATGCATTTCATAAACTTGGCTTATTTTCACGTGCAGCATCCAACCCTCCCAGCTCTTCAGTAAGAGAAGAAGACAATGACAATAGTCCTAAGCCCGCAGCACTTTAGATGCGGCCTATTGAAATTTAAAGTTGAGTTATTGAGTAGAGTGGTTCTTGGAATAAAAAAAGTATTAACCTGCAGCATGCGCAACAAATAATCTCTTTATCGGATTGAGTTCATTGCACATCCGCAACCCCAGGCCACGTAACAGAGTGATTGGCTTATCCGTCTGAGAAAATAAGTGTTTGAACCCTTCCATTAACATAATGGTTTGCCAAACGGCATGTTTACGCTCTCTTTGATAGGCTCCCAACATCTTTTTGGATACCAGAGTGTGTTGGATTTGCTCGTTAAGCTTAAGCCAGGATGCAATATCAGCTAAGCCAAGATTTAATCCTAATCCGGCCAAGGGATGAATGGTATGAGCAGCATCTCCTAAAAGCAACCACCGTGTACCGGTATAGTGTTTGACATGGCGCATTTGCAAGGGAAATTGATGGCGTGGACTGATTAATTCCACTTGTCCCAGTTCGTTTGCGAACGCCCGGGTAAGCTCCGCATTAAAATCAGACTCGGTAAGCGCCATTAATGCCTGGGCTCGCTCGGAATCGCTAGACCAGACAATGGAGCAATGGTGTGAGTCAACCAAAGGTAAAAACGCCAAAGGGCCATCAGGATTAAAAACCTGAAATGCTGTTTTTAGATGAGGTTTCTCTGTACGCACAGTAGCTACCAAGGCATTTTGGTGATAAGACCAGCTGGTTAGTTCTATCTTTAATGCGTTTCGAGTTGGCGAATGCGCCCCATCAGCAATCATCAATAATTGCCCTTCCCAAACCTGTTGTTCGCTGCGTATGTTAATACTGCGTTCCGAATTCTCTACCTCATCAACACTACAGTGTGCAAATAGACTGATGTTTTTATGGTCTAATGCCCTGAGTAATAGTCCTTGCTTTAAAATGGATTCTTCTATAATGGAACCCAAACGCTGTTCTGCGATAAGTCGTGAATCAAAATCTATATGCGCACCGGTCTGGGCGTCCCAAACATGCATGTGATGGTATGGGGAAACTCGAGACGCATCCAATAAATCCCAAACACCTAATTGCTTGAATAAAGACTGCGATGCCTTATTGATGGCATAAACTCGCCTATCGGTAATGGATGTATCAACGGTTAGTGACCCGGCATCAATGACCGCAACGGAGTAATTACGTTGCGCCATGGCAATAGCCGCAGTTAATCCGACTATACCACCACCAACGACTAACACGTCAAATCGATGACTCATAAAAACTCCTGCTTGCTCAATGGTATTTCGCACACCAAATCAGGAATCACACCGCCATATCCTCGGGCATAGTGCGCCAGTATATTTTTTAAAACAGTACTGTTATCGAGAGCAATAAGACCGATATTGCGCAGCAGACTCACCCCTGGTAATCGAGTGGTGAAGAGTTGAATCAACCCATCTGTAAAACGAGCAATCATTTTTTGATCATGTTGCCTTAACTGCATGTATCGTTCCAACATTGAGGCATTTAAGCCATGATGGGCAATACATTGGGCAAGAACTGCAACATCACGAATACCCAGATTAAAGCCTTGACCAGCCACAGGATGCAAGGTATGTGCGGCATTACCAACAAAAACAACAGGCCATTGGGTTTGCTGCGGCATGAGAACCTGGCGTAACGGATAGGTAAATCTTTTGCCAACTTGAGTAAAACGCCCTAAACGATAACCAAATGCCCGCTGCAGTTCTTTAAGAAAGAGATCATCTTTCAATCCCGTTAAAACCTGGGCTTGCTCTGGGGGCACAGCCCAAACCAGCGACATTTTATTACCCTGCATGGGAAGCAAAGCTAGAGGGCCATGAGCGGTAAAGCGTTCATACGCTTTATAATCGTGCGCTTTTTGTAAAGCAACATTAGCTACCAGGGCATAATGGTTATATGTTTTGGTTTGGGCGGTTAAATGACATAACTGGCGCACTTTAGAATCAGTACCGTCTGCCGCTACGATTAACTGTGCTGCGATAGTAATTTCGCCAGATTCAGTCATCACGGTTACGGTTTTATGATCATCGCTCAAGGCTTTGACTGATGCCGGAGCCACAATCTGATTTTTGTCTAATAACTGATGCAATGCCCTATTAATGTATTGAATTTCGACAACATAACCTAAGGGGTTGGCTTCATCCCCCCATAATCGGGATGCGCCAAAACGGTGCTGATCAGATACATGAATCATGCTAATGGGTGTAGCGTATTCCTGTAAAATACCCCAAACCCCCAGCATATTCAGGATGGTTTTACTTGCCGGCGACAAAGCAATAGTCCTGGCATCAAAATCAGGATTGACCTTGTCGCTAAAGGGTTTTGATTCAACCAACAAGGTTTTATACCCCAAATCCTGCAACTCCAGCATTAATGTGGCGCCCGCCAGGCCTCCACCCACTATGAGAATATCTGTCTGTTGATCAGCCACGCATCAAAGCCTCTATTTCGTCCACGTCAACGGGAAGGGCAGCGGTTAATACCTCATGTCCTGAAGCCGTAACCACGACATCATCTTCAATACGCACCCCTATATCCCACCAACGTGGATCTACACCACTCATTCCTGCACTAATGTATATTCCTGGCTCTACGGTTAATACCATTCCGGCCTCAAGAGGCCGCCATTCATGGTTGATTTTATATAGCCCTGAATCATGCACATCCAGCCCCAGCCAATGCCCTGAATTATGCATGTAAAAAGGCTTGTAGGCCTCTTGTTCTATCAACTCATCCACAGCTCCGTGCAAAATACCTATTTCAACCAAACCTGCAGTTAAGATTTTAACCATAATTTGTTGCACTGCATTCCAGGCAAGACCTGGCTTAATTGCAGCTATTCCTGCCTTTTGCGCTTTTAGAACCAATTCATAAATAATTTTTTGCTCGGGACTAAATCGGCCATTAACTGGAAAAGTCCGGGTTATATCTGCGGCATAATTACCGAACTCTGCACCCGCATCAATCAACACGAGATCACCGTTTTTTAATGGTTTGTTGTTGTCAGTATAATGAAGAATACACGCATTACCCCCACTGCCTACTATAGGATCATAGGCAACACTTCGGCACCCATGTCGACTGAACTCATAAATCAATTCAGCTTCCAATTGATACTCATATTCAAGGCTCTTGCATGCTTGCATGGCTCTTTGGTGCGCACCTACTGAAATACGGGCAGCCTGCCGCATTAAATCAAGCTCTGCTTCACTTTTGAACAAACGCATTTCGCTGAGCAAAGGCTCCAGATCACAAAAGGTTTCAGGCGCTTTAACCCCTTTTCTAACTTGAGATTTAATCGCATTTAAAGTCCGCATTAAACGCTTTTCCAAAGTTAAATCTCTGCCCAAAATAAAATAAACAGCCGACTTACCCATCATCAATTGCGGTAGCTCTGCGTCCAGACTGCTGATAGGAAAAGCGCTGTCCATACCCAATTCACTCACAGCGCCTTCCTGCCCCAGGCGTTTACCCGTCCATTGTTCTTGAGCCGGATTGCGTGGACGATTAAACATGATGCTCTGGCCTGAATCACCAGAGGTGATGACTAACACGGCATCGGGCTCATTAAAGCCAGTTAAATAATAAAAATCACTATCTTGGCGAAATCGATAATGTGCATCGCCATTACGCAGCGATTCCGGCGCTGCTGAAACGATTGCGATGCTGTCTTTGGCTAGTTGTTGCGCCAGCCTTTTTCGTCTGTTTTCATATTCACCAAGCATAGTCACATCCTTTTTAATTAGTGGGTTGTTTCCGAACCGTTGCGTTCTCTTTCATTCATCACTAAATCACCATGCAAACGAATTACTGCCAACCGTGCATATTCGCTTACTTCCATTAGTGCTTTTTCATCTTCTTCATCTACATCAAGTGTGTCGCAGTCCAGTTCGGCAAATTCCATAATGTGCTGGAGCGCTTCCTGCGCTTCTTCTTCGTAAAACTGCTCCATCCCCACTCCTGCCATAGTCAATCCCTGAGTAAAGCCCTCGCACCACTCGCTAAACGCCTGAGCTCGCTCGACCAGCGAGCACTCTCCATCGGGTAGCAAAAGCTCAAAATCAAAAGCAAAATTATTGATTTGTTGCTGGCTAACTGTATAAACAGAAAACATAATCATTAAAGCGTTTCGGCTTTCTTCATCTTTTTTGTTGTTTAATAGTGCGCGTAAATAGGCCTCGCCCTGACTGTCAGCACCTGCACACAGATAACCGCACATCATCCCATGCAATTCACTTGCAGAAATACTGAGGGACAATACAGCAACAGATGCAACAAATTGATCATATTCAGGCAAATGCAGATGAGATTTTTCTACAGACATAATTTACTCGTTTTTCACAAATGATTAATGATAACCGATTTACAGTGAGTGTTCACCTGCCTTAACCACCTGCTAATAAATTATCACTATTTGCTGCATTCCCGCAAAATTGCTACTATTTAAAGAGCATAGGCTACAGTTAAGGCATAATAATGACTCATATTAAAACCTGTAAAGTGAAAATATTAAATAAATCATATGATATAAAATGCCCTGAAGGTGAAGAAGCCAACTTATTGCTCGCTGCTGAAAAGATAGACGAGCACATGCAACGCAATAAAAACAAGTTCAGAACGCTGGATAATTTCCATAATTTACTTCTCGCTGCACTGGATATTGGTCACGAACTTATCTTGTGTAAAACCGAACAAGAGCAACAAAGACAAAAAGTAACTCAATTTATCACTTCTTTAGAAAATAAAATTAACAAAACCGTAGGCGGAGAAGCCGATAACCTGCCGCACACTGATTAATCACTGGTTATGTGGCATATTATTTTATAATAAACCGATTCAACTTGTTGAAAGGATTTCATCATGAGACGTCAATGGTATCTTGGATTTGGGGTACTTTTATTAATTTTACTGGCTCTTTTTGCCATGCTTCATGACATCAAGTGGTTTATCGGGTTTATGATCCCACTGATCGTGCTGGGAATTTATGATGTGTGCCAGACAAAAAGCAGTATATTACGTAACTTTCCGGTATTAGGCCACGTGCGTTTTTTTCTGGAATTCATTCGCCCGGAGATTCAGCAATATTTTATCGCAACCGATGAAAGCGAACTGCCGTTTAACCGGGAAATTCGTTCACTGGTGTACCAAAGATCTAAAAATTCCCGTGACACCATTCCCTTTGGAACAGAACGCGATATCTCCAGTGTTGGTTATACCTGGGCGCTGCATTCATTAGTACCGAAACACGCTGCAGAAGTTGAAGACCGCATTACAGTAGGAGGCCCCGATTGTAAAAAACCCTATAATGCATCCCGGCTGAATATTTCGGGCATGAGTTTTGGCGCCCTATCCGGGAACGCCATTATGGCGCTTAACAAAGGAGCGCAAATTGGGGGATTTGCCCACAACACTGGTGAAGGTGGGCTGAGTCCCTACCACCTGCAAGGTGGCGATATCATTTTTCAAATAGGAACGGCGTATTTTGGTTGCCGTGATGAGCATGGTCATTTTAACGATGAAGAATTTATCAAGGAAGCGCATCGTGATGAAGTAAAAATGATAGAAATCAAGCTATCGCAAGGAGCAAAGCCCTCTCATGGCGGAATACTGCCTGCAGCTAAATTAACTAAGGAAATTGCGACAGTACGTAAAGTCAAAATGGGACAAGATGTGCTGTCCCCAATTGCGCATACGGCTTTCGATACACCTGTTGGCATGTTGCATTTCGTTAAAAAACTGCGTGATCTTTCTGGCGGCAAACCAGTTGGTTTTAAATTATGTCTGGGCCGCAAAGATGAGTTTCTTGCACTATGTAAAGCCATGCTGAAAACGCAGATTATGCCTGATTTTATCACTGTGGATGGCGCAGAGGGCGGAACAGGCGCCGCCCCGGTAGAGTATGCCAATTTTATTGGTACTCCGCTGGAAGAAGGGCTGGTTTTTGTCCATAACGCTCTTGTCGGCATCAATGTCCGTGATAAAATTCGAATCATTTGCAGCGGTAAAGTGACCAACGGCTTCGATCTGGTTACTAATATTGCTCTGGGTGCAGACATGTGCAACTCAGCCAGAGCAATGATGATGGCCATAGGCTGCCTGCAATCCAAACAATGTAATGCCAATACATGCCCCACAGGGATAGCAACACAAAACAAACGCTTGCAATTTGGCCTGGTAGTCGATGAAAAAAAACATCAGGTGGCTAATTATCATAAAAATACCATGAAGAGTTTTTTGGAAATGGTTGGTGCGCTGGGTTTAAGTAATCCCAGTGATTTAAGACCAAGTCATATTATGAGGCGCATAGGGGTTAATGATGTCAAACCGCTAAGTGAGCTCTATGACTATTTATCACCGGGTCAATTACTTGGCAACAACATCCCGACGCAATTTAAAGTCTATTGGGAGATGGCTAATCCAGATTCCTTCTAGGTTATCAAAAAACTGCAGCAGCCAAGTGCGGCAATGCTCCACCTGCTGTAAGCAGGAACATGAAAAATAGTTTAGCGTGAAAACAAAGCGACAGATGCAGTGATGATGGCATTATGTGTCATATGATTGGCTACGGCTGCGGTAAGCCTACCCTCTGTTTTATGAACCAGTAACTCGGCAGCCAGTGCAGAAAAAAATCTGCTGGATACGGAGCCATAACTATGTGCAGTCGCAAATAATAATGCGCTGGATGCGGCAGAAATTGCTTTGGCACTGCTTTGGTTTATGCTCGTTGTTTCTAAAAGAGAACGAATACCTCGAGTAAGAATCCCTCTGAAAATCAATTCTTCAATAAGAGGACTGTAAATGCAAGCGCTCAAAACGAACCAAAAATCGAGTGCACCCAAATCAGTCCTTTCGCCCCAGGGTCTTTCTAAAACAAGGCGCAGATTATATTCAATATACGAAATCGTCAGGCCTATGGGAAGGAGGACGGCCGCACAGACAGCGCCTAATAACACTTCTTTTACAAAGTTCTTATGTGCATCGCTCAAAGAATGAGGCGGTTCAGAGGCAATTAGCGCACATGGTTCAAGCAGTACATTATCGCTATTCTCTTCCCTGGTTTTAATTGCCAGTTTTGGTTCTTTACCAAAAAATTTCATCATCTACCACTCACGCACCATACTCCCCAAAACCGCAGAAGAGTTATTTCGTTTCATTGACCCGAATTCGCCTTATAGCCAAACACCGCAAAAGCCAAATATTTTGGCATATGCCGACAGAGGATGCTAACTCATTAATCCATGAATGACAATGTTGAAAAAGTCTTCCGTCAAGCAATGGGACTTGCGGTTTTATAATGACATAATGGACTGTTTTACCAAGCGGTCAAGAGAAACAAAAAACAGCTCATCAAATTTTTGCACACGAGGCAACATCCTTAGAATGCAGCAATGCTGCCTCTTTAATAAGCACTTTGAAATTTTTTACATACTCTGCGGATTTTTCTCTATGTTTTCATCATGAGGCACTGCTATAATGAAGGTAACCCGATGGCGAATGATTTTAGAACCAACGCTCATAAGCCAGGGGAGCATCCTGTAATTGGCGTTGTGCAAGACCACCACAGCAGTGGTAAGCCTGAACCGATTCATCCGCCCCCCACCTGAACCTCAGGGTTCAAAATCTATGCTTGTCGGGTTAATTCTTAATGAGTTGTTCTTTCAATAACAGATACTCATCCCTAACCTGAGCAGCCTGTTCAAATTCCATATTCTTGGCATGCTGGTACATTTTCTTTTCCAACACATTAATCTGTTTGACTAATTCCTGTTCTGACCATTGCGTGTACTGAGGCGTTTTTTCAGCAACAGCCGTTTTCCGTTTACCTATGTATGCACCTTCCATAATGTCTGCCACAGATTTATTAATGCCCATAGGAGTGATGCCATGCAGTGCATTAAAGGCTTTTTGCTTTTCCCTTCGTCTGTTGGTCTCATCCAGAGCTCGTTGCATAGAACCTGTTATTTTATCCGCATACAAAATAGCCCTGCCCTTTACGTTACGTGCTGCACGACCTATGGTTTGGATTAACGAACGATCCGATCGCAAAAATCCCTCTTTATCCGCATCAAGAATAGCCACCAAAGCAACCTCTGGCATATCCAAACCTTCTCGCAGCAAATTAATCCCAACCAGCACATCAAACTCACCCAAACGTAAATCACGAATGATCTCAACGCGCTCTACCGTATCCACATCCGAGTGCAAATAACGTACCTTAATGCCATGCTCAGTGAGGTAATCGGTAAGATCTTCAGCCATTCTTTTGGTCAAAGTAGTCACCAACACTCGCCCGCTGTCTTTAATTACCCGACGAATCTCAGACATTAAATCATCGACCTGTGTTCGTACCGGCCGGATCTCGACTTCTGGATCAACTAATCCCGTGGGTCTGACAACCTGTTCCGCAGTATTGGCTGAATGTTCCTGCTCATAGGGGCCTGGTGTTGCAGAAACATAAATGGTTTGCGGCGACCGCTCTTCAAACTCTTCAAAGCGCATGGGTCGATTATCTAAAGCAGAAGGCAGACGAAAGCCATAATTCACCAATGTTTCTTTACGTGAGCGATCGCCTCGATACATGCCCCCTATCTGCGGAACAGTCACATGCGATTCATCGATGATGAGTAAGGCTTCAGGCGGTAAATAATCAAACAAGGTTGGCGGCGCTTCACCGGATTGCCGTCCTGATAAATAACGAGAGTAATTCTCTATACCCGAACAATAACCAAGCTCCAGCATCATTTCTATATCAAAACAGGTTCGTTGTTCCAGACGCTGCGCTTCAACCAGTTTATTCTGTGCGTTAAATTCAGCAAGACGATGTTGCAGCTCATCTTTGATTAATTCCACCGTTTCCAATACCCGTTCTCTTGGAGTAACGTAGTGTGTTTTAGGGAAAATGGTAATCCGAGGCAAACGTTGTAAGATTTCGCCAGTTAACGGATCAAAACGGGCAATACTCTCTATCTCATCATCAAACAATTCAACTCGGATGGCCTCTTTTTCAGAATCGGCGGGAAAAATATCGATAACATCACCATGAACCCTAAACTGACCCCGTTCAAGAATTAAGGTATTTCTCGTGTATTGCATTTCAGCAAGGCGTTTTAAAATTTTACGCTGTTCACAGTGTTCTCCACGAGAAAGATGTAATACCATACGCAAATAGGAATCAGGATCACCCAAACCGTAGATTGCAGATACAGTAGCGACTATGATTGCATCCTTACGCTCAATTAATGCTTTGGTTGCCGATAAACGCATCTGCTCAATGTGTTCGTTAATGGATGAGTCTTTTTCTATAAAAGTATCAGAAGCAGGAACATAGGCTTCTGGTTGATAATAGTCGTAGTAGGACACGAAATATTCTACTGCGTTATCAGGAAAAAACGCTTTAAACTCACCGTAAAGTTGAGCGGCCAGTGTTTTATTGGGCGCCATAATTAAAGCGGGTCTTCTCATGGCCTGAATAACATGAGCAATAGTAAAGGTTTTACCCGAGCCAGTTACACCCAAAAGTGTTTGCTTGGCCAAGCCTGATTGCAAGCCATCGATTAAAGAGGCGATTGCAGCAGGCTGGTCGCCGGCTGGCTGGTAATTTGAATAAATTTTAAATAAGTCTTTCATATTCTATATTATATGCTAGGACACTGATAATTCACAGGAGTAACAGATGGATATCGCATTGGCGAAGCGTGTACAAAAAGTAAAACCCTCACCCACTCTGGCAGTCGCTGCAAAAGCGGCTCAGATGAAAGCACAAGGCCTGGACATCATAGGTCTTGGCACAGGGGAGCCTGACTTCGATACACCACAACATATAAAACTCGCCGCCATTGCAGCCATAGAAGCAGGTTATACCAAATACACTGCCGTAGATGGAATCCCTGAGTTAAAAGAAGCAATCCAAAAAAAATTCCAGCGAGATAATGGGCTTGACTACCAGATGAATCAAATTCTGGTTTCTGTTGGTGGAAAACAAAGCTGCTATAACTTATGCCAGGCACTACTTAATGAAGGCGATGAAGTCATTATTCCTGCTCCTTACTGGGTTTCTTATCCTGACATGGTTTTATTAGCGGATGGAGTACCCGTGATTATTTCAACAACTCCTGAGCAACGCTATAAGATCAACGCACATCAGCTCGAACAAGCCATTACGCCTAAAACCAGAATGATCTTTCTCAACAGTCCATCCAACCCATCAGGAATAGCCTATACCCTTGATGAATTAAAGGAGCTGGGAACTGTATTAAAAAAACATCCCAATATTCTTATTGCCACTGATGACATGTATGAACACATCCTCTGGAGCCAGCCCTTCGTCAACATACTCAACGCCTGCCCGGAATTATATGACAGAACCATAGTTCTGAATGGTGTGTCCAAAGCATACGCCATGACCGGATGGCGAATTGGCTATGCAGCAGGCCCTGCACCGTTAATCAACGCCATGAAAACCGTTCAATCGCAATCCACATCCAACCCATGCTCCATTGCTCAAAGAGCAGCGGTAGCCGCTTTGAATGGCGGCACTGACAGCGTCCATGAGATGGTCAACGCCTTCCATCAACGCCATAACTACGTTGTCGAGAGACTAAACAACATACACGGTATAGAGGTTATCCCTGCCGATGGTACTTTTTACATTTTCCCCAGTGTCCAACGCATTATAGAAAAAAGAGGATACGCCAACGACATCGAATTTTCCGAGAGATTATTAAACGAAGTAGGCGTCGCATTAGTACCCGGTTCCGCCTTCGGAACCGAAGGCTGTATCCGCATTTCATTCGCTACAGGAATTGATACATTAAAAGACGCATTAAACCGTTTACAACGTTTTTGCAGTGAATAATAAAAATTTATTAAAATACACTTGACCAGAAGGCGGAATCGTTTTAAGATTTCGCCTCAATTCCCCGGTAGCTCAGTCGGTAGAGCGGATGACTGTTAATCATTAGGTCGGCGGTTCGAGCCCGTCCCGGGGAGCCATATCCCACAAGGCTTCTGGTTAAAATCAAATTTCTTCGTAATCCCTCTGGGTACACTTACCTGAAAGTGGTGGTAACCTCTGTTGAAGAATGAGGACTCCTCCATGCCTATTAAAATAGATTTAGACCACCCTATTTTCACGCTGAAATATAAAGTACAAGAAGCAAGCTCTTTCTTACTTGAAACCTTTGGGTTTAATTATTTTCAGTATCTTCGTTGCTATGCCGACGGCTCAATTAACTGCTTAACGAATAATACCGGTCTATTTGAATATGCCAAAAAATGTCATGATCAACCTATAGTCTTTTCTTCTTTTGAAGAAGCGCATGAAAATGTGCCTTTCTATTGGTTTCTATGGGATGAGGCATTACCTCTAACGGCACCGTTACAACTGGCAAGAGAGAAACTCAATTTTCATAATGGCTTAACACTAGTGCGGCGTACTAAAAATTACTATGACATGATCGCCGTCGCTTTACCGTATGAACACCCCAATCCTGGTTCGTTTTATCTAAATAAAATAAAGGCTATAGAACAATTCATTTATGACTTTGATAAGCAAAATAAGGATTTACTACACATTATGGACAAAAGCGCTATTGCGCTACCTAAAGCGTATAGAGATGTGAATTATCAAGAGATGTGCTTAAGTCAGGGTAAAGTCAAAGCCAAGGGTAAAGCAGGGATGACTTATCTGACAACTCAGGAAGTAGCTTGCCTGGGATTAGTTCTGCAAGGCTTTTCCTACAAGCAAATTGCACACATGCTAGAAATTTCGCCAAGAACGGTGGAAACGTATCTCATCAGATTGAAACAGCGTACAGGTTACACATCTTTTTCTGAACTTGAACGGATTATACATGCTTAATTGTCCGGGAATGTTACGGACAGATCTCCATTCTAAAATGGTTCATAATCGCATCAACTTTTATTGATGTGGAGATCTTATTATGAAAATTCAAGAAAAACCTGCTGAGCAATTATTTAAGCAATTTTGTGAAGGTTATAAAAAGCGTGATTTGCCTTTTTTATTGAACTTATTTACCAGAAATTCAAACATGTGGGGTTCAGGCCTTGATGAGTATCGTCAAGGGTTAAAGGAAATTGAAACCCAATTACTTAGAGATTGGAGCCAGTCAGAGCACGGTGAAATTGAAGTTATAAACTTTGTGCCTATTTCGCAAGATACTTTATGGACTGCCGCAATTTGCAATGCTCATGTGACAATTGATGGTACCAAGCATACTTTTGAGCATTTACGTGGAACACTTATCGCTGAAAAAGAAGATGGAATTTGGAAAATTGCTCATACTCATTGCTCTTTCCCAGATTATCGCAATGCGAAAAATGGGTCTTTCCCAGTGAATAGTTAAAAAGTCCTTACAAGAGAGTCCTTTTGTTAAATAACCTAAATCAAAATCCCGGTTGCGAGCAACCAGGCTACATAACACTATTATTCTTCAGCAAGTAGCCCGTTTGCTTGCAAACGGGGAAATCAAATCTGGATGGGCAAGTAGGAATAGGAAATATGCAAGGGGATATGGGCAATAGGGGTCAAATATGAAAACAACCTCAAGAACCGAGAAAAAGTACCATGCTTTTGATTCCTCTCCACGATGTGTGGCAAGAACTAAAGGAAATAATGGAATCCCATGCCGCTGCCCTGGGATGACAGGTAAAAATCATTGTCTCATTCATGGCTGCGCCAAGGGCTCAGGAGCGCCTCGTTGTAGTGCCAATGCTTTAAAACATGGCAGAACAACTGCTCAGGTTAAAGCATTTCGGATTAAAATTAGAGGTATTATTTAGCGTAGCAATAAACTTATTAACCAATTTAGCTAGTTAATACAGGCATCTCGGCGTAGTTTAAAAGTGAACTTTTATCCAACCTGAGCAAATAGATCCCATCCTGCCTTCTTAAGCGCAGGAAGAATAAATTTAGTTTTAATATCTGCTTCAGTGTAATTCATTTTTTATACTGTTATGCCCATTTAATATTTATAACCTCGGCTAATGGTAATTGACTACCATAAATGTCATTAATTAGATTATACTACAAATAATATGGCTCACTCCTCTACATAAAAATGCACGAGTGAGTTTTCCTTCGCTGTAACACACTGACTATAAAATATCACCCATTAAATCATACAATTATAAAAAGTTTACATTTTATTTAAAAATTCTAGGAATCCTCGAATATTTCTAGTTAAATTAAACCTAGGTTTAACTTTATGCTATAATATCTAGTATGACTAGAAATAACGAATCAAAAATAAACCATTTTATGGTTACAGCCCCCTCAGGCGTGGTATTAACTGCCGCATGGCTTGAAGAGCAAGGCGTATCGTCCAAGCTGGCTTGGTGGTATGTCCACTCAGGGCTATTAGAAAAGCTCGGAACTAACGCTTATAAAAAAGCAGGCGATCACATCACTTGGGAAGGAGCGATTAATGCGCTGCAAACACAGCTAGCAACTCCAATCCATGTAGGAGCAAAAACTGCCTTGCATTTATTAGGATTAGGGCATTTTGTATCTATGCAAGGCATGCAGCACATCATGCTATTTGCGCCTGCAATTACTAAAATACCAAAATGGCTATTAGCTAATACATGGAATGCAGAATTTGAGATATACAAATCCTCATTATTTTCTAATGATCAAGGATTAGTAGAACGACCTATCAATGGCATAAACTTAAAAATATCCAGTCCTGAAAGAGCCGCGCTTGAACTACTTTATTTATATCCTCAGCACCAATCACTGAATGAGATAACCTACTTAATAGAAAACCTAACTCAATTAAGGCCTAAAATAATCCAGGCATTACTAGAGGACTGCCATTCAATCAAAGTAAAAAGGCTTTTCTTACATTTAAGTGAACAATTTAATCATCCTTGGTTTTCTAGTTTGGATTTAACAAAAGTAGATTTGGGCAAAGGTAAGCGAGTATTAGCTGAAGGCGGAAAATATTTTTCTAAATATCAGCTGTCTTTGCCTGAAGTAAAGGAGTAATGCATTGAGTTTTCAAGACGGTTATAAAAATCAAGTGGCTTTATTGCTCGAAGTTTTACCTGTACTTAATGATTTTAAATGTTTCGCTTTAAAAGGTGGCACAGCAATTAATTTATTCATCCATGATATGCCCAGATTAAGTGTTGATATTGACCTGACTTATTTACCTATTGAGAGCCGAGATGTTTTCCTTTCAAATATCGAAGTTGAATTACTGAAAATGAAACAGCTAATCGAGCAATTAGGAGTGACAGTTAAAACCGTACCTATGAAAAACGGCTCAATATCCAAACTACAGGTTTATTCCAATAATGGCATGATCAAGATTGAACCCAATTTTGTCTTAAGGGGTTCGGTATTTCCTTGTGAAGAAAAAGAGCTATGCGACAAAGCCCAAGAACAGTTTTTAAAATTTATGCGCATTAAAACATTATCTGTGGCTGATTTATACGGGGGCAAAATATGCGCAGCCTTAGATAGGTATCACCCTCGTGATCTGTTTGATATAAAACTTTTATTAGAAAATCAGGGGTTAACCGAAGCAGTTCGGCAAGCATTCATTGTTTATCTTGCCAGTGGATCAAGACCTATGCATGAACTTCTTGAACCAAGAACAACAGAAGCATCACAAAAGGAATTTGAAAACACTTTTCAAAATGAGTTTTCTGGCATGACTTCTATTCCTACCACACATGAAGAATTAAAAGACATTCGAGCACATTTACCTAAACTGCTGCTGAGTTCTTTTACCGAAACAGAAAAAATGTTTTTAATTCAATTAAAGTCTGGCAATCCTGACTGGTCATTACTACCTATAGATGGCATTGAAAATCTTCCCGGTATTCAATGGAAGTTACAAAACATTAACAAAATTCCCGAAGAGAAAAAAATAGAACAGCTCAGCAAACTAAAACGAATTTTAGAGGTCTAATTTGACTACATCAGCTGTTCCTTACATTTTTTCTGGAACCTCTAAACCCAAAATATCAAAGGTTAAAAGCAGTTGCTTTAGTGTTAAAGCTGACATTGCTAAACGGGAATTACGAATCGCTACATTTTCTTCTGTTAGAACATTACAAGAAGCATAAAATCGGTTATAAGCTGAAGCAAGTTCAAAAGCAAAATCACAAAGATGATGGGGTTCAAATTTAGTATAAGCAGTAAATATGGCTTTAGGTAACCTTGTAAAAGTTAATTGTAAATTTTCTTCAAATAAATTTACTGCTGGTAATATTTTTAGATTGCTTTCATCAAGAGGGTTAGTTTTTTGAAGCATCGATTTAATACGGACCGCAGAATATAAAAGATAAGGTCCTGTTTTACCTTCAAATTGTGAGGCAACCTTTAAATCAAATATATAATCAGAGATTCTAGGGTTTGATAAATCGGCAATTTTTAATGTAGATAAGGCAATTTTGTTAATTATGTCATTTTTTAAATTCTCGTCTATATCATTATTATTAAAACGAGAACCAGCGTTAATTTTAGCTTCTTTAATTAAATCTTTCAGGCTCATAGTTCCGCCACCTCTGGTCTTGAATGGTTTACCATCCAAACCATTGACCGTACCAAAACCCACGTGCTCTAAAATAACAGAATCAGCCAATTGGCATTTTTTGGCTGCCTGGAACACTTGCTTGAAATGAAGAGACTGGCGCTTATCTACAACATATAAAATTAAATCTGGACTAATAGTATTGACTCTTTCAACTATAGTAGCTAAATCTGTTGTGCCATACATAAAGGCCCCATCAGACTTCTTTAATATTAAAGGAGGCATATCTTCCTCTAATTCAATTATAGTTGCTCCATTGCTTTCTACAGCTATTTTATCTTCTATCAACGTTTCAATTAACCTCGCTGCCAGATCATGAACAGTGCTTTCACCATTCCATAAATTAAATGTAACGCCTAATTCATTAAAGTCTTTTTTTAATGATTCGATTGAAATATTGGAAAAATGAGTCCATAAAGCCACCAACCCCCTTTTCTTCTTTTGGAGTTCTAATGTAGATGTTCTGGCTTTTTGCATTTCTACTTCATCGGCTTTACACAAAGCTGCAGCTTGAGGATAGAGAGCTGATAGTTCGTCCACTGTTACAGGTGATTGCGTATTCCGGAGGACTTGATCACTAATTCCGTTAGGCATTTGATCACCGATTCCGGAGTATTTGATCACTTCAACGCCTC
>NZ_LNZC01000005.1 GCF_001467535.1 Legionella worsleiensis
GTTGCAAGCAACCAGGCTACTCTTGCTGAGCCTGATTAACAATCTATTTGCCTATCCCTGACATAATGGGGTTCTCTTAAAAAACATGTTAAACGTGAACATTAACCCTAACTTGGTTTAAATTACGGAAAAAGGGTAAATGGAAATTGGCATCGAAGCGATTTATTCAATTTGTCGTTTGGTTTGAAGCCTCTATAAAGAAGCAATGCGATTGACTGACTTTACACCAACTGATACACGTCAATACAAACACTATTTAATTGTTTATGGATTGGAAGCACAAACTATTCACAAGAACCATCACAGATAAATTTCAAGTACTTGGAAAAGATTCGTTCAACCAATAGCAAATATCATCACTCCAAACAACAAGAAGCTCTGAATCAATTAATCCACACCAAAGGTAAGTTCTATAAACGAGCAGTGCTGACTCGATTAAAAATGATGACACAATCAATCCTGGGTTGCACAGTGAATCAGGATCACTATGGTTGATAACAAAGCAAAATCAAAATGAGCTGATTTATCAATGAATTCACAACTCTATACACAAGGTTATCCACAGAAATTGTGGATAACAATCTATGGGGGAAAATTGAAATAAAGGAATAAAAGCCATATAGAACATGAGGTCTATTGAAAAAAAATAAGCGTTGGGTATTATTTTGGTATTAGAGGTTCTAAAGTTATCCACAACAGAAGACTTGTGTGAATAAAGCTTGGGGGATGAAAAGTATAGCAAATTTAAATTTAAAATACAGTACTAATTTATTATTTTTTTCTTCAGCTGAATACAATCAAATTATTTAAACTAATTTTTGAGTTCTTTTCTTAATAGCCAGGCATCCTCAACACCATGAGCATCTTTATAATAGCCTTTTTTAATTTCGACAGTTTCAAATCCTAAAGACTCATACAAACGCAATGCCGAATAATTACTGGGTCTTACTTCCAGAATTACATTCTGCGTGTCAGTAAATTTTGATAAGGAATAAAGCACGGTCTGGATTAATTTTCGGCCTAATCCTTTTGATTGAAGGGGTTTTGCAATACAAAGATTTAATATATGGCAAGTGTTGTTACTTACTCGGGAAATAATATATCCCCCAAGAATTGGATTATCGCCATTATTTATTTCAAGAACCCGACAATCATAACCAACCAAAACGCAGTCTCTTAGAATATCTCTACTCCATGGGGTAATGTGTACATTGGTTTCAATAGAATAAACATTGTCTATATCCGATTCTTTCATACGACGAATGTTTAGTATCATTGCCGGCTCCCAATGTATTTAGCATTACCTAATGATTATTTATGACAAATGATAATAGTGCAAATTAATGTGATAAAAAGCGCCTGAATTTCAGGCACTTTTTATTTTAAGCTACTAACCTTATTACTCGAATTACTTTTTATTCTTTTTTGGTAAATAAAGATCGGTAATCGTTCCTTCAAATGCTTCAGCTGATTGTGCGATAGTTTCAGATAAAGTAGGATGAGGATGAATGGTTAAGGCTATATCCTCAACATCACAACTCATTTCAATTGCAAGTGTTGTTTCTGCAATGAGATCACCTGCATTGACACCTACGATACCGGCACCCAGGATGCGATTAGTATCAGGGCAAAAAAGCAATTTCGTCATTCCTTCTTCTCTTCCCATGCTCAATGCTCTGCCACTAGCGGCCCAGGGAAAGGTTGCTTTTTCATAATTGATATTTTTTTCTTTAGCTTCTTTTTCAGTTAAACCCACCCATGCCAACTCAGGGTCAGTGTATGCAACACTGGGAATGCACTCAGGTTCAAAATAATGTTTTTTACCAGCAATTACCTCAGCAGCTACTTTACCCTCAGGAATGGCTTTATGAGCTAACATGGGCTGACCAACAACATCGCCTATAGCAAATATATGAGGAACATTAGTTCTCATTTGATTGTCTACTTTAATGAATCCACGCTCATCTACCTGAACTCCCGCTTTTTCGGCATTAATCTTACCTCCATTAGGCTTTCTACCAACAGAAACAAGAACTTGCTGGAAACACAATGGTTTATCAGTTGCGTGCTCTCCTTCCATAGTCACATAAATGCCTTCCTTTTTTGCTTCAACAGCAGTAACTTTGGTTTTCAGTAGAAACTTAACGCCCTTTTTAACCATTCTCTTTTGCAGCACATTAACCAAATCGGCATCAGCTCCAGGAATAAGCTGATCCATAAACTCAACTACTGTAACGTCTACCCCCATAGAGGAATAAACTGTTGCCATTTCCAGACCAATGATCCCACCGCCCAAGACAAGCAAGTTACCTTTAAGATCAGCAAGTTCAAGAGCACCAGTTGAACTGAAAATACGCTTGTCTTCAGGAATAAAGGGCAAATTAACTGATTCAGAGCCAACAGCAATAATAGCGTTATCAAAATCAACTTCAACTGGACCGTCTTTAGTATCGACCAATACCTGATGCGTCCCTGAAAATTTACCTTCTCCAGTCAGCACTTCAACTTTTCTTTGTTTGGCAAGTGCTTTTAATCCACCGGTTAATTTGGCAACTACTGAGTTTTTCCATGCTACCAATTTTTTGTTATCCAGTTTGGGCTTACCAAAATCAACGCCCTGATCTGCCATTTCATGCGCTTCATCAACTACTTTGGCAATATGTAATAGGGCCTTGGATGGGATACAGCCCACATTGAGACATACACCACCTAATGAATCAAATCGCTCAACCAATACCACTTTCTTTCCCAAATCCGCCGCTCTGAATGCAGCAGTGTATCCACCAGGACCACTACCTAAAACCACGACATCTGTCTTAATTTTGTTACCCATTATTAATGCCTCTTAGTGTAAAATATAATAAAAATTATCTCATCAAATCAGAGAAGAACCCTTCTAATATCGGATAAGCCATCGCAGATATAACGGGTGAATCGTGCTGCTTCAGCGCCATCTATTACCCTATGATCATAAGATAAAGACAGAGGAAGCATTAACCTTGGTTTGAATTCGCCGTTGTCAAATACAGGTTTGATTGATGAACGCGACAACCCAAGAATGGCGACCTCGGGGCTATTCACTATAGGAGTAAATGAAGTACCGCCAATACCGCCCAAGCTGGAAATTGTAAAACAACCCCCGGACATATCGGCAGGCATTAACCCTTTATCTCGCGCTTTACTGCTTAATCGAGCCATCTCCTTGGCAATATCGCCCACGGTGAGTTTATCTACCTGCTTAATAACCGGCACAACAAGGCCATTACTGGTTTCAACAGCAATACCTATATTACAATATTTCTTATAGATGAGCTGTTCGCCTTCGGCATCCAGAGACGAATTAAACTGAGGATAAACAGACAAAGCCTTACTGACTACTTTGCACACGAAAGCGAGAATTGTGAGCTTGTATCCTGACTCTTTGGTGCGTTCAGTCTCTGCTCTTCTAAACTCTTCCAAATCCGTGATATCGGCTTCATCAAACTGGGTAACATGCGGTATGGTTATCCAGGAACGATGCACATTGATACCGGTTAATCGTTTAATCTTGTTCAGAGGTTTAAACTCCACATCACCAAATTTGGTAAAATCAATAGTAGGACTTGATGGTAAATTAAATTGACCGGGAGATGAGCGCTCTCTCAACCGTGTTTTAACATAATCTTGCAAATCTTCTTTGGTAATCCGGGTCTTACGACCACTGCCTTTAACCAAATGTAAATCAACGCCTAACTCTCTGGCCATACGGCGAACAGCAGGCCCTGCAAATACAAGCTCGGAAGACTCAGTTGGTGCAGCAACTGTTTTTTCCAAACGAGACTCTGTTGGTTGCACCGTTTGAGCTTGAGGTTCCTGAGTGACCACTGGAGCGGCGGCAACGATTTCCTGCTGCTCTTTTTTAACTTCAGTACCAGTCTCCATGAATAATATAGGGGTTCCTTGAGCTACTTTATCTCCCAAACGAATGATTATTTCGTTGACTATTCCAGAATAAGGAGACGGTATATCCATAGTGGCTTTGTCCCCTTCAAGTGTAATTAAAGGCTGATCTTGCTCTACAGTCATCCCGGGCTTTACCAGAATATCAATGACATCTACATCAGTTGCGCCACCTATATCCGGCACGACCACTTCTACTGTTTTTTTAACCTGCTCGTTTATCGGTTGCAACGTAATAACAGATTCTTCAGATTTGATTTTTTGGGGAGGCTCGGTTAAAGCCTCCTCCTTGGGTAATTCACCTTGTAACGACGCAACAAGGATTACATCACCCTCTGAAACCTTATCACCTACTTTTAAAGTGATTCGACTCACTACTCCCGCCACAGGCGAAGGAATTTCCATGCTTGCTTTGTCTGTCTCAAGAGTAATTAGCGGAGTATCGATACTGATTTGCTCCCCGACTTTTACTAAAATTTCAATAACATCAACCTGAGTTGCACCGCCTATATCAGGTATTTTTATTTCTTTTTCGTTTGCCATATCTATCCTCAACATTCAGTTAAACAGTAGTAAAACGTATTTGTTAAAAACGGTTTAACTAGTGGGTAACTGGATCCAGTTTATCTGGATTAATAGAGTAACGCTTTATCGCATCTGTAACTTTGGATTTATCTTCAACACCGTCTGCCACCAAAGCATTAAGTGCAGCAAGCACGATGTATTTTGCATCCACTTCAAAGAAATGACGTAAACGTTCACGTGTGTCACTTCGACCATAACCATCTGTTCCCAGAGTAACGTATCTGTTTGCCACGTATGGTCTTATTTGATCCGCATAAATACGCATGTAATCGGTTGCTGCAATAACCGGACCTTTTCTGTTTTTAAGTGACGTTGCAACATAAGATTCCTGAGGCTTTGCTTCGGGGTGCATTGCATTATAACGCTCTTTAGCCAGCCCATCTCGCCTGAGCTCGTTAAAGCTTGTTACACTCCAAATATCAGCAGTAATTGAATAATCCTGCTCAAGCATTTCAGCCGCTTTAATAACTTCTCGCAAAATAGTACCTGATCCCATTAACTGGACATGTTTTTTTGCTTTCTTGGGATGTTCTTTGAAAACATACATACCCCGAATAATCCCTTCTTCAACCCCTTTAGGCATGTCAGGTTGAATGTAGTTCTCATTCATTACGGAGATGTAATAAAAAACATTATCACCTTTTTCAAACATGCGGTACAAACCGTTTTGAATAATGACGGCCAATTCATAGGCAAATGTGGGATCGTAGGAAACGCAATTGGGTATGGTAGATGCATAAAGATGACTATGACCATCCTGATGCTGCAACCCTTCACCTGCGAGGGTTGTTCTTCCAGCAGTTCCACCAAGCAAGAACCCTCTTGCCTGAATATCCCCTGCCGCCCATGCTAAATCGCCAATTCGCTGGAAACCAAACATGGAATAGTAGATATAAAACGGGATCATCGTTAGGTTATTAGAACTGTATGATGTTGCAGCGGCAATCCACGAACAAAATGCGCCGGCTTCATTTATACCCTCTTCGAGAATCTGACCGTCTCGAGCTTCCTTATAATACATTACCTGTTCATGATCAACTGGTGTGTAGAGTTGTCCAACGGGCGAATAAATACCGATTTGCCGGAATAAACCTTCCATACCAAAAGTTCTGCATTCATCTGGAATGATAGGCACAATCCTGGAGCTTAACTCTTTGTTTTTTAATAATATTGAAAGAATACGAACAAAGGCCATAGTAGTTGATATTTCTCTATCACCAAGACCTTGAGTCACTGAAGCAAAATCCTCTAAAGCAGGAGCGTGCAGCTTTGGAACGTCGTTTGATCTATAGGGTAAAAATCCTCCCAACGCTTCTCTTTGTTTTTTAATGTATTGGATTTCAGGGCTGTCATCGTCAGGTTTGTAAAATGGGATTTCGGCAATTTTATCATCGCTGATAGGAATGCTGAATCGGTCTCTGAATGCCTTGAGTTGTTCCAGAGTCATTTTCTTTTGTTGGTGCGTGATATTTAAACCTTCACCAGCGGCTCCCATTCCATAACCCTTGATGGTTTTTGCCAGAATAACGGTAGGGCTTCCTTTATGCTCAACTGCCTGAGCGTAAGCTGCGTAGACTTTTTGTGGATCATGACCACCCCTGTTAAGTCGCCATATCTCATCATCACTAAGATGTTCTACCATTTTCTTTAATTCAGGATATTGATTAAAGAAATGTTGCCTGACATAAGAACCATCATTAGCTTTATAAGCCTGGTAGTCGCCATCAAGGCACTCTTCCATTCTTTTTTGCATCCAACCTTCTTTATCACGAGCAAATAGAGGATCCCAACGTCCACCCCAGATGACTTTGATTACATTCCAGCCTGCACCTCTGAACACGCCCTCAAGTTCCTGGATTATTTTGCCATTACCCCGTACAGGTCCATCCAACCTTTGTAAATTACAGTTGACAACAAAAATCAGGTTATCCAGCTTTTCTCGGGCGGCAATACTCAAAGCGCCTACGGATTCAGGCTCATCCATTTCGCCATCACCTAGAAAAGCCCAAACCTTACGCCCTTCTGCTTTAATTAAGCCTCTGTTTTCAAGATATTTTAGAAACCGTGCCTGATAAATGGCTTGTAAAGGCCCAAGTCCCATAGAAACTGTTGGAAATTGCCAAAAATCGTGCATAAGCCAAGGATGAGGGTAAGAAGACAAGCCATCTACTTCAACTTCCTGCCTGAATTTTTGCAATTTATCCTCAGATAGCCGCCCTTCTAAAAAGGCTCTGGCATAGATACCGGGAGATGAATGACCTTGAATGTACAATAAATCACCGCCACCGTTGCTATTAGGCCCCTTAAAGAAGTAATTAAAGCCTGTTTCGTACAAAGTAGATGAAGATGCATAAGATGCAATGTGACCACCAAGTTCAGGAGCGTATTTTCCAGCGCGGAGAACCATGGCGACAGCATTCCAGCGTAACAAAGCATTAATACGCTTGCCAATACCTTCATCAGGCGGCATTTGTTTTTCTTCATGAGGTTTAATGGTATTTCTGTAGGGCGTGTTAATTGAACTGGTCAATTTAACCCCTTCAGCATTAGCTTTGTTTAACAGTTGTTGTAAAAGAAATGCAGCACGTTCACTACCGTCATTGGCAAAAACAGATTGCAGGGCTTCCAGCCATTCACGTGTTTCAATTGGATCCAAATCAAAATTAGTTTCATTTGCCATGAAAAAGTTCCCCGACTTTCAGTGTGTTAGATACAGTATGGTGCCGCTTGTAATCGTTTTTGTATTACACCAGCACAACCTTGTTTACAGGTTAAGAAATCTGCTGTGCAGTTACACGTTACTTTGCGGCATTGTAGTGGATCACGGTAAGAATTCAACCCGCGTGATACATATCCTCCTTGAACCCGTTGGTCATGAACGTATTCAAGATAATCTTTTTGAGCGTCTTTAAGCCCGGCTAATGTACATTTAGGACAATTGTCAAAGCACTGTCGTTTACATGCTTCCAACCGTTGTTCGCATAATTTCATAAACTGTGCCGGTACTGTTGATTTGGCCACATCTGACTGTTGTGCCGTACAGCCAGAGATAGCGAACAGTACAGCACAAAAAATAAAACGAAAAAAATAACTCATGGTCAAGTCTCGCAGTCAATTTTGATGAATTTCAGCCTTACAGCCAGGCCGCTAGTGTAAACAATGCCAAAAATACCACCATTACTATAGCAGCATGCTCAACCAATGCTTCTGCATTAGGTATTGGTACCTCATCTGATTCATTGAGCTTAACAGCTTGTAGCCCACATTCACTTAACAGCAGATAACTGGAATCAGGGGTAATATTGACCGCATACTGTAGAAAAGTAGTAATGCTGCGTTGAAAATTTCCAACAAGTAAATAAAGTAAGGCGGTAATTCGCGCAGGTAACCACTCAAGAATATGAGAAAGTTGTTTAGCCTGTTGACTTACTTCATCATTATTTTTACATAACGCAATTAATCTGTAGCTTAATATAGCAACTGGCCCGGCAAGAATGTACCAGAATATAACAGTGAATAACTGGCCGTTAACACGCGCAAAATAATCTCCGATAAACTCACTATGTCCTACTTTGGAATCGCTCTCGGAACAAGGATAAAAAGGATTTTGTGGACCAAGGCAATAAAAAAAGATTGCGATGCTTAACAACAGTCCTGTAAAACCAAAAAATAAATTTTGAAATAAAAAATAGATAAGAGCAGTAAGCAAGACAAGAGGAAGAACCACCGCAGCCAGGTGAATCCAAGGATTGGTATTCTTAAACCTTTTTTCCAGCGCATTGGTTATTAATAAAAAATAGTCGCCAAACCATGAAAACCGTTGATAAGAGATGGAATGAATTAGAAATCGTTCACTCAGCAAACATAAGACGACAACCAATAATTTCATGATATTAATCCTTTCGCATTTTATCTGACAAAGCAATGGGAGTTGGGTATTTTAAAACTACAAGGTACGATGAAACTATAAACGTTAAAATAGTCGTTGCCTGAATTAAATTAGACGCAACATCTGAGATGAGTTTAGTACTTAAAGCGATACTTGCAACCAATAATGAAAATTCACTGCCCTGCCCAAGACGAAACCCCACTTCTTTTGCAACATTATTTTTTTCCCCAGCTTTAAGAAGCAATCCGTAAAATAATGCCGGCTTAACAATAAGAACCAAAACAGCAAGGATGACAGCCGGGATTACTACCTGTCCTGCGTAACTGAAATTGAATGTAGCACCTATGGTAAAGAAAAACATCACCAGGAAAAAGTCTCTTAATGGCTTTAAGCTCTCGGCAATAAATAATGAAATCGGGCTTGCCGCCAGAGCAACTCCAGCAACAAAAGCACCTATGTCTTCTGAAAGACCCAATTTTTGCGCCAGAAACGATAAACCAAGACACCAACCTATGGACAATAAAAATACATATTCTTGCGTTCTGTCAAATCGTGCGAGTAACTTGATTAATATGTAGCGTTCAAAAGCAAAAGCAAACAAGCACAGCGCAGGAAGTGCAATGAGCACCAGCATCAAGTCATCCAGAGACAATCCACCGCCTTGATGAGCACCATTAATCAAAATTAACACGATAATCGCAATGACGTCCTGCATAAGCAACACACTGATCATTACCTCACCGGTATGTTGATGATGCAAAATGGTTGTTGGCAACAGTTTCAAGCCTATTATCGTACTTGAGAACATCATTGATGCGCCCAGAACCCAGGACTCTGTTACCGTCAGTCCAAACATACGGCCTATAACATAAGCTATCCCGGCAAAAACGACTGAGCTGACTATCGCAATCCAGGTCACCTTCTTTAACATGTGTACCAAGTTTTGCGGTTGCAGATGAAGACCAAGCAGGAACAGCAGAAACACTATTCCAATATCGCCAATTTGTTGAACAGTGGTTACATCTGAAACAAGTTTTAAACCCCACGGACCAAAAACGGCACCCAGAAGAATATAAGCAACCAGCAAGGACTGCCTCGTGTAAAGAACCAGTGTTGAAAAAAAAGCAGCCCCGGCAAATATCAAAAAAATGGTATAAAAAACAGAGCCATCATGCATCAGTAGTGCGCCTCATTAAATAGATCAGACAAAAATAATCGAGTATTAGTCAATTTTATCCATTAATCTGTGAATTAGCTATTAATAATTCTGTTTCTCGACTCAATTAATTTTCATGAGCAATTACATTCAAAATGTATTCACTGATGATGAACTCAAGATAAATGTTCAGCAACCCATCATTACCGCACCGATATAAAGTTAAACCAACACTGAAAAGGAACCTGAAATTCCATTTTGAACTAATTTTTGTTTTAGGTTATCCGACATGGATTTAGAACCAAAGGGCCCCACTCTTACCACATAGTGTTGATTAAAATGTTCAATAAACACCGGAGAGGGAGTAATTCGCACCAGTTTTTCTTTGAGTTTATTCGCCAGAGCCTCGGAAGAAAAGGCCCCTGCCTGGAGATAATAGTGAGCCTCTCCAGAGGGTCCTTTAAGTGTCTCAATTTCAACATGAGCAGTTCCCTTGGGGAAAACTCCAAGTTTTAATGCTGCGGCATAGGACAAATCGATTACTCTATCTGCATGAAAAGGGCCTCTATCATTCACTTTAACTACCGCAACACGCCCATTATCCAGATTTTTGACTTTGACGTAAGTGGGTAAAGGAAGTGTCTTATGCGCCGCAGTCATTACATACATATCATAAGGCTCACCACTTGAGGTTCGTTGTTTATGAAATTTAGTACCGTACCAGGATGCAATACCTTGCGTCTTATAACCGGTAGAACTTTTCATTACTTTGTATGCTTTTCCGTCCACAAAATACTCTGAAGGATTTCCATAACGACTCAAAGGTTCATTGGTGGGAACCGGTTCCTTAAAATCTAGCTTGGCTTGTTTGGATGGGGCGCCATCCTGAGTGATAGTGTAACGGTTGTGTTTGTTTTTATACCGATCATAAACGGAATCTTGGGCGTGTTGTCGAGTCTTGCTCGATGTATGTTGTCCTGGATCAGATTTTATCGATCCAGAGGGAGTAAAGGTTTGGCAGCCACTTAATATCAGAGTTATTAATACAGGAATTAGTCGCATTTTATCTTTATTTTTTATTGTTATTTTTAAACTAATATACCGAAATTTTAGAAACTTTCGTAGTTTTTGTTACAAATTAAACAATAACGATGTTCTCTTGCTGAAAATAATGTGAATATTTTCATCTGGATAATTGGTTGCCTGCATAATGCTGTGTTAAGATAATACCATTTTGCAACTATATCAGGTAGGAACATGACTAGAGCCACGTCTTTTTTGTTGACGACACTTTTTTTTATTACATTATTCGTCCAGTCAAGCAACTCAGTTGCTGAAGATTCATTACCCACTGATTTGGTGAAGCCAACGCCCACAATTATTAATAAACCAATGGTAACCCCTGCAGCGCCTGTACTCAATGCGAAAGCGTATATTCTTATTGATGTAAACAGCGGGAAAATTATCGCAGAAAAAAACAGTGAAGAACGTTTACCGCCGGCCAGTTTAACCAAAATGATGACGCTGTACGTGATCTCTAATGCGCTGCACCACGAACAAATTCATCTTAACGACAGCGTTCGTGTAAGTCGTGAAGCATGGAAAATTGGCGGTTCACGTATGTTTATCAAAGAAGGGGATCAGGTTCCAGTTGAAGAACTGTTAAAAGGTATTATCGTTGACTCTGGAAATGATGCCTGTGTTGCCATGGCTGAGCATATTGGAGGCACCGAAGGAGCCTTTACGGAAATTATGAATCAACAAGCTCAAAACCTGGGAATGAAAAACAGTCATTTTACTGACAGTACCGGGCTTCCTGATCCTAATTTGTATACAACTGCGAAAGACTTGGCTATTTTGGGGCGGGCTCTGGTATTGGATTTTCCCCAATATTACGGTTGGTATAAGCAAAAATGGTTTACCTATAACGGAATAAGACAACCTAATAGAAACCGTTTACTGTGGCGAGATAATCAAGTCGATGGAATAAAAACCGGACATACCAATGAAGCTGGTTTTTGTCTTGTATCATCTGCCAAACGTGACAATATGCGTTTGCTTGCTGTTGTTCTGGGTGAGCCCAACGATTCATCTCGTGCTGATGATAGTGAAAAACTGCTCAATTATGGCTTTAGATTTTTTGAAACCCATGAACTTTACAAATCGGGTCAATCGATAACCGAATTGCCGCTTTATAAAGGCGTTGTAGATAAAATTAATGTTGGTCTAAATGATGATCAGTTTATAACAATTCCTGCAGGCCAATATCAAAGACTAAATATATCGACTAAAGTCCCCTCTTATTTGGAAGCGCCAGTTAAAAAAGGCGATAAAGTAGGTGATTTGGTGGTTCAGTATGATGGTAACGTGATTTCAACTCGACCTTTATACGCACTTCAGGATATTGAAGCTGGCGGCTTTTTTACTCGAGCCAAAGATTCAATCCGCCTGATTTTTAAAGGCTGGTTTGGTTCATAGGATTACAGAAAGATGAGCCGCATCTTTGGATGCGGCACCCAAAACACAAATCACAATTGACTAAACGAATATTATGACGAATAAATCAATTATTGAATTCCCATGTGATTTCCCTGTAAAAATAATCGGGATTAATTCCGATGTTTTTCTCGAAGAAATAAAAACGATAGTCAATGTGCATTTTCCTGCTTTTGATCACAAGAATCTAACGCATAAAGTAAGTGAAAAAAGCAGCTATTTGGCAATTACTGTAACCGTTTGTGCGACAAATCAAGAGATGCTGGACTCTTTTTATCAGGATCTCACCAAACATCCTCATGTAAAAATGGTTTTATAATGAATATACATCATTTAGGGATGCAGGATTACGAAGAGATTTGGCGTAAAATGAAAGAGTTTACGTGCCAAAGGGATGAAAATAGCACGGATGAACTGTGGTTATTGGAGCATTTTTCTGTATATACCCAAGGGCAAGCCGGTAAACCGGAACACATCCTAAATCCGAATGGCATTAAGATTGTGCAATCAGATAGAGGTGGCCAAGTAACTTATCACGGGCCAGGACAATTAGTAGGTTATGTTTTGATGGACATTCGTAGACGAAATCTTGGAATACGAACTATGGTTTGTCAATTGGAAAAGGTTTTAATCAGTACCCTGGGAGAATATTCTATAGATGCGCATACCCAATGCGGAGCACCAGGCGTTTATGTATCCGACCAAAAGATAGCCTCTATAGGGCTGAGAGTAAAAAATGGGTGCACCTATCACGGTATCGCTTTAAATATTAATATGGATTTATCGCCTTTTTTAGGGATTAATCCGTGTGGATATGCCACAATGAAAATGACTCAGATGAGTCATTTCGTTCCCGAGATTCGCCTGGAAGAGGTTAGTCAATTTTTTGAACAAAATTTTCTTAATCAATTTGACCAGTGAGATGCTATGAATTTGTTTGCTGATTATGTTCATCCTCTCACCAGCTGGTTACAGGCAAATCCTCATTGGTCTTTATTCATTACTTTTTTCATTGCATTAACTGAATCTCTAGCCATTATTGGGAGCATAGTACCCGGTTCCGTAACGATGACGGCTATTGGTATTCTTGCCGGTTCAGGTATTATGCGCATCGATTTAACGCTCATTGCCGCCACTTTAGGAGCGGTATGTGGCGATAGCCTGAGTTATTTTATAGGATATTTTTACAGTGACCAACTAGCTGAAATGTGGCCTTTTAAAAAGTATCCTAACCTATTAAAGTACGGTAAAGACTTTTTTGAAAAACACGGCGGAAAAAGTGTTTTGATCGGTCGATTTGTTGGCCCCTTAAGATCCATCATTCCGGTTATTGCCGGAATAATGCATATGAAGCAATGGCGTTTTTTGATTGCTAATGTAATTTCAGCAATAGGTTGGTCTTTTTTATATGTAATCCCCGGGTTTTTAATTGGTACAGCAGGGCATGAGCTTTCTACTGAGGGAGCGACACGATTATTTATTTTAATTTTAGTTCTGCTGGCTGTAGCATGGTTTGCAAGCATACTTATAAAATCAGCCTACATAAGAATTAATCGATTTCTCAAAAATAATTTGCATCACTATTGGTTAAGTTCTAAAACAAATTCAAAATTATTCAGTCTATTTAATGCCCTTACACCCAAAGAAGAACAGGATCATTACCCTACAGCGGGATTATTATTATTGTCTTTCTTGCTTAACTTATCTTTTATCGTTTTACTCTTGCTAAGTGCTCTAACCCCATGGCTTGATGTCATCAATAATCCTGTACACTTACTTGCCCAAAGCTTACACACATCGCTACTGGAATCACTTTCCATCATATGCGTTCAATTTACCAGTACTATCACCCTGTCTGGGTTATTTATTGTCTTTTGTCTTTTTGCCTTTTATTACAGGAATTATAAAACAGTATTTTACCTAAGCAGTATTTTCTTTTTTAGTATTCTCAGCATCCTGGTGCTAGACTGTATCCACTATACCCCAAGGCCACAAGGATTGCTGGTCACCATGCCCGGTTCTTCTTTTTTGGTTCAACACCTTGTGGTAGCTACTGCTTTTTATGGATTTATTCTCTTCTACGTCACGAACACATATTCTCTATTGACCAATACCTTTAGAACCATAATCCTGATAGTCCTTGGACTAAGTGGTTTGGCAGTTGTTTATCTGGGCGATCATTGGTTAACTGATGTGATCGCATCATATCTCCTAGGTATGGCAATAGGTTTAATTCACTGGATAATGTACAGGAAATCAAATTATATTTCTTCAAAAAAAGGCGTCCCTCTAGGAAAAATGGTTACTGTTTTAATGACCCTGTTACTGTGTACGACTTTTTCGGCTCGTTTAAACTATAAAACTCTTGTGCATAATCATTCACCTTTTCATAAAGAGTATACTTTAACGCAAAGCGCTTGGTGGAATCAGTTAAATCCGATATTACCCTTATACAGATTAAACAGAATAGGTCAAAGAATTAGCCTTTTGAATCTGCAATATTACGGTAATTTGGACGAGCTAGTGACTCGTTTAGAAGAACTAGGTTGGAAATCGCATAATGAATCCTTCCTGACCAAGTTACTCATGAAAATGAACAAATCAAATAATGCGATTCAACTGCCATTATTTGCCCAACTGTTTGAAAATAAACGACCTTCCATTTTAATGAGTTACCAAGACAAAACGACAAATACAACATTGGTTTTAACCTTCTGGGAATCCAGCTTTTTCATTCACGATCTCGAACATCCAATATGGATAGGTGCTATTCATCAAAACAATCCGAATAAAGGCAATCAAAAAATTAAAAAAATCAAACTAGCCAAACTAATAAATCCTGTTTCCTTTCTTATTCCAGCACTGGATGAATTTACTTTAAGACGTATTGAAGTACCCCAAAACTTGATAAAAAGCAGTTTGTATCCCACCGCCCCTTTCATTCTGCTCATAAAAAAAACGCAGGCATCCAATTAAACTTCAGCTTTTATCATTGAGTTTAAGATGATTAATACAAAATTTAATCGGTACAAACAAACACACGAGTAATTAACTTTTTTGATAATCGCTTCATAGAATTAAGTTATATGAAATTATAACTGTCATTTCCCCTACTAGCTAAGGTTTTAAATTACTGATATAAATAGATCTCTTAATATAAAACAGACAAATAAGGAAATGGATTAATGTACAACTTGGCTAAAGTCATTCACTGCATTTTCCCATTAATGGCTTTTATTTTGTTAATTATAGGAATTAAAAGAAAAGCAATCTATTACATTATTTCGGCCCTATGGTTGAGTATTATTGCCTTGGTTATTCATTTTCAGACGTCTGGTGGTGAAATTCTTGGCAGCTATTTTAACTACGTCAATGCAGCAATTTACTCCATTAACCTGGTAATCCTTTTTATCGCATTGATGCAAATAATAGCGCATTTAAGTCGAGATACTACCTTGTTCCGCTCCCTGTCTACCCTTCTCCAGTCTGCTCTTGTTATTGGAGGCCTACTGTTGATCACCAATCTTTGGATAAACGCTTATTTTATTGAAAATAGAATGACTGGTACCCCTGTGATGCAAGTTGCTTTACTGCAAAAACCTGATTATTGCTCCTACAGGTATATATTTTACAAAGTAGCCCCAAACGGCTCTGTTTATTATCTTTGCCCCAATCATTATGGCCTGATACCTTCTATAGGGCAGTTAGAAATCAGCCCTGATTTTATTATGACGCAATTGTCTGTACCGAATAAAAAGAATATGTTAATTGAGCAGAAGAGACAAAAAGCATCACACTAGAGAAATACTACAGCAAATTGTTCTTGAGAATTTAATTTGATACTATGGTTAAACCATATAAATAAAGTACTTACATGAAACGTTTATTTTTTTCAGCTTTAGTTTTAATTTGTTTGAATAGCCACTCAATGGCCCCCAAATTGAATTGGGATAAAGCGATTGATAAAGCAATCAAACGATATGGTTTGAAAGTAGAACCACAATTAATTTCTTTTTTTAATAAAGCTGGTGTAAGTTACCCTCCTCGTGAAATTGCGTTGCTTGCCTTTAAATCGGAACGTAAAGTTGAACTATGGGCTAAAAATCCTAATCAAAAATGGACTCACATCCATAATTATCCCCTAACCGGATTCAGTGGTCGTTTGGGCCCTAAATTAAGAGAAAATGACAAACAAATACCTGAAGGTATCTATCGCCTGGTCAATTTTAATCCATTTAGTAGCATGCACTTATCCATGATGATTAACTATCCAAATAACTTCGATCGTGAGAAAGGATACCAGGACGGTCGCAAGCAATTAGGAAATAATATCTTCATCCACGGTCGTAATTTATCCGTAGGCTGTCTGGCTATAGGTGATCTGGCTATAGATCAGTTATTTGTTCTAGCCCGACGAGTTGGATTAAGCAATATTCAACTAATCATTGCTCCCAACGATTTACGGCATCAAAAACCATCTACGCCTGCTTTTGCTCAACCCAGATGGTTACCTGAACTGTATAAACAAATATCGGAATCATTAAAACCTTTTAATAACCCCCAGTATACTGCCTAGTTTTTTGGGTTAATAATGATTCAGAATTAATCGATAAATCGTAGTTTCAGTAGATGTGTTAAAAATGTATAGGGAAAAACTCACTATATGTGCGTTTTAAGTATATACTCATTATAAAACAATACATTATGGATAATATGACTACTGTGCGCAAACAATCATGGTCTCATGTCGATTTAAGTGATACCGCAGCTAACGATCCTTTGCTGGCATGTCTTGTTTTACTGACCCGATATTATAAAACCCCATTTTCACCACAGTCTCTAACAGCACGACTTCCTTTGGTTGATAATAAATTAACGGTTCAGCTTTTTTCACGATCCGCACAAAGAGCATCTCTGGACACTGAATTAAAAACGACAAATATCGATGACATTAATGAAGCTGACATTCCACTCATTCTGATTAAGAAAGATGGTGGCGCTGTATTGCTGATCCTGGATGATGATGGAAATAAAATGATTCTCGATCCGCAAAAACCTGATGAACGAATAAATATTCAGGACATTAAAGCGGAACTCAATGGTGAAGTAATTTTAGTAACGCAACAATTCAAACACACCCACCGCTCTCAAGAGACTCTGAAAAAAGAGTCTAAAAACTGGTTTTGGAGTGTTATGCTCAAATCCTGGCCTCTTTATTCGGAAGTGCTGCTTGCTTCTCTGTTAATCAATATCTTTGCTCTGGTTATCCCTTTGTTTACCATGAATGTCTATGATCGTGTTGTCCCGAATAATGCTGTAGATACCATGTGGGTTCTCGCCAGCGGTGTTGCCGTTGTGTTTGTCTTTGATATGGTATTAAAAAGTTTAAGAGCTTATTTTATTGATATAGCAAACCAACACAGTGACCTGGAATTATCTGCTACCATATTTCAACAAGTATTGGGATTAAGTATGTCCAACAGACCACGTTCAGTTGGTTCATTGGCAAACACCGTCCAATCTTTTGAAATGTTCCGCGATTTCATTACATCAAGTACTATGACTGTACTGGTTGATCTTCCTTTTGTATGTATCTTCTTATTTGTTGTGTATTTAATTGGTGGGAGCCTGTTCTGGATCCCCTTCATTGTGATACCTGTCGTTTTGATTATCGGGTTGCTTTTGCAATGGCCTTTAATTCGCTTAACACGAAAATCCTATCAATTTTCCTCTGAGAAACAAGCAACTTTATTTGAATCTTTATCCTCTATTGAAACAGTCAAAACAACTGGTGCTGAATCAATTTTGCAATCACGCTGGGAACGCATCGTTAATGAAGCATCAAAAAATGCCATGCGGTTAAGAATTGTCTCAAATACGAGCATCAACATTACTAACCTTGCAACACAAATCGCAACAATAGCCATTGTTATTGCTGGGGTTTATATGATCTCAAATAACGAATTAACCACTGGTGGCTTGATAGCATGTACCATATTAACGGGCCGTGCTCTTGCGCCTATGGCACAGGTATCTACTTTATTTACTCGCTATTTTCAGTCCATTAACGCATTAGAATCTTTAAATAACATTATGCAGTTGGAAACGGATATAGAAGATGATGCTCGATTTCTGCATCGCCCTGCTCTTAAAGGTGACATTGAATTCAAACATGTCTCATTTCATTATAAAGATGATGAAATAAACATCCTTGAAAACATCAATTTTAAAATTAAAGTAGGCGAACGTGTTGCTATTATTGGTCGTGTTGGCTCAGGAAAATCAACATTAGGGAAATTATTATTAAAATTATACACACCAAGTGAAGGAACCATTCTTCTTGACGGTACTGATTACAAACAAATAAATCCTGATGATTTACGCCAGCAAATTGGCTATGTACCCCAAGATGTGGTTTTATTTTATGGCAGCATCCGGGATAACATTTGTGTAGGTGCTCCCTTTGTTCAAGACTCTGCTTTATTAAAAGCAGCAGAAATCGCTGGGGTTACTCAATTTACTGATAACCATCCTAAAGGATTTGATAGAGCCGTAGGCGAAAAAGGCTCTGAATTATCAGGCGGTCAAAGGCAATCCATTGCAATAGCTCGATCGTTAATCTTGCAGCCAAATATTGTACTTCTGGATGAACCTACTTCTGCCATGGATGATAATAACGAACGGCAAATTAAAAAGCGACTAAATCAATACCTGAGTGATAAACATACTTTGATACTGATTACTCATAAACTGTCCATGCTTGAGTTGGTTAATAGAATCATAGTGCTTGAAAACGGTAAAATTATTGCAGATGGATCCAAAGAAGCCGTACTCAATGCTCTCAAAGCTGGCATGACCATAAGGAAACAATAACATGAGTAAAACTCATAAGTCTCGAGCCTTTACCCATATTATTTTATGGGCTTCTGCCCTTTTTATTTTGGTTGCCATTTTATGGGCTAATTACGCTATTCTTGATGAGGTCACTGTTGGTGAGGGAAAAGTCATACCATCCAGTGAAGTGCAAATCATTCAAAATCTTGAAGGTGGAATTATACAAAAGATTTATGTAAAAGAAGGCGATATAGTCAATAAAGATCAGGTATTAATGCAGATTGATAATACTCGATTTATGTCCAGCTATGCCGAAGCTGAAAAAAAAATCGATTCCTTGCAGTTAGAAATTATTCGCATTAAAGCAGAAATTAACCAAACTCAACCGGTTTTTCCTGAGGAGCTCCAAAAAAATCATCCTGACCTGGTTAAAGATCAGCAATCGTTATATGAATCTCGTATGCGGGAATTAGTTCAGTTAACAAAATCGCTGGAACTCGCCCAAAAAGAACTGGACATGACCCGTCCCCTATTAAAAAACGGCTCGGTTTCCGAGGTTGAGGTTATCCGCCTGGATAGAACAGTTAATGAGATAAAAGGAAATATTGATAAATTCAAATCTGATGAACTGGATAAATTAAATAAAGCGAGAAGTGAACTCTCAGCTTTGGTTGAAGCCAATAAAGCAGATAAAGACAGACTAACCCGAACAACTGTAAGATCTCCAGTGTACGGAATTATAAAACAAATTAAAACAACCACTATTGGCGGCGTCGTTCAACCTGGTAATGATATTATTGAAGTTGTTCCTCTCGATGATACCCTGCTTATTGAAGCTAAAATACGCCCTTCTGATATTGGTTTTATCCACCCGGGACAAAAAGCCATTGTAAAACTTACTGCTTATGACTATTCAATCTATGGCGGCCTTCAAGGTAAAGTGGAACAAATAAGCGCAGATACTATTGTTGATGAAAATGACAAGAAACAGGAAAGTTTCTATGTAATAAGAGTAAGAACCGATAAAAATCACTTAGGTACCAATGAAAAACCCTTACCCATTATTCCCGGTATGTTAGCAACCGTTGACATACTCACCGGGAAAAAATCAGTATTGGAATACATCCTTAAGCCAATAATAAAAGCAAAAAATTCAGCCATGCGGGAACGATGAACTACTCCCGCATTGTTGAATCTCTTTACTATACGCTCCGTCTTTGGGGGATATCTTTTTCTCTTTACTATAAACACCCCAAAACAAAATCCCATTGCTGTCAGCATTACTCTTTTTCATCGGGTAAGAAATAGTATCCTCTTTAATGCGAGGTAATTTAGTAGAAAACTGTTGCTCAAAACAGCTTTGCATTAAAATCAGGCGCTCATAAGTTAATATATTATATTCAAAGGATAAAGTTTTCATGAATTTATTTATTCTGTTACAAAAACCAATAATCACAGCCTTTTGTAAATTGGGAAATTGACTCGCATTGCGTAACCAGCTTGAAACAAAATGCGGACTGCCAAAATTACTTCCATAAAAATCAACGAGTTCAGTCCATAATCGGTTATGAATGACATAAGTCACAAAATCATGCACGTTTTTACCTTCTGGTAAACGTATGGTACCTTTTGCAATAAAATAACATATAGCAGCCCACTGATAACGGTGACTGTTTTCGCCATGCAAAATACCGGGCAAATACTTGGAACACTCTTTAAACAGGTAGCGGGATAAAAGAAGAGTGTTAGCATAATCGGAATCAACAAATCCATGAAACCTTGGCACGACATCGCCTGTGGATTCCCGATCAAGGTTAAATCCATGTTCTCGCTCCAGTTCCAATAAAGTCAAATGCAGCACCTGATTAAGTTTAACCTGGTCAGGACGTAACGACAAATACCAATCCATAGTACTCTGTCCCGGATAACTCATTTCAAAAAAATGGATTGCGTCTTTTATTAAATCAGTTGGAACTGAAGGAACATGCTGTATTTTAGTTTCGATTTTTTTGTCCAAAAATAGCCAGAATTCGTTCATGTTTTCTGTAGAACGAAATAAGGATCGAATATCATCCCAGGTATTTTGAAACTCACCATGCTGATACACTCTCGAAATTTGATCACCATTAAAAAAAGAAATACCCGGTATGGACATCAAACCTTGATTTAAGGTAGGGGTGTTATAATAGCGATAAACCGGCCCAAATTCTTTTGAAAGCTGTAATAACACATCTAAAAAAGCAAATTTTTTAAACCTCCAGGCGACTAAACCCGCCACCTTGATAAATTTTGCTATAGCCAGTGCTTTAATTTTGTTGTAATCCCAATCTTGAGAACTGCCTTTGTAAGATTTTTTATAAACGCTGCGAAATGAGTATAAATAGCCCATAACATCCAGGCGCTCAAACATAAAATCGTGCTTTACTAATTTTTTAGTTATTCCAGCGGCAATTTTGGAGGTAGTGGATTGTATGTAATGATCATCACATTTATCGGTATATCGATCTAAAATGAACGCACATTCTCCGTAAGCCTGTGAATCGTTTTGTTGAAAAAAACGGTCATGAGTAAAACTTCTGAAGTTATCATGATAGATTTGAAACCCACCAATACGCATGAGTACGTACCAATATTTCAATATTAAATAATTTCCTTTTGGCAACATATCATACCAAAATTGCCTGTATTTATCCCACATAAAATATGACTCAGTATTATAGGGAGAAATATAGGTATTAATAAAACATTTAATTAGTGCAGCATGAAAAAAATCAACTGGATTTTTGCAATTATTAGGGTTTTGAAAAAAATCAAGATGTTGCAAAAATATCTCAAAATTCAGTTCTTCATCTTTGTCTGATGTGCCGAGCCGAAAATCTCTTCCGGCAGCCCGGTAAAGATTAATGTATTGCTGGAGATCATGTTTCGCATAACAAATTAATAACCCTCCATTTAATAAAACAAATAACTTCATCAGCCCTTGATATGAACTTAATAAATAGGAGATTAATTGACGATGAAAGATCTCATCATCAACCGCACATACCGCATAATTTTTAAAAAATTCTGATGATGCTGTTTCTGGGCATACATAATAACCAGGTTCGGCCATAACCATTGTTTTTGTCATTTGATACAGGCGAAAAATACAATCATCATTACTCCCATTCATCCAATCCTCAATACCGCACCATTGCTGTTCATCGCATTGATGCGCAAAAGCAGCCAAATCAAAACAAGCGGCTAATTCTGTTTGATAATACTGTTCTGCTTTGGCAAGTTGACGAACTGCTGGCAAGGTCAACAGACATTGTGACATGGTGATATTTTTTTCTGAAAGAGCCAACCGTAACAAACCATTCGGACGTTTAAACAAAATATCTGCTTCGTCAGGAATCCACTCAGTATGCATGTGTTGGGCAACTGATTGAATACTCAATATTTTTCTTAACGACTCATGTGCCTCAAACGAGCCATTGCGAATAAATCGACGAACAAAAAGCTTGGCCAATCCTATTTCTTGCAAAGAGAAGCAACCGTCAGGCGTTTCATTTTGATAGGACTCTTCAGCAAGACGCCACTTTTCCAGTTGTTTTTGTATAAAATGGTCAACTTTGAGCTGAGGTAATTTCGATGAATTATTATCAATACAACAAAAAACATCTGGATAAGCCAAAAAATGATCAATAACTGACTGTTCACCCCACAACAAAACATTCTTTAACGCTTTAAAACCAGCTGCCAAAAATAACTTGTCTGAAGAATATTCATAAAAAAAAGATTCAAAAAATTGCACCATCTGCAATTGATTGTCGTTCATTAATCCTTCACAGTAAACTGTAAATCCATTTGAAACAATGGTTTGTCTTATTTCATCAGGCTGCATAAATTCTGAAAATAACTTCAACATCTCCAGACAACCATAACGAGTTGCAATACGCCATAAGTTATAGCGAACATCTGAATTCATACACGTTTTAATCAATGACGGCATTTCTCTTATAATGCACTGAAGCAAACCCATACGATTCGTTGCCGTAATGGCTCGTAGCAGGACTAACTCATTTACCGCCATATTATTCTTCAGAGTATCATAAAGCACCTCATCTGATTCCGCCCAGTGTGCATAGAGAAAACAAAGAACTGCGCAATCTTTTCGCTCTTTCAACTTTAGCTTTGCAGAGGATTCTTGTAATGGTCCTTCTAAACGATTCAATTCATCAGGACTAATCTGGAAATTAAAAAAATCCGAGCTGGAAAAGATAGACCATGGAATAATTTGGGCTAGTGAATGATCGGCATGTTTTTGGGCGGTAATAAGGGTTAACATCAAATAACTCTCGCAAACATAGTTATTAAAAAAATAGGGCTTAAATTTGTTGATATAAATAAACTGCAGCAAATACTAAAAGTACAGTAAAGTACTGATAATGGAAGATATGCAACAGAATAACTTTTATTGCAAATAATAACAAAAAAATGAACAGATTTGCGAGTAAATAACGAATCAGAATGGAGTTGTTTTATAATATGATTAAATTAACTAATTTTCTGGGCCCTTATTAAGCAGACGCTTGAAGGTATCGATACAGACGGGTTGCTTGTTTCTGCTTTGAAAATAGCTTAATGGGGTTAGTAGTGCAATGTTCATATTTAATGCGGGGCATAAAGTCACCCACTCCACAAAGCACTGCTCATCCATTTGATTGGTACCAAAGCCGGTTTGATCATCCCCTAGTTTACAATAAGCTATTGATGCCAAGGCTTTTTCGAAATTGGATTTCTTATTTTCCCAAGTGCTTTGCGCATCAACACCATACAAGTAACGAGTACCGCAAAATATTAGTGCCATTTTTAAACCCATTTGAAAGCGAGGGTAAAACTCCGGTTTATAGATATCCTCCTCTGCAATGCGTTCTTCATTTTGAGCGATTCGTCCCTGAGCTATGTCCTGATAAAACCAAATTAGCCGCCTGATTGCTGATGCTGTATTCAAAGTGACCTTGTTGGGAGTAGCATCGCCGTACTCTCCCTCAAGAAAATCCTTAAGACGTCCTGGCTCGCTAGCCAAACTAAACGCAACGAACAGTCTGTCTGCGGAGAGTTGCGTCAAGCCAAAGTTAGTTTGTTCATTTAAAACTATCCCTTTTTCCTCAACGAGTTTTAACAGATTCTTCCAGCGTTGCAAATCAGCTACCGGCTTGTACGTGGTGATTGAGCGACCACTCATATCAGTGACATTGGTTGGATCACCGCTACTTTCTTGCAAAATCATGGCAAGAATATGAGCGTATTTTAAAGCCATGGTGTCTTTAAAATAATGCCCCTGAGCATTAGCCATGTGTTGAAAAAAAACATAATTTTGTAATACGAGTATTCTTAGATTACGGTCAACAGCATTACACTGCGCATCTTGCTCCTGTGCGATAGCATCTTCAACCAATTGAGTAAGAAAAGGAATTTCAAATTCATCAGGCAAACCGACTACGTCAGGAAGCCAATCAGTGTTTATTGGTTCTTCCAGTTCGGTTATGGTGGATTGTTCTGTATATCGTGGGATATTATCGCCAAAAACAGGACTAGAAAAGCCCAACACTAATGACAAATAAAACCCCATCATCAGATTATTCATCAATTTTGTTAAGTTCATAAAGCTACACCGCCATATATTAGTATAGCTCATATGAACGGTCTTCATGAGAAAAAAACAAAAAGTAACAATACCTACAGGTTATGAACCTGTATCTAAAGACTATTCATGATCTGGATGCACAACAAAAATACCCGGTGCATTACGCAGATATTCGTTATAATCCATTCCATAACCAAAAATATAGTGATCTTCGACCTCAAGCCCGACAAAGTCTGCTTTTTGCAGTCCATTAGGTACTCGTTTACGGTATTTATCCACTAATACAGCACTGTACACCTGCTTGGCACCCATGGCCTTAATTTCGTCTATGATTGCAGCCAGCGTAACCCCGCCATCGAGGATGTCATCAACTATTAATACGGTTCGCCCTTCAAGGTTAACAGAGGGCTTAACTTTCCAGTGAATATCACCACCAGTAATATCCCCTCTGTATCGAGTAGCATGAACGTAATCTACTTCCAAAGGGAAATCCAGGCGATGCAGCAAATTACCTAATGGTACCAGCCCGCCTATCATGACGCATAAAATAACCGGATTTTCATTTTGCAGTTTTTCATGGATTTTAATGGCCATTCTGTCCAATGCTGCTTCTACTTCGTTAGTAGTGTACAAACAGGTAGACTGCTCATAAACCGCTTTTATTTTGTCAGGGATAGTCATTTGAGTTCCTTCGATATTAATTCTGGTTTGTTATAGAACACATAATGTGTAAAAAATAAATAGTTTAATCTTTTATTTTACCAGTCCCTGGAAATGGGCTTACTTTATTTCCATAGCCTAAGTTGTCCTTGACTTTAGCAGTGCCTTGTTTTGTTACTTCATCAATTCGAAAAATTGAATGCATGGGTATAAAGGTACGTTTGACTCCATTAAATTCCATTTTCAGCTTTTCTTCAGATGGGTCAACAACTAAAGCAGTTTGTTCACCAAAGGCCAGTTCTTCCACCTCAAGAAACCCAAATAACTCGCTTTCTTTAATGGATCGTGCATAAATCTCATAAATGGCTTCTTGATTAGCGAAAGTGATTTTAAACAATGTTTTTTTCGTCATGAATTTAACCTTTACTTAAAGCGTATTGAAGTATACAGAAATATAAGTGCGTTGTTCAAATAATTATACATTAATAATTAATTTGTTGCAGGTTGTAAAGGAGATTTATAAGGTTTCACATCAAGATGAGTGACTGGTTGAGCCAGCAAAGACGGACCAATGTGCTCATATTTTTGCGCAATAAAACAATAAAAACCTGATGGATAAGGCCAGATCATTTTACCTACTTCATCAAAGAAAGTGAGCTTGGTAATGAGTGACTTTTTATTAACTGGTGGTATATAACCAAAATTAGTCAAAGAACATTGCCGGTAACCTCGTTGCAGAAAAATTCGATTCAGGTGAAAAGCGGTACGCAGTGATATTTTGCGATGATCATAACAATTCAACAACCCCAATTTCATCGCTGCTCCCCACAAACTCCAAGGATTGATGCTAAATAATACAATAAGCCCCATAGGCTTTAAAATTCGATCAATTTCATCAATCAATGAAAATGAATTATCGAAAGGCTCAAGAACCATAGGCGCTAAGACACAATCAACACTGTTTCTAGTGAGCGGAATTTGACTAAAAGAGCATTCCAGGCTAATCCCCTCGTGCGGCTCAAAGGGGGATGCTAACCATTTACTGTGGTAAGATAAAGAATCCAGCCAAGGATTAGTACTGCAACTACCCAGTTGTAAAAGAGCATCCCCTCTTAAACATTCTTTAACAAGATCTAACTGATTGTTAAATTCACGGACAACAGACAATCCAAGTGGTGATTGAAACCAGATATTCAACGCTTTAAAATGTTTTATCTGTTGATCTATCAACAAAGTAGTTCCTGTATCTTATTGTTATTTAATCACTTCTCTACAATACAACGAGATACGCATGCAAACAATTCTTTTTAGTGATATAAACCAAACAAAGTTTATTATCTTGTATTCTAGCAGTAATAATCACCTGTTCAATAAACTCAAGTATGTTATTATCGTCAGCACGATTGAATTAATTGATTAAAATTTGATCTTTCACATGTTTTATCAGTGCAATCGTCACCCGCAATCAGTCTTTGTGTTAACGATGCTGATTATTATGGGATTAAATGTAAATAGATGGCTAAAATTAGTGAAATTAAATCTTTTTTTATCTATAGTTAAAAATAGTAAACACTTTGAATACTGAATATGGCACTGATTACGGATGAGCAAAGACTGCAGGGAATTGGACAGCTTTTGGTTTTAGAAAAGCTGTTGGAAAAATCCCAAGCCATTGAGTACTATAAATCTGCTGCCGCTGAGAAAATCTCTTTAATCCAGTACCTGGTAAAAAATAACCTGCTAAGTGCTGAACAAATCGCTTTAACTGCAGCACAAAACTTTGGTGTGCCCATGATCGATCTTGATTGTATTGATGTGGATGCGATACCTGCCAATTTAGTAAACGAAAAGTTAATTCGCCGTCATTCAATGATTCCTCTATTTACCCGAGGCAGTAACTTATACCTCGCAACAGATGATCCCAGTAAACAATCTTCTTTGAAGGAAATACAATTTCATACCGGATTAAATACTAATGCAATCGTAGTCGAGACAGATAAGTTATCCCTGTTGATTGAACGTATGTTAACTGCCAAAGAAAGCCAGGGTTTATCTGAATACGTTGACGATTCCTACGATTTGGACGGTTTAGAAATCAGCGTTGACGACGAGGAGCATGAAGGAGAACCCGCTACTTCAGTTACAGACGATGCTCCTATAGTAAAATTTGTGAATAAAATTTTACTCGATGCAATTAAACAAGGGGCGTCTGATATTCATTTCGAACCCTTTGAACGAGAATACCGTATCCGCTACAGACAAGACGGCATATTACACGAAGTGGCAACACCGCCTGTGAGCCTGGCGTCCCGAATAACAGCACGAATCAAAGTGATGTCCTGCCTTGATATTTCGGAACGCAGAATCCCGCAAGATGGCGGATTTAAAATGAAAATATCCAAATCGCGTTCCATTGATTTCAGAGTGAGTACCTGCCCTACTTCTGGTGGTGAAAAAGTGGTTATGAGGATACTTGACCCAGGCTCTGCAAAATTAGGAATAGAAGCATTGGGCTTTAGCCCTGTTCAGCGTGCTCATTTTATCAAAGCGATTGAGCGCCCTCAGGGAATGATTTTAGTAACAGGGCCGACAGGAAGCGGTAAAACGGTAACTTTATATACTGCATTAAACATACTAAATACCATAGAGGTAAATATTTCAACCGCAGAAGACCCTGTTGAGATTAAAGTTCCCGGAATTAATCAGGTGAATATAAATCCCAAAGCAGGCTTAACGTTTTCTGGGGCGTTACGATCCTTTTTACGCCAGGATCCAGATATTATCATGGTGGGCGAGATTAGAGATTTGGAAACGGCTGAAATCGCCATTAAAGCCGCACAAACAGGCCACCTTGTTTTGTCTACCCTACATACTAACAGTGCAGCTGAAACCTTAAACCGATTGGTTAATATGGGTATACCAACATTTAACATAGCAAGTTCTGTTACGATTATAATTGCTCAGCGTTTGGCGAGAAAACTCTGTGAACACTGTAAAGTCGTCAGGGATGATTTCACCACTCAGGGTTTGTTGGAATTAGGATTTAAAGAAAGCGATGTCCAGGATATCAAGTTATATAAACCTGTTGGCTGCAATCAATGTACCAATGGATACAGAGGGCGAGTGGGGCTTTTTGAAGTGCTTCCTATGACAAAAACAATTGGTCAAATGATAATGTCCGGTGGAAATTCGCTTGATATTCTTAAAATTGCTCAATCAGAGGGGATGTTGACTATTTTTGAATCCGGTTTGGAAAAAGTAAAACAAGGGATCACCACCATAGAGGAGGTCAACAGGGTAACTGTTGATTAAGTTCATGGAAAAAAAATCCAATCAAGTATTAACCTTTCACTACGAAGGCATCAATAAATCCGGTCAAAAAATGGCTGGTGATATTGAAGCAAAAAGTGTGGCTATTGCTAAAGCCGATCTCAGAAAACAAGGAATAGTAGTAAATAAAGTAGTAAAAAAAAGAAAGCCAATGTTTGATAGAACTAATAAAAAAATCAAACCTGGTGACATTACTGTTTTCAGTCGCCAACTGGCAACCATGATAGAAGCTGGCATTCCTTTAGTTCAATCCTTTGACATCGTAGCAAAAGGTCAGTCCAATAAACGCCTCAAGGACTTGATTGAATCAATAAAACACGATGTCGAAACAGGGCTTACTCTGTCTGAGTCATTAGCCAAGCATCCCGTTTTTTTTAATGAGTTATTTTGTAATCTTGTTGATGCGGGTGAAAAATCAGGATCACTGGACATCATGCTGGATAAAGTTGCAACCTATAAAGAAAAAATTGAAACCATCAAGAAAAAAATAAAAAAAGCCTTAACTTACCCTATAGCTGTTATGGTAGTGGCAATGATTGTTACCGCTGGATTATTAATTTTTGTTGTTCCCCAATTTGAATCATTATTCAAAGGATTTGGAGCTGATCTGCCTGCAATGACAGCGGCCGTTGTTGCAATGTCTAAATTCATGCAGGCCTATTGGTATTACGTTTTTGGTATATTAGGTGCTGCGGTTTATGCTTTTATGTACGCTAAAAGCCACTCTGTCGATTTTGCCCAAAACCTCGATAGGATCTTGTTAAAATTTCCAGTTATTGGCCCTATTCTTGAAAAAGCGGCCATTGCACGCTTTTCACGAACACTGTCCATCACTTTTGCCGCAGGATTACCTTTGGTTGAGGCATTAAAATCTGTTGCCGGAGCAACAGGCAATATTATTTTTGCTAACGCAACAGAACAGATTCGGGAAGAGGTGTCTACCGGACAACAGATGAATGCCGCCATGGAAAATACCCATCTCTTTCCTAATATGGTAATTCAAATGGTTGCTATTGGTGAAGAATCTGGCACATTAGAGAAGATGCTAGGAAAAGTAGCTGATTTCTATGAAGAGGATGTCGATAATGCTGTTGATGCTCTTAGTAGTTTATTAGAGCCCATAATTATGTCAATATTAGGCATTCTGGTTGGTGGTTTGGTCGTTGCCATGTATTTGCCTATCTTTAAACTGGGATCTGCAGTTTAATTGATTGTTTATTATTTTATGTTGTTTCATATCCATAATTAATGTTCACCCTGACCAAGAACCTCAGGAAATAAAACTGAATAAGGACTTTAACTGCAAATGATATCCGAATTATTACATTATAATCCTGCTTTGATGTATCTGATGATTGCGCTCATTTCCCTGGCCATAGGGAGCTTGCTGAATGTCATTATTTATCGTTTACCGATTATGTTACAGGCTGAATGGAAAACGCAATGCTGTGAATTGTTGGATATTTCTACCCCAAAAGAACAGCAGAGCCTGAATTTATTTTTACCCAGATCATTTTGTCCTGAATGTAAAACACAGGTTAAAGCATGGCATAACATCCCTATTATCAGTTATCTTTTATTAAGAGGTCATTGTTCCTCCTGTAATGCACCAATTTCAGTTCGTTATCCGCTAATAGAATTGCTAACCATGCTGCTTTCCTTATATGCAAGCTGGCATTTTGGATTTACCATAAATCTGTTCTTTGTTCTTTTAGCAATCTGGATTGTGATTCCTTTAATTTTTATAGATCTCGACCATCAACTATTACCCGACAGTCTTACTTTAAGTTTGTTATGGCTTGGGCTTATTGCCAACACACAAAATCTGTTCACTAATCTTCCCGAAGCGGTTTTAAGCTGCGTTGGCGCTTATTCAGGACTTTGGTTGTTTATTAAATTATTTTATCTAATTACCGGCAAAATAGGGATGGGACATGGAGATTTTAAACTGTTTGCTGCATTTGCCGCCTGGCTTGGATGGGTCTATTTGCCTTTAATTCTGCTCTTGTCATCAATTAGTGGCGCAGTGTTTGGGATGATTTATTTGCACGTGAGCAAACAATCCCGAGAAACCACCATACCCTTTGGCCCTTTTTTGTGTATTGCGGGTTTGGTATCTCTTTTTTGGGGACAAGCAATTGTAGCCTGGTACCTGAATTTATGGCTGTAAAAACCATAAAAACAAGTCCAGGCATACCCGAAGCTCTATTACAAAACCCTAATGAGACTCTTTTTTTCGCTGCATAATCGCTGAAAAAAATTCGGGCTTATTCAGTCCCATAGAAGCAAAAATCTGTGGGATTTTGTCCCAACTGCCCTCTTGCTCAATGCTTTCTACAATCAATTCAAAGCCTTTATCCTTGTCAATGATGACTCCCCAGCCATTGATTATACAAAGTCCTCTGAATCGTTTTGCAGCAATATGACCTAATTTTTCAGCCGCAAGCAGATGAGCATGTGCTTCTTCATAAAGTTGCTGACTTCTCCTAAGATTTGCCGAGCTGTCAAATACACCTTCGCTGTCCAGATTTTGTCGGTATTTAGCTTCATCAATAAACATTTGAGCGAGTTGATAATGGGCTGACGAATCATCAAGTTCGGCTGCTTTGCGATAACATTCAATTAACATAATTTCAGAAAATGGAAATTTTTTACTGCATTTCATTTTCTTTAGCAAGGCTGCCAGTTCGAAATAACAAAGAATTTCTCTTTTGATTATTTCATCTCCAGGCTGATTATTGACCCGGTTGTTTTGCATCGCTTTAATTTTTTTTGACAACCTTTTTATTTTCCAGCGCCTCATACTAAACATAAATACTCCTGCAATGATTAGGGGTCAGTTCGAATAGCTACTTCTAATAACAGAAGCACAAAAACAATTAAAATCATCCACAAAATAATTTTGGCAGTCAAACTCAGAGATTCTTTAATATCCGTTTGTAAATCTAAAGTGGCACCTGGTTTTTCTTCAGTTTCTGTTTGTTTGGCAAGACCTAAAATCTGATCATCGATATGATTGGAAATGTAATATGAAATGTAACCAGCAACTAAACCAGGTAAAAAGAACACCAACCAGGAAATGGTCTTACTAGCAACCTCACCATAATCGTAACGTTTCTCAATGAAGGTGATCAAATGGGTTAAAAACTCAGGAACATCATAATGTAAATTCCATATTAAAAACGGGAGAATATACATACTGAAAAAAAACAAACCCAGCGCCAAAATCAAACTGATAATTCCTAATACATACAATCTGTTATTTGCGGAAAATCTGTCCTGTTCCATGAACCCCATCCTTAGAATGACCTAGACTAAGTATAGCCAATTTTAAAGATAACAGATGCGCTTTAACAAGTACACTTTGGGAGTATTATTCCAGGGTAAACGCATCTAAATTATGAACATAAATCTCCACCCTTTTGTCTACGTCCTGCGCTTTATGCGCAGGATCCATGCGATCTTAGTGCAGGCAAAGATCTGGATTCTGCGCATAAAGCGCAGAACGTAGGCATCTTGGTCTTAGATAATATGTTTAGATGCGTTTGCCCTGAGTATTATTCCGAACTCAATAACAGCAAAGTGCCCTAAATTTACTACAAATCGTTTTAATCAAGGTATTTCACGCCTGATGAAGCATAGCGACAGCAGCAAATAAATCATATAAAATTTTCAGCTTGGTTTATCTCTTAAGGACTTTTATGAAACGCCAGGTTTTTATCCTCTCAGATGGAACGGGAATTACCGCAGAAACACTAGGAAACAGCCTTATAACACAGTTTGAAAATATAGAGTTTGAAAAACAAACCCTACCTTACATTGATTCACTGCAAAAAGCTGAAGATGTTATTGCCCGTATCAATCTGTCTTATGAACAAAAAAAATCAAAACCGCTCGTCTTTATGACCTTGGTTAACCCGGAAATTCGCCAATTATTTAAAAATGCTAATGCCTGTGTTTTTGATTTGTTTAGTACGTTTATAGGCCCCCTTGAAACTGAGCTTAATGAAAAATCATCCTACACCGTAGGTCGTAGCCATGGGGTTGCAAACGATAAATCCTATACTCACAGGATAGAAGCAGTAGATTTTGCTTTATCTCATGATGATGGAATTAAAACACGAGGTTATGATAAGGCGGATATCATTTTAATAGGCGTTTCACGCTGTGGAAAAACGCCAAGCTGCCTTTATATGGCATTACAATACGGGATTTTGGCAGCGAACTACCCATTTACAGAGGATGATCTTATTGGATTTCATTTACCAGAAGTATTAAGACCGTACAAACACAAATTGTTTGGGCTAACTATTGATCCACCCAGATTACAACAAATCCGTTCCGAACGCAGACCCAATAGTAAATACGCTTCACCAGAGCAATGTCGACTCGAAGTGGCTGAAGTAGAAGCCATGTATAAAAAAGAAGGTATTCCCTATATTAATTCGACAAAATATTCTATAGAGGAAATTGCGACCAAAATTTTGGCTTCCTCAGGTTTAAAACGTAAAATTTAAACCGATTGAGTCACCAATAGTGCGTTTATCGCTACAGGATTTTTCTGCAAGGATAAACGCATTAAAACACCCACATATGAATGAAAAGCAGATAGTTCTTAATCGACCACCCACATAGCCATAAAATCACTAACCGTCATAGCCGCAAGCGTGTTGGTATCGCTCATTGCCTTGGCTATTTGCTCCACTCGATTCGCAGGTAATCTCGTACTGAGGTTGTTCTTGAACTTGGATAACAAGACAGGTATACCCTCTTCTCTTCTGCGCTTATGACCAATGGGATATTCCACTGTAATCAGCTCACTTTCAGTACCGTCATTGAAAACCAGCTTGATGCTGTTTGCTATGGAACGTTTTTCAGGATCATGGTATTCACGAGAAAAACGCTCATTTTCAGTAACTTGCATTTTGGCTCTCAAGGCATCAATTCTTGGATCTGCCGCAATACCATGTTCATAATGTTCTGCTTTCAAATCCCCAAACAATAAACCAATAGCGACCATATACTGCAGGCAATGATCTCTATCTGCCGGGTTATGTAAAACCCCCTGTTTACTAATGATTCGTATTGCAGACTCATGGGTAACCAGTTCAATCTTTGCTATTTCGTCGTATCGTTTCTCAACCAAGGGATGTAAAGCAACAGCACACTCAACAGCAGTTTGGGCGTGAAACTCGGCAGGATAAGATAATTTGAACAATACATTTTCCATGACGTAACTGCCGTAAGGACGTTGGAACTTAAATGACTTTTTATCAAATAAAACATCATAAAAACCCCAGGTAGGTGCACTTAACGCACTGGGATATCCCATTTCACCAGCCTTGGCAATTAAAGCCAATCGAACCGCTCGGGAAGTTGCATCTCCAGCGGCCCATGATTTTCTCGAACCCGCATTAGGAGCATGTCGGTATGTTCTTAAACTCTGACCATCAACAAAAACTTGAGACAAGGTTCTCAACATCATGTCGCGATCGGCACCAAAAAGTTGTGCCGCAACTGCTGCACTTGCAACCTTAACCAGAAAAACATGATCCAGTCCAACACGATTAAAACTGTTTTCCAGAGCAAGACATCCCTGAATTTCATGCGCCTTGATCATAGCAGTAAGTACATCCTGCATCAAAACTGGAGGACGGCCTTTTGCACACTGTTGTCGGCATAAATAATCAGCAACAGCGAGAATAGCTCCCAAATTGTCGGAAGGATGTCCCCATTCAGCAGCAAGCCAGGTATCATTAAAATCCAGCCAACGAATCATAGTACCAATATTGAAAGCTGCCTGAACAGGATCCAGTTCATAACCGGTTCCAGGAACTCGTGCTCCACCAGGAAGAGTCGCCCCTTCAACAATTGGCCCCATAAGTTTGGTGCACTCAGAAAAATTCAGCGCCAGCAAACCACAGCCCAGAGTATCCATTAGGCAAAGACGAGCGGTCTCATAAGCGAGTACGCTATCAATTTTGGCATTTAATACATAATCAGCTATATCTACGATAACCTGATCATAATCAGGCTTGACATTATCTTCTACGTAACTGCTCATTTTAACCTCTGTCCTTAATTTCAGTGAATGCTCTTGATTCTGGGCCTATGTATTCTGAAGTAGGCCTGATTAATTTATTATTGGCTCTTTGTTCAAACACATGTGCAGACCAACCGGTAATTCGTGACATAACAAATATTGGGGTAAACAAAGCGGTGGGAATACCACAGTAATGGTAAGCTGATGCGCTGTAAAAATCGAGATTGGGAAATAGTTTTCGCTCACTCCACATGACTTCTTCAATGCGCTCTGAAATGTGATACAGCTGCAAATCGCCTTTGGCTTCTCCTAATCTGAAAGACCATTTCTTAATAATATCGGAGCGTGGATCACTGGTAGTATAAACTCTATGACCAAAACCCATGATCAACGCCTTGTTGGCTAACATGTGTTTTAAGCCTATCTCCGCCTCATCAGGTGTCTTGAATTGTTCAATAAGTGCCATAGCAGCCTCATTGGCTCCACCATGTAATGGACCACGCAAGGTTCCAATCGCACTGGTTATTGCAGAGTAAAAATCAGACAAAGTGGCTGCGGTGACCCGAGCAGCAAAGGTGGAGGCATTAAACTCATGTTCAGCATAAAGAATCAGCGAAACATTCATCATATCCACTTCAATTTTTTCAGGTTTTCTGTGATGTAATAAAGCAAGGAAATGGCCGCCTATAGTTCGCTCCTCACTAAAACCGGAAATTTCCCTATTCTGATAATGAAAACCATACCAATAACACATTATCCCGGGAAATAGTGCCAATAATCTGTCGGCAATATCGTATTGTTCAGTGAAATGATGTTCCGGTTCTATAGTTCCCAAATAAGAACAAGCAGTTCTTAACACATCCATGGGATGGGTGTTTTTAGGAATTAATTTTAATACAGTTTTTAGATGCTCAGGCAATTCCCTGAGGCTTATGAGTTTATTGGTATACTTCTCAAGTTCTGTTTGTGTTGGAAGATGACCATAATGTAACAAATAAGCAACCTCTTCAAAGCTTGCATATTCTGCCAAATCATCTATTGAGTAACCTCTGTAATTTAAACCTTTACCAGCCAGGCCAACAGTAGCAATTGCTGATTGTCCAGCAACAACACCGGCTAAACCTCCACTCTTACTACTCATTTTCTTCCTCCATCAGTTGGTCCAGTTTTTTTTCATATTCATGATATCCGAGCATGGAATACAACTCTTCTCGGGTTTGCATGGTATCAAGTAGTGATTTTTGCGTGCCTTGTTGGATTATTGTTTTATACGTGAACAAAGCAGCTTGTGACATCGCTCTAAAAGCACTCAAGGGATAAAGAATTAATGAAACACCCACATCGTGCAGTTCATTACGGGTGAATAATGGTGTTTTACCAAATTCTGTAATATTGGCCAGCACCGGTACCTGCAAACTCTGAGTGAAGGTTTTATACTCCGCCAAAGTAGTCATGGCCTCAGGAAATATCATATCGGCACCCAATTCAACACACAATTCGGCACGTTCAATTGCAGCACTCATTCCCTCAACCGCATAAGCATCTGTTCTTGCCATAATCACAAAATCCGGATCCAGGCGAGCATCTACAGCCGCTTTGATTCTGTCGCCCATTTCCTTCATGGATACAATGGCTTTATTTGGCCTGTGTCCACATCGCTTGGCCAAAACCTGATCTTCAATATGAATGGCTGCTACGCCTGTTTTTTCCATCTGTTGAACTGTTCTGCTGATATTGAAGGCATGTCCCCACCCTGTATCAACGTCAACTAAAAGAGGTAATGGCGATATATCGGTAATACGACGTGCATCCTCAAGCACTTGTGACAAATTGGTCATCCCAAGATCGGGTAATCCATAAGAGGAATTGGCCACACCTGCGCCAGAAAGATAAATTGCCTTGCAACCTGCTGATTCAGCTAACATAGCTGTGTACGCATTAACAGTACCTAAAACCTGTAACGGTTTATTTTCCTGTACTGCACATCTGAATACTGCTCCCATTGACTTGGTCATTCCCTACTACTCCCTTGACCTAAAGATTTGTTATTATGCTCTAATGAGAAGTCCTTCTCAATCCATTTCGCTAAATTACCAAATGCCCCTTAAGATACCAGCGACAATAGCCTGAAATAAAAACTCGGTCATCCATCAGCTCACAAAATAACTCCCCTTTTCGATGTGTTCCCTGAACTGCTCGTAAGCTGGATTTGTTGAGTTTATTTGCCCAAAAAGGAGTTAAAACACAATGAGCCGAACCTGTGACAGGATCTTCCGAAATACTGTGCTTCGGATAAAAACAACGAGAATAAAAATCAGCAACAGAACATTCTGAAGTTATTATAAGCCCTCGTTTTGGTAATTTAATCAATTCTTTTAAATCAATCTGCGCATTCTGCACTTGAATTTCGTTTTCAAGAACAAGCAAATAATCAAGATCACTGTCATACGCTTCAATTACAGGCTGATCAATAAGTGATTTTATAAATTCAGTCGCTTCAGAGCGGGCATAATTTAATCTGGGAAAATCAAGAGTCAGACGGTCTTTTCTTTTCAACACAGACAATTGCCCACTCAAACTATGAAACGTGATGTGATCTGCAGCACGTTTTTTTGACTCGAACAATACAAAAGCTGCTGCAAGCGTAGCATGACCGCAAAGTGGAATTTCACCATTAGGGGTAAACCAGCGAATATGATATCCATTATCTGAGTCAATGACGAATGCAGTTTCTGATAAATTATTTTCTGCGGCTATTGCCAAAAGTAACTCATCATTTAACCATTCTTCGAGAAAACAGACTGCGGCCGGATTTCCATGAAATACCTTGTCAGTAAACGCATCAATCTGAAAAAATTCAATACTATGCACAATTTGCTCTCATGACAAAATTGCTTATTATAGCCGATAAAGTAACGAGTTTTAAGAATTGCATTCTATGTTTCTTGAAAATCGTCGCTTCATTAGTTGCATGCTGATCTCATGAGAGGCTAAAAAGTTAACGTACACCACGGATTATATTTTTTCGCAAAAAGCGCGTAGGCGATATTGCCTTGATAAGAGTTCTTGGAATACACCCTATTTCATTGTTAATAAGTGAGGCAAGCCATTCTGCACATAATGGGATAGTTGTTAATCCCCGTGAACCAAATCCAGCGCAAACATAAAGACCCGGGATGTAAGGTCCTGGATTGCCTATCCATCGTTTCGAATTGAGTTCCAATGCGCTAAATTGTTCAATAAATTCATCACGCTTCACAACAGGTCCGACAAGAGGCAAATAATCAGGAGTAGACGCCCTTACTGCCGCCCAATGATGAAGTATTTCTTTAGACCACAAATCTGATGATGATATATTCAATAATTTACATAAATTACTTAAATCATCCTCTTCTTGAATCTGCTCAGAACTATCACCCAGGTTATAGCTTGCACCAAAGGAGTGACAACCGTTCATTGCAGGCAAAACATGTCCATCGCCACAAATAGGAATTTTAAGTAAAGAACTGTCTGAAGTTGCGGCTATTGTAGACATTTGCCCTCTAATGGGCTTTATTGGTAGATATTGTGTCTGATTAAATGCAGCCGTTTTGTTTCCAGAGCAAATGATTAAAACATCGGCCGCATTTTCGTTGATTATCCAGCTCTTGCCATTATAAGAAAATGAATCAACCGTTGTGTTTGTGTTAAGTATAATCCCTTTTCTATCAATCAACAGCTCACAAAGTACTGGAGAATTAATCCATCCTGACAGAGGAATGTAAAGGCCCGGATGATTAATGCTGATACCTGACAATTTTGAGGCTGCATCTGCGGTAATTAATTGACCAAGTTCTGGATAATGATGCAGCCATGTTTCAAGACTTGTTTGCCGTTGAAGCTCTTTATCATCATAAGCGAGCAAAAGAGAGCCGTTTAATTCTCCTAGCTCAGGATATTGTCTTAACATGCCTTTGTATATTTTATTCGCATAAAGAAAAGACGAGAGCATCAATTGGGTTAAGGGGGAATCATAAGCAGACAATTTCGGAAATAAAACAGCCTGATAATTCCCAGAGGCGCCAGCCCCTACAGCATGCCGCTCGTCAAACAGAGTTACCGTCCAACCTCGGTTAGCCAGACAATGAGCCATAAAACAACCAGCAAGACCACCACCAATTATGTGCGCTGTTTTATTTTCTGATTTAAAGGGAATACTCGCATGCCAAGGAGTTTGTTTAACAGAATAATAGTGAGATTGTGGTTTTTTATAAACACCTGAAAGCATATGTCTTTTTGGGCCAAATCCTTTTTTCTTTTCGACTGTAAAACCCGCTTGGGATAATGAAGATTTTACAATTTGAGCTGCAGTATAAGTGGCGTAGGTAGCATTTTCTTTAGATAACATAGCCAATACGGAAAAAAGAGGATAAGACCACATGTCTTCATTTTTAGCGGGTGAAAATCCATCCAGATACCAGGCATCTATAAAGCTCTGGCGTAGTTTTGATTCAAGAATGGCGTCGCCACAAACCAATAATTGTTCAAAGCATTCCAAAGCGTCACCTAACATCAGCGTAAGCTTGATGCGACCATTGCAGAATGATAAGTGATGATATCCTTGGGTCAGCACTGGGTATTGCTCATATAACTGTATGGCGTATTGCGAGAGTTCAGGCCAAAGTGCCAGGCAACGCTGCAAATCGCTAAGGCGCAAGGGATGTTTTTCACAGGAAAAATAATGTAAACGAGCAGACGCTGGTGCGAATTCTTCCCACAGTTTTAAAGTCACAAGAAAATTCAACCCTGAGCCAAAACCAGTTTCACCAATATTAAAGAGTGTATCAGTGGAATTGGGAAGCTCAGACCACCTCTCGAGAAGATGATTTCCGTTAATGAATACGTAACGACTCTGCCTTATTCCACTTTCTGAAGAGCTGTAGACATCCTCATATCGTTTGGAAAAAGGCAAATCGTTATGCCAATCAAGATTTGCTACCTCTATAGGAGCGAATGGTTTACTCAAAGAAGCCTGCTCTTCCTAAAGTTAATACAGTTATTCAAGAACAAGTATTTGACTTGATAAATAATCATTTTAAGTACCCAGCTGCCTCAAAACCTGCTCTGCTGCGGCCTGAGTTTTGTTAATCTCAAGCTCGCCATGAGCAATGGAGACAAAGCCCGCCTCATACATTGACGGAGCCAGATAAATACCGTGCTGCAACATACCGTGATAAAATTGTCTGAAGAGTTGTTCATCAGAAGATGCAACATCACCAAAATCACACACCTCTTCTTTATCAGTGAAGCAAAAACCAAACATCCCACCCAATGACGCTGTAAACAAGGGAATATTAGCGGATTGGGCAACCTCAGATAAAACAGAGGTGAGTTTTTGGGTCGTTTGATTTAATTGATTAAAAAACCCAGGTTGTTCCAATTCAGTTAGAGTTGCCAATCCGGCGGCCATGGCTAAAGGATTGCCCGACAAAGTACCTGCTTGATATACAGGGCCCTCAGGCGCAAGAAAAGACATAATGTCATCTCGACCACCAAGAGCGCCAACGGGCATTCCACCGCCAATTATCTTGCCAAAAGTAGTGATATCCGGTTTAACACCAAATAAACCCTGCGCACCTTGCAAACCAACTCTAAATCCGGTCATCACCTCGTCAAAAATCAACACGGCATTATACCGATCGCACAGTTCACGAAGCCCCTCTAAAAATCCGGGTTTAGGAGGAATAAATCCCATATTACCGGCAACAGGCTCAATGATCACAGTAGCAATGTCGTCTGGGTATTTGGCAAATAACTGGGAAACTTGATCCAGATTATTAAAATCAGCGGTCAGGGTATGTTCGGTAATACTGGCAGGAATTCCTGGTGTTGATGGGATTCCCAAGGTGAGCAAACCCGATCCGGCCTTAACCAGTAAACTGTCGCTATGACCATGGTAACAGCCGTTAAATTTAATAAATTTGTTTCTTTGGGTATATCCTCTGGCCAGTCTTATTGCGGTCATAGTTGCCTCAGTGCCGGAATTGACCATTCGTATTTTTTCAACTGAGGGCATTATTGAAATGATTTTTTTTGCCAAAAGTATTTCAAGCTCAGTTGGCGCCCCAAAGCTCATTCCACTGTGTAAAACACGTTCTACAGCCGCAATTACTTTGGGATGACAATGCCCAAGAATAAGAGGCCCCCATGAGCCCACATAGTCTATGTACTGATTATCATCTTCATCAATCAAATAGGCGCCTTTACCTTGTTTGAAAAAGAGAGGGTCACCGCCTACTCCTTTGAATGCCCGAACGGGTGAATTAACACCACCAGGAATCACTGATTGAGCCTGAACAAATAAACTGGATGATCGAGACATATAACACTCACCATGAACAGAAAAGAAAAATTGGTACAAATTGACAAAATTTGTTTAAAACGTTTTATCAATTTACGAAACACCAAAGCAGCATGAGTTGCCTTTTTAATTATTATATCCCCTTTGGTAGGCGGACAATTTAAAACAAATTAAAACATTTCTGAAGGCCAATTATTAAAAAAATAAATAAAGCCTTTTGTAGTCACAGCAGAGGCGCACATCGCTCAGATTATCGCCTTTGCAAACAGTGTTTTTCCGATGGTACAATCATTCAATGACATTAGCAAAAAAAACCGTGTTGAGTTCATGGTTTAACTTTACTTAACGCACAACAGTATATAGATTATGCAATTTTTTTGAGAGTATTTATTATGCAAGAGTTTAAAAAGTACATATGCGTTATCTGCGGTTTCATTTACGATGAAGCTGAAGGATGGCCTGAAGATGGTATTGAACCGGGCACACTTTGGGCTGATGTTCCTGAAAACTGGTTTTGCCCTGATTGCGGCGCAGGAAAAGAAGACTTCGATATGGTTGAAATTGATTAATCATCCGTACAATGGCACTCTGTTGGTGTCCAGCACCAACAAAGAGCCAGTTTATTAAAAAGGTTTTACCACAACCAAAATAACAATTGAAATCAGCAATAGTGTCGGCAATTCGTTGAATACTCGATAAAAAAACGAAGACCTTTTATTTATATCTTTAGCAAAACCTTTAAGATAATAGCCACAGGTTAAATGGTAAAACCATAATAACAGCACGAGAAACAACTTGGCATGCATCCATCCTGCTTTTAAATAATAACCCGTATTAAAATAAATCAAGCAAATACCCAAGACTGAAGTAACAACCGCAGCAGGCCAGGTTATTCCGTAATAAAGCCTTCGCTCCATAATTTTGAATCGTTGCACACTGACTATATCATCGGCTTGTGCGTGATATACAAACAATCTGGGTAAATAAAATAAACCAGCAAACCAAGCTACAAGTGCGATGATATGAAACGCTTTAATCAACAACATACTACTTCCCCTTGTTTTTTTTTCGTTTTCTTCTGGTGCGCCTTAACAAATTCAAAGCTTCTACGCCCAAAGAAAATCCCATTGCAAAATATAAATAACCTCTTGGTATATGAAAGGAAAAACCATCAGCAACCAGAACAGTACCAATCAAAATGAGATAGCTAAGCGCAAGCATTTTAATTGTGGGGTGTTTTGTAATAAATTCACTCACCGGCTCGCTGGCGTAAATCATGATAATAATGGCACATGTGATAGCTAAGGCCATAACCCAAAAATGAGAAGTTAAACCCACAGCTGTCAAGACGCTGTCAAGAGAAAAAATAATATCCAGCAAAGCAACCTGAATAATTACGCCCCGGAATGTAGCTGATGCAGAAGTTCCGTGAGGCAAAGAATTGGTTCTTGATTCATTGGTTACGTCCTGATGAATTTCATCTGTAGATTTCCATATTAAAAAAGCACCACCCAAACAAAGGAATATGTCACGAGCCGAAAAAGTCATGTCGCCAATGGAAAACAAAGGTTTAACAAGTTTTACCATAAAAACGGCCGAGGCCAATAACATCAAACGGGTCATCCAAGCAAAGGTAAGCCCCCATCTTCGTGCTTTTTTTCTTTTCTCCTGAGGGAGTTTTTCGGTTAAAATTGATAAAATTACCAAATTATCAATACCCAAAACAACCTCGAGAACGATTAAGGCAATCAAGCTCAAGACAACATCAAAAAACTCCATATTCAATCCCTTTATGTTTTAATCAAACCATTCTCTCTAAAATTTTTGTAAAGGTAAATGATTCACTTTATTGATTTGCTTCGTTATAATTATCTTGGTTTAATCAATTTTGTGAGAATTAGCAATCATCAAATTTATCAAAAAGCTGTTAAAGAAAAACAGGAGTCACAAACCTCCGGTTAATTCAGCTTACATCATTCCTCGAAGCAAGCATTCGATATCTAAAACGGATATTAGCTCTAATGCGATAAAAGTGCTTAATCGTTTAATCAGCAACGGATTTCAGGCGTATCTTGTTGGCGGTAGTGTTCGGGATCTTCTGTTACATAAAGCCCCAAAAGATTTTGATGTGGCTACTAATGCAACGCCCAATGAAGTCAAAAATCTGTTCCGTAATGGCAGGATTATAGGTCGCCGTTTTAAGCTGGTACACATTCTTTTCCATAGAGAAATCATTGAGGTAGCCACCTTTAGAGGCCACGATGCCGTTGACTCCAGCCAGCAAACCAATGAACGGGGCATGCTTGTCAGAGACAATGTTTACGGCACTCTCGATGAAGATGCATGGCGTCGGGACTTTACCATTAATTCCCTCTACTATAATATTGACGACTCAACCATCATAGATTTCACTGGTGGCGTTAATGACGTACAAAACCAATTAATTCGTATGATAGGTGATCCTGTAACTCGTTACAAAGAAGATCCCGTCAGAATGTTGAGGGCTATTCGATTTAGTGCAAAACTGCACTTTAAACTGGCACCAGAAACAGAAGCTCCTTTTCCTGATATAAGTCATTTAATAACCCATGTGTCAAATTCACGTTTATTTGACGAAATGACCAAGCTATACCAGTGCGGTGAAGCAGAGACAGTACAAAAACTACTCATTCAGTATGGTTTGTTTGAACATTTATGCCCGCAAACCTTTAAGCTGTTTTCTAGCGACTATCCAGTCAAGGCACTGTTGGGTATTGCTCTTGAAAATACAGATACCCGTATCCGTGATAATAAACCGGTAACTCCGGCATTTCTTTTTGCCGTATTATTATGGTTTCCCATGATCGAAACCTCAAAAAAATTACAAAAAGAAGGGCTCGATCCTCTACCTGCAATAGAAAAAGCAATGTCATTAACCATTGCAGAGCAAAATAAAATCATATCTATACCCAAACGCTACAGCCAGGTAGTCAGGGAAATATGGTTATTACAATACCGATTTCAGAAAAGAATGGGTGGTCGAGCTTTCAATTTGCTGCAACATCCACGTTTTAGAGCCGCATTTGATTTTATGGCATTAAGAGCCTTGGCTGGAGACGAATCCATTGAGCTTGCACAATGGTGGACTACGTTTCAGGAAGTTGATGAGACAGAACAAGGAAAAATGGTAGCAATACTGACACCTGCGCCCTCTTCTAAACCAAGACGTAAACGCAAGCCCAAAATTGCAAAATGAATATTTGCTTTTTAAGTTTGGGTTCCAATCAAAAATCACCCGAACGGCAGATTAGGATGGTCATTAAAGAACTTAATGCCATCCCAACTAGCGCCGTTCTCTGCTGCTCACAAATTTATTGGACTAAAGCCTGGGGACTAAAGAGCCAACAGGACTTTTGCAATGCTGTTGTTAAAATTAGCACTCGTTTAAAACCTGAAATGTTGCTCAGATGGTGCCAAAAAATAGAAAAGAAGCACCTGAGAATCAGAAAAAAACGTTGGGGTCCAAGGACTCTTGATGTTGATATCATCTTGTATGGCGACAGAGCGATTCATACTAAGAATCTCATCATACCTCATCCACATTACTTACACAGAGACTTTGTTATCGAACCATTACTGGAAATTAATCCGTCAATAAAATTATAAATCTACTTGATAGTCTCTTTAGTCGACTATAATTTAGTTAAACATTCCAATATAACATGAGGTTATTATGTACACTGATATTCTATTTGCGTGCGACTTACTTAACGAACACTATCATTTGGCTGAAAAAGCGTCTCAAATAGCCAAACAATTTAATGCAAAATTATATTTGCTGCACGTGATAGAATTACCAGCCAGCGTACAATTAGCTCAGGGTTTAGGATTCACTGAATTAGCTAATCCCGCCAAAGATGACGCCCAAACCGTCTTATCTTTAATTGGAGAACAACTGAAAGTTCCAGGTGAACGCCAATTTGTAGAAATAGGATCCGTCAAAGAACATGTGTTTAATAAAGTTAAAGAACTCGGATGCCAGCTGGTTATTATGGGAAATCATTCATCCAAAGGATTACAAACTTTTCTTGGAAGCACCGCTCATGCCACTGTAAACCATGCCCCCTGTGATGTATTGACTTTGAAAATTTAAATCGAACCCAAATACTATTGAGTATGTCAGGGAGCCTACTCGCTGTACTCTGAATAATGATGTCTTTTTCAATAGGACGGCTCTATTGTTGCTGCCAAGTTGGATTGTTAATAAAAGGCCTAATATGCTACTATTGCCCTATTAATCAATTGACGTGATGATAGAAAATGACTTCATTGACCAAGGCATGGCAATCATACATTGCATGTCGAAGCATACTTTGGTGGCCTTTAAGCTTTTTACTGTTAACACCTTTGGCAACACTCATAGTTTTTGGTTTCATTATCCCCTTAGGCCTCGAACAGTTCGGGCTCATTACGTTTAATCATCCTGTTTTAAATTTCATGTATCTTAGTCTGGCAGGAATCCTGATTTTCTTTTCAATAGTTCCTTGGCTTGATGGCTTGTACAAAACAATTTTTTCTTATCTGAATGGTGAGGAAATTGATGAAAACACCGGATTTAGAGAGTTACATGATGCGAAAAATACGGGCATAGGCTTATTTGTAATGATAATAATAACTGCCCTCGCAAGTTCTTTGATTGTTTTTTTTAAATTTCTCAAATTACCCCTATTTTTAATTACTTATCCATGTATTCTTTTTACGCCGCTGTTAATAGTAACCAACAATGCATCACCCATTTTTGCATGGCGGGATTCAATTAAACTGGCTTTGAACAATTGGCGTTTAACCTTGAAAATTTTTGGTGTAAGAGTTTTGACGATCTTATCCTTATATGTTCCAATAGTATTAATGATTTGGTCAGCGCATCTACCCAGAGTTTTTTTTGTATTTTTTATTCTTATTATGTCGGTGATATTGGTACATAACATCATTAAACTGGTTCCTTTTTATTTTTTTTATCCTGCCTATGAATTTAAAAATCATCTTTCCTCGTCTGATTCATTTTAACCTTAATTATTTGTGAATCGACTTTATGCTTATCTGGTTAAGCGGCTATTTCTAAAAAACACGCCCCTCCCAATCAGAGCACATCCCTAATAGAGCTTTATCACCTAATATCTTAAGTTTGGATTAACCTGAATCCTTACCTTGCAAGTATTTACATTAACAGTAAAGCTGTTACTATTTTATTTTGAACGATTCGGATGTGTATGAATTTGCTTTTTCTCAGTTGGGATTGGACTAAAGTGTTATTCGATCATCACAATTTAACGCATCTAAAATATCAATTCGAGCACATTACTCGAGTTAAAGGGATAGTTTAAGTCCATCACACAACTCAAGTATGACACTGTATTCAGCAAGGAGCATCATGAAACAGTACCTGATTTTTTCACTGTATCTAATCGACTGTCATACCGTTGTTACGAAGTGAATAAAGTATAATGATTTAATTTCCCATAATAATGAGCTTTTAGCGACTCATTACAACGCATCTTAAGGACAAGACTCATGCAAAGAACCAACAAGAAAAACCTTTCGATTTTATATTTTTTATTTGCACTAGTGTGCTCTTGCATGATAGCCGGAACTGGACATGCCGGAAAACCGCTATGGACTTATCAGCCCTTAACAACCACAACACTAACCGTCCCGACCAATGGCACGGCAACAGTCCAATATCGAGTTACCAATCATTCTGCTAAATCAAAAAATTTGGTTTTGGACACGTTACCACCTAATGGATCAACAGGACTTAGCGCCTCCCCTTGTCTTCTGCCAACCAAAGGAAGCACCTGTACGCTGACATTGACCATTAACGGCAGTGAAATACCCACAGGAGGTATTCATCAGGGCCCCGTATTATGTGACAGAGTCAGCGGAATTCAATGTTATCGTCCAGATGCTGCAAGTATTTTGCATATTACTCGCGGTACACCAGGACCTGTTGGCGGTGCTACTATTTCGGTATCGGGTGCTCCCTTGATTTTATTCCCAGCATATCCAACACTTACCGGGGTAAGTAAAACATTAACCGTAACCAACACCTCATTGAATTTAACTGCAACCAACGTATCAGCAACCCTACCCCCTGATTGGAGTGATGTAACTCAAGATGCCTCTAACTGTTTAAGTATTGCTCCAGGAGCAAGTTGCCAACTCGTATTCACTCCAGGAACCAGCTCCCATGAAGCCATCGTGGCTCCCGTTGCTGGAAGCAATACAAACAGTATCAACACCAGTCTTAGTGTTAACTACCCATGGGTCACAAATAGTGCAGTGGTTTCAATAGCACCAGATCCCGCCAATAATTTGTTATACATAGGTGGTTCTTTTACCTATGTCGGCCCTAATACAGGTTCTGGTGTTCCCTTAAATGAAAGTACTGCACAAGCATTAACGAATTATCCTCGAGTCAATGGTGATATCCTTGTCGTAATCCCTGACAATTTTGGCGGATGGTATATTGGGGGAGATTTTACACGAGTTGGTGGTGTCACCCGTAACCGAATCGCTCATATTTTACCCGACTACACGGTTGATGACCAGTTTGATCCTAACGCAAACGCAACTGTCAGGGCTTTAGCAGTTAATGGCAGCACCGTATATGCTGGTGGAGATTTTACCAACATTGGTGGTCAAGCCCGAAATAATATTGCAGCATTGAACTCAGGAACAGGTCTTGCTACAGCTTGGAATCCCAACGCCGACAGTTCTATTTTTGCTCTGGGTATAAACAGTGGAACTGTATATGCCGGGGGAAGCTTCACCACTATAGGAGGACAAGGCCGTGGCTATATTGCAGAACTCGACCCAATTACCGGTCTTGCTACAGCATGGGATCCAAACTCAGATGGCTTTGTTAACGCCTTAGCATTTAACGGCACTAATGTGTATGTTGGAGGAAGCTACACCAACATTGGCGGCCAGGTTCGTAATCGAATTGCAGCACTTGATTTAGGAACTGGACTAGCCACAGGATGGGCGCCTGAGTCAGACGGTATCGTTTATGCACTGGTCACTAATGGAATTACCGTCTATGCAGGCGGATCTTTTGCCAATATTGGCGGACAACCTCGCAACCGTATTGCAGCACTGGATATAGGAACAGGTCTGGCTACGGCTTGGAATCCCAATGCAAACAATTTTATCTACACTTTGGGACTCAATGGCAGCACTGTTTATGCAGGTGGAACCTTTACTAACATAGGCGGTCAAGCCCGTAACTACATTGCAGCATTAGACTCATCTACTGGTCTTGCTACAGCATGGAATCCCAACGCCAATGGTGGCTTAAGAGCTTTGTCTGTAAACAATAACATCGTTTATAGTGGCGGGGCTTTCACCAGTATTAACGGCCAAAATCGTAACCGCATTGCTGCGCTGGATTTAACAACAGGTCAGGCCACGGCATGGGCTCCAGAAGCAAATGCGTTAGTTAATGCCCTGGGATTAAGCGGTAACACGGTCTATGCGGGAGGTGAATTCAATAATATAGGCGGTCAAGCACGCAACAATATAGCGGCACTGGATAAAGCCACTGGACTGGCTACAGCGTGGAATCCTAATGCCAATAACTTTATTTTTGCCTTACTAATCGATGGAAATACAGTATACGTAGCAGGGAATTTCACTAATATTGGTGGCCAGGCGCGTAACCGTATTGCAGCTCTTGATCTTGGTACTGGACTTGCGACGGCATGGAACCCAAATGCGAATATTGTTGTTTACACTTTAGCTCTTGATGGAAATTTGATATATGCAGGCGGAGACTTTTCAAGTATAGGTGGCCAGGCTCGTGACCGTCTTGCCGCACTGGATACAACTACTGGCCTTGCTACAGGATGGAATCCTCAAGCAAACAACTTTGTTCTTGGTTTAGCAGTTGATGGGAACACAGTATATGCAGGGGGTGGATTTTCTACCTCAGGCGGTCAACCACGTAACAATATTGTCGCATTAGATGCTACAACTGGTCTTGCGACAGCATGGAATCCCAATGCGAATAACATTGTTTATTCTATAGTTACTAGTGGCAATATCGTATATGCAGGTGGTAATTTTACCAGCATAGGGGGGCAGGCTCGTAATTATGTAGCAGGACTGGACTCAACCACAGGACTGGCTACATCGTGGAATCCGAACTTGGGCAGTATCGTCTATAAATTGTTTTTTAATGACGGCACAATCTATGCGGGTGGCGAATTTAGAACGGTAGGCGGTGAAACTACCCAGGGTATTGCTCTTTTACCGGAATAATTCACCTTAAGCAAGATGGTTTATTTACCCAAGAAATACAAAGGCTCTGACGATATGGTCGGCTTCCCTGCTTCTCCTAAAAACCCGCCTTATGGCGGGTTTTTTATCGTTTTAAACGATTAGGAGTAAACGGGCTAAATTGTTTTGGGCGACGCTGAAATCTCCAGCACATCGTTCGAGCTTTGTTTGCTTTGATCGTCAGGACTGCCCTGATCCTGTTGCGCCGTCCCTGCCTCTCTGAAAAATGAATAAGCGCTACGAGATGAAGAAACATCAGTCGCTGATGACGATGTGGTTGGCGAAAGTGCGTAGTCTGTTTCGTGGTTGGTTCTGATTAACTCCGCATTGCTTAGACTGGTTGTAGCGAGTTCCAACTGGGGCAGAGCCATTCTAAGCAGAGGCTGGTATTCGGGGTAATATTGAGCATGATGCAACACAGAATATCCACAACTATCCTTTGCCATCAAAACTTCAACTTTCGCTGCCTCAGGAAGACAATCCAGCACTTGTTTCAGAATTTTTGGATTACATCCCAGAATTTGATGCATCACAGTAAAGCCATCGCCATTCCTCATCATCATCGCCTCAGCCCTTGTTGACTCGGGCAGACATTCCAGGAGTTGTTTCAAGTGTTCCAGATGACTTGTTGCTACCCATTGCAGTAAGGAAAAGCCATTATCGTTCTTTGTCATCACGAGGTTAGCTCTTTCTGCTTTGGGCAGGCAATCCAGAAGTTGCTTCAGAATGTTCGGACTTTCTCTTACAGCAAGATACAGTAGAGTATTGCCAAATTGGCTCTTCACCATCAGCATGCTAACTCGTTCCGTCTTTGGCAGACATTCCAGAAGCAGTTTCAGAATTTCAGGGCGCATTACTGCCATCCTATGCAGTATGGAATTGTCAAAGCTATCTTTAGTCATTAATAAGCTGAATCGTTCATGCTTTGGACGTGTCTGAAGGAACCATTGTACAAAGTGCGTAAGTTGTTTATAGATGGCCAGATGCAGTGGAGTGAAGTTGTTACGATATATCACTGTATAAGATGCACCTTTCTCAAGCAGAGCACCTGCAAAACGTGTATTTCCAAACCCTGCAGCAAGATAAAACGGAGTTAATCCTTCGCTATTGGTGGCATTGGGATCAAACCCTGGATGTTGGACTATCTTCTGGACTATTGATTCAGACCCATCAGAAGAGGCTGCCAGAAGTTTTGCAATTTCAAGACTGGATAAGGGCGTGATATTTCCAGGTGTGAACATCACCGGCACAGGAGGTTCTCCTGTCGGTTCGGGTGTAGCGAGGTATTCAATCTGGGCAAGTAGCGCTTCTGGCCAGGAGTCTCGAGAAAGTTTATCACCTGCCATGTTTTGCGCCTGATTGCATCGGTTGCGGATGAATCTGATCAGGGTAGGAAGACACTGATGAAACAGATAGGACCAAGAGTCTTCAGGATAACATAGGGCATGAAGGAAGATGCGGTTTATCTGATAGGGCGTTACATCCAGAATGCCGTCTTGTCCTGCCTTTTCTATCCATTCGATCAGCATCGCATCGTGTACCTGGATGGCCGGTGCTCTTTCATTTTCTGGATTATTTTCTTGAAAGAATAATTCACAAAGTGTTTCAAAGAGAGTTGCACGAGTGAAGATTCCGTCATCACCGCTTGCGGCAAACCAGTTTGCTGCATAATTACTAATGAAGTCATGATAGGCGCTGTTTCGCCATACTCCATAACCGCGTTCAAAAGCGCACAAACGCTGCTCCAGCAAAGTTGGGTCTTCAAGCAGAGGCATAAGAGTCAAGTCGGGATTGTGCAGGCATTGGCGTAGAAAATGAAGTGCATCCCCCCATGCCTCCTGGTGTCCCCCTTTCATATCGCTGACGTCCAGCAGTTTTTTATAGTCCTTATAATGGTAAAGCGCATCGAGAAGCCTGAGAACTAAGTACATGATACTAAACGGGTCTGTTGCCGCTTCGGGGTTGGCCAGTGATTGCGGACTAAAAACGGAACCTTGAAGCCAGACGAGCGTATCTTGTGTAAGGGGGAGTATACCGGTTCCTGCGATGCAGCAAGAACTTTCCGCCAAAGTTTGTCGCCTGGCATAGCCTTCGAGGGTTGCCAGGATGGGAATAAAAGTACAGGGGATGGTTTTCAACCCCTCCTCGCTGCAATATCCGTTGATTTTTTGCATCATGAGCTTATCAGGCGCTATACCAATGGTGCGAAAACGTTCCAACACAAACTTGCGTGCTGCGTCTTCGCCTCCGGCCTTACTGATGGCATCCAGAACGATTTCTGGCATGGGACCTTTTATCCATGGCAAAAAAAGCGACTGAAAATGCTCATGCAAAGGGATACGCTCTTTGCCTACCGGGTCTCGCCCGTCAGGTAAGCCAATATTCATCTGCTTCCCAAGCACCTCCTGCATCATAAAATCGAACAATCCCTGCATCAAGACATCTTCTGCATTCAGGGGAAGGCGCTTGCCTTCATAGCCATCGAGCGCCATGAGCCAGGCATGGCGAATGCCAGTGTTACACACTGGAATTTTAGAATGTGCCAATGCGTTGTTAGTAAGGTCAAAGGCTTGAAGACGTAGCAGCCGTTCTTTTTTGACGGTACTGCCAAGTGGTACCGGCCAGCACTCTTCGTCTTTATCTATCAACGCTGAGAGAACAATCGTATAGATTTTTTGAAGTGGCAGGTACCATGAAGTAGTAACTCGCCTTCCGTCGTGTTCTTCCACTAAAGTGACATAGTCAAGTTCTTTACTCATGGTATTTGAATCCAGAGTTTTTCTAAGCCAGACTTTGGTAGAAGTATCCAGCTTGGATGAGTGTACTCGCCCTTCATAGCGTTTTCTGACGTGGTTCATTCGCATTTGTGCTGTCTTAGCAGATAAAGCGGAAGACGAAGAGGCTGATGATGCAGCGCAAGCGGGCGAGCTAACTGTGTTGCGCACAAGATACCGTGGTGCCAGCCGGATGGCAAGCATCGCTGCTGCATTTGAGGTAACTACGTTATGAGTGCTCTGTGCATCCTGGACTTTTGTAATCAGATCTTGCATAAGACTGGTTGGCATGGTCAATTTCCTTGGGCCACTTTAAAGTTTTTACTATATCATAGAGCTTGTAAACTGAGCAATGTGAACTAACGGGGTTCTATCTTGATGCTGTACAAGAAGAGAAACACCAAGTGATGTGGTATTGGTATTTCAGTACCTTTCCTCCCATTTTTCAAAAGTATCATGCTTGAAATCTTAACAACCCTTCACTATATCTTACTAACAAAAATGAATCCGTTGTATATCAATCACTGATCGCATCATTAGGGTATTACAGATTAAAATGACTGGTGTTAATACCTCCGCACGCAATCACAAGAATAGATTCGAATGAATGAATTATCGGGTGATTATCATAAACCACAGACATCGAAGCGCCACTTGAAAGCTCTACTAACATACGTTGATCTTTAGCAAAATTGCGACTACCCTGCTTTGCCTCTGTATCGCTAACGACTACGTTCTTAATCAAATGCTCTTTTGCCCATTCCATAAGCCTTGGTGTAACACTTTTTGCGCCCAGACTGGTTGCTTTACTTGTAATTGACGGTAATGTAACTCGATGACCGGCCTTTACAGATTGAAAAAAGGCATCAGCCCCCGCTGTTTCAACAGCAATTAAGGGTACCTCTTTCCAACCTTGTTGACGCATGCCTTGTAAAACACCACAAGCCAATCCACCTCCTCCTACTGATACAATAACCGCATCAGGAGGTTGAATGCCTTGCAAAACAACTTCCTCAATGAGTGTCGCATGTCCATCCCATAACATAGGATGATCAAAGGGAGGGATATAAGCAGCGTCATGCTCTTTAGCGAAAACCTCTGCCGCCTGATGGGCTTCATCCCACACTGTGCCCGCAACAACAACTTGTGCACCATATGACTTGATTGCATCAACATAGGTAGTATGGCTGCTGCTTGGAATAAAAACCGTCGTTGGCACTTCCAGTTTCATTCCGCAATAAGCTACGGCAATACCAGCATTGCCTCCTGATGATGCCACAAAAGATCTAATACCTTTCTGCCATTCATGCTGACATAATTTGCCAATACCACGCAGTTTAAACGAACCAGGTGGTTGAAGTAATTCCAGCTTAAAATAAATCTGCTTTCCTAGTGTATTTTTTAGCTGTTGTGATTGAATTAATGGTGTTTTAATATGAAGTGGTTTCATCAGATATCACTTAAGAATAATATTAGTTAATAGAAAAATTGATACCGAGATTGTTTTTTAATGCATTTCTATAGACAACCTCAGCTACACTTAAATCCTGAATTGCCAGACCAACTGATTTAAATACGGTGGAATGGTTTTTATAGTCCACCTCTTTATGCAATAGCCACTGACCAATCTCAATAATGGCTTCTTTTTTTAATGTCTTTTGCTCAACAGCTTTGATTATTTCTCCAGATTCTGATAGCACAGCTTCTAGTTGATCAACAAAAACCACGGAATGACCCAAGACATCCTGACTAATTTCTTGCATTGTTCTGGAATGTGAGCCTATGGCATTAATGTGGACATGAGGCTGAACATCATTTAGATGAATTAATGGTTCTGTGCTGCCTGTTACTGTACAGATGATATCAGCATCTCTAACGGCCTGTGAAACCTGTTCATAGACATTAATGTCATATTGCTTCTCTACTTTTTTAGCAAACTCTTCCGCATTCTTTATATTTCGAGACCATATGGAAACACGTTTAATAGTACGGACTGAATTTATTGCTTCAAGTTGAGCTAGTGATTGAGCTCCTGATCCAATAATGGCTGCATGATTTGCGTTGTCTTGTGCAAAATACTTCGTTGCCAGTCCAGAAATAGCACCTGTTCTCAAAGCTGTTAAATAGGCCGCATCCATCAATACCTTGGGCTGTCCGGTGCTGGCATCAAGGAGCATAATAAACCCATTAATGGACGGACTATTTTTGGCAAGATTATTAGGAAAAATAGAGACTACTTTCAAACCTAAAGTCTTTTCTTGTGCCAAGTAAGCCGGCATGGTCAGTGTTAACGCTTTTTCCTCATCAATAGAAATTCCTGTTCTTAACGGCAACTTGACTTGTTGATTGGCTAATTGAGTAAAAGCACATTCCATTGCATCAATTGCTTGACTCATAGTGATGCTTTGTTTTACTTCTGCTAAGGATAACAGTCTAAGGCTCATTCGTTTTCTCCTATATTGACTGGATCAGATTAGCATAGCCTGCTAATATATAGCAAGCTATGCTAATCTGATTGGATTGAAATAAAATGAATACATCGACCTTACTTAAAAAAGCGAATCGTCTCTTAATTAAGAAAGCGAATGAATTGTTAAAGCACCATGGGATAACCCATGCTTATACTTATTTTTTAATGGAACTTTATCAGCAAGATGGATTAACTCAGTCTGAGATGCATAAACGCATTGGTATTGAACAACCCACCGCTGTAAGAACCTTGGACAGAATGGAACGAGATGGATTCATTTTACGCGAGCAAAGCCCAACAGACAGACGCGCCTTATTTATTAAGCTTACTGATAAAGGCAAGCAATACAAGGAGACTATCCAAAGCTGCGCTAAAGAACTTAATGACCTGGCATTAACTGGCTTTACAGATAATGAGATGAAATTACTCAATCAGTTAATTAATCGACTTAATTCTAATTTGGATAGTTGATAGCGAATGAGTTGTCCAAAGAACAACTCATCATTTAACTCATGTTTTTAAAATAAATTATTTTTATAAAATCACATCGCCTAATGATTTATGAGATAAAACACCTATAGCGTATAAAGATAACAAATTTTATACTGGCAGCTTACTTCTTACTTTTGACTCGTTTCATTAATCTTCTTTTTTTGTTGACCTGACGTTGAGACAACTTATTTTTTTTCTCTGCATATGGATTGGATCCGCCTTTGAACTCTATTTTTAATGGGGTTCCTACCAATCCCAAATGTTTAATAAACTCATTATTCAGATATCGTTTGTAACTTTCCGGCAAAGCATCAAGTTGATTACCATGAATGACAATGACAGGAGGATTGTGACCGCCAATATGGGCATAACGCAACTTAATCCTTCTACCACTGACACATGGAGGGGTATGCTTTGTACTTATATCTTGTAATAGCCGAGTTAAGCGAGGAGTTGAAAAAGATTGGGTGGCTGATTGGTATGCTTCATTGATGTCTTTAAATAATCCGCCAACACCACTGCCATGTAAAGCAGAGATAAATCGAATTTTGGCAAAATTGGCAAAATGCAATCTGCGTGATAATTCGTCTTTAATTCGTTCTTTGTGTTCTTCAGTTAATCCATCCCATTTATTGAAGGCAATAACCAGCGCCTTACCGGATTCGATAATAAAGCCAAGCAAATTCATATCTTGATCTGTAATGCCCTCTTGAGCATCGAGTAACTGCAAACAGACATTAGATTCCTTAATCGCCTGTAGCGTTTTGATTACAGAAAATTTTTCAATTTTTTCATCGATACGTGATTTTCTCCGCACACCGGCTGTATCTATGAGTACATAATTTTGTTCATCTCGTGTAAAAGGTATCGCAATACTGTCGCGGGTTGTACCTGGCATGTCGTAAACAACCACACGCTCTTCGCCCAGTATTCTGTTAATCAAAGTAGATTTTCCTACATTGGGTCTGCCAGCAAAGGCGATTTTTATTGTTTTATCCTCTTGGGTATCATTGGTTTCAGGTATGGCAAAAGGAAACAAAATAGTATCCAATAAAGAACTGATACCGCTACCATGAGATGCAGAAATAGAATGAATATCGGTAATACCTAGAGACTGAAAATCAGAACAGGCAATATCGTCATCTAAACCTTCTGTTTTATTAACGACCAAATGAATTTTTTTATTTAACTTTCTCAAATTGATGGCTATTTGCTCATCAATACCTGTCAAACCAGAGCGACCATCAACCAAAAAAAGAACAACATCGGCTTCATTTAAAGCGATTGCGGATTGTTTGGACATCAAACTGTCAACAGCAATGTCTTCAACCCCTATTCCCCCGGTATCAACAACGATATAGGGTTTATCGCCATGTAAGGCCTGTCCATATTGCCTGTCACGAGTCAGGCCAGGAAAGTCAGCCACCAGAGCATCCTGAGTTTTTGTCAGTCGGTTAAATAATGTCGATTTACCGACATTTGGTCGTCCTACAAGGGCAATTACTGGTATCATTGTGTTAACTCACGGACAGTTGGTTAAGCAATCCATTGTCTGTTAATACATAAAGATTCCTTCCCGCTACGGTTGGGGAAATACTAACCCCCGCAGATAATTGAGATCGAGCAATAAATTCACCAGTTTGTGAATCAAGGAAATGTAAATATCCTGTTTTATCACCAACAACTACATCCTTACCAACAACGACAGGCTCTGTTAATCCACGAGCTTTCAAATTGGTTTGTTTCCAATTAACGTGACCAGTTGATCTATCCAAAGACCAGACAACATCGTGACTGTCTGTCAAATATAAGGCATTGCCATCTAAGACCATATTTTTAAATACAGATCCCGGTTTTCTCCAGATAAATTGACCATCAGATAATGATAAAGCCCCGATGTATCCTTGATAGCTGGCTAAATAAGCAACTTTATCTTTTACTATAGGATCGGAATCAATATCAATGAGCCGTTCAACGTCACTTGAACCTGTTGCATAAGCAATGCTTCTTTGCCACACAAGGCGCCCCGTGTCGAGTTCGAGAGCATCAAGCTTACCGTCCGAAAACCCGATAAGAACCAAATTGTCCAAAATAATTGGAGAAGAACTGGCTTTTAACACAAGACCGGGAGAGCCATGCTCAGCAAACCATAACTGCTTCCCTGTTATCGCATCATAAGCGTACACTTTACCGTCAATAGTTTTAGCAACAATTTTCTGATGAGCCAACGCTGGAGGAGATAAAACTTCGCCTGATACTTTAGTCTGCCATAACTCTTTGCCGTCCGACTGATTCAACAAAGCTAAAGTTGAAGCATTAGTGCTGACAACAACAAATCCATCAGCCACAGTTGGGCCACTGAGAATTCCATGGTTTACAGAGGTAGACCACTTTACCTGACCATTAGTTTTATTAACGGCTTGTACTAATCCACTGGTATCTGCCGTATAAATTATGTCACCTCTAACTACTGGCTTGAGTTTTAAATATTCGCTGTTTTTTCGAGCTTTTCCAACTGGAGAAGCCCAGTTTTGCGATACTTTAATTTTGGATTGAACGGTTTCAAGTTCTTTAGGTTTGGGAGTATTATCTTTTCCTAACAAATAATCATCAACTTGAGTACACCCCTGAATCATTGCGCAAAGTAAAACGGTAAATAATCGAATGTTCATATATCTTAAATCCTGTTTTCTAGTGTTTTAAGCGGCCTGGACTTTTTTTTCATTGCTGTGCACTGTTTGATTTTTCAATGCCAGCTCGTTAGACTTCATTTCAAGGAATAAATTACCCATCCCATTGGTTTTTACTTCATCTATTGCCAAACGGTAGGCGTTAATTGCTTCCTGATATTGGCCAGTAGCGCCGTAAATATCACCTTTCAATTCGTTAATAACCGGTAAATACGTATTATCAACTACAGATGTCAGCTCTTTTAAAGCATTAGTGTACGCTTTTTCTGCTGCCATTAACCTCGCTATTCTGATTTTAGCGATCTGTTTCAATGCAGTCATGTTGCTGTGGTCGGCAACAAACCGTAATTCACTTTGAGCTTTGTCGAGTTTGTTCTTGCTTACATAAATTTTAGCGAGCGTCATATGAGCAACATCGGCATACACGGTATGATCATAGTCTTTTATTAACTGATTGGCGAATGAGCGTACAGATTTTATATTTTGATTTGAATAAGCAAGCATCATATTTTCGTATGTAGTTGAGGCCTGCTGTTTTAGCTTATCCTGATGCCAATGCATGTACCTGTATCCTGCAACACAAAGCAAAATAACCGACAAAAAGACAGAAACCAGGTTACCGTATCGTTTCCACCATTTTTTAATAACTTCTAATTGTTCCTCTTCAGTCATATACACTGACATTTTGTTCTCCTGCAATCAACCCAGATAGTTATTCAAGAATTCGATAATAGCATTTTGGTTTACAGTTACCTGTTCTGATTCGAAGCGCAGATCTTTTATTCCAATGCGTTCGTTTGCTATTTCGTCATCACCTAAAATTAATGCCAGACGAGCCCCACTCTTATCCGCTTTTTTAAACTGGCTTTTAAAGGAAGCATTAGTTGTATTAGTAACGACATCAACATTCGTATAAAAATCTCTGATCCGTTCAGCGATAGCAAGACCCTTAACCGATGCTGTATGACTGGTAGTAATGATATATACCAAAGGCGTTGTCTTTTTTTGCTCTAAAAGAGCCAGAGTTTCCATCAATAAAACAATCCGCTCTATACCCAAGGCAAATCCTGCTGCAGGAGTTGGGGAGCCACCCAGTTGCTCAACCAATATGTCATAGCGACCACCAGCACAAACAGTAGCCTGACTGCCTAATTTGTCCGTTACCCATTCAAATACGGTATGTCCGTAATAATCAAGGCCTCTAACAAGGAAAGGATTAACCGTAAAAGGAATGTTTAATTCATTCAAGCCCTGGCAAAATAGATTGAAGTGTTCCTTACTCTGGTCACCCAGGGAATCTATCAGTTTTGGTGCATTTGCTATAACCTTTTGTAATTCAGGATTTTTACTGTCCAGAATCCGCAACGGGTTTCGTTCAAGCCGTTTTTTGCTGTCATCATCAAGCTGATTAAAATGATCACGAAAATAATTAATCAGGAGGGTTCGGTAAATTTGACGCTCAGTCAATTCACCCAGAGTATTCACTTGCAACGTAAGCTGTTGTTCAAATCCAAGTGCTTTCCAGATACGATAGGACAAAGAGATGAGCTCAACCTCAATAGTAGATCCTGACATTCCGAAAGCTTCTACACCAAATTGAGTGAACTGCCTGTAACGGCCTTTTTGCGGGCGTTCATGACGAAACATTGGACCCATGTACCAAAGTCTCTGCTGTTGGTTATGCAATAACCCATTCTCAAGACAGGCACGAACGCACCCTGCTGTACCCTCAGGTCTTAAAGTCAGGCTATCACCGTTTAAATCGTTGAAGGTATACATTTCCTTTTCAACGATGTCAGTTATTTCGCCAATTGTCCTTTTGAACAATTGCGTATTCTCAATAAGAGGAAAACGAATTTCCTGATAACCGTAACGAGAAAGACATGTTACAAAAATCTGTTCAATGTGACGCCATATAGGTGTTCTTTCAGGTAACACATCATTCATACCACGTATTGCTTGAATTTTATCAGCCACCTTCTTTCTCCAAAGGCGTCATTTGCGCACCTGGAGTGAGTAATGACTGCATTTTAGACAAGTCTGTAAGTCGCAATTCTGCTGAACTATCATTCAAGGACAAATTGGCAGGACTTTGCTTCGCAGAATAAGAAGGCTGCGCATCACGGTTTTTTTGCCACCACACACCTACCGCCACCAAGACACCTACCGCAAACAAAATGGTCACTAGTCTGATTATGTTTTCAGCTTTGTGTGTTTCTCTTTTACTTTGCCACAGTGCCCGCTCTGGCTTTTTTTCGTAAGAATACTGTTCATTGAATAAAGCCAAGAAAGGCTCTGGTGCTACACCCAATAACTTGGAGTATGCACGTAAATAACCTTTGATAAATACCGGTTGAGGCAGTAATTGGAAATCACCTGCTTCAATTAATTCGATAATTCTTACTCTTAAATGCAGTTTACTGGCAACATAATCGATAGTATAACCTTTTTGTTGACGTAAACTCGCAAGTTGTTTTCCTGGATTATCAATCTCGATATGATTCGTATCATCCACTGTGGCTGTTATATTCATCATTTGCTCCACTATTATCAGTAGTTGGTTCCATTGTTCTTAAATTACGCTCATAAGCTGCTGCTACAGCAAAATGTCCCGTTTTAACTGCAATGTCTTTTGCTAAAGTTAAAAAATACTTATCGTTTAAAACCAAATCGGGGTGATTTTGTAAGAGCGTATAAGCCTCGTCTAAATGTCCAGTATTATTTTCCAGCTTGACAAGTTCAAAAAGCGATTGCTTTCTGGAGGGGTCTTGATCAAGCGCATTTATAAAGTACTCTTTTGCCTTTTTTTTGTCAGGAATTGCTAATGCACAAAGACCCGCATTTTCATAAGCTGCAGCCGTATTGATGTAATGAACATCTTTAACCGCTTTTAAAAAATAAATTTCAGCCTTTTTATAGTCGCCTTGTCGGCATAAAAATGCCCCATAGTTGTTTAATTGAGCACCGCCTCCAGAAGATAACGATATAGCCTTTAAATAATGTTTTCTGGCTTCATCCAGTTCATTGGTTTGTTCGAAATAATAAGCCATCGCTGCATTAACTTCAGATGAATTGGGTTCTTGTTTTATGGCAGTAAGCAATTTCTTTTTAGCTCGTGGTCTGTCACCTTGCTTTAAATATCCCAAGCCAAGTTGCGTGTTGTAACTTGCAGCTTTAGTCAGATCGGTTTTTTTAAGTTCTGGTTCAGCATGTTGATCGGTATGGTTACATCCCTGAAGAAACAGAAACATACAGATTAACAAGTACCGTAATACCATACGCACGACTACCACTTAACATTAGAAATGATTTTGCATTATAACCACTTACTGAGAAATTAAAAATGTTTTGTCATCTCATTTCATATTAATTAATGTGATGAATGATTAATGTCTTCAGTTTTTTTACTTTTGGGAATGAAATGAAGTTTTTGCCAACGCTGTGAACGGCTAGTTCTGTCCTTAACTTCTCCGGCTAACTGACCACAAGCGGCATCAATATCATCCCCGCGTGTTTTACGAGTGATTGTATTAATACCATTTTTAATCAGTAAATCCCTGAAAGCATCAATAGCCTCTTGGGAAGAACGTTGATATTGAGTCATGGGAAAAGGATTAAACGGAATCAGATTTACTTTGGCAGGAACATCACGTAGTAGTTTTATTAACTGTTTGGCATGTTCCGGCTGATCATTGATCCCTTTTAACATGACGTATTCAAAAGTTACCTTGCGTCTTGGCTCATCTTTAAAATACCTTTTACACAATGCCATTAATTGTGCCAAAGGATATTTTTTATTAATGGGAACCAATTCATTTCTTAAAGCATCGTTAGGTGCATGCAAGGATACGGCTAATGCAACAGGACTAACTTCCCTTAGTCTCTCGAGATCGGGCAACACTCCTGAAGTACTCAGCGTAACTCGTCTTTTAGACAATCCATAGGCATAATCATCCATCATAATGCTCATGGCGGATACGACATTATCAAAATTAAGTAAAGGCTCACCCATACCCATCATGACCACGTTGGTAATGCGCTGATCATGAGCACCACCTGCCTGAGAAAGTTCCCTGACAGCCAGCCATACCTGACCAATAATTTCAGCTGTGGTTAAATTACGATTGAAGCCTTGTTTAGCGGTTGAGCAGAAAGAACAATTAAGCGCACAACCTACCTGAGAAGACACACAAAGAGTTCCTCTGTTTGCCTCAGGAATAAACACCGTTTCAATACAGTTACCACAATCAAGTTTAAGCAGCCACTTGTGCGTACCGTCATTTGATTTCTGACAAGCAACGATTTCTGGCAGTTTAATGCAAGACAGCTGGGAAAGCTTTTGTGTCAAAGCCTTCCCTATATTCGTCATTTTGGTAAAGTCAGTCAAACCGGTCTGATGAATCCATTGAATCAATTGCTGAGCTCTAAATGGTTTTTCACCCCATTCAATCAGGAGCTCCCGCAACTGAGCATAATTATAATCCAATAAATTAACTTTCTGACTGGTCATACCGACTCCCAAACAACTTTATCTGTCACAAATTTCGTGTGGTTCAAAGAAAAATGCAATTTCACGAGCTGCATTTTCAGCACTGTCTGAACCATGAACAGCATTTGCATCAATACTGTCTGCAAAATCAGCACGGATAGTACCTGGTGCTGCTTCTTTAGGGTTGGTTGCACCCATCAAATCACGGTTTTTTAGTACTGCATTTTCACCTTTCAGAGCCTGGATCATTACAGGACCAGAAATCATAAATTCAACAAGATCGTTAAAGAAAGGACGGTCTTTGTGAACTTCATAAAAGCCTTCAGCTTGAGCACGAGACAAATGCATCATTTTAGCAGCAACGATGTTTAATCCCGCCTGCTCAAAACGAGTATATATTTGACCAATTACTGATTTTGCTACTGCATCTGGTTTAATAATAGACAAAGTATGTTCTGTCGCCATGTCGCACTCCAAGAAGTTAGTTAAAGTGCATTATTATACACGAAGACTTGGGGTTCTGGCTAATATAAATTCATCATGACAGTAATGAATGACGCATGTTCACCTAATTTTCACCTATAGTTTTATCGAAATATAGGGATTCTTTATTAACAGCATCCTGCTCGGGATCAATTCTGTATTCAGGCAGTAAGTTAATAAGCTCGGTGACACGGATAATGGTTTCGTAAAATTGGGTTCTGTACGATTTAGCCTGCTCACCTAATACTTTGTTTTCTTGAACAAATTCACGGGTTTGCTCATCGAAATGAACTACTACGTCGAGTAAATCAGCCATATCGGCTAAAATTTTACTTTTCAACACATCATTTAAGGATATTTTAGTAATAGTATTAAAACACTCCACGATTAAAGAAGGGTTGCCAAGCGATGCGGCTTGAATGTAATCACAATGAATGAGTGCATAATGCAATGCGCTGCGTAGGGTGCTTTTGTTGACCGTCAATCCGTTGTCTTTCAAGGAGTTATTAATCTGCGTTAGAGTAACTTCAAATTTCGTTCGCCACTGTTCTGCAATTTGAATAAGCCTTGCCTGCGCATTAGCAATTAGTTTATTTTGCTCTAATTGCAAACGATGATAATCCTCACCGAGAGTAACTAATCTTTGGCGCTCATCTTCCAAGGATTCCCGAGTAAATGCGCCAGGTGAGGTTTCGTCTTTACCGCTTTCACCTGATAACAGATAATCGATAAATAATTTTTGAGCATATACGTGGTAATCTCCCGCTTGTTGAAGCACGATTCCGTTTAATACGTTTTTTAGGGGAATTTGCAATAACTGATGATAAAAACTGTAGGGACTTTTAATGGCACTGATGAGTTCATTTTGCGGCAAAGTAATTTGATAAGTGCCTAATAAACGCTGAGCGGTGATTACGCCATAGGTTGAAAACCATTTGCTTAATTGTTCGTCTTGTATTAACTCGTCCATAATCCATCCAATTTAAATTGTCCAGCGTCTGTGATATAAGGGCTGATTTATTGAAATTATAGTGCATACCCATGATGTTAAAACGATTAGAGACTGATTTACAAACTTTAAATGAATTTCTTCGTGTTTCTACACCAGATGCCTGGCTTGCTCACGCTGCGGATAACATTCCATTGTTACTGATTGATCACGCCCATTGTGAACGAAAAGCAGCAGCTACCGCCATTACATTTATGAGTAAATATCCTGAAAAAACCGAATTAGTCGCCAAAATGTCCCCTCTCGCCAGAGAAGAACTGCTTCATTTCGAAAAAGTACTCGACATCATGCGCCAAAAAGGAATTTCCTATACCGCCCTGCAACCTTCAGAATATGCCGCTAAATTACACAAACTAATCACTCAACGTGACGGTAATGAACGCTTGTGCGATCAACTTATTGTTGGTGCCATAATCGAAGCCCGCTCCTGTGAACGATTCAATGCCATCATTCCTTGTTTAAATGATCCAGAACTCGGCCGCTTTTATAAGACCCTTATCAAATCTGAAGCCCGACATTTTCAAGATTACCTGTATTTAGCCAGGCTATACGGTGGTGCAATAGAAACCCGCCTGGAGCGATTCTTGAGTGTTGAGAATGAGTTTATTTTGGGACAAGATAGAGTATTTCGTTTTCATAGCGGCATACCTTCTATGAATTAATCAACGGGCTATGAGCACCATAATGCTGCACAATTGTGCCATAGCATGAGTAAGATTTACTTAAATAAAGTCGCTTCGCAACACCATTTAATCCCCCTCACCCTTGATCCCTCTCCCCCACGCTATGCGCAGTGGAGAGGGAAAAACTCGATAAGTTCAATCCAGTACGTGGTAAGTTACAATTGCCGAGTTGCCTTCACACTCCAAGCACCCCAAGGAGTATGCAACAGTCTATATTCATATTTTGTTAATTTTAAACAGAAGCCATCACGGATTTCATTGATACCCCAAATGTCTTAAAATAAATTTTAATCGAATACATGTTCAGCAGAATTGCATTCGAAACAGATAGTATTCGAGATCTGGTTGGAGTTTAATGTGTTAGCATTTAAAGTAATAAAATGCCAAGCCATCCCAATGTTATTAAACATTAAAATGTAATATGCAAATTTTTAAGATGTCGAATTGTAGTTGTTGCTTCAATAATTAAAAATTTTAAATACTCTTAAGTCACTAGGGTCTGAGGTAAATAACAGGTAGTCATTTAATGGAAAGGTATAATATTGCTTTTGTTCCTAAATTCAAATCTAATGAATTTATTGCGTTAGCTACTGAAATCATAGATAAACCTTTCAGCTATATTCTGGGAAATAAATCCATCCCCCATGTAACTATTTGCCAATTTTATTCTGAAGAGCATAAGCTGGGCGATCTCTCTAAAAAAATTTGTTTCGAGTCATCAGATTTTAATTTGCACTTATCGTTTAGAGAAATAAGTCATACAAGTTTTAAAAAACCAGTCTACTGGGTATCATTACTACCAGAAAATACGTTAAAACTACATGAAGTATTTAATTACATCTCTAAACTTGTTAATCCTTTGAGAACTGACGATTATGATCCACATTTAACATTATTTAATTACGCATACATAAATCAAAAAAATGAAATTAATTTAGAAAAAAAAATAAATGATAAAGTGAGTATACAAGACGAATTTGAGTTGATTATTGGAACATCCGACTGTTTTGGACAATTAACCAGAATCATAAAAATCTTAACTTAAATTTTGTTAGTGTAATTCAGATTGCTCTGTAAAGGATAAAAAATCGTCATGCCCGCATAGGAGGACAACCATCAATCAAAATAATCCGATACCCCAATCAACCCGCAGTGGATTTTTTGTCATGCATAGCTAAGAATCATGACACTCACCGCTAATGTTCTTATATTGTATCATTTGGTCATATTTAGTATATATAATTTTATGTGAGAATAGCCTTCTTCCCGCATGGCAAGCTCTATTAACAAGTTAAAATCCTCCCTGTTTATGGCTTTAGGTTTAAACATGAGAATTCGAATAATAAGACGCTCTTCCGCATACATCTTCTTTAATCGGCTATTTTCGGCTTCCGATGCAAGTGGATCACCAATTCCGACAAGATCCTGGAAAAAATGGCTCTGTTCTGTTGACAACTCGTGATATTGAATACTGCTTTCCCATTCAAACCTGGATAAACGGCCTAACAGGGACCGGAGGAAAACTCTGTGCCAGAACTGACCGGTTCTTTAACGATTGATTCTATTTTTGTAGAGATATTTTCCAAAAGGGGGATATAATCTGTCTTAAGGTATTTGATTCGTAATTGTGCTTCTTCCACCTCGCCAAAACCTGATGACAACACTCTGAAAAAAGTGGAGGGATGCATGGGATGAAGTGATTGCTGTATACCAGCGTTATCAAAATTCGCACAAAGATCTGCAAGCTCTTGCCTTGCTGCCTGAATTTTCCTGGCAACCAACGTGGCTGGTATCACAATAATATCGAGAGACTTTAACACTTCATCTTGTGGCTCTGCATACAGTAACGGATCTGCGCCATGATCTAGCAATGTATTCGCTTCTTCCAGGTGATCCAATGCAAGTGCTAAAGCCAGGGGCGTCATCCCGGTAATTACATTAATCTGGTTTATATTCACATCACCCGCAATACTCAGGTACCAGGGAATCTGATTAATCAACTCCCGAGTCATAGGGTTACGCCGAGGATTGACTATCAACAGGGACAGTGGCGTATCGTACTTATTATCCATCAAGGAAAAATCGTAACCATTATTCCGGGCTGAATTCAGATAGAGTGAAAGAATGGGATCTCGGACAGAATCATTGGAAACAGCTGCCACATGAACCGGAGTTTGTCCCTTATTATCCCTGACAGATAACCGCTCCAGATTCATGAACGGTTTTAAAATAATAGCCGCAAAACGATAATCATTAACTGCATGATGAAAAAGGGTTCTTCCATTTTCATCTTGTAAATCAAGGAGTTCCGGTTTTATTTCCAAATGTTTCACTAAACTTGGGCACTTGTCTTCTGTAACCAGTGCGCTAAAAAACTCATGGGTCAATTCATAATCAGTTATCTCGATCATATAAAACAGTACTGTGTAAAGAAAAAATCTATTTATATAATGGCATATAAAGATTTGAGGGGCAAATTATAATGTATAAAAACATGATGCTTGATAGATTTCCTGACGTTAAATACCCTAATTGCCTACTGCTTACAAAAAATAATCGTAACTTACCAAGTACTGAATTGAACTTATCGAATTTTCCCTCTCCACTGCGCATAGCGTGGGGGAGAGGGATCAAGGGAGAGGAGGATTAAATAGTGTTGCGAAGCAACTTCATTATATTTATGATAAATATTCTTGTGCGGCATCAATAAAAACAATACGTCAACCCTCCGCACGCGAATGATTGCCCCTGATTTCACGAAACATTCTGCGGGATCTGGCTCTATAAAGATCCTCATATAGGCGATTGAAAACATAAGCCCCAAGTCGCAAACCCTGCTCAATTGCATACTTGTCTTCTTCGGATTTATCCCAAGAATGCTCGAGAATATCGAAAAAATCCTGCGAGTGTTTAATATCAAGTTCAGAATGGAGCGTGTAATGGATTAAGCGATCCTGACTCAGCCATTCACGTTCCACAATTCCAGTCCCTATCCAGGAAGAAATCTCAGCAAACATGCGTTCAATCATCCCCATGATACCAACTCCTGTAAGATATTCATCCAATACACATGCGCCAGCCAAAAAGGTATTAAAAGTTCGTACCTCTGGCCACAAGGCACGACTGTCAACATCTTCAGGTGATATATTACCTAATCGGTTTAATAGCTCCATAAATGTTGTTCCATGAACCTTTTCAAGGTTACCTTCACCATGCTCTTCCCATACATTACGTAATACTTCTATCCTTAGTTCCGCCGTTGGGATTTTTGCTGCCAGAGCACTCATGGGTTGGTTAAAAAAAGTTACAGCGAAAAAAATTGAATTTGGGTTTCAATAAAATCCTCTTTGGAAAATGAGCCATCATTTAAAGCTAAAAAAAAAGGATTATCACGAAAATTGGAATCTGTCAGAATAATATCAATTAATTCTGCAAGTTTTTTTTGACTGTTCATCTATATAATCTCCATTATCTGATTTAAATCGTTTGCGGGACGTCTGAATAATAGCTGTATTTAAAACCAGCATTTCGTAAATTGTTATAATTTTTTACCAACTAATAACCTTTTATAAAAAAAACTACGATCCTGATGAAGACAATCCACCCCATCCTTAACTTGCCACTCAAGTTGATTACCACCTAAAGAAGGAATATCTAATGTGGAATTTAATTGACGGAGGATCAACATTCCTCCAGAATTTAATTTATCTACAACTGCGCACAACATTTCTTTTGCTTCATGAGGATTTAACCAGTCAAGAGCATTCGATAAATGAATAAAGTCATAAGAGTCATTCATCGTATTTAATGTTTCAGAGAGCGTATGATTTAGAAATTTTACCTTCTTAAAAATACTTTGTTTCGGTTTTGTTAGCCATTCATAGGGTCTGTGAATAAATTGACCTAATAGTAATTGACTTAAAAAAGGATTATTTTTTGCACTCGGACAATTTAATGCGCTGATGGTTTGGCAGAAAAAATGCTCCCAAAATTGCATTGCTGGATTTTGTGTAGCGTCCTTCCCATATAAAGCGACAAGGTTATCAAGAGTCATTACTTTTTTGAACGACTCCCTCAATACTTCTTTTAGATGTTCTGATATGGTATTTCCAGAATTAGAAAGAATAGCTCTGATTTCAGGTTCAAAATGGCGAATTTCAAGCTGTAACTGCCTAAATAAATATTCGTAACGACCACAATAATCCAAGCCAGATTCAGCAACCTTATCCAAATCGCCTAGAGTATCTTCAGGGTAACCCAATAGATGCAAACGAAGAGCAATCCAGGCACGGCGGTCTTGCACAGACATCTTTTGGTGACCAAGAATAGAGAGCCTCTCCTCAATCGAGCAATGTTCCAACAAATGCAATTTAAGTTGTGCTAAAGCAAGCTGAGATAAATTAGGATCAACCACAGTAAGTTCACTTATTAAAGGATGCGTTGCCAAAAGAGCCGCTGTGCAACCGCCTGAGGCGATCATAAGCACTTTCGTTTGTGGTCTGTTCATATGATCAATCACCTGAACATCTAATAAGGGATCTTCTCTTACCTGTGCAAAACCAACTGGAAACTGAGTTGCTGTCTTAACCCAGTAAGCAACTTGCTCGGACTTTTTCATCAAGTGATATCCTTAAATTTTCTAGTGAAAAAATGCAAGGATAACGAAATTAAGAGATATAGCAATATGATTAATAAAATTAAAGTCTGACCAATAAAAATCTTGTGGTATTGATTTATTTTTAAAGTATTTAAACCTGATTTAGCAACAACTTATAAATCTGGATATTTTTTCAAGCAAATGTTCCACATGCACCATATGAGTCCGAAAATTTAAAATACAGGCACGTATCCAAATAGTTTCCCCGAGTCGTGTTGAACTGACATTAATAAGGCCATCTTCTGTAATAGATGCAAGTAATTTTTCAGTTTCCAGATTATAAGCAAGACGAAAAGCGACTACAGATAACCGAGGTTTTGCAAATATAATTACACCATCCAGTAATTCTAATTGCTGATGCAACCAGCACGCCAGCAAGTGCTTTTCTAGCAATGCACTTTTAAAACACTCAATTCCCAGCAGATCTAAACTCAAACTTATACGGGGCGCACGATTATGGCGAGTCATTTCAAGTGAATAATCAACTGGAGAGCGAGTTTCAATTGCTTCTTTTGTATCAGGCCTTGAAAGATATTCAGCATCTTCATGAAAGGCACTTTTTAGAAAACGTTGCTTTTTTACTAAGGCCACACCAACACCGTATGCCAGGAACATGCCTTTGTGAGGATCAACAACAATAGAGTCAGCGTTTTCAATTCCTTTAAGTGTTTTTTTGCCCACTTCGGTTAGTACAAACATTCCTCCATAAGCTGCATCTACATGCATCCAGACTTTATGTTTATCAGCAATCTCAGAAATAGACTCAAGAGGATCTACAGAACCCGTATTCGTAGTTCCAGCAGAGGTAATTATAAGAAAAGGATGAAGACCTTGGTCTAAATGAGTTTGAATGGAGGCATCAAGATCTTCTGAGTCCATTGATAAATCATTACACGTACGAACAAAATGAATGTGAGCGTGATGCAACCCCATAACTTTAAGTGAGCGACGAATCGCAAAATGAGCTTGATTTGTCATGTAGATAACAAGATTATTTATGTCTATTTGTTCTACAGATTCTCGAGCAGCCAAAAGACAAGTCAAGGTTGCATGAGTTCCTCCGCTTGTTAAGCAACCCCATGCATCACCACCCATCTCGAACAAATCACAAAACCACTTAATAACCTTGTTTTCACTCTCTGTATTTCCTGGTGCTCCGAAATGTAACCCTGTATAACGATTGGTCACACTAATAACAAAATCAGCCAGTGCACTGGTTAGTACGCCTCCTCCCGGTACATAGCCCATAAAGTTACCGCTTGCCGTTTCTATACCCCTATCAAGCTGGGTAGCAATTAGACGTTGTAATGGGGTTAAGGGCTCATGAAAAGTGGTTTTTAACTCACTTAAGATGGAATTTGCAGAAAGCTCTGGCATCGCAGGAGCGTTTCCGACTTGATTGATGAAAGGCACAAGATAATTTAACGCCTCCTGGCAATACTCATAAAATTCCTCTCCAGAAATTTCAAGAGACGATGTTTCGAACTGTAGCTGGGAAATGTGATCCGAGAGATTTTCCAAGTTTAATCCATGTCTTTAAAGCTTTTAAAAATTGATACATTAAATTCGAAACAGCAGCAAGGGAATAGCCAAAAGTTAACATAATTGCAACTTAAATTGACGATATTTCCCTGTGCCTTAACAATCATCAGTCGAATTGCACGATAAAAAACTGCCTAAGGTTATGAAACAGACTCGCCGAACTTAGGGTCCTCGAGGTCTGAATTCCAATTCAGGTGCATCTGAAAGATAATTTTTTAACGAGGTTTCAGGATTATTGTTCAGGGCTTTAAACCCTGCCTTATCAAGAATTTGGTCTCCCTTTTTAAATTGGGAATTAGTCTCATCAGTTGGCTTATAACCACAGTTATCTAACCAAGCGACCACACCATGTTTGAATAAATTATCAAGTAGTTGACTGGTCTTAGTGCCGTTATCTGAACGAGTTAGAGGCTCGATGGCTAATTGTCCTTGCTCGTTTACACTCACTAAATGTTCCAGTGCAGGCAAATCAGCCTCAGGATCGGAACGGAATATATTATTCAGTACTTCTGAACCCTGTGCTAACGCATCGGATAACTTGTATAAGGCTGGGGCTGCAATCGTTTCATGGATGGATTGATCAATGGCTTTTGCCAAGTGACCATAAATATTCCACAATTTCATCATGGCTGATCGCCAGTCGTTATAGGCGTTAACATCAGCATTAAGCGCTCTTTCAGCTTCGTTTATTACTATATCCATGAGAGTTGACTCTCTACCGGTATGCGGGTCTATCACTTTGGATTCTTTAGCGAGGAGATCCATTTCTTGAGCACGCACATCAGCTCTGGTTCTGTGGCGCTCCATGAGTTCTTGATTTTTTACTTCTTCTTGACGAATTTTGACAAGTTCTTCGCGCATTTTTTCGACTATTTGTTTATCAAGCTTATTTTTATCTTCTGTTGACATTACGGTTCTCCTCTTGCAATAAGGGATGAATAAAATAGATGCCTTTTGTTCTATCATAACACAATACTTCAGGACTGTCATCCCAATCGCTCAAAACATAACGCTGCAAACACTGGTGTTCATGGAAATATTGAGTGAGTCCTGGCTTATGAGTATGCCCATGAATCAACTGACGTACCTGATGATGCGTCATATCCTTGATAACCGACTCACCAACGACATCCATCTTATCCAGAAATTGAGTGTTTTTACTGGAGCTTATAGAGCGGACTTTATTTACAATGCGCTTTCTGAAAGCAAGGGAAAGACTCAAAAAAAGCCAGACAAAAAGGCGATTACGGGTAAATAACCGCAACCTTTGATGCCCCCTATCCCTGGTGCAGTACCCATCGCCATGAACAAGTAATACCCTCTCATTGCCCAATTCGATTACGGTAGGCTCCCGAATAACAGTCCATCCGGCTAATTTGGCAAATTGTTTTCCCAACAGAAAATCTCGATTTCCGCACATAAAATACAGTGCAATACCCTTTTGAGTCAGTTCAAACAATTGACTGGCTATCCCTCTGCTCCAATCGTCAATGGAATCATCTCCAGCCCACGCATGAAAAAAATCGCCAAGAATGTATATTTTCTTTACTGAAACCTGCGCCCACTCAAGAAATTGAGAAAAGCGCTGGTGAATGGACGAATTTTCAGGATGTAAATGCAGATCAGAGATAAATACAGCATCAATCATAGGGGCTCTATCACAATGTGTTGGTTGGATAAGTATATCTGACAAGGCCCATTAACCGGCTCTATGGCATCACTCAGGCGATAAAACCCGGCAATAGATACAAGCTCGGCCTCTAGTGATTGACAAAAGATCCGTGCCTCAACATCACCAGATAAACCTGCCAATGCTCGCCCTCGCAATGCTCCGTAAACGTGGATATTTCCATCGGATAACAACTCAGCTCCATGACTGACTGAGGAGGCAATGATCAGATCAGCGCCTTTGGCTACAACTTGTTGTCCGGAGCGAACAGGAGTGGTTAATAATTTACTTTTAGTCATTCCAGCAGAAAGGGGTTCGGCAGATTGTTCCTTTAGTGATTTATCCTGGGTGGCTGAGGCATTTAAAACGGCCAAACCATTACACTGCGCCAGGGTATCCTGCAAAGGATTGCCGCCCTGAATTGCTACAGGAATCATGCCATAGTCTCGAGCAATTTGCAGCAAAACATTTAGATCAAATTCCAACTGATTGACCAAAGATAGGTCAAAAACAACTGGCGTTTTTTCAAATAATTTTGGTGCTTTAACCACGGTTTCTGCAAATTGATGAGAAAAAATCTCACTGTTGGTATTCGTTACTTGCAAGACGGTTAGGGTATAAAGTCTTCCTTTTAGTTTAAATCCTTGAGTTTTAGTTATATTTTCACTCATGTCCAAGATATCCATAACTGATATTTTTGTTTATACTAACATGTGGGAACCAATAACAGAAGGATATCAAAGTGGATAAACGATGGTTTGAACAATATCAAAATGGCGTGCCACATGAAATCGACCCCAGTCAATATTTATCCCTAATATCTTTATTCAAGGAATCATGTAGCCATAATGCCAATAAAATAGCATACACTAATATGGGCAGCGAGATTACCTATGCGCAACTGGACAAGTTGACTCGTGATTTTGCGGCATATCTGCAACAATTGGGCATGCCCAAGGGATCACGTGTAGCCATCATGATGCCTAACGTGCTTCAATATCCCGTAGCATTGTTCGGGATACTGCGGGCAGGATTTGTCGTGGTCAATACCAATCCGCTTTACACAACGGATGAAGTAACTCAACAAATGAATGATTCAGGAACCGAGGCTATAATTGTGCTTGCAAATTTTGCCAGCACCGTGGAAAAAGCCTTGCCATCAATCAAGTCAATCAAACATGTGATTGTTACCCAGATAGGCGACCTCTTTCCACCAGTGAAACGGTTCATTGTAAATTTTGTAGTAAAACACATTAAAAAACTGGTTCCAACTTATTCAATACCCCATGCAGTTGCATTTAACTATACATTGCTTGAAGGGAAACAAGCCACCCTGCATCATGTTGATTTAACTCATGATGATATTGCATTTTTACAATATACAGGCGGAACAACAGGAGTATCCAAAGGGGCAATACTCACTCATGGAAATATGATAGCTAACGTCATGCAAGCTCATTCCTGGATAGCTCCCCTGGGTATATCAAACGAGGATATCATCGTTACAGCCCTTCCTCTTTATCATATTTTTTCACTTACTGCGAACTGTTTGACCTTCATGATGTTCGGAGCTAAAAACATACTGATTACCAATCCCAGGGATTTAAACCATTTTATTAATGAAATTAAAAACTCAGGGTTTACTGCATTTACCGGTGTCAACACCTTATATAACGCTATTCTCAATCATCCCAGGTTTAATGAAATTGATTTTAGTAAGCTCAAACTGGGATTATCCGGTGGCATGGCGCTCCAAAAAAGCGTTTCGATGCGTTGGGCAGAGATGACTAAATCCCGTGTTTTAGAGGCCTACGGCCTAACAGAAACAAGCCCCGCTGCAACAATGAACCCTATGTATCTTGAAGGTTATAACGGCAGTATCGGTTTGCCTTTGCCCTCAACGGATGTATCCATCCGTGACGATAATGAAAAAGAAGTTCCCATTGGTCAAAGCGGTGAATTGTGCATCAAGGGTCCACAAGTTATGGCGGGATATTGGAAACGACCCGATGAAACTGCTCTGGTGTTTACCAAAGATGGATTTTTAAAAACCGGGGATATTGCCAGGATGGATGAAGAAGGCTACGTCTATCTCGTGGATCGCAAGAAAGACATGATCATCGTCTCTGGTTTTAATGTTTATCCAAATGAAATTGAGCAAGTCATAGGAATGCACCCAGGTGTATTGGAAGTTGGAGTTGTAGGTGTTATTGACGAAGAGTCAGGGGAACGAGTAAAGGCGTGCATTGTGAAACGAGATCCTAAAGTGACAGCAGAACAAATCATCGCCCATTGCAGAGAGCATTTAACCGCTTATAAAGTTCCCAAGATAGTCGAATTTTATGATGAATTGCCTAAAACAAACGTAGGGAAAATATTACGAAGAGCATTAAAAAATTCGGCAACTCATAATGATTTGGCGCAAAATGAGGAGCATGCAGAAACCACATAAACGCCAGTTGTATTGGCTATTGTTGATTAATCGGGATTAGATAAGTCCCGATTAATCCAAGATGTGCCTCTCTCGTCTACGTGAATAGCCCCTTGTGAGGCATCCAGCAGGTACCCAAGTAAAAAAAGCTAAGTCAACATCCTCTAATTTGCATTATTCCAGCCAAAATACTTGGAATAAAGACCAATAAAAGTACCGTCTTCTCCCATTTGTAAAATAATGTCGTTTATCCGTTTAACTAACCCGGCATTTTTATACTGGGTCATAACAGCATACCCCTCGCCTACGGGAATTTTGTTGCCAATTAATTTATAAATACCTGGATTAGTTGCAATCCAATATTTCGCTGCTTCATAATCTAAAACAAAGGCGTCGATTTCTTTATTCTGCAGGCCAACAAAAATATCAACGATGAGCGGATAATATACGATAGTATTATTTCTGGATTCAGCAAGAACTTGACTGCCATATGGTGTGCCTTTTCTTACGCCAATTTTTTTTCCGTAGAGATCATCCGGGTTGTTAATGCTGGCATTCTTGCTGGACGTTATGTATTGCGAATAGCTTTCCAAATAAGGAAGACTGAACAAGTACTGTTCTTGTCGTGGTTTAGTTATAATCATAGAAGCAATAATTAGGTCAACCTCATTCCGGTCAATTGCGCCAAACAACTCATTAAAGGTATAGGCTTTAAATTTACAAGTAGCTTTGAGTCGTTTGCATATAATCGTCATCAAATCAATATCGTAACCAAAATATGAAGCGTCATGACTCGCCCAAGTCTCGAATGGTGGATTAAATTTTGAAGAGCCTATGGTCAAAGTTTGGGTGTGACCGTATGTTGAAAAGATACAGAGTAAAAATAATACGCATGTTTTCATAAGGGTTACCTTTGATATTCTGTATTATTAACAGCATAAGCATGGTCTATTTTTATGGATTTGTACAATTTAAGGAATCCACCGCCAACTGTTTCATAATCCGTGCTGTTGCCCCCCAAATAAATTGATCTTGCGCAATAAATTCACAAGTGGTAAATTTTATTCCATATCGGTACACAATAATGTTACGATAATTGTGAACGGAGCGTACTAAGGGCATTGGAACAGCGATAAGTTCTGCAACTTCAGCGGTATTAATGTTGAATGGTTCTCTCGATTCTATTTGCCCCAACCAAGGATGAATGACAATACCGGATAAAGTTCGCTCTTCGTTTAGCGCCCGGATTAACTGCACTCTTTCTCGGGATATTCCCAACTCTTCTTCAAGCTCTCTTAATGCGGTATCGGCGTAGGATTGATCTTCTTCATCGCATAATCCACCAGGAAAACTGATTTCGCCAGGATGATTTTTTAATCCCTCACTGCGTTTTGTCAGAAGCAAGGAATCGGTAGAACTCTCGTACAAAACAAGTACCGCTGAATGAACACCCTCTTTGGTTAAAAAATTATTTAAGTCCATGAATTATCGCAGCAATTTTGGTATAACATTCACGATATTCATCTTCGCAATCAGAGTCAATAAGAATGCCACCACCTGCTGCTAAATGCAAAATATTATCTTTAGCAGTAATAGTACGAATCGCAATATTAGTATCAAATCGGCCGTGGTTTGAGAAATAGCCTATGCTGCCGCAATATATCCCTCGCGCATAGGGCTCTTGCTCATTGATAATATTCATCGCCTCCAATTTAGGTGCACCCGTGATTGAACCACCAGGAAAACAGGAAAGAAACACATCAAAAGGGTTTATCTCCTCACGGCAGAGCGCTTTAATATCACTCACCAGATGATGTACTGAATTAAAACTTTGTACCTCGCAAAGGGCGCTGACCTCAACCGTACCTGGTTTCGCTATTTTTCCTAAGTCATTACGCATTAAATCGACTATCATGACGTTTTCAGCACGATTTTTTTCACAAGCCATTAATTTATTTTTTAACTGTTCATCAGCAGCGGGATCTGCTGATCGCCTGGAAGTACCTTTTATTGGAGAAGTAAGGACACCTCTCTTTTCATAATACAAAAATCGCTCTGGTGAAAAACTCAAAACGTCATGATTCTTATTTCTGATAAATGCGGAGAAAGGAACTGGATTTTTGTCGGTTATTCTTCTGTATATTTCCCAGGAATTCCCCGTATATCCTGCATGAAAAGGTTGAGTTAAATTAACTTGATAAGCCCTGCCAATACTTAAATCATGATGAATTGCCCAAAAAGCATTTTGGTACTGTTGTTGCGTCATGAGGGGCACAAAATCATTTGCGACAGTATACGAGGAGGCCTCAGACGCAGGTTCATTCCATAATTGGATTATTTTTTTGCAAATTTCTTTGGTTGACGTATGCCGATTAGCCGCAAATAAAGTAACTTTTTTTAAATGATGATCTGTAATAATCGCCCAATCATAAAGCCCCATATCCAATAAAGGCACATCAGAAAGAGAGTGTTGCGGTTTTGGCTGAATATGGTGAAGATGAGCACCAAAGTCATAAGATACATACCCCATGGCACCGCCCTGAAAAGGAAGATCATTGCCCTCAAAAGGCTTGGAGCATAGTTCTCGTAGTTTGGCTAAAGCTCCCTCTTCAGACGTTAAATTTGATTTGATTACAATTCTGTCGTATGGGTAAGCACTTAAAATATCATAGCGTCCCCTCACCTTGTCGGTACTTTCAAGCAAGACAAAACCAGGTAAATCACAAAACTTTTGATACGATTCTTGCAAAAAAAGGGAGTAATTTAGCTCCATTGATACAGATTTAATCAAAATAACTCCTAATAATACGGTTATATTCGAATATATGTTTACATAAAAATAAATAAATTGTACTGTGTCACCTCGTACAACCCTTATTATAAAAGACCTATGTACATTTTTTTTTATTCAATTACTTATGAAAACAAACCTATCTTATGGTCCTACTCTGAGGGTTCAGCAACGGCTCAATGCTGCTACAAATTAGCCGGAGAAAAAGATCTTGTCGAGCACCAACTTATCAACAATTGTCTGACTGGAATCCCTGGCATAGAAATTAGAAACGGGATAGCAACAATTCCTGATTTTGATAACTTCAAAACGAAATATCCCTTTAACTTTGTTTTACCCCTTGATATTCATAGGGCAACTCCAGCAAGCCCCAGTTCCATCAGAAGCTCTACTTTTTTTGCACCGAGGTCAGAGCACCCTATCCCAATACCCTCATCAACCAGATCAAATATACCCTCATCGCCTCGAGCACGTTCACCAAGAGTTCGATTTGCCCTGACATTCATGTCACTTATGGAACCCTACCAAGGCGAGACCTTAATTTACGATCCCGCCGCAGACCCTAATATTATTGCTAATAATGAAAATAATCTCGAAAAACTTTTGAGGCTCAAAGTTCATTCTCTGGCATCGATTAATCTGACCCTGCAAGTAATTAATAACATTAATCTTTACATCATTCGTCAGCAACAGATTAATGCGCTCAAATGCCTTTTCGACCAGGAGCTTATCCCAGCAATTAACGAATTTCAAAAAGATGGAAAAATTCCAGGCGATGTTTTGGAGTATTTTGCTCTGGCGGTACGTGACATTATGGTTAACAGCAAACTAAACAATAAAGATACCCTCTTTGAACTAAATTTTAAAGAGAATAATGAACCCATTCCTGTTGAGTTCAATTATGAAATTCGCGCAGTTTATGCAAAAAAAATGATATCCTCTTTATCTTACCTGGTTAACGAACGAATTGAACCCGACACCCAGGATTTGGAATTGCGCCGATGGCTGATAAATTTTAAACGGCATTTGCATCTGAATGACGAATCAATAAGAAAATATTCACTACGCACTAAAGATTTAGCGTTTATCAGGAAAACCATTTCCTCGCTTGAGCAATCAATTGTCTGCTCGGGTTTAATCGATCATGATTACAGACTAATCAAAACGGATGATCTGATTGAAAACGGTCAATTGGACTTTGCACTATTGGTTGCTGCAATTGGGGCCATGCACGAAGGGGAAACTACGCTTAGATACGCACTTGAACGCCTGGATAAGGAGTCTTACCAGATCCCTGAAAGAATCGGAATATCCATCCCTGAACCGCTGACGTCTCTATCCTGCATTATCAAAACCTGGTTCCAAACTATACTGTCCCAAACAACAAAAGACAAACTTAAAGAACAAGGCCTGATTAACCTGGTTAAAAAAATACTTAATGTGGTGATACCCTTGTTCTCTTCGGCAACAAAAGGAGACTCTCGTTGTGTTGAAGCACGGTTTATATCGCACACCATCCATACTAGTGATACTGACGTATACGTTACTCGTATTTGGAAAGAAGCATTAAATGAATGTTTTTTGCGTGAAACACCCCACCTGAATCAAAAAGTAAAAGAAAAAGTGAAACCAGAAAAACTCCAGCATTTACTGTTTAAAATAACTCAGGATGTATTGAACGAACAATTAAAATTACTGCTGACAGCGGAACATGACATCCAAAGTCAGGCTTCATGCTCCTCATCCTCTTCGGTGTAATTAAAACTATCAATGCGTCCTGATCTGCTGACAAGGAATGTCCTTAGCCAGAGGTAAAATTGGTGTATTCGCCATATTAATCAGACCGCTGTTATGTCATTGATGTTTTTATTCATGCACTAAGAATTTCACTCTAATTCACTGGTTTTCAAGTCAATTTGTGAGTATTCTATTGCAACGCGTTGTTGACAAGGAGCCAAGTAATGACAACAGTTGCTCAATTTGATATTACATTTACACAGTTTTTAAACGAGCAAGGCGAGTTAGTAGATAAACTACCCTCCTTTGCACAGGACAAATCTGCTTTAAAAGAACTCTACCGAACTATGGTTCTTGCTCGTACTTTTGATAAAAAAGCAATTGCGTTGCAAAGAACAGGGAAAATGGGTACATATGCGCCCATAAACGGACAGGAAGCCATCTCCACGGCAATAGGACATGCCATGAAACCCGATGATGTGTTCGTTCCTTATTACCGAGATTATGCCGCCCAAATTCAACGTGGTGTAAAAATGTCTGAAATCCTGGCCTTCTGGGGTGGTGATGAGCGAGGAAGCCATTTTTCAGGGAATGCCGAAGATCTTCCCATTTGTGTACCTATTGCTTCGCAGTGTCTGCATGCGGCAGGAATTGCATTTGCGTTCCAATACAGAGGGCAAAATCGTGTTGCCGTTGTCTGTATTGGTGAGGGAGGAACATCGGAGGGTGACTTTTATGAAGCGATTAATGTTGCTGGCACCTGGAAGTTGCCTATCGTTTTTGTGGTCAACAATAATCAATGGGCTATATCTGTCCCTCGCGATAAACAAACAGGTACCCAAACCATTGCACAAAAGGCAATAGCTGCAGGATTCCAGGGAATACAAATCGATGGCAATGACGTGCTTGCAACCCGCCAAATGATTGGAGAAGCGATAGAAAAAGCACGTCGAGGCGAAGGGCCGACCTTAATAGAAGCGATAACGTACCGTTTATGTGATCACACAACTGCCGATGATGCAACTCGCTATCAACCCTCTGCAGAAGTAGATCTTGCAAAACCCAAAGAACCTATAGCTCGATTCAAACAGTTTCTTCTGGAACAAAAACTGTGGTCTTCTGCTGAAGAAGAACAATTAGTTATGGAGTGCTCAGAAAAAGTAGAACAGGCAGTTGATGAATATCTTAATACCACGCCTCAACCGATTAGCAGTATTTTTGATTATCATTACGAACAATTACCTGAGTATCTCGTGGAACAACGTGCAATAGCTATGGAGGAAGCGGGTCATGCCTGATATTACCTTAATTGAAGCAGTAACTCAGGCTTTAGCTTATGAGTTAGCGCATGATGAAGATGTTGTAGTCTTCGGTGAAGACGTAGGCAAAAATGGTGGTGTGTTTCGTGCAACAGTTGGATTACAGGAGCGTTTTGGAGAAAAAAGAGTTTTTGATACTCCCCTGGCAGAATCCATGATAGCCGGTTTGGCCATAGGAATGTCACTGCAGGGATTAAAACCAGTCGCAGAATTTCAATTTATGGGATTTATTTATCCAGCGATGAATCAGATTATTTCTCACGCAGCCCGTATGCGCAATAGAACCCGCGGACGTTTGCATTGTCCTCTGGTATACCGAGCACCCTTTGGCGGAGGCATCAGAGCACCAGAGCACCACTCTGAAAGTACTGAAGCTTTGTTTGCTCACATTCCTGGCTTACAAGTCGTTATTCCCTCATCTCCCAAGCGAGCTTATGGTTTATTATTAGCTGCAATGCGTAATCCTGATCCGGTTATTTTTCTGGAGCCAAAGCGTATTTATCGTTTGGTGAAACAACCCGTTGAAGACGATGGACAGGCATTACCTATTGGTAAGTGCTTTACTCTTCAGCAAGGCGATGATCTTACTCTGATAAGTTGGGGAGCCAGCATGCATGAAACACTACAAGCAGCCAAACAACTCGGTGAAGAAGGAATTTCCTGCGATGTCATTGATGTAGCGACAATCAAGCCTCTTGATATTGAAACCATCATTTCTTCAGTTGAGAAAACAGGGCGTTGTGTTATTGTCCATGAAGGCGCTAAAACATGTGGCGTTGGAGCTGAAATATCCGCTCAAATTATGGAGCATTGCATGGCCGATCTCCTGGCCCCAGTGCAGCGAGTTACCGGATATGATACGGTAATGCCCTACTTCCAGCTGGAAAAACAATACATACCCAGTGTTACACGCATAAAAAACAGTGTTATGAGCATAATGGAGTGATAATGAATATATTTAATCTACCTGATTTGGGTGAAGGATTACCTGATGCTGAAATTCATGAATGGTTTGTTAAAGAGGGGGATACAGTTCAGGCAGATCAACCTCTGGTTTCTATGGAAACAGCCAAAGCTGTTGTTGATGTTCCCTGCCCACAAAGCGGAACTATTGCCAAGTTGTTTGGCAAACCAGGAGATGTGATTAAAACGGGTGAGCCGCTGGTTTCCTTCGTTTCTGCAACAGCCAAATCGGCAGATAAGGGAACAGTCGTTGGAAATCTTGAAGAAAGCACAGAGATCAGTGAAGATAACTTTGTTATTGGCAGCCAAAACACCGATCGTTCCCGAGTAAAGACAACTCCAGCCGTTCGCATGTTAGCTAAAAAACTGGGTGTTGATCTAAGTACTTTGAAAGGAACTGGAGAGCACGGATTCATTACTCGACTCGACGTTCAGAATCAGGCTGATAAAAATTCCCAGCCCCCTGTTGGATTTGAACCCCTAAGAGGCGTGAGAAGAGCGATGCTCAACAGTATGGTTCAATCGCACGCCGAAGTAGTCCCGGTTAGTATTTTTGATGAGGCGGATATAAACAACTGGGTTACAGGAACTGATATTACCGTTCGCCTGATTAAAGCAATCATCCACGCATCTCAAAAAGAACCCGCATTAAATGCCTGGTTTGACACCCGACACGGTGCACGTCAATGCTTTGAAGAAGTTCATCTTGGACTGGCTATGGACAATGACGAAGGTTTATTTGTCCCTGTTATTCATAATGCAGCAAAACATTCGGATACTGAATTAAGAAAGATTATCAATGAGCTAAAAGAATCTGTTCAAAAACGAGCGGTAAGTTCAGACAAGCTAAAAGGAGCAACCATTACGTTGTCTAATTTTGGTAAATTTGCCGGTCGTTTTGCCAGCCCTATTATAGTTCCGCCTATGGTATCCATTCTCGCTGTTGGACGACTTTATCAGTCCGCCGTTGTCACACAGGATGGTACAATCGCAGCACATAGGATGTTACCACTCTCATTAAGCTTTGATCACAGAGCAGTAACTGGAGGCGAGGCAACTCGATTCCTGGGAGCGGTTATAGAATCATTGCAAGAAGCCTAATCGGACTGTCCTGGCTATTAAGACAAATCGCTTATGCCTGCGCACGCAGGCATAAACCAGTTCCTAAAGACGTTCTCTTGACGCCCGGTTTTTCGCTAAATGCCCTTTTATAAAATGGGGCTTCATTTTAAAAATCAACCAGGGTCTGTTGACAATTCACCGCTACCTTAGTGTCGTGGCTTATCCACGGCATCCAGTAGCTCTCAATCATAGGCAAATTTCTTCATATAGATCACACCATTCGGAATTAAGTTTTTCAATGAGATTTAATTTCCACTGTCTTGGCCAATTTTTGAAACGCTTTCACGGCGAGCTGTTTCAATATACAACTCATTCATTTCATAATAAACCAGCATGTGTAGGTTATATTGGGCTATGAAGCCGGGTATGAATTAATTTTTGTGCTCACAAGTACGCTTATTAAGGTCTGTCGTAACTCCTACATAAAGAGTGCTGTTAGTCAGAACCGTTATATTATGAGTTTGCTCCTCTTAATCAATCTTTTAGAAAGTTCATATTTTAATTTGACCATCTACTGGATGCCGTGGACAAGCCACGGCACGTTGGCGTTACTAAAAATAATGGTTCTATCCATTGCAAGACCCGGCAGGGTCCATATATGTCAACAGACCCTAAATTGACCCGAAATTTCCTACCTTAACCTACGGTAAATACCTTTGCTCCTTCACCTAAAATACAAGTCGCTTCAACGGCTTTCATTTTTTCAGTGTTGGTAACCGGATCGAGGAAGCGATTAATAACCTTTAGCACATCATTGCTGTGCAACATATAAACATAAGCCTGGTTCACCGGCCCCAAGCCTGGCATTTGATGAATTTCATGAGTATAAGCCATTCCTCGTGACGCCAGTACTCCTTTTTTGCTTATGATTACGTTATCTGGAGTGTAGCTTGAAGAGAACTCAGCAGGAATTTCGGGTACAGAAGTTTTACAAAGATCCCAATCAACTACATAACGTATACCCAAGCCATTATGGACGGCAGCCACAATAGAATCGTAATTTTTGAGTTGTTCTGCCTGTGCCGTGCTAAAAAAAGCAAAAAGACTTGATAAAAGCAATTTTTTCATTGATAACCTCCATTGTTGTTTTAAAAATCCTCTTCAGTCCTTCACCAGTCACCATGACCGCTTTAATCAGCAAAACGATAATAAAACTCAATCCTTGAACCGATGTTAGAAGAATCTGCGCTCATATTAACACAGATTATTAATAAACCAGAACGTCATCCACGAGTGGGAGGTCATTATCAGGCGAAGACCAATTACTTTTGCCGATTACTCGTGGTGGGTGAGAACGTCAGAACTTTAGGGATATCAGGAGCTACTATAGTGGTTTTTAACGGCTTATTGAGAGCCAAATCCCGAAGCAACTTATGCCGTGGGATTGCTCTTTTGGGCTAAGAAATCATGCTGGTCGGAGCTTGTGAAACATCTTCAGGTTTTTGAATCGGGCTCTGAAGTCGCTGCATAAGCGCAATCAAGTCTTTTGTTCTCACTTCACATAAGGCGGTTATCGACGCCAAATCGTCTTGTTGAGGAGGCCCGTCCAACGATATCGCATCCTCTGCGCATACCGTCAAGCAAACCCCATCCATCACGGGCGCCATTCTCGCAAAATAAGAACCTAAACCAAGTAAGCCACCGTCCCAATTCACCGAAGTAGATGAGGGCCAATTATAAAGCCCTAAAGAACGTAAGAAGACCTGCTCGTTAAAACTTGGCACAGGTTTAAATGAGCGGTTAGGATTACAATATTCGTGCCGAACGTGCGCCGGCAAATCCCGCTGCGCCATGCCCACGACTTTACACAAGTGCTCTTCCCTCTGCGACTCATCCCAGACATTAAAATTATTAACATAGGTTTGAAGCGCAGTAATGAGTGGCTGAAAATTAAAGTGCTCTTTTTGCGCTTTGGCTTGCTCTAACAAACCCTTCCTAATCTCTACCCCTTGTTCGTTTTGAGGAAGACAATCCAACATCATGGTGTACATGTGTGTATCCATTGCCCATACGGCATATTGAAAAGCGGTGCCCTCCCAAAGATTACCGGCAATATCATTAGCGCTTCCCCTTTCCAAAAGTAGTTCAGGAAACTGATCCAAAATGGCTTTTGCTTCATCCTGACGACCATGTGCCACATACTCAATCAGGGTATTGGTTAAAAATTTCTTTAATGGGCGTAATGTGGCTACATCATGCTTGTTAAAAAAACCCTTGTTCTTTAAAAGTACGCTAAATACCTTCTCTTGAAGTGTCTTGCTAACATCAATTAAACTTTTTACAGTCGTTTCTGTTGCAGCCATGATTTGGTTCCGGAAATTTCTGGTCATTTATTATACGACTGATGGCGGGGCAGGGCAAATTATTTAATATTTTTAATCAGTAAGACGAAAATACATAAAGTGAGTTTCTTGCAACGCATGACATAACCCAATTCTGCTTGAAATAAATAGAGCACTGTAAATTTTTTTTCTCAAAATGATGTTCAGAAAGTCAATTAACATTTAAGCGAACGATGAGAGAATAAGTTTAACCTAAAGCTCACATCGAAAATCCCTAGCATGGAGATTTGTAATTAATCAACTATAACAGTTCCCTGTGCACCATTTTGGTAATCGTTTGCAGCAATCATGAGGCGGAGTTGTTTTTGCATATCCAAATCACAGCTTCCTGATTCTCCTGGAGCAATAGTGGAATAGTGATTATCACAGATCATTGTGATGCGATCAGAATGTAAGCGTTTATTATTGAATATAAATTCATCTTTAACACTAATTACAAAATGTGCTGTATGAGGAAATTTGTTTTGAAAATCTATCCAATTATCCTGATATGTAAGAGCCCATTCAATAAATGTAGCGTTAGACACTGCTAAAGATTGTGAAAGAGCTGTATTTGCAAAAATAGCCGATGCAATACAAATTGAAATATTTATATTTTTCATGAAGCTGTCCTTATATCAGGAAAAGTCGGGATAGATGTATTAGCGAACGATAACAAAATCAACCCTTGCTCTGAATCTGATCTATACCCACGGGGTAAACAGGATTTAGAGTTGCAATATTATTGAGTACATTAGCCAAACGACATCCTGCAAAAAATAATTGTTTTTGCGTGATAGTTTGTGCTTCCATCTGATAACGCTTATCAGGAACTTGGTATTGTTTTAAGGTGTAAACTCGGGTTAATGCCAGCTGATGTGATGATTTGATCCACTCTTGAGGTTTAATCACTTTATCTGCCTCCGAGCAGGACCATCTTTTTTCTAATTGCCTTGCTTTATTTCTTAATTTGGCTGGAGTATTTTTTCCAATAAGAATCCCTGCACCATTATCCCAATACTTGTGTAAATTATCGCCTATTGGATTGTGTGCTAATAGAAACAAGTTACCGCCCAGATCGCCTTTTGGTTGTTTTTTGGTAACTCGGGTGATGGTATGCAAAGGCTGATGCACATCACCAACCAAATGAGTAAGAATACGTAAGCTCAAACCTTTATCAACCAAACTCGACTTTTCTGAAGACAAGACGGTGATGGCTTGTTTGATTCCCCATAAAGCATTAATTTCTTGTTTAGGTGGGAGCATAGTCCCATCCGGAGAAAAAGGAATATCCTTGTAATGCAGGGAATCAAACCAATGTATGTCTTTTGTTCTAATCGTATCTAACCAGGATGCCGCCTGGATAAAATTAGCGGTTGATGAAATCTGATTGTACGCTTTATTATACAAAGCACACATTTTTTTTGCTTCGGGAGTTAAATGATCATAAGCAACTTGTGCGACTAACTGATGCCCTGTTGCGTTCCACGAAAAACCTGGAACACAACAAAAGGTAAAAAGAAATGCAGTAACAAATCGTTTCATCATTAACTTAAATATGGAGACCATGCCGGTTCTTGCACATCCCCTTCACGAGCAGGAAGTTTCATCCGGATTCTACCGTCTATAGAAACAATACCCAAAACACCTTTATCCTGAATTCGAGTAGCATACAGAACCAGGCGACTGTTTGGAGACACTGAGGGAGACTCATCCAGACCAGAAAAGGTCAAGCTGGCAATAGGACCGCCAGAGGCGCTCTGCAAACCAATATTAAAGTTACGATCTTCACGATGTAACATCACTATATTTTTCATATCAGGTGTATAGGACGCTCGTGCATTATAGTTTCCTTCAAAGGTTACCCGCCCCACTTGTCCATCAGCTAAAGACAAACGATAAACCTGCGGAGAGCCGCCCCTGCCAGAAGTAAACAACAAACTGCGTCCATCTGGAGAAAATCGGGGTTCCGTATCAATGGAATCACCAAAGGTCAGTTGCTTCATGGTTCCAGAACTTAAATCGATATTATAAATTTTAGGTGTTCCAGATTTTGACAATACAACAGCGAGCTGACGCCCATCCGGAGACCAGGCAGGTGCCCCATTAATTCCGGGAAAACTGGTAATCAGGCGACGCTGGCCGGATTCAACAGAAACCGTGTAAATTTGCGCACGTTTCTTTTCAAATGAAACATAAGAAATGGATCGGCCATCAGGAGACCACGAGGGCGACATGATAGGCTCTGACGAGACCAGAAGACTTTGTGGATTATGTCCATCTGCATCAGCAACTTCAAGTGAATAACGGTTTCTTTGTCCGCCTCTTTGAACAGAAATATAAGCAATGCGAGTAGAAAAGATTCCTCTTTCACCAGTGAGTTTCTGATACACTTCGTCGCTGATATGATGCGCCAAGGGTCTTATTTCGTTCGCACCTATTTTATAGGATTTGGTAAGTAAGACCGCCCCATTAGCTACAGCATCAGCAAGAGTAAAGCTCACTTCATAACGATTCCCTACTTTACTGACCCGGCCAGTTACAACACTGTCAGCACCCAACTGACGCAATACCCCAACAGAAGATTGCGAATTGGCGCCCTGAGGTCCTGAAACAATTTTAAATTGTCCTGAAAGATTCAAATCGTTTTCAATCACATGGGAAATTTCTGCAGCTGCCTCATCTGATCCAAAAGAATTAATTGCAATGGGCAAGGCGGAATTAATGCCTTGGGTAAGTTCTAAATCCAGTGCAAAAATCTGACTGGTACATAACATCAAAAAAAGTGTAATCAAACGATTAATCACGAGCATTACCCCCTAACTTGTTCAGGTCGAACGGTTAAACTGATTTCACGAAACATACTAAATGTTTCAGGATCTGTTGGTACAGGTAGTGGCGATGCTTTACGGATCGCTGTTTGTGCTGACCTGTCAAGCAGCGGATCCCCACTACCACGTGTTAAAGTAACATCTAATACGGTACCATCAGGTGCAAGACGAATTTTAAATTGACTTGAGAGGCGACTGTCTGCATGCTCAGGTAAAATCCAGTTTCGTCCTATGGCATTCACAATAAGCGCCTTATATTTATCAACCTCACCAGCAATTCTCGCTTGATTTTCCGCATTTTGTGCAGCTTGCTGCGCAGCAGCTGCCTCAGCTTGTTTTTTTCGTTCCAGATCTGCTTTTGCCTGAGCCGCACGCACCTGATCCGCACGAAGTTTCTCAGCTTTAGCCTGTTCTGATTTTAACTGCTCTGCTTTGGTTTTTTCTTCTAATTTTTTCTTATTTAATTCAGCGAGTTTTTTAGCTTCTAAAGCCTGTTGTTTCACTAGGGCTTCTTTTTGTTTTTTTAGCTCCTCTATGCGCTTGGCTTCAAGTGCTTTTTGCTCGGCAAGTTCTTTGAGTCGTTTTTTCTCTTCTTCTGCTTGCTTTTTACGTTCTATGGCAATCTTGTTAGCCTCTTCTCTAAGCTTGGCAAGCTGTTGTTGTTCTTTGATGCGTTGCTGTTTTGCAGCTTCAGCCTGACGCCTAAGTTCGTTTTGATGTTGTATTTCGGCTCTTTGCTTTTGTTCACGTTCCTGTTTTAAACGATTAACCGCTTCCATTATTTCCTTATTGTCTACACTAACCGCCTTAACCGGCTCCTGTTGGGCAACATTAGCAACAGGCAACTGCATGCCGGGAGTTGTTTTCTTTTCTGCGGTGATTACTGGCCTATCGGATGATGTATCGGTTAACAACAAAATAACCAGACAAAGATGCAATGCAATAGCCCAAGTAAAGGCTTTGCGATAAGTATCGGTATTGATCATGCGTGACCCTCTGAAGATTCATCTGAAGAATCAGTCAACAAACCTACTTGTTCCGCACCCGCTTGCTTTAACAATGCCATGGCCTGAACCACTTTACCGTAAACAACGCCTTGATCTCCCTTTACCAATACGTTAAGTTTTTGCCCTGACTGTTTTGCAAGCTCTAATTCTGCGGCAACTCGAACCACTAAAGCTTGAGCTTCAATGGGATCGGCAGGTGTACTGCTGATGTTGAGAAAATAGGTACCTTGTTGATTTACCGATACAATAATGGGCTCTCTATCCGTTGGTTGCAGATTTTGACTGGCTGCCTTGGGTAAATCAACAGTCACCCCTTGAGTTAACATGGGTGCGGTGATCATAAAAATAACGAGTAAAACCAACATAACGTCAATGTAAGGCACAACATTGATTTCTGAAATGGGACGGTCACGTTTGGTTTTTGCTTTAATCATTTGAGTATTATCCTCTTGAGGTACCCGATGTTTGTTGCTCAATTAGAGAAATCAACTCTTCCTGAAATAAATCAAATCTATTGAGCAGCGTATTGGCATGAGTCGTATAGCGGTTGTAAGCAATTACTGCAGGAATAGCGGTAAACAATCCAAGTGCAGTTGCAACCAGTGCTTCAGAAATACCGGGCGCTACCATGGCAATTGTTGCCTGCTGTGCGTGCCCCAAAGCCTGAAACGATGTCATTATTCCCCATACGGTTCCAAACAGTCCTATATAAGGAGATATGGATCCAACAGAGGCAAAAAAAGGTAAATGCTGCTCCAGTTTGGCTGCTTCCTTGGCATGACTGATTTGCATTACCCTTTGTATGGGTTCAATACAAACAGTTCCTTGCTTTCTGGCTCGGACAAACTCTTTGAATCCTGCATGAAATATAGCTGCCATACCCTGATTTTCCTCAGCACGGCTGTCTACATCGGCGTACAGTTTGCTCAAATCACTACTGTCCCAAAATCTTCTGCTGAATGAATCAGTCAATTGTTTTTTGCGCTTAAAAAACCACGCTCTTTGAAAAATTAAAGTCCATGAAACTATTGATCCGGTTAGCAAGATGAGCATAACTGATTTAACAACTAAACCCGCTTGCATAAAATACATCAATACATTTGCCTGATTACCCACTTTTATATCTCCAGTATCGAGGTTTTTTGTTGTTTATCTGGTGTCGTAAATACTTTTTGGGAGTCGCCTTGGTTTTAATAAATCATCAACACAGACGACTTTTATATTTGCTTCGCAAATTAACGTGTTCTCTTCATTAAGCATCGTTTGCATAAACATAAAACTGCACTTATTACGTTCACTTATTCGTGTTGTAACAGTTAATAAATTATCAAGCCTTGCCGGAAAACGATAGTTTACAGTCAACTCGCTAATGGCGAAAAGGATCTTCTCATTCATCAGCTCACTTAAAAGCAACCCGTTGTAACGCAACATTTCTGTTCTGGCTCGTTCAAAATAACACAGATAATTTGCGTGATAAACGATGCCCATATAATCAACGTCTTCAGCATAGACTCTAAAGCTGGATTGATGATCTGATATACTGCTCATTCATAACCCCTGATTCATCACTTCCAAACCAAAATGCTGATACGCTCTGGGTGTTGCCATTCTACCTCGTGGAGTACGCATAAGGAATCCTTGTTGGATTAAAAAAGGCTCTAAAACGTCTTCTATTGTTCCTTTTTCTTCTCCTATTGCAGCAGCAATACTATCAACGCCGACTGGCCCGCCATTAAATCGCTCAATAACAGCAAGTAACAGTTTTCTATCCATTAAGTCAAAGCCGTGTTGATCAACTTCCAACATCGCCAATGCTTTTTGCGCAATATCAATACTGATTATGCCACGTCCTTTAACTTCGGCATAATCACGAACCCGCCTGAGTAATCTGTTGGCTATTCGTGGAGTACCTCTGGAACGCATGGCAATTTCTCTGGCGCCTTCTGGCTCAGTCGCTACATTAAGTAATTGAGCGGAGCGGGTAACAATCTGGGTCAGCGAATCTATGGAATAATACTCCAGTCGTTGAACAATACCAAATCTATCCCTTAATGGCGAAGTGAGTAAACCTGCTCTGGTTGTTGCACCAATTAACGTAAAAGGCGGCAACTCCAGTTTGATGGAACGAGCCGCAGGTCCCTCCCCTATCATAATGTCCAACTTATAATCTTCCATAGCCGGGTAAAGAATTTCTTCAATCACAGGACTCAATCTATGAATTTCATCTATAAAAAGAACATCATTCTGTTGAAGATTAGTGAGAATAGCGGCTATATCTCCCGCACGCTCAATAACTGGCCCAGACGTCTGACGGATATTCACACCCATTTCATGGGCAATAATATTGGCCAAGGTCGTTTTACCCAAACCAGGAGGGCCAAAAATAAGCACATGATCCAGCGCATCTTTTCTTTTTCTTGCTGCGTCTATGAATATCTGCATTTGAGAGCTAACCGCTTCCTGCCCAATATACTCTTTGAGACTCAGCGGACGAATTGCCCTGTCTATTGCCTCTTCAGAAGCAATACTTTGGGTACTGATTAAGCGATCACTTTCCAGCATAAGCGCCTATTAAGATTCACCTGAATTGAAAAACATTTTAACATATGTTTTTTTAATATCAGCTTACTTTATGAATTATTTCTCTATGTACGGAAAAAATCTGTGATGTATTAGGGAATTAGTTAACACAGATTCTGAAAAATCATGATCATCACGACACGCTGTAGCGATTTTCATGTTTTTGAGTGATGGGTTTTATAGACAATAAACCTCTATTTTAAATTGCCTGTTCTGTTTTTTTAGTTCATATTAATTCAAGTAATTCAATTCATAGTAACAGGATATGTGATGCGCTCTACTGTTTTTTTAACCAACCAGTTTATCAAACCGATTATAAGCCTGTTAGATCCTGAATGGCACGTATTGTGTGCATGGGAAAAAAATTGCTCTCGTGACCTAACAAAAGTTTCAGCGTTGGCAACAACGGTATGGGATGTTATTGATGACGTTTTTTTGTTGCAATTTCCTAATTTAAAATTCATCAGTCATTTGGGTATTGGTACTGATAATATTGACAAAAACTATTTAAAAAAACACCAAATTACTCTTTTATCACAACCTCACTCTGGAGTTCATGATACTGCAGAACTGGCACTGGCTCTAATGCTAACTCTTTCACGAAAAATTTTGACAAACGATCAATACACCCGAAACAACGATTGGATAAATAATAAACCAAAATATATTGGCAACCATTTGTCCGGGAAACAATTAGGGCTTGTTGGATTGGGACAAATTGGATTAACTATTGCCCGATTTGCTGAAGCGCTTAACATGACTATTTCTTATACTGCGCGCAGTAAAAAAGAATGTTCCTATCAATTTGAATCAGACATACGAACTTTAGCAAGCAAGAGTGACTTTCTTATCATCTGCTGCTCGGCTAATGAACAATCACATCATCTGGTCAATAAAGCAGTACTTGAGTGTTTAGGTTCCAAGGGATACCTGATTAACGTGGCCAGAGGAAGCATTGTCGATGAAAAAGCACTTATAGAAGCATTGGATCATCAAACAATAGCTGGGGCTGGTCTTGATGTGTTTACTAATGAACCCGAGGTGCCGTTAAAACTAAGGGGATTATCCAACGTGGTCTTATCACCACATATGGGAAGTTCCACATACGAGAACTTAGACAACATGTTTCAAATACAAGCAGACCAGTTAAATCGTTTCAAAAATACTGTTTTTCTTGCCTCCGATCAGATAACAAGCTCTGCTTAGACTAAATAAACTATGGACTAATAAAGGACTATAATGACAACACCTTACATACTCAATACTAACGACAAAGCAAGGGATCGTCTCTCTCTTCAGCATGGTCTTTATGCTCAAAGCAGTAAAACCCTTATTGAAGAAGCAGGGATTAAACCCGGGATGAGTGGACTTGAAATCGGGTGCGGTTCCGGGGTAATGACCCTTGAACTGGCCAGACGTATTGGCCTTAACGGGTTCCTCCTTGCCATCGATTTAAGTCAAGAACAACTTGACCATGTTCAGAGTATTACCAATCAAGACAACAGAATACGATTCAAATTATGGGATGTAAATCATCTTTCAGACCTTGGTGAACAGTATGATTTTATCTACTGCAGGATGGTGCTTCATCATGTCGCCGATGCACATTCGGTTATAGTGCAGATGAGCCGTTGTCTGAAACCTGGCGGTATGATCATTTGTGAAGAGCCCTCTCTTTTTGACTCAACTTTTTGCTATCCGGCTTCCAGCGCCTACAACCAGTATACTCAATGGGTAAGGGGTTGTTTTTTAACCAACAAACGTGATCTTGAAATTGCTTACCGACTGGAACAGGAATTCAGCTCCTGCGGTCTCGCCGTTACTGAGCATTCATTGTTTCAACCAATACTGCGCAGCACCGAGGAAAAAATGATTTATGCTATGGGCTTGGATGACTTAACACCTCAACTTCTATCCTTGGGTATCGCATCGAGACAAGAGATTAGCGAACTATCCCATAAATTGCACGAGCTAGCTCATAGCACAAACACAATGACCTGGATGAGAATGCATAAAGTGATCGCCAGATCAAAATAGAATATTCACCTGTACCAAAGGGCAATTAAGGAGCAGTTTTCCAGCTGTTTGGCCCTGTTCATTCATGACCATGTGCACTAATCCTAAACGCCCTGATTTCGCTTATCGACAAAATCAGTCACTAATTTTCTCGCTCTATGAATTCGTGATCGAACCGTTCCAATAGGACAGCTCAGTTGTTCAGCAATGTGTTCATAGGTACAGCCTTCAAAGACGTGCATGCCATAACATTGACGTAATTCTTTGGACAAGAGTGAAATAGCAGACTCAATCTGAGTTGTTAGTTCTAAATCAATGAGTTGATGTTCGGGCGAATCATTAGACGAAGTTTCTTGCTCATCCAGATAATGAGCTTCTGAATCCAAACGTAAGGTATTTGAACGATAATAATTTTTAATTGTATTCTGCGTCACTTTATAAAGCCAGGTTGAAAACTTACTTTTCGCTTTGAATAAATGTAAATTACGGTGCACTTTGATAAATACTTCCTGAGCCAGATCTTTAGCAAATGCATGATCGTTAATATAAAAATTAATTATTTGCTGAATTTTTTGATCATATCTCCCTATGAGTTTATTAAACGCATCATCACTGCCTTTTTTAGCCAGTTCAACCCAATACTCATCACTGTCTGTTTGCTCGCTATTCATAACAACCTCGTTAATCCATTACTGGTTACATCAGGTCCCCAGAAACCACCCATATAAGAACAAAAAAAGACCTTTATGTACAATTATAAACCAAATATTTCGGATATGTAGCGATTTGTCATTACAAAATAGTTAAAGCCTGGGTTAGGCCTTGCACAGCGGGTTATGCGGACAGGAGATGAAGTTGACGCAATTGATCTTCTGTTATCTGATCGTTGAACAGAGTAATTAATTTTGTCTGGTTGTTAATGGTCATACGAATCAACTGAAAAACAGGATTGCTAAAGAGGATGGTCAACTGCTCCCATTCCTGCACTGTTCCATTGTTACACGTTAATTGCCATTTTTTATTACGGTATGCCATTTCACTAATAAAGTAGCAGGGATTTTGATTTATCAATTCAGGCCAAGTAAATACCGTAACTAGGGCAATCAAAACCATCTTAACCGCATTGAACACAGAAGAACAGGCAATCAGAGCCACGGTAAACAAATACACAACAACTATCACCCGAAAATAAACCCTGGATTTTCTAGGGTTAAGTGTTATTTCTGATAATAGTAACAATTTCATTCAGCTCGGTACTTTGTGGTTTTGAATGCCCCATTAACCACGAAAACAATTCAGGATCAGTGCAGCTCAACAACAGATCAAAGGACTTTAGTTCACTTTCGTTCAATTGATCCAGACCACTGTCTAAAAATCGCTGTAAAATAAGATCCAACTCGAGCATTCCTCTTCGGCAGTGCCAGGTAAGTCTTGCTTTTTCACGTGCATCAAGCATAAATCATCTCAAAATTAGTATTGGGTTAATTGGTTATACATTTTTGAATCATCAATAAGACCACATTTAATGTTCAAAAGAACTCAAAAATCACTTGTGCTGATGATACACTACCCAAATAATAAACGGAAACCCAGAAATGACTATGAGTATATTCCAGAACCATTCCATTAACAGCAGAGCATTGACAACAAAAGCTCCTGATATTGAGTTATCTATTGCACCACACAAAAATTATATTTTTGATTTATCCTATCTCGGCGTAATCAAGGTCGAAGGCGACAAGAGCGTTGATTTTCTTCAAGGTCAACTAACCTGTGATCTGTCTGCGATATCAGACATACAGATGATACAGGGAGCGCAATGCAATTTAAAAGGTCGTATTCTGTCTTTACTGGATGTAATCAATTGGCAGGGAATCAAACTGATTCTACCTCAGGATATGATTGAAGCGACGATTAATTCGCTCAATAAAACAGCGCAATTGTCTAAAGTGACATTGAAAGAGTGCTCTGATTTCACGATTTTGGGATTTTACTTACAAAATGCCGAAGATATTCTACCCCAAAGCACGTTTTTTCCTTCCGCTATACATGCTTTATCAGTAGATCGTAACTGTTGCTATTATCACTTGGGGCATGGTTTTTATATTTTCATCATCAACAAGGACGAGGCAAGTAAATTAATTGAATTATTCCAGGAACGAAATCAATATGCAGGCTCCTTGTCCTGGCATACCTTAAGACTCCTGCAAAAACAGATTAATATTTACCCTGAATCCAGAGGTTTGTTCTTACCGCATAGACTGGGTTTGCATGAAACATCCTGCATAAGCTTTACCAAAGGATGTTATAAAGGACAGGAAATCATCGCAAGAACTCAGTACAGAGCAACCATAAAACATGAATTAAAACTGTTCATTGTTCATACGTCCAAGACTCCCTATTCGGGTCAAAAACTGTTTCGTTCTCATGAAGAGGCGGAAATTGGTGAATTAATTGATTACTCCGATTTAGGCAATAATCGTTATCTGATTGCTGTAAGTTTGCTCAAAGAACCCTTTGCAACAGTTCGATTCGAAGGGTGCAATGAAGAACTTACCCTTGAATCGCCCACGTGCTGAAAACTTGAGAAGTGACAAACAATTGCATAATACAGTTCAATAAAACTAAATAATGTTCTAACATTAATTATTAAAACAGAACAATAGAACAAATTCATGCAATCAACGTCACTGGAAACAAAATTCGCCGAACTGCAATCGAGGATAGCACTACTTGAAAGCAAATTAAAAATTACGCACGCATCTGGCGAAAAGACCAGAAAGCAAAAAACTGAAGAGACAGAAAATCCAATGTCAGGTAACTTGCTTGGAGTAGTCTCATCTGTTTGTTTTATTCTTGCGGCTGGATTCATTTTTAAATTATCTATAGATTCCGGTTGGCTTACTCACGAAAAACAATTAGGGCTTGCATCCTTACTCGGTTTGGCTCTTTTTGCTGCCGGAATTTTAATTTCTAACACTGACCGTTTGTATGCCAGCTTTTTGCCGGCTGCTGGCTCTACCATTTTGTACTTAACCTGCTTCGCTGCATTTGAATTTTATTTTCTGATATCCTTTCAAACAGTTATTGCTTTAACCTGTATCATTACCGCTATTTCTCTATGGTTTTATATTCAGTTCAAGCATGATATTTATGCAGTTATCGCAGCTATTGGAGCCTACAGCGCCCCATTTGTGACCCACATTGATGCAAACACATTTTTTTCATTATATTACTTCATGATTTGCTCTTTGACTTTTGCTACCTTGTCTATATGGGTGCAATCACGAACGCTTACTGTAATCTCATCCTATTTGGCCATGTCCATCACTGCATTCATAGGGTTGAATCTGCATCTGAACGCCATCATTGCGGGAGCTCTCGCACTTAACTTTCTTATTTTTTCTATAGCCACCTATTTTTATACCCGGCTCAACCATAATGCACTGACAGTAAAAGAGTCCTGGAGTTTGTTTCCGGTTCTGTTAATATTTTATGCAATGGAATACTACTACCTCAGTAGAATTAATCCGGCTATTGCCTCCTTGGTTTCAATTGCAGCCGCAGCTTTTCTAGTCGGCTTGAATCTTTCGGCAAGAAAAGGCTCTCCAGATAAAGTGATATCCAGTAGCGGCCTTGTTCTCACTTTTGCAACACTGGTTTTCTTTCACTCCATTTATCTTGAACTTTTACCCGCTGACCTTAAACCCTGGCTGTTTGTTATTATCCTTATGAGCTGCTCACTTCTTCATAACACACTATTTTTAAACGCTATGAACACCATTAAAATTATACCTATAATTGCATTTTCATCAATTTTAGGCATTGAGTACCTGAATATGCTTAGCCATTTGGCCATGCAGTTTAGTTTATCCTGGGCAGCGGTTGCATGGGCGTCTTTTTTAAGCCTTTGGTTTGTCATCATCAAACATAATAAAACACTCAATAAAAATAAAAATTACATTTACTCTATATTGGCAGCAGCACATTTGCTGTGCATCATGGGTCTGTATCAAATAACTTATCCCTATGGCACTCTTGCAATTTCAAGCTGTTGGCTTATTTACGCACTGATAGTTCTTTCATATTCCTCCATAAAAAAAGACCTCATTATGGCTAAATCCGCTTTAATTATCCTTTCCTTTGCAGCCGGTAAAGCACTTCTTTACGACGCTGCTTCAACACCAAATATCTACCGAACACTCAGCTTGATATTGACTGGAATTGTTCTTTATACCTCAGGTTTAGTGATTAGACGATTATCCCGAAAAAATCATGAAGCTATTAATTAACCACTATGCCTCAAGGCATGAAGTCTGCGAATTGAACACTGGTGCTGGGTAGCCCCGCTTAACTGCGCCTTTGCTACTAATTTACGTCTATTCCATGTATTTTATAATTTTAACAGGGAGAATTGTCCATGGCTGGAAAATCAAAATACACGACCCATGAAATCGTCAACACATTTCGTTGCGTCTCTATGCTCATCCAACAATCCCCAGAATTATTAGATCATAAAGGAGTTTTTCGAATTGCCGGCTCAAGACCCGCTGCCGAGGAAGTACTAAAAAATTTGATAAACAGCAATTTTAATTGGCTCATTCTAAAACACTATGTTTACTCTGACGAACAAATAAACCATTATCAGCTACACAATGTGTTAAGTTCACTAAATCTGGTGCTCAAAGACGCTATTTTTCTCTTATCATCTGATGATGTGTTGCGACCTTTAAAAATAGGACTCAACTCCTTGTTGCAAACAGAAGATCTGTCTTTAGATGAGATCACAACCGGAGCCAGCCTGTTAGATAACTTTATCAGCTCCCTCTTGTTATCCAAATCACTGGAATATCAACGTATTGGAGAGATTCTTTATCATTACTGCTATTTAATGCACATTGCGGCTCTTTATAAAGAATCCAACTTAATGACCGCAAGAAACCTGGCCATCATTTTAGCTCCACATTTTACTACAGAATTAGAATTATTCATTACGGATGATCTGATGAAGTTAACTGAGTTTACTATGGGTAAATTAGTACCAATATTGGAATATTACCTCAGCAGTAGTCTGACGGCACACCATTTTTCAATTCGCCACGCAGATAAGCTCACACATATAATTGAAACACGGCATGTTATCATGAACAGATTAATAGATCTGAAAACCGCAAGTAAAAAACAAACGGTTGAACCGTTGAGAGAACTGATAATACAAGTCACTCATATGGAGCAACAAAAAAATCAATTAACCACCAAAATTCATGATGAACCACACTGTCGCAGTGAGCGTAAAGCACTAGAAGAACAACTCCATCAATTACAAGCAACTATTGACGAACTGAATCAGGAACTGATTCTTTTGAGAGATCAACTCGAAGCAATGAACCAAGCGCATGCTGGTATAGTTGATGCACGCCATAAACTGTCCATATCATTGGACAATATTGCCCTGCATGTGATACCCCAAAAACAAAAAACAGATGAACTTAAAGAGCGCATATTAGAGAGAAATACGTTATTCTACCAACAACCTGGCGTATCAGCTGCAGCCTCAAGCTCTGCTATATACGAGGATAATGATGATGAAACAGAACAGTCCATGCACTCGGACATTCCAATTAATCCACTTTATTAGGATAAAACTCACCCGATTAAAGGAATTATAAAGCAGATGATATTTGATTTTGATGACAGTAGAACGAATCGCATTGTCCCATTCATCACAAGCGTCCTACTGGCGTTTATTTCTTCGTTTTGCGTTGCAAAAAATAATGACTTCCAGATTTGGACTAACAGTACAGCCCTGGGTTCCATCACCCAGGTTAATCCAAAGCTAAAATACTCTTTTGAATATCAGGGGCGATTTGGCGATTACGCATCAAGATTGTCACAACTCATATTAAGACCAGGAATAGGATATCAAATAATTCCATCAACCAGTTTATGGTTGGGTTATGCATGGATTAGAACCTCTCAACCATTTACTATCAAACCCATAGACGAAAATAGAATTTGGCAACAGATTTTATGGAACAAAAAATTTAATGCGTTTACAACAACACTTCGTTCACGACTGGAAGAGCGCTTCATCCAGGAAACTCTGCATACAGCCTGGCGTTACAGGCAATTATTTAGAATATCCTACGCCTTACCCGAACATGAACAATTAACTCTGATTGGCTCAAATGAATTTTTTTTTCATCTCAATCGGTATAACTTACAAAATAATATAGGTTTTGATCAGAATCGAGCCTTTATAGGGATAGGCTATCAAACTAGTGATAAAACCACTCTTGAGCTTGGATGTTTAAATCAGTACATAAAAAGACCCAAAAGGTCGGCTTATAACGGAAATTATTTGTTCATGAATCTTATCTTTAACTTCGGTTAAAACAAGTCAAGAGTTGGATTTTTTTGCATTTGAACCAAGAAAAGTTGCTGACTTTAAAATATCTTTTCTGAAGGAGATGCATTATTATTAATAGTGAATGTATTCTTCATGCGGAGACAAAAACATGGAACAGGTTTTTGATGTTGCAATTATTGGAGGAGGTATCAACGGTTGTGGCTGTGCTGCAGATGCAGCGCTTAGAGGTCTTTCCGTAGTGCTCTTCGAACAAGATGACTTGGCCTCTAAAACCTCGTCAAGCAGCACCAAATTAATCCATGGAGGTTTGCGTTATTTGGAATATTACGAATTTGGAATGGTAAAAAAAGCATTGAATGAGCGTCAGACTTTATTGAATATGGCGCCTCATATTGTGCATTCGCAGTCTTTTATTTTGCCCTACCAAAAACATATGCGTCCTGTCTGGTTACTGAAACTAGGACTCTTTTTTTACGATCATCTAAGCCGAAAAAACAAATTACCTAAAAGCAAAACACTGCACAGAACAAATGATAACAATTACTTTAACCCATTAAAGGAAACGATAAATCAAGGTTTTTTATTTTATGATGCGTCTACAGATGACGCTCGATTAACTATTGTTAATGCACTTCAGGCAAAAACTAATGGGGCAAGTATTCGTCCACGCTCCAAAGTAATTCATGCTGAAGTAATCAACAAGCTCTGGCACCTTACTGTAAAACCAGAGATTGGTGAAATGTATAAAATCCGTGCGAGGACTATTATCAATGCAGCTGGCCCCTGGGTGCAATCCGTAGCCAAACTAATGCAGACCCCAGAGAAATATAATATAACTCTTGTTAAAGGAAGTCATATTGTCTTACCTCAAATTTATGAGGGCAAGCATGCTTATTTATTACAACATGAAGATAATCGCATCGTGTTTGTAATACCGTTTCATGGATTTTCTATGATAGGTACAACTGATGTTGAATTCACCGGTTCTCTTGACGAGGTAACAATCAGTGATGAAGAAATCACCTACTTAACTACACTGGTAAACTCTTATTTTAAAATTAAAATTCAAAAAGAAGATATTCTTTATACCTGGAGTGGAATCAGACCACTTATTGCAAATGAAGGTAAAGAGGTTAAAGCATTAAGCCGTGATTACAGTTATGAATTAAGTACGGATCCTGCGCCCATTATAACTATTCTTGGGGGAAAAATTACAACTTACAGACAATTGGCAGAGGATGTGGTTAATCAGTTATCCTCCATTTTCCCCAATTTGCCCCAATCACATACCCAAACAACTCCTCTTCCTGGAGCAACATTGGGAACTATGAATTTTGAGCACTACGTTATTTATGCTCAAAAGAAATATCATTGGTTAAATTCTGAATTATTAAATCGTTATCTCTATACCTATGGAACGCAGACGGAGCTATTCCTTGCCCAATGTACTGATATTGAATCCATGGGTAAAAGATTTGGGAGCAGTCTTTACCAAGTTGAAGTGAACTATCTGTTGCAGGAAGAATGGGCTAAAAGCGTTGATGACATTTTAATGCGGCGAACCAAACTTGATTTGTCTATGGACGCCGCAAGTAAAGAGGAATTAAAAAAATACATCACGAATCTTAGGGCTACTCTTCATCAAGTTGAGACCTTATTTCAGTAACATCAGCATCCAAAGCTTGCTGAGCCAATTCCTTCAATGTTGATTCAGGCATACTGCCCGCATCCGAAAAAATAACAATACTTTGCTTAAATACCATAAGATAAGGAATGGAACGTATTTCAAAAAAGTCAGCCAAATCCTGTTGTTCCTCGATATTAACCTTGGCAAACACAATCCCGGGAAATTGATCTGCTACTTTTTCATAAACCATTGAAAATTGCTTACAAGGAGCACACCAGCCTGCCCAAAAATCAATAAAAACTACCTCGTTATCATTGATTAACGATTCAAACTCACCACTGGTTAAATTAATGGTTGGCATGTCTAGTCCTTAACTTCAAGCAAGGTAACAATTTGATCAAATATTTGATCAACAGTTCCAATTCCTTCTACCGTATGAAACCGGGGGGCTTTATTAGTACCTTCATTGGCCCAGTTTTTGTAATAACTAATCAATGGGGCTGTTTGCGAATGATAAACTTCCAAACGTTTACGAACTGTATCTTCCTTATCGTCATCACGTTGTATCAGTGGCTCGCCAGTCAGATCATCAATTCCTGATTTTTTAGGGGGGTGATTAATAATGTGATAGACGCGGCCAGATTGTTGGTGAATACGACGTCCGCTAATCCGCTTGATGATCTCTTCGTCATCCACAGCAATTTCAATCACATGATCCAAAAAAATTCCGGCTTTTTTTAAAGCGTCTGCCTGTACCAAGGTTCTTGGAAAACCGTCAAACAAAAAACCATTAGCGCAATCAGGATTTTTTAAACGTTCCTCAACAAGACCAATTATAATATCATCAGAAACCAATCCACCCGCTTCCATAATTTTTTGTGCACTTAACCCCAATGGAGTACGCTGGGCGATAGCCGCACGTAACATATCGCCTGTTGATATCTGTGGAATTTTATAGCGTTCAATTAAACGCGATGCCTGGGTTCCTTTTCCAGCCCCCGGGCCACCTAAAAGCATTAATCGCATCAAAAACTCCTTAATAAGTGATCTAAATTAAAAAATCAAAACAGTAGTATAATACCAATCCAACAAAACTTTAAAAAATTTTTAGTATATTTTTTTAAAGACTACTCCATCAAAGCCAAGAATGAGAGGAGCTGATATCAGGGCATGATTTAAGTTGTGCTGCATAAGTTTGTGATTTTGCTTTAACCTTGTGCGCCACTGAAATAAGCCATGGTTTTTGCAAGTACGATTTTCTTTGATAGCCGCCCACTCCTTCATGATAAGCCAAATACAGAGAGTAAGCATCTGAACGGGGTATTCCCGCCCGCTTTGCAGCTTGATTCGCATACCAGCCAATAAAATCCACGCCATCGGCAAAATCATCACGAGATGACCAAAACCAGCCATTACTTTGTTTGTATTCTTTCCAGGTCGATTTCAAGGCTTGAGCATAACCATAAGCGCTGGATGGCCTTTTCCAAGGAATTATTGAAAATAACTTGGTCCTTGGCGGCCTGGCACTTGCATCAAATTTGGACTCCTGATGAATAATTGCCATTTGAACAGGAACAGGAACTTTCCAGCGTTTTTCTACGTCTTTTGCATCAGAATACCATTTTGGATACTGTTTAAAAACGGTACATATATTATTGACATCTCTGGGCGGTGGATGACTAACACAAGAGACCAGGAGCAATACCGTTGCTAAAAGACTAACTGATTTTAAATTCATAACATTAATCCGTTAAAAAACCAGGTATTTTTAACCCATAGAAATAAAATTTATAGTAGCAAATTTAATTACCACAATCCATGTGATTGAGAATTTAAGACTTTGTAGCCTCCAAAATCATATTATTGACTGACATCTGGTATGACAACACGCAAAACATCATGCTACAATTGATAAATAAAAGAATCTGCATAACAAAACCATGAGCGTACTCGTATTTGACATTGAAACCATCCCCGATATAGACGCAGGACGCAAGCTCTATGATCTGGAAGGTCTAAATGATCTTGAAATTTCACAAGCCATGTATGCTTTGCGCAGAGCAAAAACTGGAACTGATTTTCTACCGCACTATCTACAGAAAATATGTGCTATATCTCTGGTTTTAAGTCATGGTTCACAACTTAAAGTGTGGTCTCTTGGGGATATTTACTCGGATGAAAAAGAGTTAATTACCCGTTTTTTTGCTGGTATCGACAAACACATCCCAACCCTGGTCAGTTGGAATGGTAGCGGATTTGACTTACCTGTTCTCCACTATCGCGCTCTTTTACATGGTATAAGCGCACCCACCTACTGGGAAACTGGCGAACATCAACAGTCATTTAAATGGAACAACTACCTGAGCAGATTTCATTATCGTCATATCGATTTGATGGATGTTATCGCAGGTTATCAGAATAAAGCATTTGCCCCACTGGATGATATTTCTACCCTGCTTGGCTTTCCTGGTAAAATGGGAATGAGTGGCTCTAAAGTCTGGGAACAGTTTGCTGCTGGTCAAATTAAAGAAATAAGAGATTATTGTGAGACCGATGTACTCAATACTTATTGTGTGTATCTACGTTTTGAGCTTATTCGTGGCAACATCACCGTCGATGAATACAGTCAGTCTATAGAGCACTTAAAAACTTATTTGCGTACAGAATCTGATAAACCACATTTAAACGAATTTCTACAGCAGATGACATAATTTTTAAAAAAGATGGCTTCTTTTTCTGCTTCACAGAGCAGATATACTATTTATTACTTTTAAAATTAAGGCAACCCTAATGTCTGAACCACTTATCAATATCACACGCAGACACGCTTTAATATTTGCCTTTTTTTTAGTCTCATATGAGTTTTTAACTTATCTGGCTAACGACATGATAATGCCAGGCATGATTCTTGTGGTCAGACTGTTTAATGCACCTGAGTCCATGGTTGCCACTTCGTTAACAGTCTATGTTCTTGGTGGAGCAAGCTTGCAGCTAGTACTTGGCCCCATCTCTGATGCGTATGGAAGAAGACCCATGATGTTACTGGGAGCGAGTTTATTCTTTATTTTCACCCTGTGGATTGCCTGCTCCTCTTCTATGAATCAGTTCCTTATAGCTCGATTTTTTCAAGGTATGGGATTGTGTTTTATAGGCGTTATAGGCTATGCGACCATTCAGGAAATGTTTGAAGAAATGGACGCCGTGCGCATTATTGCAATCATGGCAAATGCCACAGTTTTAGCACCTTTATGTGGACCAATATTAGGCGCTATAGTAATTCACTACACCTCCTGGCGTGTTATATTCGTGATGATAGCATTGTGCGCTATTCTGGTACTTTGGGGATTATGGCGATATATGCCTGAGCCGATAGGCCAGACTCGTAAAGATGGCTCTCATCTCCCCAGAGCAACATTAACAGCACGTGCTGTATTTAATAACTACAAAGATCTCTTAACAAATTTGCAATTTTGTACCAGCGCTTTGGCAACTGCAGTCATTGGTATACCTTTTGTTACCTGGATTGCCCTTGCGCCTATTATTATGATCAAGGAAGCACAACTATCGGTCATCCAATACGGTTTATGGCAATTACCAATATTTGGAGCAACCATTTTAGGAAACTGGTTTCTCCATCGCTTAACTTACAGATTGAACATAAAGACCATCATCTATCTAGGCTGTATTATCATGAGTGCAGGTATGATGTTAATAACATTATTACCCTATTTTTATGGTAATCATTACATCTACTTAATTCCTGGTATTCTGATTTATTTCTTTTCCCTTAGCGTCATCAATGCGCCTTTAAACCGGTTTTGTCTGTTTACTACCTCGGTTAGCAAGGGAACCGCTTCGGCCATAATCAGCATAAACGTCATGGTGATTGCGGCACTTGGTATTGAGTTAGGTAGTGCGTTTTATCGCACCCACAATAATCTGCACTTTGGTCTTTACTGTAATGGGATTGGCTTGTTATTTTTACTGCTTATTGCATTAACATTTATGAAAAAAAATGAAATGTCAAACAAGCCTATGGATTCTTAAATACAAAGAATAACCAAGTCTTAGCAAACCGCCTGGTTAAGAGAAGATGTATATAATGACCTTTTCTTTCATGTACAGAACTCAAAATTCATGTAAGATAAAATACCTTTATTGAATTATCTAAAAGGATGTATGATGACATTAGCTAATAAGTTTAAAGCCGTTGACAAACAATTTGCAGATTTTCAACATCTATTATCATGTAATACACCATCTGAATTAAAATTGAATTGTTCCTTATCACAGGAGCAGCAACAGATTTTCAAAAACGTTCTGAATGAACTGCAAATAATCAGAGAGTTCTATCACGATCGCTTTTACAATAAAGGCATTATTACACAAGAGGAAGTAATAAAGCAGTACAGTGAGCTGCATACACTACTCTTGCAATTGAGCACAAATACCCTGTCTTTGGATCAAGCGCTCCAAAAAATTAACACCAAATCGGAACATTGGAGTTTAGACATTATCAAAAAGAACATACTTAAAGTCTGTTATGCTGTTGCATTCTTAATACCAGTAGTTGCTGGTGTGTCATTACTTGCTTTTGTCTTTCCGCTCATGACCTTTAGTCTTACCTCCGCTCTAATCCTAATGGTTTCTGGAGTTGTTTCGCTAAGTCTATCGCTGTCCAAAATTTGGGATAACCTTTCCAGTGTTGAATCCACTTCGTCAGTAAAAAATAATACAGGATTGGAGCAGTCATTTCTGGGCAATATTCATACCCTCTTCGGTACGAAAAAAGACGCCAATCAACTCATCATAGAACAAACTGATATCAGCAAAAATAACAGTTCGGAAGCTAGTATGGAGCTCAATCTCGGAGACTATTCTGGTTTACAGATAGTTTAATGGCTGATGCTAATTTAGGGAGTAATAATTTATCAGACTACTCCCAACCTCAAGCGACTTGTGAAATAAGAAGATTAAATCATTGTCTCTTAATTACTTTGTGAGCAGGATGCGTTTCTTTTATTAAAAATAAAGCGATGAGTAGACTAGCCATAAAGCACAGAGGCATGACTAACAAGGCAGTTTGATAGCTTGCGATCTCATAAACATGCACACCATTTACTAATCTCCATGAATCTGTTTGTTGGAGAATATAACCAACCAATGGTTGAAATATAGCGCCACCAATCAAAACAGACAAATTATTAAATCCTGAGGCAGTCCCAACTAATTCTGGTGGATTATTCTCTTTAACTACGGCAAAGCTTACCGTTTGCCCACCTGCGCCCAATCCCAAAACAAATAAAACGGCATAAGACCAACTGTAAGGCAATTGGGGATAATACAGCAGTAATAAAGTAGCAATCAGACCTAAAATTGCACTTATAATCAAAGCAATACGCCTGCTTTCAATTCTATCGCTAAACCAGCCAAGCAAGGGACTCCCTACTCCTATACCAATCCAGATCATACTGCATAAACCCGATGCGGCCACAACAGAAACCTGATATTTTTCTTGTAAATAGGGCACACCCCAAAGCGCTGCAAAAACAGCGATCGGGGTCCAGATAGCAAAGGCATATCCGCCAGTAATCCAGGTATGTGCATGTCTACAGACAGCAACTAGCCGTTTCCACTCATCCTTGAGATAGTGTTGAGGTATGGGTTGATTTTGCTGATGAGGATAATCACGAATAAACGCCCAAAAAAAACCAGCCAACACAAAACCAACGATCGATAATATAAAACTTGCGTTACGCCATCCCACAACGGCAATTAAGGAAGCAAGCGGCATTTCTCCAAATATCGCACCTACTGAACTCATCAATTGAGCAATCCCAGCAAGTATGGCGAAATAGTAAGGAGGAAACCAACGTGAAATAAGCACCAATACGCCTATGAAGGAAAATGCAGAACCAACACCAATTAAAAATCGACCTATGCATGCAGTAAATACACTATCCGTTGATGCAAAAAAAGCAGAACCGACAGCACATAAAATTATGGCAAAAGTCATCAGTTTTCTGGGGCCATATCGGTCGTATAATACTCCAGCAGGTAATTGAGATGGTGCGTAAGCATAAAAGTAAAATGCAGAAATGACGCCAAACCCCTGTCCTGAAACACCGAAGGTTTTCATCATGGATTCGGCCATGACACTGGGTGCAACCTGAAGAATAAATTCATATAAATAAAAAGAGGCTGCGAGAAAAAAAATACAATACGCTGTAGCCAGACTTTCACCTACTTCATTTTTAGTTCTTACAGTGCAATGTGCGTTCAATTTAAATTCACTCTGATTGGAATTGCCCATTTAAACGCAAGGCGATTTGGTTTGTCAATATGAATTTAGTATAGGATATATTGCGCCTAATAGTGCAAGTTTTTTTGCACCAGTTATTGAAGTTAAATTTACGGGAATTTTATCCAGGGTTTTAGCAGCGAGCCAGGCAAACATCATAGCCTCCAGATAATCAGGACTATAACCCGCATCTGCAATACTGGATACCCTGACATGAGGTAATAAATCCGCTAAGGTTTGCAGCAAATGCGTATTGTGAGCACCTCCGCCACAAAGATAAACCTGTTTTGTTTCTTCATGACAACGGATAGTATTGGCAATTGCTCTCGCTGTTAAAGCCAATAAAGTAGCCTGAATATCAACAGGCTTATAATCGTCATCAAGGTATTTGTCTAACCACGATAAAGAAAAATATTCCTTACCAATACTTTTAGGTGAGGGTAAAGAAAAAAAAGAATCATTGAGTAATTGTGATAATAAAGGCTCAATTACCTTGCCTTTCTGAGACCATGAGCCCTCCGCATCATAAGGTTTATGAAGATGACGCATGATCCATGCATCCATCAGACAATTTCCTGGACCGATATCCCAACCACGAGTAGGTTGGTTCGGATGAATGAACGTCACATTGGAAATACCGCCAATATTAACAAGGCTCGTTTGGGAATCAACACTGGCAAATAATTCGTGATGATACAGTGGAGCAAAAGGAGCGCCCTGGCCGCCATTCACCATGTCTCGAGTACGAAAATCAGCAACTACGGTGATTCCTGTGAGTGACGAAATGGTATGTCCACAACCCAACTGCAAGGTATAAGGAATAGCGCTGGTACTGTCGTGACACACCGTTTGCCCATGACTTCCTATAGCCTTGATTACCTTGGGCGAGATCTTCGTTTCATGAAGGAGTTTATTTACGGCAAAAGCAAATTCTCTACCTATTAACGTGTTCAGTTGACATAGTGCAGCAAGACTTAATAAATTGCCACTCACCACATCATCCAATTGTCTCTTCAATTCGTCACTGTATTGTTGGGTGATGCCAAATTCCAGCCTATTAGAAGGCAAGTCTACCAAAGCAGCATCTATACCATCCATACTGGTACCTGACATTAATCCTATATATAAACTCATGAAACACTCAAAATATTAAGCCAGTTGGTATATAGTACTAAATACGCAGATGTCTGACAAAGTTATCATAAAATAAATTGGTTAGTCGGCAGCAGAGGTAAAAAATGACTACTTTATATTAAGGAACGAAATGCCCCTCTCCAGAACACCTTTTATTTACACCGCCTGTTTATCAGGTTTTTCTTTGATTACCTTTGATTTATATCAACCTGCTTTACCGACTATTATTCACTATTTTCGAACCACTCACGAATTGGGGCAATTAACACTTAGTGTTTATCTTTTTGTTAACGGGATTGCTCAGCTTTTCTGGGGGCCTATAATCGATCATTTTGGCAGACTGAAATCCATAGTTCTAAGTATGTTATTTTTTTTACTGGCAACTATTATTTGCATTCAATCAACCTCTATCTACATGCTTATCATAGGAAGAGCGTTACAAAGTTTTTTTATTTGTTGTTCTGGAGTGATAGCTATATCCTCAACCAGGGATTACGAAAATACCGTAGAACGAGCTAATGTTATTTCTCACATTGCAATGATTGTTTCCATCTCACCGATTATTGCGCCATTAATAGGCTCGTTGGTATTCATGAATTCAGGATGGAAATCAAGCTTTGTATGTATGACACTGGTTGGATTTGTTCTTCTTGTTCTCGCCAAACCTTTTTTAAAAGAGTCACCCGCATGGAAGAAGGATAAAACCTCATTTTCTTTCATTAAATCACTGCAACAGTATGTCCTGATTCTAAAAAATAGATCAATGTGGTTGGGAATGACTATTTTTACAGCTTCATTTACTAATATTATGATCATAATAATCAACATAACCTATCTGATTATTGACCAACTGCATTACTCACCAATTACCTTTGCATGTATTTTTGCGTTTAATGGATTTTCAATGATCTTGGGTAATTTCATAGGCATTCGATTGCGAGATGTTTTTTCATTAAGATGGAATATGTGTTTTGGGAGTATTTTGATTGTCATGGGAACATGCACGTCCCTTATTCTCTACTTGTACTTTGGACTTAGCCTAACTTGCCTTATTCCCTTATTGTTAAGCACAATGGGGGTAACCATTGTTAACCCACCAGCTCTATCTCTTGCTCTTGGAGATTTTTATGAAAATGCAGCATCGGCAACGGCAGTGATCAATGCTGTACGTATGAGCCTCTCTGCTTTAATTGCAGGAATTATAGGCAGCTTGTTAACGACCAATTACTACATTTTGCCTATGAGTATGATGACTATGGGAATTATTTGTTTCTTTTTGAGCATGTTGCAAACCAGTGAAAAGGCAGCTTTTTAAAAAATTCTCTGTATTGTTCGGTTTCATTAATTTTGTCATTCCCGCAAAGGCGAGAAACTATAGTGACGATGGAAAAAGTCAAATTAAACATAGATCCCCACCTGACGCAGCAATGACAAAACTAAAGAAACTGAGTAGTAAAGAGAAAAATTTTACACACTCAACCTGTTTGATTTGTATTCAAAAATGCCTGAAACTCAAATGCCAGGGATTTTAAAACATCTGTAAAAATTTTCCGAGGTACTTCTGGCTATGGTTTCAAAGTCAGTTCCTCTCAGATTTGCTAAAGTCTCTGCTACATATTTTACCAGTGCAGGATGATTTTGTTTTCCTCTGAAAGGAACTGGAGCCAAATAAGGTGAATCCGTTTCAATTAAAATTCTATCCAGAGGAATTTGTTTTGCGACTTCTTGAAGTGCTGTCGCATTTTTAAACGTGACGATACCGGAAAAAGAAATATAAAAATTAAGATCTATAGCTCTTTTGGCAATATCAATATCCTCTGCAAAACAATGCATCACCCCACCTATTTCATTAGCCTTTTCTTCTTCCATTAAAGCAAGAGTATCTTCTGCTGCTTGGCGAGTATGAATAATTAAGGGTTTTGCCGTAATTAATGCCGCTTTTATGTGTTCTCGAAAACGCTGTCTTTGCATTTCTCGTGCTTCATCGGTAAGCGTTCGATAATAATCAAGACCCGTCTCGCCAATCGCAATACACGCAGGGTTAGCCGCCATATCGCAAAGTAAGGAAGCAGTCACTGGTGTTGTCATTTCGCTGTTTGGATGAACACCCACAGAAATATTAATATTAGGATATGCTGATGCAATAGCTTCTAATTGGGGATAGTCACTTAATTCAACGCATACAGTTAAAAAATGATTCACACCTTGTTCCTGGGCACACTGAATCACTTGAGACAAATCATGGTTAAAATCGGTTAAATCAATAAAATTCAAATGACAATGTGAATCAACGAGCATATAAATCCTTACAATTAAACGAATCAGATGGTATCAGTCATCTGGGTTGATTTTAACATACCGGCTAAATAGGTTTCTATTTTGTTACATAAATACCTACTGTTTTCACCTTGAAATTGCACTCCTATTCCAGAGGGCTTATTTCCCTGAGCGCCCTTGGGAGTAATCCATACCACTTTAGCATTAACCAAATAGGCATCTGGCTCATTAATCAGCTTTACTGACAATTGCACCAACTCACCAAGAGGATAGATATGATTTGTTCTGATGAAAAGGCCCCCTCCTTTCACAAAAGGCATATAAGCCAAATACAAAGAGGCTTCGCTGGAAAAGGAACAGTTTATCAATTGAATTTTGTCTGCCATAATTTTTTCCTATTGAATACTTAAGATGTTAAATCGTCAGCACCAAGTGAAAACAACAAATCTTCTAAAGCTAATGTTTGATTCACATTCATATTATGGCTTATTTTTTTCAAGAGCGTATTAATTTTGTCAATTTGTCTGAATAATAACAAAGGAGAAACTAATGGTACTAATCGATTAAGTTGCTGCGATGCAGGTTCAGAAATGCTGTGTTTTTTTATGTGCATTATTTGTATTTGAGAATAAACCAAATACAAAAACCATAAAAAACTACCTAATTCATAATGAGTCCACGCAGATGCAAGAGAACAAGGATGCTGCTTTCGTTCAAGCAGGGCAATAAGTCCATCTAAAATAACATCGGCATCCCTAAAAACAACAGCTCGGTCTGAATCCGGCGCATAATATGTTCCAAGAGATAATAAATTAGTTGAGTCAGAATCATCTATTCCTGAAAAAGTAAGAATCTGACAACGGCTTAATACGGTTGGCAAGATTGTACTTAATTGTTCTGCCATAAGGATAAATACAACGTGTTGCGCTGGTTCTTCCAGAATTTTCAACAAAGCATTTGCCGAAGCGGTATTCATTCTGTCTGCTGACTCAATGACAATTAATCGATAATCGGCACGTTGGGGAGTTAAATAAGCCGAACGATGTAACTCTCTGATTTGATCAATTTTTATTGCCCCACCATTTTTTTCAGGCTTTATCCATTCAACATCAGGATGTTCCATTCGAGCTACCATCTGGCAGTTACTGCAACTCAAACACGGCTTATTATGCTCTGACTGGCAAAGCACTAAACTCATTATTTGTTTAACAAATGATTCAAGACCACAATGTAGAGGACCTACCAAAAGCAAAGACTGAGGCATACGCTGCTGAGCGAAAGCAGCTTGAATTTTTTGCCATTGTTCACAATGATTCATCTTAACGCTCTATAAATTGAATAATTGAATCTTTAATTGCACATTGTACTGTATGCAAAGGCTGGCTTGCATCAACAGTTACAATATCTGGATTTTGCTGAATATGATTGATATAGGTTTGATGGACACGATGAAAAAAATCCAGGGATTGCTGTTCAATTCTGTCATATGCCCCACGTTGTCTTACTCTTTGCATCCCTGTTTCAGGAGCAATATCTAAATATAAAGTAAGATCAGGTTTAAAACCATCAAGACAGAAAGCGGATAATCTTTTTATCATTTCTAAATCCAATCCCCTACCCCCACCCTGATAAGCCAGTGTAGATAATTCAAATCTGTCTGCTATAACCCATATCCCTTTTTTTAAAGCAGGTTTGATCACTTGCTCGATTAATTGGATTCGTGCCGCATAAAGCAAAAGCAATTCCGATTTGTCATCGAGGACATCACTGTATTGAGGATTTTTGATTACTGATCTTAAAATCTCGCCAATATCCGTTCCTCCCGGTTCACGAGTCGTTACAGTAGAGATGCCTCGCTGCGTTAATTCATTAATGACAGTGCCCACAGCAGTAGATTTACCTGCTCCCTCAAGCCCTTCTATTACTATTAATTTTCCATGGAACAATGTCATTAATTGTCCTTACGTTGATATTGATTAATCGCTTTTCGTTGTTGTTCATAGGTTTCTGAAAACTGATGAGAACCATCTCCTCGCGCAACGAAATAAAGATATTGAGAAGGCTGAGGATGCGCTGCTGCATCAATAGATTCTTTACCAACCATTGCAATAGGCGTGGGAGGTAACCCTTTATTAATGTATGAATTATAGGGTGATTTAACGTACAGATCGTTATGCGATAATTTACCCTTATAATCTGCTCCAAGAGCATAAACAACTGTGGGATCCATTTGTAAAGGCATAGATTTTTTTAATCGATTTACAATGACGCCTGAAATTAATTTTCGTTCCTGCGGCAGAGCCGATTCTTTTTCAATTATCGATGCCGCAATCAATAACTCATAAGCATTACGATACGGCAAATCAGAAGCCCTATGCGACCAGGCATCATTCAGGTATGAAAGCAAATTACCGTGTGCGTGTTCCAAAAGTTCTTTACTGCTGCTTCCTCCCTGATATTGATAGGTGTCAGCAAGCAACAATCCCTCAGAATTAGGATAATTTCCCTGAATGCCAAGCCAATCTTCAGGATGATAATGCAAATACGGTGCTTTCATTAAATCTTGAGCTACTTTGTTTTGAGTCGTTCCCTCAATAATTGTAAACTTTTGTTTGATTACATCCCCAGCTACTATTCTCTGGAGTAACTCAATAACGGTCTCACCTGGTTTGAGGAGATAAACTCCTGCTTTAATCTGATGTGAAAGACCTTTGTAACGAATGATCAATAACAAAAATCGAGTCGAATGGATAAGTTTTTTTTCTTTTAACAGATTCACTACCTGGTACGCAGATGCTGATCGTTCAATAGTGATTATTTGGTTTGAAGTACTTTCAACTGCAAGGGGAGTAAACGCTAATTGATAGACATACCAGACGAAATATAAAAAAGACATAAAAAACAGAGCAAAAATATAAAGTGCCAGTTTTTTATGCCTTGCGGAGTTCATTTAGATTCGCTTAAACAGCAAACTGCCATTTGTGCCACCGAAACCAAGGGAGTTACTCAAAGCATAATTTATGGTTCTTTTTTGTGGCGTGTGCGGAACATAATTCAAATCACAACCCTCATCAGGATTATCCAGATTTATAGTTGGAGGAGCAATTTGATCTTTTATTGCTAAAATACTGATAATTGCTTCGACTGATCCCGCAGCCCCTAACAAATGTCCGGTCATTGATTTGGTTGAGCTAACAGCAAGATCATAAGCATGTTGCTGAAAAATTCGTTTAATGGCTTTGGTCTCGTTCATATCGTTAAGATAAGTTGAGGTGCCGTGGGCGTTGATATAATCCACTTGTTGAGGATTTATACCTGCATCATGTATTGCTGCTTCCATAGCTCGAGCAGCACCGTCAGCATCTTCGTCAGGAGCGGTGATGTGATAAGCATCTCCAGACATACCAAAACCTGCCAATTCAGCATAAATTTTAGCGCCTCTTGCTTTCGCATGTTCATATTCTTCCAGGACAAGTATACCGGCGCCTTCTCCCATAACAAAACCATCTCTGTCCTTATCCCAAGGTCTCGAAGCTTTTTCCGGCTCATCATTACGCTTGGATAAAGATCTGACTGCTGAAAACCCAGCAAGACACAGTGGTGTTGTGGTCATTTCTGCTCCACCACAAACCATAACATCTGCGTCACCGTAAGCAATAATTCGACCAGCCAGACCAATATTGTGAGTTCCAGTAGTACATGCAGTAACTACAGAAATATTGGGGCCTTTTAAATTATGCTTAATAGAAATCTGTCCAGCAACCATATTAATTATGCCTGCTGGAATAAAAAAAGGTGAAACTTTACGCGGACCGCCAGAAACCAGTTTATCCTGATTGTTGGTAATCGTTTGAATTCCACCGATACCCGCACCTACAGCAACTCCTGTACGGCGTGATAAAGCTTCATCAATCTTTAGACCAGAATCAAGAATTGCCTCTTCCGCAGCAGCAATTCCATATTGCGTAAACACGTCCATTTTACGAGCATCTTTGATAGGCACGTAGTTCTCAATATTAAAATTCTTGACCTTGGCCCAGATTTTCGTGCTGTATTCACTGGTATCAAAATCTTCAACCATTCCTACACCACTGACTCCAGCCAATATATTTTGCCAAGTTTCTTGTACATTAAGTCCGACCGGGGTAAGCATCCCCATGCCAGTAACAACTACACGCCGTTTATTCAATCAAAGCTCCTCGAAAAAATTAAGCTTCTTCTTTGTTTAAGTTAGATTCAATATAGTCAATAGCTTCTTGAATCGTGGTGATTTTTTCTGCTTTTTCATCAGGAATTTCAGTTTCAAACTCTTCTTCCAGAGCCATTACCAACTCCACTGTATCAAGAGAATCAGCACCCAAATCGTCCACAAATGACGCATCATTTTTTAGCTCTTCTTCTTTAACGCCCAATTGTTCAACAACAATTTTACGTACACGGTCTTCAACTGTACTCATAACTTGATTTTCCTCTTTCGGTTTATAGAAATACTTTAAATGCTGACGGTTAGTTTATTCAATTATACAGATAACGCAAGAGCATTTAATTCATATACATGCCGCCATTGACATGAATTGTTTCACCTGTAATATATTTAGCACTGTCTGACGCTAAAAAAGCAACAGCATCAGCTACATCTTCCGCTTGCCCTAATTTGCGCATTGGAATTCTTTTTAACATTTCGTCTTTTACCATATCAGGCAATGAAGTTGTCATATCGGTATCAATGAAGCCTGGGGCAACTACGTTTACAGTAATACCTCGGCTACCGATTTCCTGAGCCAATGATTTTGAAAAACCGACCACGCCCGCCTTAGCCGCAGTATAATTTACCTGGCCTGAATTACCACTTGAACCAACAACAGAACCTACAGAAATAATTCGACCCCAGCGGGCTCGAAACATGGGCTTTATAAAGGTCTTGGACATTTTATAGATAGAATTTAGATTAGTCTCAATAACCCTGTACCATTCCTCATCGTCCATTCTTAACAGTAAATTATCCGCAGTAATCCCTGCATTATTTACCAGAATTGAAGGACATTGATTTGTTTCAGTTAATGAAGTCATCAGATTCTCAATTTGTTCTGAATTGGTAACATCCAAAACAATGCCTTTGCCTGATAATTTCTCTTTTTCAAACAATGTATTAATCGAATCAGCGCCCTGTTCTGTAGTTGCAGTTCCAAAAACAAACGCACCACATCGTGCAAGTTTAACCGCAATTGCCTGACCAATCCCGCGGCTTGCTCCGGTTACCAAAGCTATTTTACCTTCTAAAGTTATCATCACGCATCCTCTTAAGCTGGAATATGTAATTGATCCACTACCTGATCCAGGCTAATGGTGTCATAAACACTAATCACATTTAAACTTCGGTCAATTCGTTTAACCAATCCATTAAGAACTTTTCCTGGACCGCACTCTATGATGAGATCAATACCTCTATTCTTAAACATTTGAATAGTCTCAACCCAACGCACAGGACTATATAATTGTTCTTTTAACTGTTTTCTAATATGGTCTGCAGAATAATAGACACTTAAATCCACATTACTGATTACATCTATTGCGGGATTTTTAAAATCAGTTTGCGCCAGATCTTGTGCAAAAAGCTCAGCAGCTTCAGTCAACAAAGGGCAGTGACAAGGAACACTGACAGGAATTATTTTTGCCAAACGTGCTTCAGCGTCATTTGCCAATTTTATCATACGTTCGACTGCAGGAGTATGGCCAGCAACAACTATCTGTCCAATAGCATTATAATTTGCAGGAGTAACTTTCTCTTCTTCCGTGCTTGCTTCCACACATAAAGTATTAACCTGCTCATCGGTCAATCCTACAATGGCCGCCATTGCACCAAGTCCAAGAGGAATAGCATTTTGCATCACCTGACCTCGGCGAGCAACCAGGCGTACAGCATCGGAGAGTGATAATGAGTTGGCGCAAACCAAAGCAGCATACTCTCCCAGGCTGTGTCCAGCCATAATCAAAGGATGAGGAAAACCTTGTTGAATTAATAATCGAAAAACTGCCACATCAGATGTCAGCATCGCTGCCTGAGTATGCTCGGTCTGGTTTAATTTCTCAACCGGTCCATTCTGAATCAAATCCCATAAATCATATCCTACTGCTTCAGATGCTTCTGCAAAGACATCAGTAACAATTGGATATTGAAGAGAAAAATCTGATAACATCCCTACAGATTGTGATCCTTGACCAGGAAATACAAACGCTGTGTTAGTCATAATAGAATAAACCTTTTTAGTTAATTAGTACCGAATGACCATTGCACCCCAAGTCATTCCTCCACCAAATGATTCAATTAATAACAACTCATCTCGTTTTACCTTGTTGTTTTTAATGGAATGATCCAGCGCTAGTGGTATAGAGGCTGCTGATGTATTGCCCTGATTACCAATAGTAACGATAACTTGCGACATAGGGAGAGACAGTTTTTTAGCGATTGCCTTGATAATACGTATATTAGCCTGATGTGGAATTAGCCAGTTAATATCTGACTTGTTTAATTGACTGAGTGCCAGTACTTCATCGACAACATCACCCATAATATTCACAGCAATTTTAAATACTTCATTTCCACGCATACCAATCGTTGTTCGATTCTCTTCAAATGCAGTATTAGGCAGGGTGAGTAACTTGTCTGCATCATAAGCAGAATGTAAAACACTTCCCAAAATACCTTGACGCTCGCTAGCACTCAATACAAGGGCTCCGGCACCATCACCAAAGAGAACACAGGTTGATCGATCCGTCCAGTCAACAGCTCTGGACATGCTTTCAGCACCAATCACCATCACATGGCGAGCGGCACCTGTAGCTATATACTGTTTAGCGATATCCATAACATAGACAAAACCGCTGCACGCTGCGCTAACATCAAAAGCGGGAATAGGTTTTTTTATTTTTAATGCATGTTGTACGTGACATGCTACGCTTGGAAAAAAATGATCGGGCGTGCAGGTTGCAACAAGAATCAAGTCTATTTCTTCAGCAGCAAGACCGGACGAAGCCAAGGCGTGTTCCGCAGCCCGAGAGGCCATATAAGAAGTAGTTTCATGAGGTTGGGCAATGCTACGACTGCTGATTCCAGAGCGTGATACTATCCACTCATCGTTTGTATCCAGCATTTTTTCGAGGTCAGCGTTGGTGAGTTGTTTCTCAGGAGAATAACTTCCCGTGCCACTAATTACAGCATTTTTCATAACAACAATCCCTGATTTATAAAATCATTAATTTGATCTCGTACTAAATCAACAACATTACTCTGTGCTTCAAGAACTGCTTGCTCTATAGCGTACTCAAATCCGAGTTCGTTGGCTCCACCATGGCTTTTAATCACAATACCGTTTAGACCAAGCATGCTGGCTCCGTTATAGCGTGAAGGATCCAGGCGGTTTTTCAGGTGTTTCAAAGCGGGTAAGGCAATAAGGCCTGCCAATTTTGTAAACCAGTTTCTGTTGAACGATTCTTTAAGCAACGTCAGTAACAACTTTGCTAAACCTTCGCTTGCTTTAAGTGCTACATTACCAACGAATCCATCACAAACAACCAGATCTACATCACCAGAATAAAAATGATCACCCTCAACGTAGCCCACATAATTCATTACAGAACATTCAGCCAACATATGAGCGGTTCGCTTAACCTGATCATTGCCTTTGATTTCCTCAACTCCGATATTGAGTAATGCAATTTTGGGTTTCGCTTTTTTTTCAATAGCCTGAATCAAAGCAGATCCCATTACTGCAAACTGAAAGAGATGCTCTGCGCAAGAATCAACGTTAGCTCCCAGATCAATAACCCAGGTTTTACCTTTTATTGTTGGTAATTCCGAGATGATTGCAGGTCTGTCAATTCCAGGCAAGGTCTTCAAGACAAAACGGGCGGTAGCCATTAAAGCACCAGTATTACCGGCGCTTACGCAGGCTTGTGCTCTGCCCTCTTTAACCAGGTTTATGGCCACTCGCATGGAAGAGTCTTTTTTATTGCGCAATGCATGTGAAGGCAGTTCATCCATGTTTACAACCTCGGATGCATGAACTACCGTAAACTGATTTGAAGACAATACACCATGCTTCTTTAATGAAGCAGTCACTTTGTCTTGCACACCGACAAGTAATATCTTCAGATTAGGATTTTTTTTAGCTGCACGCACACAGGCAGGAATCACCACACTTAGACCATGATCCCCACCCATTGCATCAACTGCAATGGTGATATTGTTCAAGAATATTACTCTTGTTCTTCGTAAGCAGAGGAAGAATCAGTGTCTATCACTTTTCTGCCACGATAATAACCGTCTGGTGTCATGTGATGACGAAGATGCGTTTCACCAGTGGTTGAATCAACAGACAATGTTGGCTTGGTTAAAGCGTCATGAGAACGACGCATATCACGTCGTGAACGTGATTTTTTATTTTGTTGTACGGCCATTGTATTACTCCTAAACAATTTGCATTCATAAAGCGGGAATATTACCGATATTTTAGCTTCAATCCAAGTATTTATTGCACAAAATATTAAGATGTTTCAATTTTCCCGGTTAAAATATCATTTACTTCGCTACTGCAATCCTCAATTTCGGTATGAAACTGGGGGGCATAAAGATGTAATTCATCAACAACAAGCTCAAGGAGATCGACTTGCCAGTTGGATGCAACAACACATTCATAAAGTTCAAGAATCTGCTCCGCTCTCTCGTCGCTACGACACACAGCAACAGTAGTCTTGTTGTCATAAGAACTGGGAAATTCGGATAAACATCGCTGACATATAACCTGAAGAACACCGTTTGTGTGCAGATGTAGTAAAAAATAATCATCTTTAGCTTCTACAGACAAAGCAACGGTCAATTGACACGGGCCATGAATGAAGCTAGGTAACCTTTCGTGAACTGTTACCGTTTGAATTTGCTGGCTTTGTTTCGCCAGTTCGGGTAAATGAAGCATGTATTCAAACATCCAAAAGCAATATTATCCACCATATTGTTAAAAATATCAACCAAATGATGTTTTTAACCTCTTCAAAAAACGTCTAATCTCAACAAGCTGTGTTAAAGACTCAATCATTATTTCGGGAAGTATTTTACCATGTTCCGGTGTTTCACACAAAGATAACACTATTTGAACTGTCTATATCTCCTTCTTTTCACATTTTTGTGAGATAATAATGCATTATGATGTTTTAATTTTAACGGTACTATGCAGTATGAGCGCTAAAGTCATTGTAGGTATGTCTGGAGGGGTAGATTCTTCTGTTGCTGCCTGGCTTCTAAAAGAACAAGGTTATCATGTTGAAGGCCTGTTCATGAAAAATTGGGAACAGGATGATACTGATACTTTCTGTCCCGCAGCGCAAGATCTCGCCGATGCACAAGCGGTTTGTAATAAGTTACGTATTCCTCTTCATACCGTCAATTTTTCAGAGCAGTATTGGGATAGAGTATTTGCTCATTTTCTAAGTGAATACGAAAAGGGAAGAACTCCTAATCCTGATGTGTTATGCAACAAGGAAATTAAGTTCAATGCTTTTTTAAACCATGCCTTGGAGCTGGGAGCGGATTTCATCGCCACTGGACATTATGCAAAAAACAAAATTGCAGGAGACATCGGTTATCTCTATAAAGCGAAAGACAGAGATAAGGATCAGACCTATTTCCTCCACGCCATAGAGCCCTGCGCTCTGGCAAAAACCTTGTTCCCTGTTGGCGATTATAATAAATCACAAATACGTGCTTTTGCCAAAGATTTAGGATTGATTACTCACGCCAAAAAAGATTCAACCGGTATTTGCTTTATCGGTGAAAAACGCTTTAAATCATTTTTAAAGGAATTCATCCTGTCCAAGCCTGGCGACATCAAAAATACCGATGGAACCACAATTGGTCGGCACGATGGTTTAATGTTCTATACATTGGGACAACGCCAGGGTCTGGGAATAGGCGGCATGCAGCACTCATCTGACGAACCGTGGTATGTGGTTGAAAAAGAAGTCAAGACAAACACCCTATATGTGGCACAAGGTAGCCAACATCCCATGCTCTACGCTCAGGGACTCATCTGCGGCCCTATTCACTGGTTAGCGGAATGTTACGATAAATTACCGATTACATGTTATGCCAAAACCCGCTACCGTCAGACTGAGCAAGCCTGTATGATTTCCCCTCAAGATGGAAATCAGCATTATATTATGTTTTCCAGCCCCCAAAGAGCAATTACACCTGGTCAATATGTCGTTTTTTATGATAAAAACCAATGCTTGGGTGGAGCGACAATAGAACAAATCATCCGATAATTGTTATAATTTATTATATGAGACAACACTTTTTATCTAACCGGAGTATATAATGGCTACAGTTGATATAGCACCTGCCACAGGTGATGTACACTTTTCTGTCAGCGCAGCGGATAAAGTAGCAGAATTAATAAGAGAAGAGGATAACTTTAATCTTAATTTACGTGTTTCCATCACAGGTGGGGGTTGTTCAGGATTTCAATACGGATTCAGTTTTGATGAACAAATTAACGATGACGACACTATAGTCGAGCAACGATGCTCGGATGGCGAATCTTCTGTAAAGCTCCTGATTGATTCCATGAGCTATCAATATCTGCATGACGCAGAAATTGATTACATTCAAGGTATTCAAGGGGAGCAGTTTGTCATCAGGAACCCTAACGCAAAAACAACCTGCGGATGCGGCTCGTCTTTTAGCATTGATGATGAAGATTAGTTCAGATACAAACTTCAAGTAGAAAATCACCATTCATCAAGATGAATGGTGATTTTTTTTAGGTATCATATCTCATAATGACTTGTGTCAGTACGGTTTAATGATCACTTTTGTACCTATTTTCATAAAGTTACGACTCAGCCAATACGCATCACTGGGTTTGACTCGTACACATCCGTGACTTGCGTTATAGTTTGGCACATCAGGGGAACCGTGTACTGCATAATATTTACTAAAAAACATGCAATAGGGCATAGGAGCCCCGCCACGTCCACGTGGGTATCGGCTGGACTTACAACCTGGCCCGCCCTTACTGATTATTCGATATACTCCAGAAGGAGTTTTGCATCCTCTACCCACATCAGGACAATAGCTTTTTCCACCTGATCCTCGGCCAGTTCTAACTACTTTGCCATTTTCGTTAATGGCTTTCCAGGTTAAGGTATTAGGATTAAAGATAAATGTATTACCAGCCGCATATGCAGATTGATACACGACAACCATGAACAAAAGAAATAAAAATCGAATTAAAAATATAAAACGAAGGTTGGACTTGTCCATAATTTTTCCTATTTCATTTCCATTATCTTGAGTTTAGTTTAAAATTAGGACAAATCAAACAAATTGAGGTCATTTTTTAACATGGCAGCTTATTTCAACGTCATCTATGACCTAATCGTTGGAGAATGGTTATTTCACTTACATACTGAAATTCAATCAATTTATTAGGGTCTGTTGACATATATGGACCCTGCCGGGTCTTGTCCACGGCATCCAGTAGATGGTCAAATTAAAGTATGAACTTTCTAATGGATTGATTAAGAGGAGCAAACTCATAATACGACGGTTCTTACTAACAGCACTCTTTATGTAGGAGCTAGGACAGACCTTAATAAACGTACTTGTGAGCACAAAAATAAATTCATACCCGGCTTCATAGCCAAATATAACGTACACATGCTGGTTTATTATGAAATGGATGAGTTGTATATTGAAGCAGCTCGCCGTGAAAAACGTTTCAAAAATTGCCCAAGACAGTGAAAATGAAATCTAATTGAAAAACTTAATCCCGAATGGTGCGACCTATTTGAAGAAATTTGCCAATGATTGAGAGCGACTGGATGCCGTGGACAAGCCACGGCACGTAGGCAGCGGTGAATTGTCAACATACCCTAGTAAAAAAATTTTTGATAATTCGGATACGAGATAAAATGTTTTAAATTTAGGATTGCCTGTATTATTTAGTCGCTTACCGACTGTAATTTATCAGTATGCTTAAAACAAAGAAATTTATTTTTCAAATTAGATCAAAATTCATGCCAGTCAAGACTGTTTTTTAAATTTTTTTATTGTTAGTATACATGGTGATATTTAAATATGTTATTTCATTCTTGTGGATATTTTTATCTACACCTTCAAAAAATTTATCTCTAAAATTCTATCAATCAATTAAAAGAGCTTATTCCATAAGACTTATCACGTCTTTTTTTCTCATTATTCAGTTTTTTACTTATCCACATATTCTGTGGATAACTCTGTGAATAGGCTCTTAATCTGCATATGAATTGTGACTGATAATGAATGACTCATGTTACGCACGATCAATTTTAGGCTGCCATTTTTTTTAGCTCCTGCCAAGCAATCTGGTTCGCTCTAACAATAAGTTTA
>NZ_LNZC01000006.1 GCF_001467535.1 Legionella worsleiensis
CCGGAATCTCTGATCAAGTGTTTCCGGAATCTGCGATCAAATGCGGCCGGAATTGGTGATCATTTCGCTCCGGAATACACAACTTGCAGCTGCAACAATAGATCGCCTTCGTCACAATGCTTACAGGGTAACTTTGGATGGTCCAAGTTTTAGAGGAGAACGAGAAGAAATGAAAAAGCAAAAAGATAAAAAGGAGGTATAATTTAAGTAAAATAATGAGCCGTTTGATAGGCGGAGCTAGCCTTTTTAGATGGTCCCATTAGCCCCTGATCCGCGGTCCCTTTAGCACGCTGAATGACACAGGGATTACAACATATCTATTTTTTAGATTGCATGATTATAAAGATTCCTGTTGGATGCCTTTGACCTTATTAAATTTGTTCAGGGTGTCATTGGTAATTTGAGCGATTTTATCATTATCAAAATTAAATTTATCAACGGCAATTTCTTTAACAATGCCATTAATCTGAATAATTAATTTTTGGCAATACTCTTCGATGTCACTGGCTTTTTTCTCATCTTTATTTTCAGCCTTGGTGTTCATGACCATGAGTCCAATTTCAACAAGCCTAGTTGTCGTATAAGAGAGCGAGTCATTCTCTTTACCTGCTATTTTAAGCACCTGTTCATGAAGATTGTCAGGTAAGGTAACAGTAATTCGAGCCATAATATAACCTCTTTTTGCGATGATGTTGGATGTCTGGCTGATGCATCCGTGCACGCCAACCCTAATTATAATTAGATCATATTAGGCTATATATTTCAACTGGTTACTACTGGTAGTATGCAGATCTGCATCAGACAATATGCACATCAACTTTAAATTTGATGCACATTTGCATACTGTTTTTTGATTACTAATTAGCCAATATTTAAAGTTTTGCAGTCTCCCTTTGAAAATATGGCTTTATTTTCAATAAATACAACGAGTTACACATACTGCAACCTGTTGCGAAAGGTGTGCTGTTTTCTTTTTTAGAGTTGTCTTGTTCATTAATTCTCAGATCAAGTTTTATGTGAATCTGACTATTTTTTATTAAGCGCGGATCAATTGCGTGTTTGTGATTTAATGCCGAATCTAAATTTCAGCTATCAATTTACATTACGATCACCCGGTTTAACCCACTCTATTCTTTGCTTGTTTCCAGATAGACATCAACTCATCAAAAGTTTGTCCTTCCAAATTAATGAGTTTCTTTTCATGAGCAATCATTTTGACAGCGCGAAGCCGCCGCTCAAATTTTTCTAAGGTTTGTTGTAGTGTATCTTTGGGATCTAATTTACAAAATACACACAGTGAATACACGGCATGCAATAGGTCACCTATTTCTTCCTGCAAAGCAGATGAGTTATCATTAATTCCTGCTTTTAAATGCTCATCGACTTCAATACACTCACTTTGGATTTGAGTCATAATCTGATCGGTCGTTTCCCACTGAAAACCAAATTCAGCAGCTTCATTTTCTAATGCTGCAATTTTTTCTAATAGATTCATTAATCATTTCCACGTTATTATTGTCTACCACGTAAATATAAAACTTTTGTGTTCGATCCAGGATTGACTCGTTCTTCTGTTTCAAAAATCTCCGGTTTTCCTTTAACCAAATCACTCAGCTTTTTGAAACCATAAAGCCTGGAATCAAAGTCTGGTTTTAACTTAGTTAAATAGCCACCAAATGTTCCTATGTATGCCCAACCAGTATCATCGTATGAGTTATTTAATGCTTCCAGAATAAATTCTTTTGGAAATTCTTGTGCTGAGGGTTCATTAGCTTTCGCTTGTTTAACAGGCTGCTTTCTCTTTTTTGACTGACTAATTGATTGATCAGGTGGTGCTACAGGGCGAAGTACTTCAGTGAAAATGAATTTATTGCAGGCATTACGAAATGCCTCTGGTGTTTTTTTCTCTCCAAATCCAAAAACTTGCAACCCTTCTTCACGAATACGGTTAGCAAGACTTGTAAAATCACTATCACTTGACACGATACAAAAACCACCAAAACGATGCGTATAAAGTAGATCCATAGCATCAATAATAAGCGCACTATCCGTTGCATTTTTTCCAGAAGTAAAAGCAAATTGCTGTATTGGTTTTATAGCGTATTTATGCAATACCTTTTTCCATTGTGCGCTTGATGGTAAGGTGAAATCGCCATAAATTCTCCTTACGATAGCATCTCCATAACCAGCAATCTCAGTTAAAAGACCATCAATAATTACTGCTCGAGCATTATCAGCATCAATAAGTACAGCTAATTTTAACGCGGCTTCATCTGTCGTAATTTTTGTCATGCTAATTAACCTGTTTTATAAATTATTTATTTATGGAACGATAAAATTTACATTCAACACCATGACCAAGATCATCTTTATAATATTCCATACCACACTTCTCCATTACTCGATGTGATGCACTATGTTTGAGTGGCGCAAAAGCAATAATATAATCAGAATTGATATTTATTTTACTCCACTCAAGAAGTGCCTCTAGTGCTTCAGATGCATAACCCATACCCCAAAATTTTCTTACAATAAGGTATCCAACTTCAATTTCCCCTGTTTCAATTGGCCCAAATCCACATCGTCCAATGAATTCATGAGTCACCTTATTGAATATAACAAAACCAGGCAATCCTTTGTCTCCATAAAGGTTCATAATCTGTTTTATTCTTCGCTTAGTTTGCTCGCGATCTTGTGTTCCATCAGGAAAGAATTTCCTAACTTCTCGGTCTGCATGAAGCTGAGCAACTTGATCTAAGTCCTCATCCTTAATTAAACGCAAAAGCATCCTTGGTGTTTCAATTTTAATGGTCATATTGGTTCACTTATAACCCTATATTTTCTATATATTGAATTTCTTCTTGTAAAAGCTCAAAGTCATATATGTTTAAATCATTATCCATGTGTTGTTGATTTGTAGTGCCGGTTAAAGGCAATATCCCCACTTGGTTTGCAAAGCGAAATATAATTTGCGGGATGGTTTTATCATATTTTACAGCAAGTGATTGCATGTAAGGGTTTAATAAATACGGCTGATTCGCAGTGAGCAAAGAAAATCCTTGATAGATAATCTTGTTTTTTTGACTAAATGTCCTAACGTCTTGATCCCATTGTGTTATGGCGAAACATCTATTTTGTATAAACGATGGCTTTATAGAGACTTTTCTATATAGTTCTTCAACTTGTGCCATATTAACGTTAGAAATGCCGAGAAACTTTACCTTTCTACTACACACCAGCTCTTCCATGGCCTGCCAAATTTCTAAATCTGCATCGATTATTCCATGAGATAGTGAAGGGCCATGAAGTATATAGGCGTCAATGTAGTCTGTCTGTAAATGCTCGAGTGAGCTTGCAAAGGATTGCTTGACCTGGTTGGTCAATGAATCAAATTCATCATAAGGTTTTCTATGATCTTGGCCATGTACAGAGGTAAATTTTGTTTGTAGAAATAAATCACTGCGTGTTTTTTGACTAGTTGTTAAAAATTGATTAATTGCATCACCCACGGCTTCTTCAAAATAATGCCTACGTTGATTGGCAGTATCAATCCCTCGAAATCCTGAGTTGAGTGCCTGGAGCACCAATCGTTTTGTGTCATCTTCTTTCCATGCTGTACCATATAAAATAGGGGGAGTGGTTGATGTGTCGTTTTGTTTTATATTCATAATGCCGCCTCCATTAGTGTTACAGCATAAGCAAGCATTATCCTCCTCAAAATATAGAGGTATTTTTCGGAGGATAATGAGCTAAGGAACAAATCTATTAATAGACCCAGTGTCAATTTTATTTTGACTTTGGGCTTTCCACAATTGAGCATAGGCACCATTTTGATTTAATAGTTCATTGTGGGTACCTTGCTCAATAATCACACCATTAGCGAGTACCAGAATATTATCTGCATGTGTTACTGTAGAAAGCCTATGGGCAATAATAAGTGTTGTTGTGTTGATCGATATCTGTTTGAGACAGGTCTGAATGTCTTTCTCTGTTTTCATATCCAGTGAAGATGTTGCTTCATCAAAAATAAAAATTTTAGGTTTTTTAAGCAGCATTCTAGCGATGGCCACTCGCTGTTTTTCGCCACCAGACAATTTTAATCCGCGCTCACCAACTCTGGTTTCTAACCCATCAGGCAGTTTTGTCACGAACCTGTCAAGATGTACTGCTTGTATTGCATCCGTCAATTCATCATGAGTGACATGCGGATTTCCATATATCAGGTTATTTTTTAAGGTATCATTGAATAAAGCAGTTTCCTGAGGAACGATACCGAGTATTGCTCTGAGTGATGCATGTTGGATATTGCTAATATTTTGCCCATCAATCTGAATACTCCCCGAATTCAAATCGTAAAGCCGAAAGATTAATCTTGCGAGAGTGGATTTGCCGGATCCTGAGGATCCAACGATTGCAGTAGTGGTACCGGGTTCAACTATAAAGCTAAGGTCATCAAGAATTTTCCGATGTTCATTATAAGCAAAATGGACGTGCTCAAATTGTATTTTTCCTTCTTTGTACTTAAGTGTTCTGGCATTCGGTTGGTCTTGAATATCGATAGGAATTTTCAGCAACTGAATCGCGGTTTGAAAACGAGCTAAATCATCTCGGGTAACACGAATTCGATAGCCTAGCATGGATAATGGCAGCATGAACATGAATAAATAGCCATGGACCAGTACAAAATCTCCGACATTCATGGTCCCTGCAATGACTCGGCTGCCAGCAAGTAAGAGCATAATAATAACACACATACCAACAATGACATTTTGCATAAGATGAATTTTTGCATCGGCATTTAATGCTCGAGTATCTGCATGGGCCTTTTCTTGTAATTTTTGAGCAGCTGTATTGATTTCATCCTGTTGGGTATTAAAATATTTCACGGTATCCGCATGCAACAGGCTTTCCACCAGATAGGCGTTTGCAGATGCATCTTCATTGTTTTGCTTCATTCTGCATTTTACAATCCATTGAGCGGTGTAATAGCTTAGCAAGATATAAGAAACCAGCATCAACAATAGAACCAATCCAAAAAAAAGATCATAAAAATAGCTCAAAAAAATCATAGCAAAAATTATTTCTATAAGAACCGGCAATATCATCACAATAGGTCGACCAATAAGATCAACAGCAGACGAGTGTGAACGTTCTATGATTGTAAGAATTTCGCCTGATTTACGTTCTCTATGAAATTTTGTGGAAAGCGCTTGTACGTGATCAAAAAGTTCTAAACAAAATTTTCTCGCCCCTTCTAATTCTACAGGAAAAGCTATTACTTGACTGAGGGTGATACAAGCTTTGGATGCACCCCAAACCGATGCATAAGTCAGAATGATGACTAAAGGGGTGCTGTTTAAAAATAGGGCATGTCCAGAGAGTGCATTAATGGCTTCTTTTAAAAAAATGGGGACACACAAATTTAGTGCAATGGAAATCAATATAAATAAGAGAGCCAAGACAACGTGAATTTTTCCTCTTAGGCTGTTCTTTGTCCAAACGCAAGGCCAAAGATAGTAGATAGTTTCTTTAATGCTGGGTAAACTTTCATTCATCATGATGCACTCTTTTGCTGCTGGCTATTCCACATGGAGTAATATAATCCCTTTTTCTCGATTAATTCTTGATGCGTTCCAGCTTCTACGATTTCTCCGTCTTGTAAAACAAGAATGTTATCAGCATGAATAATCGTACTCAAACGATGTGCAATGACTATACTGGTGGTATGTTTTGTAACTTCCTCAATATTTTCCTGGATATTTTTTTCAGTCTGCGTGTCGAGCGATGCGGTTGCTTCATCAAATAACAAAATAATCGGGTTGCGTAATAAACATCTTGCTATTCCAATCCTCTGGCGTTCTCCTCCTGATAATTTAAAACCCCCTTCACCGATGTTGGTTTCAATTCCTTTGGGGAGGTTTTTTACCATCTCTTCCAAGTGCGCCAGTTGGATTACGTTATTGATTTCACGCTCGGAGATATTTAGAGCACCGTAGCAGAGATTAAACCTCAACGTATTGTTGAAGAGTAGAACTTCTTGTGGAACAATTCCGATTTGTTGGCGTAATGAATGCTTGCTCACAGCAGTAATATCCTGGTCATCTATGAGTATTTGTCCCTGAGTGACTTCAAATAATCCCAGCAATAATCGTGCAATCGTTGATTTACCCGAGCCACTGGGTCCCACAATAGCTGTCATCTTTGCGGGTGGAACTTCGAAGCTTACATTTTTTAAGATGGGGTGTTCCGGTTGGTAACCGAAAGTGACGTTTTTAAAGTGAACATGCGGGCCGGTAATGGATAAAGGTTTTGCATCAGGGTGGTTTTGTTCCACTTCATCGGTTTGCTCTAATAAATAGGCTGAATATTCTATTTTGGATAAATCATTTTTGGTATCTCGCCAACGCACACTTGCTTCGCTTAAAGGTTCAAATAACTGTAATAAATAGCCGTTAATCAGGACAAAGTCACCCAATTTTAACTGTCCAATTAAAATTTGGTACCCTACTTTATAGGACAAAAAGGCAAGACCACCCGCAATAATGAGTGTTTGTAGTACCAAAAACATCCCCATTCCACTAAATAATGCTGTATTTGCTTGCACGCTTTTTTGTAAAAATTGGTCAATTTTTTGATGTTCTACGGTCTGGCTGTTGTAATATTTTACGGTTTCTGTGTTGAGTAGGCTGTCGGTAATTGCGGAACTTACATTTAATTCAGCAATACTACAATTTTTTTGCAGGACTGTGGATTTTTTTTGAGTGAATCCATTAAAAACAAGATAGAGTGCCAAAATAATAACTAAATAGAACCCATAGTTTAATCCATAGAAGTGCCAGATGATTAAAAAAGCGAAGAGAATTTCTAAAAAAACCGGAGCAATTCGAAACAATATGTTCGAGATAAGCATCGCGATTGCAAGCTGTGCGCGACTGATAGCGCTGGTTATTTTTCCGGTTTCCTTATCCAGGTGAAATTTGTAATTTAAAGTATGAAGATGTGCAAAGACATGAGTACTATAATCCGCAATTGTTGTACTTATGTTTACAAAAGTAAGCATCTCGCGAATTTTTTCACTGCATCTTGCCAGCATCCAGAGTAATCCATAACAGCAGATCAGCAAGATAATCATCATGCTCGATGTCATTATCGTACCGGATAATGCAGTTACTATATCTTTAAAAAAAATGGGTACAATTAAATTTAAGGCGAGTGTTGTGAAAACCAAAAATAATGAAAATATGACCCGAAACTTTTTTTTAAAGTTATTTTTCGGCCAAAAAAATGGAAAAAAATGGGATATTATCTGTAAACTCGTCAAATAGAGTCCTTATTGATTATTATCATATGATCGAAGAGGATAACATTAAATAATTTAGGAAGTAAAAAAACAGTAGACATTGAGGCAAGCGCAAAATAATTTGTGTTCAAAAAAACATACATTTGTGGAATAATGTGAGTCAATTCGTAATGAGATTGTATGCACTGACATGTTATTTGAAATAAAAGATTTCTTGATAATGGTTGATTTTTGATAGGATAATGATTTAAATTTTTATAAAATAAATAGTGCAAAATTTTGATTACCAAATTTTGGAGGGACTATGGAATTATTAGATGCAGTTGAGGCATTGGTGAAAAATCCACTCCTTGATACAGTGGTTTTAGAGGATTGGGTTTTAAGTAAAAGCTTGGTTGAATCATATAAAAACTCAGATACACATAAGATCAGGGAGTTAATCACTGATAAAAAGAATTTTTCGGATATGAGCCATGTGATCCCGTATCCGGATATGAGCCATGTTTTTCCAGTGACCAAATAAGGATTTAAGTGAAAGTTGTAGCGTTAGTTGGTACTGGAATTAAAACAATAGCTCATATTACAGAAGAAGCAAAAGGATATATTTCTACTTGTGATAAGGTAATCTACTTAGTTAATGAACCCTTGCTAGAGCGCTATATTCGTAAATTAGCGAAATCATCAGAGTCACTGGATGAAATATACTTTAACTCTAAATCAAGAGAAAGTGCTTATAATAATATTGCACAATATATTCATAGCGCGATAGAAGATGTACGATCATTATGTGTTGTTATATATGGTCATCCATGTGTGTTTGCTACTCCTGGCTTGCTCGCTTTGTCTATGCTTGGTGATAGCATTACAACAGTGGTGTGCCCTGGTATTTCAACTCAAGATTGTTTATATGCCGATCTTAGGTTTGATCCCGCATCTGGAGGTATCCAATCCTTTGATGCTACGGAATATCTTCTATATGATAAAGTAGTAGATCCTTCTTCTCATGTAGTAATTTACCAGATTGGTATGGTTGGAAATCTGGGTTTACCAACAAATAAAATCAATTTTGAGGCTCTTAATTTTATTAAAAAAAAATTAATCGAACTCTATAAAAAAGAAAAAAAAGCGGTTATTTACGAAGCTGCTCTTTATCCTGGTACTCATCCAAAGATATCTGAATTTGATTTAGAGCAACTTGATAGGCAAGAGTTAACAACACTATCTACTTTGTATATTCCTCCCGATAAAATACAACGAATGCCGAGTTCTGATGCATTAAGGTTATTAAATCAAGTGGCATAGTTAGTGGACGTATCTAATTTTTATTTAATGTGAGGGATTACAATGAGCTCAACAGTCAGCTCTTCTAAAGTAGGGTTTTCTTTTAGGGATTTACCAGTCACTTGTAAATTATTATTGGCTCTTTCTTTTATAGAGGCTATTGGAGGCGGCCTATCTTACCATATTGCGTATTTTTTTAGTGTAAGCACCAATTTTAATAAATTAAATATAGGCTTCTTAGGTTTTGCAATGGGGATTGGAGCTATTTTGGGCAGTATATGTGGTGGATACGTTACGGGAAAAGCACAAGCAAAGGGTATAATTGGGGCAAGTTTCTTACTCATGGGCGTTGCATTTGTTATTCTAGCAAAAGTAAGTTCTTTTCATTTATCTGTTGTCTTTGTATTGTTAATGGGATTTGGGATCAATTTGTTCATCACTTGCAGTAACTCATCTTTCTTGCAGATTTCAAAAAATAACAATCACAGTTTAACGATTGCCCAATCCTATAAAAATGCACTTGAAAATACTGGTGGTATTGTGGCAATGGTTTTGATAATGCTTTTAGCGCAAAATCATTTTAAATTAGCAATGACTTTGGTCGGCGTTACTTTGATATTGTTTTCAATAGTTATTTTTAAAATTAGAAATCAGCAATCATGATGTGGCTACAAAATCCAGTAATAAAGAAGAAATTGAGACAGTCTATAGCTCGCTTATTCCAATGTTATTTTCAGTATTTTGCATCGGTTTAACTTATGGGATACAAAAAACAGTACTAGGGATTCACTTAAACGAAACAATAGGAAATTCTTTAATCATTGGATTTTTTTTCGCAACCGATCCCATTTTAATCGCATTATTTCAAGTAAAATTATCAAAAAGGATTGAGCGATTCAATAAACATATAGTTGCTTGTATCGGCTGTATTTTATTAGGGGCGTCAACGTTTGCTATGGGCCTCTCTTCTACAATACTAGGAATGTTTTGTTCGCTTTTAGTATTTACTCTTGGTGAAATGTTGTTTATGGCGTACTCCGTTGCATTATGTCATCAATATGGAAGCTCTAACCACAGTGGCCTAGGTATAGGGGCGTGGCGCAGCGCATATGCATTAGGCATGATGATTGGCCCACTCATATCAGGAGTAGCAATGTATTATTTCAATGCCCAAAGTGCTTGGACAATATCTTCTTTGCTTTGTTTCATGAGTGCTTTCTTAGTATTTAATTCTAAAAGAGCACAGCGATTAGAAGCTGTTTATTGAGATGCATCCTTTAAAAAAAGGCGCATCTTGACAAAAAGTGTCATTGCTTAAATGATGCACTCCAGAATCATTTTTTAATAAATGATGAATGTCCGAAAGCCAATTTTTTTTATTCTCAAACCCATGGTAATAAACAAATTGAGCTTTTTTGGCTTTTTCTTCAAGAATTGTACCAGCCCATTCTTCATGATTAGAGGAAAATAGTTCTTTATATTTATTTGTAACGATTTTCATATTTTCAAGCTCAGAAATTAGAGTCGCTCTTTTTCTGGACAACCCTTGATATGGTCTAAAAATAGGATGTTGAAGCGAAAAATATACTGGATTTTTTTCAACATGTTTTTTAGGTATTAATATAGACGGTTCTGTTTTTAGCTTATAAATGTCTTTTAAAACGTAGCCTATCCATGATGCAGGCAAGAACTCATCGGTATTGGTAAACGAAAACCCATATTTTTCACCTATGAGAATTTCAAAGATATATTTAGCGGTATCTTGAATAAAAAAATCTCGTTCTAAATTTGACTTATCAAAAGCAACCCTAAAAATATGTTGATAATAGTCCCCATAGTAGGTGTAAGCATAATAATGTAGATAATACTTAAAGAAATATTTATTAATATTGATCCACTCAGGATTATTAACAATGTTATCTATCCATTTTTCAGAGAAGTAAACAATAGAGGCCCTCCATTTACTTTCAGCAGGGCAAGATTGGTAAATTCGTTTAAAAAACTCACTGTGATCATGGTATGAATTGGGGATGGTGCAATCAATTCCAGATCGAATAAGACGATTATGGCTTCTTTTGCATCCAATATTTTGTATTACAAGAGTGGTTTGTGCCCCAGCTTTTACAGACAATATGCCATTAGGCAAGTATCGTTTAAGTGGTTTTATCTGGGTTACATGCCCAATGTTAAAAAAATCCCCTTTTTTATCTATGTAAACAGGATGCGTTTCATTTTCTGAATCACCTCTTAAGTACCATTCAAAGCACTTATCTAATACAAGACCTAATGGACAACTGTGAAATCCATAAATGAGGTCTTTAGTAATTGGTTCTTGAGATGAAAAATTATTAAGGGTTTGAAGCTTTCCTTGGTGCGGAATATAAAAAGTTTCAGAATCACCAATTAAATCACCATATCCAAAGTTAAAAATATAAAGTGGGAAATCTTTTCCTGGCGCGATTTCATCGACCAAGAAAAAAAACTCAGGATTAGAGCGTTTTACTTCCTCTCTAATTTCATCCCAACAAACTCTAGTAAAATTCCTACAAAAATCCATATTAGTCTTTTTATTAATTAAGTTGCTTTTTATTTTGAACTAAAATGCGTATTTGCCAAAGATTTTAATGATATAAATGACAAACATATTATGCTCTAATCAAATCAAGCTTGTCAAATAAGTAAAGTACGTTGTTGTTGTCGTAATAAGGATTTTAATCATGAAGATTGTAAGTGAACAGGTTATTAATGGAGAGCGTATTGCGACTCAGGTTATTGATACAATCTTAAGCAGTACAGAACACAATCTTGTTACATTATCCGATATATTAGGGATCTCTTTAAAAAAGCTTGTTCTGAAAAAGGGGTTTTCAAATTATGAAATCTTAATGATTGTAAATCTAGGACGCTCTTTATTAATTATGGATAACTTTTAACCTTGACATTCTTAGCTTTTTTAATTTAAAATACGATGTTAGTTATATTACAAATCAAAAGCTAGGTTTCGACCGTCATGAAAATTACATTTTAAGTACGCCCATCTATAGGGCGAAGTAAACAAAGTCATTTTTGACTTTCTGTTTTTTTACTGTCCTAAAAGACATGCTTAAGAGTAAATCATGAACCATAAACCGATTCTATTTAAAGACTTAAGTCTTATCTATCCTCACAAAACCTGTTTTGAAGCCTTTAGTGGTGAAATTCGCTTTGGTGATCGCATTGCACTTATTGGTCGTAATGGATCAGGTAAATCGACCTTACTAAAGATGCTCTGTGGCCTTTCCTTGCCGACGGAAGGAGATATTGTCCAACCGGATGATGTGCAATGTGGTTATCTGCCGCAAGTGATTGAGGAGTTTCCGAGCTTAAGTGGTGGTCAACGGTTGAACCAGCTATTAACAACGATATTGTCTAAACATCCGAATGTTCTGTTGTTGGATGAACCAACCAATCACCTGGATAGCCGCAATCGTAGCTCTTTAATGCATATGCTGAAACACCACCCAGGCACCCTTATCATTGTTACTCATGATGCTGAGTTAATTCATGCGGTAGCGGATACCCTGTGGCATATTGAGTTCGGAAAAGTCACTGTATTTAGAGGCGCTTACTTTGACTATCAACAAATCTTACGGAGTAAAAAAACATCCCTAGAGCAAGAATTAACAAGTTTATCGCGACAAAAGAAAGAGGCTCATCTTGCGTTAATGAAAGAGCAAGAGCGCAACAAGCGTTCGCGCATCCAGGGTAAAAAGAAGATAGCACAGCGCAAGTGGCCAACAATTCGTTCTCAAACAAAACTGGCCAATGCCATAACAACGGGAGATAAACGCCTAAGTCACATTAACCTTAAAAAGCAGCAGTTGATGGATGAGCTATCTTCGCTCCATCAACCCGAAATCATTAAACCAAAATTTAAATTAAACGGTTTGGAGCATAATAAACCTTTAATAAGGATTCAAGATGCTTCTATTGCTTACGAGAGTGGCCGCTTGATTCTGAAAGATGTCCAGTTTCACCTAAATGCTCAAGAACGGGTTGCATTGCATGGGGATAATGCTTCAGGTAAGTCAACCTTTGTGAGAGCACTTTTAGGTGATATTCAAATTCATAGGACAGGAGAATGGATTACTCCTAAATGCAGCACTGTAGGGTACCTCGATCAGCATTATCAGCATTTGAACCCAGAGGAAACCGTATTGGATTTGATGATGAATAAGATGCCTCATGCATCGCATGCTGAAATTCGTACTCACTTAAATGATTTTTTATTTCGCAAAAATGAGGAAGTAGAAATAAAAGTCAAAAATCTTTCAGGTGGTGAAAAGGCAAGGCTTTCTTTGGCATTGATTGCTGCAAGTCCACCTAAGTTACTTATATTAGATGAGATAACCAATAATGTGGATCTAGACACACGCACCCATATTATTGAGGTATTACGCGAGTTCCCAGGAGCCATGCTGGTCATTTCACATGATAAGGACTTTTTAAAATCAATTCACATTGAAACCGAGTATCAGATTCAACAGGGGACGATACATCGTTTCAATGATGCAAATTTAGAGGTAATTAAACATGAACACTAATCGTTTACCTAGTCATTTGAGCTCTTTTGTCTGGCATTTTTTGAAAGAGTATAAAGCTGTAGTTATTTTATTTATCCTGCTGGCTTTACTGGCTGGATTTTGGGGGCCATTTAATAGCCTGTTGGTTAAGTCCTTTATTAATGCCTTGGTTGCAAAATCAACTCCAGATACGTCCTCTTTGTATTGGATAGCTGGATTATTGGTTTTGAACTTTATTATTTTTGATAATATAACCTGGCGGACACTTGGGTTTTTAAACTACAAATATGAGGCGGTCATCAAAAACCAAATCATCAGGCAAACCTTTGAGTATGTGTTGGGATCTAGCACGCAATTTTTTCAGGATAATTTATCGGGGCGTATTTCCGATCAAATCACAACCCTTGCCGATAATATTGAGATTATTCTACATCGTGTGTCTGTTGATTTTCTTCGAGGCACTTCATTGCTGATCGTTTCATTTATTACGGCATATTACGTCAATGTCATGTTCTTTTACATTTTGTTACTCTGGTTTATTGCCTTTGCAACGTTTAGTATTTGGATGTCAAGACGCTTAGTCGAGTTGTCTGATGATCACGCAAGTTCAGAATCCCAGCTGTCTGGCCAACTGGTAGATAGTTTGTCTAACCAATCGAATATACGCATTTTTGCACAAAAGACTTATGAAGTAGAGCGAATGAATCGTTTCTTTCAATTGGTGCAAAATGCATTTCAAAAAAAAGAGCTCTTTATTGTTTTGTTATGCTGTGTTCAAGGTGGAATGATTGCAGCGATGATGGGGTGTTCCGCATTTACTTTAATTCATTTGTATGGAAAGGGGCTTATTAGTATTGGTGATTTTGCTTTAATCCTGGGGCTTTCCATGGAATTGGGCCATATGATGTGGTACACCATGTACCAAGTGGATCAATTTAACCAAGCCTTAGGTAAATGCAAACAAAGTCTAAACGCATTGGTTGTACCGCACGACATCAAGGATATAAGTCAAGCATGCCAATTAGTCGTACCTCAAGGTCAAATTGAGTTTTCCAAAGTTAAATTTCATTATCAAGGCACCTATTCGCTTTTTCAAAATAAGTCGGTGACGATTGAAGCAGGCCAAAAAGTAGGTTTGGTAGGGTACTCAGGTAGTGGTAAAACAACTTTTGTAAATTTGATTTTAAGACTCTATGATGTCGTGGAAGGCCAAATTCTGATTGATGGTCAAGACATAGCTTACGTCACTCAAGACGTTCTAAGACGATCCATTGCGATGATTCCACAAGACCCAACTCTTTTTCATCGAAGCTTAATGGATAACATACGCTATGGTAGGACGGATGCTACGGATGAAGAAGTGATTGAAGCGGCTCAAAAAGCACATGCTCATGAATTCATTAGCCAATTGCCAGAAGCTTATGAAGCCTTAGTGGGAGAGCGTGGGGTTAAGCTTTCGGGCGGTCAGCGCCAGCGCATTGCGATTGCCCGGGCTATATTGAAAAATGCTCCCATTTTAATGCTTGATGAGGCCACCTCTCAGCTGGATTCCATCACAGAATCGAATATTCAAGACAGTCTCTGGGAGTTGATGCAAGGTAAAACAACCCTGGTCATTGCTCATCGCCTGTCTACTCTTCTGCACATGGACAGAATTTTGGTATTTGATAAAGGGCATATTGTCGAAGATGGTACACATAAGGAATTACTTAAGAGCAGGGGCTTATATAAAACCTTATGGGATGCCCAAGTAGGTGGTTTTTTGCCAGATAAACAATGACGTAGCCCGTATTAGCCGTAGGCGTAATACGGGAAACAGAAGCACAAACGTAATTCAGGCACCCGTATTACGCCTAGGGCTAATACGGGCTACGTTTGCTATTTTAGTAGAGTTCCCTGATGCAATTTTTAGAAAACGCGAACGGAAAATAGAGAACATCTCCTCCTTATAGATCCAAACTCATGTCTTCTTCATTTTTACTATCATCCGGTTTCTTTGAAGAACTCTTATTATTTAGTAAATTGAAAGCATAACCTAAATTATTATCCTCCTTCGATTCATCCATAATAGGGGAAATATCCTTAGGTTTAGTTCCAAGTTTATCCAACATCTTCCTCGAGGAAGAGGGGGACTCTGTATTATTTTGTTGTAAAGCATCGGCGTGTGAAGAGGTATAGGCATTCCACAACTCTTGATACAGCTTACAGGTATTCATTAATTGAGTATGAGTTCCTTGTGCTATAGCGCGCCCCTCATCAATAACAATAATTTTATCAACGAATTGAGCCTCAGTTAATTTATGAGTAATCATTAAGGTGGTCTTACCATCACACGCTTTAGAAATAGATTGCAGAACCTTAGTTGCAGAATGACTGTCAAAGGGAGCTGTAATTTCATCTAAAAGTCGAATAGGGCTATTTTTTAGTAACCCTCTTAATATGGCTACTTTTTGTTGTTGTCCACCAGATAAGGTCTTACCATTTTCACCAACGTCTGTATCTAAAACATTATCTTCAATAGTGTCTGTATCCAATACCTCCATTTTCGAATCGGAGTTATTTTCATCGTCACTATCAGATACTTTTTTCTCAAGCTCCGGATCAATTTTTAACGACTGAAGAAAATCATCCAAATTAGCAAATCGAGCAAGTTCCCAAATCATTTCATCAGTCACTTCCTCGGGGTGTAATGCACCAAAACGAATATTATCTCGGAGTGTTCCTTTGAATAAATTAGGATTTTGCCCTAATAATGCAATATTTGATCGCAAAGAATTCAAACTTAGCTCGGAAATATCTTGCCCATTAATTTTTATGCTTCCACTTGATGGATTATAAAATCGATACAGCAAATTGAAAATGGTTGTTTTACCAGCGCCACTTCGACTAACAAAAGCTACTTTTTCACCTGGCTCTATAGTAAATGAGAGATCTTTAAATAAATGCTTCTGTTTTTTTCCTGGTTTTGGAGGATAACTAAACGAAACATTTTTAAATTCAATGGATGGGGCTTTATTTGAGGTGATATTAAGTGGTTTATCCGGATGTAAATCAACCACTTCATCGGGCTTGAGTAATTCCTTAAACACGAACTTTAAATCGGGGTAAGACGCAAATAATCGATTAACGGCGTCGCCAAATCCTGGTAATAATTGAGAGAGTTGATTTAAGTAAGACACTAGAACCATAAACTCTTCAACGGTGTATTTTCGGGTTTTAACTTGTAGTCCGACATATAAAGCGCCAAGCAACATACTTAAACGTAATAATGCAATATTCCCATATCCCACTTTAACTGGCAGGTTTGTTGCCTTAATTCTTGCGGTCGTTGCTTTGGTCATTGCTAAATTAATTTCATCCATTGTTTCTTGTAGCTTACCAAAATCATGAATGGTCTTATAACGGGCAATAGCGCTATCAAACTTTGTCCATGCTTCATTTCCTAATCTCAACTCCACTTCGCATGCATTAATAATTGGTTTTGCAGTAGCTGCACTATAAGCAGTATATAAAACGAGAACAGCGGCAAGGCCTGCTCCTATCTCTATACCATATAGATTTGAAAGTACTCCACATGCAATTCCAATTTCCAATATTGTGGGTGCCACTTGGGTTAACAATGGGGTGCTGATGGTACCTAAAGAAAAGCCTTTTTGGATCAAATAAATCATATCCGGCATTGGGGTGGTTACATGATAATTAAGTGATTTCTTCAACAAGTGTTCAGTACTTTTTACAATAACGGATTTGATATTATTCGCAGTCACCGGAACCAAAATTTGGTCGCGAATTTTTGGAAGTAATTGGGATACACTATAGGCTGAAACAAGGAAAGAGATAAGCGCAGCACGAGAAAATTCAACACCCATGATGGTTGTAGATTCTTCATCAGTCATTAATAATTCGACCGCTTTACCAAATAAATAGGGAGCTAGAAAATTAAACCCCGTATTTAATCCAGTCAGTACACCCGCGGTTGTGATTCTTGGGATGTTTTCTTTTGATAGCACAAAAGAAGCCAGGCCTTTTATGACCTGATAAGGCGAAACCAAATCGGTTACAGCTATGGTTTGGTTGGGCACCGGGACTTCATTAATTAATTCAATGTCTTCCATGCTATTGCTGTTTAAGTTGATGGGTATTAAATCAGCAGTATCCTTAGACAGTCCAACAAATGATTCTTCATCTGTTAAGGGAATAGATTGGTCAGTGTCCACAGGTCTAAAGTAGTGTACAACAGCTTGGGATATTTTCTTAATCCATTCAAACATGGGCTTTCTCACAATTAAGATTTCTTGGCGGACAACAAAAACGATGGTGGTCATCTGCGGATCACCATGATATCCCAATATACGTTATGCATCAATAATAATCGTTTTGATTGTTGGGAGAATGGGTTCATTTTGTTTTACCTGCAAATTCTGTAACTTTAGAAATATTGAATTGATTTTTCATGAGCTTTTGTCATGATAATAGAAAAATGGATAGGTGATGAGAAACACAAAGCAATTTTTAGCAGGGCTTGTCTGCTATTTCTTCTTAGTCCTGCCAGCTTGGGCGTTGATTCAGGATGACGAACTGGTGATGGAAAATACAAGAATAGCATTTAATGAAGGGATGCCAGCGGACAAGGCATTGAAATCTACCATTGAGTTAGAAGAATTGATCCAGGCCAGTTTAAATGGGAAAACTATTGAAGTGCCAATCTCAATGCTAAGGCCTTCTCAATTAAGAATGTCAAAGATCCTTGTTGCAGAAAAAGTTAAAAAAGGGCGTGATGTCTTACAAAAGGACGTTATACCTGTTTTCTTAATGACGGACACTGTCACAGTAGCTGGTGAAACCAAACCCATCATTACTTTTCGATTAATTGATAAGCATCATACAACCTTAGCGGCCATTGAGCTGAAAGCAATGATTTCACGGATTTCGATCAAATCAGATTATCGCCAAGAGGAGGAGCCTCTTAAGATAGCCATCGCCAAAAATGAAGCCTATCTAAAAGATTTGGATGGGAATGATGGAAAATTGCTCAATTCTTTCAGCGATATGGTCAATGATGACTTGCGTTATCTTGCAGCAATTAGCATCAAGTGCGAAAAGAAGCCAGATTCTGCTGAATCAAAATCTGTGAATCCATATTGGGTCAAGGTGGGCACAAAGGCCCCGCTTGCGCCGCCTTTTATTGAGTTCCGCATGTCAAATGAAATGCGGGCAGCCGGCATTCGTTTTAACGGGAATGATAAACTGAGTATCGTTAAAGCCAACGAGGCGGCGCGTAAGCTTTTTGCTAGATTCCCTAAGAAATTTATGACCGACGACGATTATCAAAAAATGCACTTTATAGAAAAAAGTCCATTCGAGGGCAGGGACCTTGAAATTCTCACGCAAGAGGATTTGGATCTTGCGAGGGATTGGTGGGGTGAAGAAAACAACACCAATTGGCGTTTAGCGTGTTCTGAGTTGAAGCGATGAAGTGTGGGTTATCCCGGCTGTTTTTGCCAACAATGATAAAATATCTGAAAAACGCCAGAATCATCACGCCCTATACCATGAGTCAATGGTTTATAATCAGGACGCTCTTTATTAATTAACTAATAAAATACTTTAGCTCCATTCTTTACCCAACCTATTATTTGAAACATTGATGCCGATTCAAATCGAATTTGTGGCCAGTCTGGATTGATAGGTGAGCATATAAACGTATTATCTTCAGAGCTTATTTTTCTAAATAAGTTTTCTTCTGTAGCTTTAATATGAATCAGCACTAAATCGCAATGGTTTTGTTTTTCTTTACAAAAAGTAACTAGGTCACCCATATTATAAATAGGGAACATGCTTTTATCATGCACGATAAATGCAAAATCTTCATGAGTTATGTTGTCTTGAATTGATGAAGGTATTGGGAGATAACCTTCAATTTTAGATGAAACATTGATTATAGGGATCGTTTGGAAGGGATGATCCTTCATAGGTTTGTGGTCAATATCTAAAAATAATAACCATGTTGGAGAAACACCCAATGCATTACCGAGCATCTCTGCATCTTTAAACCTGGGCGTTCTTGTTCCTCTTTCCCAATTACTGATTCGTTGCGCTGAAAAACCAGTAACTTCGGCCAATTGCACGGCGGTTAGTTTTTTGTTTTTTCGCGCCTCTTTAATTCTTAACCCTATTTTTAATTTTATATCCATATAAAAACCTTGCAAAATAAACTTAATTGTTTATTATAAACGTTATCGTTTATATTTGTGTGTAATGTTTACCTAGCGTTTATTATACACATAAGTTGAATGAACAGTAACAAATAAACAAACCGATTTAGATAAAAAAATATGTTTAGGCGTTTTCTGTAGCTATCTACAGAATAAGTTGAAAAGGAGTATTCGTTGTGGAAAATAACTTTAGGCTACAAATCTGTAAGAACATCATTAATTATCTATTAGAGTCAACAAACTACAGTCTTAAAAACATTGCTGATTTATTGCATTGTTCGATAAGACAATTACGCACAATATATTTTGATGAATTAATGCCTGCTAATGTTTCATTTGAACGTGAACTTGTAAGGCTTTATCTTTTGATTCTCGAAATTAATATCCATAAACAACATGAGGGGTTGGCTTATAACTGGGGTTGCTTATGAATACTTTTAATATTGAAGAAGCTTCAGAATTTCTTGGAGCCCACAGGGAAACTATCCGTCGAATGGCTGCATCTGGTGAACTTCCAGCTGTAAAGATAGGTAGGGGTTGGATATTTTTAGAGCAAGATCTTGTGATGTACATAAGAAACAAGTACTCTACTTGCGATGCATCGCAGGGTGTCAATAGAAGGAGTATTGATATATGGCACTCTACAAAAGAGATGGGGTCTGGTGGACAGACATTTTCCACAAAGGAAAGCGCGTACGCAAAAGCACTGGGACGACGATAAGGCAAGATGCGCAGCGTTTTCATGATCAACTTAAAAATGAATTGTGGAATGAAAAGATAGTAAATTCTATTCCCAATAAATTATGGATGGATGCAGTGATTCGATGGCTGGAAGAATCAGCACATAAACGTAGTCTGGAAACAGATAAGATTCATTTATCTTGGCTTGATCCTTATCTAAAAAAGTATTTATTGGCTGATATTGACAGCAATTTAATCGAATCAATTGCAAAGAAAAAAGAAAAAGCAGGTGTTACGCTTTCTACAGTCAATCGAGTGTTGGAAGTTCTTCGTGCTATTTTAACTCGTGCCCATAAAGAGTGGGGATGGTTGGAAAGCATGCCACTGATTCGTATGAGGAGAGTAGAGAATAGACGAATACGCTGGTTAACAAAAGAAGAGGTTACACGGTTGTTAAAAGAGTTACCATCGCATTTGAAAGATATGGCTGCGTTTACTTTAGCAACAGGTTTACGCGAATCGAATGTCACTCAATTGAAATGGACTCAGATTAATTTGGAAAAAGGGCATGCCCTTATTCATCCAGAAGAATCGAAAACCAACCGAGCTATTCCTGTTCCTTTAAATAAGCAGGCTATTTCGATTATTTCTTCTCAGAAGGGTAATAACCCTATATATGTTTTTACATATCAGGGAAAGCCTGTAACTCGCTGTAATAATCATGCATGGCAGAAGGCTTTGGCAAGAGCTGGAATAGAGAATTTTCGCTGGCATGATTTACGTCATACCTGGGCTAGTTGGCATGTGCAAAACGGTACAGCTTTACATGAGTTACAACAACTTGGAGGCTGGTCAAATTATGAGATGGTTTTACGTTATGCACATCTCTCAAGTGAGCACCTGAAAGTGGCGGCAGAACGAATTCATGACACGTTTATGCCACAGTAAATGGGTTTTAGTGACACAATTTGGAGCTAAGTCCTTGATTTTAAATGGTGCGCTCGGAGGGACTCGAACCCCCGACACCTTGGTTCGAAGCCAAGTACTCTATCCAGCTGAGCTACGAGCGCAATGGGTTTTTAATCGTGGTTTTTATTTATTTTGGCCTGAATTTGACGTAATGACCAAAATGGTGGGCCGTATAGGATTCGAACCTATGACACAGAGGTTAAAAGCCTCCTGCTCTACCAACTGAGCTAACGGCCCATTACAGGGTAATTCTTTTCTTTAAGTACTGTGTTGGTATCAGTTTATAAAACTGGTGGGCCGTATAGGATTCGAACCTATGACACAGAGGTTAAAAGCCTCCTGCTCTACCAACTGAGCTAACGGCCCTAAAGAGGCTGAAATCATACCGGATTAACATAAAATTTCAAGTGTTTTATTGATTATTTTTGAGTTGAAGTGGCTTTTTTTGATAATTATTATTAATGAAGTGCATTTTCTTATTCTAATTAAGTTGATTGAACGATCAGTCAGCTGAATCAGGAGAGGCATTTAGTTAGAAAGGGTGTTGCCTTGGTCTTCTGAATTTAACGGTGAGTCTTCCGTGGAATCTGGGGAATGTATTTCTTGCAGTGTTTGTTTAACCCTTAGGGTCGAATTCTTGGGTTGAATCTTAATATCAAGGATTGCTTTATTGGCTGCGTCTCTGATGTAGCTGATGCCGCTGGTGATAAACGCTGTTAGCGGTTTCAAACCGAAGCTGTTTTTTATTGCAAATCCGGTTCCTTGCATAGTGTATGCCAGGGCACAAAGCAGGTATTTTAAGGGGTCAGAACCTAGAGGCTCAATAATTTCATTTATTCTTCTACCGAACTCCTCTATGGCAAATCCTAGTGTAAATAATGCGCCACCACCAATGTAGCCCAGATTTCCAGCAAAGGAGATTACTTCTTTAAGCAGACTCAGTACTGCGTGAATAACGGTGGATAACAGCGCTCGAGTGATACCAGGGTCTACAATTTCAAAATGACGCTGATGACGTGCTAAAAGGTCTCTAAGCATCAGTGCTAGTTCAGATGAACTTGCTTCCTGTACCATTTGTTTGTAATGCTTTTCCAATATGTCTAATAAGCGAAAGTATTTTTCATCGTCACAGAGATTTTCATGCTCAATTAGCGTATTAATTCTTTGGAGTATATCGCTTGCTCGCCAATCTTTTGATCTTTTAGCAAAGAATTTTATGGACGGTTTTTCTCGTTGGTATTGTAGCGCCAGTCGATAGCTTTGTTGTTCCAGGGATGCCAGTTTGTTGGGTAATTTTTGTTTGATTAAATCGTTGGTTATAAAATTAGGAAATAATTGTGTCAGGGTGAGACAAGGCTCTAAAGTATATGTTCCTCCTGGAGCACCTACAGATAAAACACCGTTTTCTTCACGTATTTCTCGAGATTCTAATCGAAGAAAGAGTTTCTCATTCTCTGTTTTTAAGCGGTGCAGTTCTTTTTCAATCTGCTCTTGGGTTGAGCTACTGTCTTCCGGGAAGCGGAGGTCAAATTGATTCTGTTCGAATAAGTAGTTAAATACTTTAGGATAAGTGATTTTAAAAAGCTCACGTTCCAATTGATTAATAAAAAATTCCGGGTTTTTAACATAAAGATTAAGATGGTTGTTTAATCTTCTTTGCACCCTTGGTACAGGAATCCCATCATGCGCACGCATCTCCTTCCCTGATTGCAAGTAGGCATCACGTTTTTCATGTAAGGTACTGAATAATTGAAGTAACTCTGATGCCGAGTTAATTGGCGGAATATCATGAGCCGCTTTGTAGTGGTCTTGGTAAACAATCTGAGGAATTCGAGCTTCAGTGAAGGTTGTGCCGTGTTCAGTTAAAAATTGATGTAATGAATACCAGAGAATTTCAGGTGCGGCATTCATTTCGTCACTTTTAATTTTTGTAGCATCGGAATGATTACCGTACATAGGTAAGATGGATACTTGGGTCTTTTCTGGCGATTGGATGATGATACGAGACATATCCTGTGGCTTAAAATCACGGCGCCTTTCATCCATTTGCAATACAGCGACGTAATTTTTAACGTTATCAGGTATAACGCGTCCATCCATGGAGCCTTTTTTGCCCATTCCAGCAACTGGATCCATGAGAAAGAGGTTTAAATTGATTTTTTGCAGCTGATTTAGGAGTTTTTTATTGGTACTAATAAGCTCTTTGCCACGTCGAGATAAAATGCGTTCCTTTCTCAACAAAGCCAACTCAACCCGCTTTAGGTTATTGGCAATGTATGTGGACGCTATAGCACCACGACTGTAGCCCGTAAGATTAATTTCATGGGCATCCTCAGGTTGCGTTTGCAGCCATTTGATGATTTGATTCGTAGCGTTATTAGCAAGACTTCTGACCTCCGTCCCCAACAATCCAGGACCATCGATACAGATGGTATCCTGCGTGTTAGAACAGGCATTATAAAACTGGGTAATAATGTTGTTTGTTTGTCGTCGATTTTCGCCAGTTCCATAGCAAAATACAGTGAGTGTTGTCATTGTATGCTCTTAAAATAATCTAATTTTATTATAGCTGTAAATTCTGAAGGTTTTATTAGCTTAAGTTGTAGGGGGTGTAATTTTTTTATACGAATACTCAAGATGTAAAGCGGGAGTACGTGAGGTATTTTTGGGAATATATTTCAGGTTAGGGGGAGGAGTTTCTTAACAGGTAAGATCTGCCTCGGTTGCCAGTACGTGCAAGCCTTTGCGCTCAATGTCATGCTTTAGGATGTCTCTATGGTGCTGTTTGGTTAAAACTATCATCGTGTCAGAGCCAAGAGCGCCACATCCTTTTATGGCTAAAATTTCTGGAAAGGATTTAAGTGCATTGATCATGTGAGCGGTGTGCTCGGCGACCAGGTTGCATTCGGCAAGAGTGCGGTGATAAGCGTTAACGGCATGAACCAGTTTGTCGCTGTCTTTTTGTTCAAAAGCAAGCTTTGCATCATTAACAACAGCCGATAATTCGTTTATTGAACCGGGTAAGGGAGTATTTAGGAGATGATGGTGTGTTGCCAGTTTTTTTCCGGTATGGATAATTAGAAAAGACAAATCTGCAAACAGCCATGGATAGGAATGCGTCAGGTTGTCTTGCTTGTTAATAAAAACACAGCCTTTTCTGGCTTGGGCTATTACGTCGTATCCACTGGGTCTTAATCCTTCGCCAGACCAGGCGCTTTGGTAATAGGCTTCCAGCATGGTGGCTTCATCAGGAATACTATGCTGCAAGTGACAAGAAGCCCAATAACTTCCCAGGAATTGGGCACTGGATGCACCAAGGCCGCCACAGGCATTATAAGGATCGTTCCAGTTTAAAAATTTCCCGCTAACTTGTGCTTTGCTCCACCAGATCCCGGCTGGTGACAAAGGATGAATTGCTGAGTCTTCTTCTTGGTCGGTTAATGAAACCTCAAAATAAGGGGATGTAGTCAGGATTAGTGCTGAGCCACCAGTCAGCGCAACATACTCGCCTACCAGAAATGTTTTTGCAGGAATAAACCATTTCATAGAGCGACGGGCACTTCTCTTATTTTGGCTAAAAGCTCATGGGCATTGTTAAGGCTTACTCTTTTGTTCGTATACAACCATTCTTGCAAGCGCTCTTTGAGTATGGGCATTTCCTGTTCATCGGCTCCTGCCACCATCAGCAGATTATCTATATGCAATTTCATGTGTCCTTGAATAATCCCATCAGTACATAAGGCTTTAATGGCCCCAAGATTTTGTACAAGCCCTACGGCAGCAATGACCTGGGATAATTCATTAGCTGAGCGAATATCCATCATGCGCAGGCACATTTTTGCAGTAGGGTGCAACGATGTTACTCCACCAACTGTGCCAACTATAATGGGTGCGGTTAATTCTCCTGTTAACACATTATCCTGATAACGCCATCGAGTGATGGCCTGATACTGTCCCGACCGTGCTGCATAGGCATGTATTCCAGCTTCAACTGCACGCCAATCGTTCCCTGTTGCGATTAACACGGGATCGATACCGTTCATTACCCCTTTATTATGAGTTGCTGCTCTGTAGGGATCCAGTTCTGCAAAAAGAGAGGCTTCTTGCAGTTTATGGCCTAAAACAGGATCTATATTATGCAGGATGACTTGTGCGGTTGTTAATTTTTGATCGTTTAAATTAGACAGAATACACATGGTGACCTGTTCACCCGTTAATTGCTCTAGGGGTGATTTCAAATATTCTAAAACCTGATTGATAATGTTGGCACCCATTGCATCACAACTGTTCATGGTGAGATGAATAATCACCATATCCTTGCCGTCTTCTCTTTTTAACTGACGCAATTGTAAATCAACAACTCCTCCACCTCTTTTTACCATATTCGCAGCAACATCTTTATTCGCTTTATGAATGAGTTCCTGGCGATTTTCTTCAAAAATACGTGAAAATCGTTGATAATCGTTTATTTTCGCCAATTGTATTTGCCCAATAATACAGTCGCCTTCTACACGAGTAATAATCTCGCCATGTTGTCTTATCCATTTTGCTGATTTGGATAAAGCGGCTATAATCGAGGTTTCCTCAACAGCAAGGGGAATAACGTAATCTCGTCCGTTAATTTTGAAATGTGTCGCAACACCTAAAGGCAATTGAAAGTAGCCTATGACGTTTTCAATCAGTTTGTCTGCCAGATTAAGGTCTTTAATTCCGCCTTGTTGAAGAAAAGCGATGTCTTCCTGGGTGACAGCGCCTAAGGCAAGTAGACGCTGAAAACGCTCTTCTCGTGATAATTTGGAAAAACCACAAAACAATTCATGGGCATTTAGAACTAAAGACATACTTTCTCCCTTAAGTCGCTGAGGGTTTGGCTACCAGTACAGAACATGGCTGTTTTTAATTCATATTCAATGGTACGCATAGTGCTCAGTACGTGTTCTGTTGTTTGTAACGCAGATTCTAATAGCGGCTTGGCAAATCCTACAGATGTTGCGCCATGCGCAATTAATTTTGCGGCATCCAGACCATGACGTACTCCACCTGAACCCCAAACTTCAAAGTGAGGATTGATTTGGACTGCATTTTTAACGCTTTGCAAGGTATCTATACCCCAATTCATGAAGGTATTTGCTGTGCGATGCTGGATTGAGTTTTTCGCTGCTCTATGACCTTCAATTCGTCCCCAGTGGGTGCCTCCGGCGCCGCTGACGTCTACCGCACAAATGCCGGTTTCGTTTAATCGCATTAATGTTTTGGGCGAAAAACCACACCCTGTTTCTTTCACAATTACAGGAACGGTAATGCAGCGCACCAGTTCGCTCAGGGCATTCCAGCAGCCTTTAAATTCTGTTGTTCCCTCTGGTTGGATGCATTCCTGGAGTGGATTGCAGTGAATAATGAGCGCTGTAGCCTGGAGTGAATCGACAAGTCTTTGAATGGCTGCTAAGGGTGTGTTGATTATTTGAGCAATACCCAGGTTGCTGAATAATTCGGTGTCAGGAAAATCACGGCGCAGAGGCGCCCATTCGAAAGCCGCCTGATTATCGGTGAGTTCTCTGCGTTGTGAACCAACCCCCATGGCCCATTTAGACTCAGCACAAGCCTCTAAAAGCCTTCTGTTAATCTCTGGAGCTTTAGCATGCCCGGCGGTCATGGAGCTGATAAAAAAAGGCGTGTCTACATGGCGTTTAAAGCGAGTGCTTTGTATGGAGATTTCATTAAAATTTATATCGGGCAGCGCTTCGTGAATTAGGTAACACCTGTCAAAAGGGTTTAAATTACTGCTCTGATTAGCGGGCATCAGGGCGAGTTCAATATGATCTTGTTTGCGTTGTTCAAACTCGGTGTAATCGTTTTGCATACCTGATATTAGGGGTTCTTAAAAATTGGGGTGATTTTATCATAAAGAAAGAAACCAAACTACCTGATTCAAAATATACCAGCTTCAGCGTGCGTGTTTTTCTTTAAATTGTGTATTTGACCCCCATCAAACGCTCTTTCGAGCAGCTGTCTGATGGGGGTCAATCCTTTTCCATGCTTTATCCATAGCGCTAATTACCAACGATAATAATGGCGGTAGGGTCTGTAATAACGATTAGGATAATAGTAGCGGTAAGGGTAATAATAGCGGTATGGGTGGTAATAACGGTAGGGTCTGTATCCGTATCCGTAATAAACAACCCATGAAACTTGAGTGGGAACTACTTTAGGAAGAGTAGGATTTAATTCTCTTGAATCTGCTTTTGCTGGTGACACAAAAACCAAAGCGCCTATTAGTAAAGCTAAAAGAGCAAAGAACTTAATTAACGAGGTGCTTTTAGGTGCGTAGTGTTCCATTTTCAACTCCAAAACGCATGAACCTTATAATTATAGTATATTTTTAAGGCACATTGGGTTGTTATTTATTTAATTTTTAAAAAAAAATTCTGTTCATCCAGAATATTGTGGAGCAAGCCTTGAAAAGGCACTTACCCGCTCAAAAACAATTATTTAATTATATGGCAATAAAATACGCATTAATTGTATTTTTTGACTTGCCATGTGAAAATAAAAAGAGTACAATGTGAACATCTATTATGCATTAACAATGTGATGGGGTAAAAAATGGGAAGAAACAAAAGTCGAAACATGAATTCTCTTGCAAACCGTAATAAGTCGGAACGCACTAGACTGGAAAATGCTATTTCCAAATTAGAGAATTGTAATTCTTATCAAGAACTCCAAAGTTTGTTACCTTCAGTTAATAAAGCCCAAAGAAGTCCTAAAAGCACTACAAGTCCTGAAACGCCTGTCAATTACTCACCAGATCACGACCAAAAAATGAATGAACTTCGAAGCAGAATAAACCTGCTGATAGCAGAAAAGAAACGTGCTTTTCCCAAGCCAAGATCTGTTATATCTACAGAACAACAATTAGTTAACCCCATGCAGGGTGAAGAAAATCCTCCAGTGGAACAACATTTAGATAACCCTATGCAGAGTGAAGAGAGTCTTAATGTTGATGTTCATCCTTTATCAAATAACGATAAAGGACCATTCATAGGTGAAAGAGTAAAAGAAACAAAAGCTGTAATTAATTGCATCAATCAATTACACCTTAAGATCAAAGAACTGGCTATTAGAGGTCCAAGTAATCGTAACGCAATAGACGCTGCGAAGAGCATAGTAGCTACACTACAATCGTACCGTCTTAATTACATCACTGGTAAGATGACTCTTAATGAATTTAAAAATCAATCCATTACATTACTCAATGATGAGAATAAGGATGTGAAAGAGTTAAAAACACACAGAGGATTAAAAAACATTTTAGCCAATTTGTTGATTGCCCTAACCGGTATTGGTGCGGTAGTTATTGCTGCGAGATCGGTATATCATGGTAAGGTCACTTTGTTTAATACCAGCACTGATTCGGGAAGCAAAGTAGATGCAATTAAAGAATCCCTTGAGAATCTGTCTGTAAATCAAGCCCCTTCCAAGTAATTATTCATTTCTAATTAGCCCCGGAGAGTCATTATCCGGGGCTTTTTTATAAATTCGCTGTAATTTACTCTACTCATAAACTTCTTTAGTGATTAAAAAAATGCCCCAGCCGCTTTGTGGACGCTCGCTGTTCAAGGTATTCGGGTTCAGTGTGTTTTGTTAGGGGTTTAAACAGTTTTTGGTGCGATGGGGTAGAATGAAACAAGCTAAGATTTTGGTCTGGTTTCTGTGCGGGCTGATACTGTAAATCGGGTGCGTGTTCTGGCTCGGGGTTGAGGCTTTTGATTAACGCCAGGCCATTTTGTAGTGCTTGATAAAAGCGGGAAATTGGTCCTTGTAGCGCTGCAATATGATCGTAGATTACTCCCTCATGCAGCGCACCGCTAAGCTGATGAAGCGCCAGTTTGAACTCGTCCATTTTAGTTGCAAAAGAGTTCTGTTTGTCCAGAACCCTGATCATCGTTTCTTGTAATTTTTGTTGTTTAACACGTTCCAGCGCTTTCTTTTTATCCAGCACTTCTTTGAGTTGGTTGTGGGCAATAATGCGAAGCAGAGAGTCCAACAAATGATTGAGCATGGTTAATACGTGTTGCAGATCATCGCTGCCAAGGGCAAAAGCCAGGCGTTCACGGTTTAAAAGATCAGAATGTTGTGATTCTATTCCCAATAATTGCAGCAGATAGTGTTGAATCCCTGAGAGTTGATGTAGGGCTTTTTGCGTGTCCAGTCTGTATTGCAACATGAGTTGCATGATATGAATAGTATCTGGATCAGTTGGGGTGAGGGGTTGTCTCAGATACTGCGTATGAGCAAGCTCATTGAGTAATTCACTGGATTTGTTTAAATCCTGTTCTGCTTGATTAAGAAATTTTTTTAGGTCATTTATCTGCATTTAAATAAACCTGAAGAAGGGATAATATCATGATAACATGGTTTATTAGTTTTGCAGATTCGGGATTTTCTGTATTATGCTAGGAGTATTTAATTTTAGTCAGAGACTATGGAACAAAAAAGCGCTCAAATTGTGTTTGATCAGGATGAAGCCACATTTCAGTGCTCTGGCGCATGGTCTGTTTTGGCTCTTGATGGTTTAACCCAAAAATTCAAATTCAGTGGGCTTCCTCAATCACAAAAAGTAGTAATTAATGGTCATTTAATCAGTCATTTTGATAGTGCCGGGGCTTTGGCATTAATGAAATGTACTGACCTATTAAAAGAACAAGGTAATCAGGTTGAATTAATTCATTTTTCTGAAGCTCAAAACCAGCTGCTGCAATTGGTCGAATCAAAAAAAGACAGTCTTACCTATCAAATTCCTCCTCATCCTGAAGAAGGAATGCTTTATCAAATAGGCAAAGAGGCTGAAAATAAACTGGTTCAAATTGATGGGCTTGTTATTTTAATTGGTGATTTGAGTACTCGAATTTTCCAGGCTTTGGGGAATTGGCGTCGCTTTCAGTTGCCCAGTATTATGTCCAATATTGATTCAGCCGGTCTTAAAGCATTGCCTATTGTCGCCTTGCTTTCATTTTTGATTGGAGTGGTTCTGGCGTATCAAATGGGTTTGCAGTTAGCTACATATGGCGCCAATATTTTTATTGCCTATTTATCCGGTATGGCCATTTTCAGAGAATTTGCATCTTTAATTACGGCAATAATCGTTGCAGGTCGAACCAGCTCGGCTTTTACAGCGCAAATTGGCAGTATGAAAATAAATGAAGAAATAGATGCTTTGTTGACTATGGGGCTATCGCCAACTGAATTACTTGTGGTTCCCAAGGTAATAGGTTTGCTTATTGTTTTTCCTTTGTTAATTTTTTGGTCTGATATTTTTAGCATATTGGGTGCCATGATTATGTCCAAACATATGTTAGGAATTGGTTTTGATGACTTTTTGATGCGCTTGAAGAATGATGTGGGTTTGTCTCAGATGATGTTAGGCTTGTATAAAGCACCGGTTTTTGCTCTGTTAATTGCTTTGGTAGGCTGTTTTCAAGGGTTCAGAGTAAAAGCAACCGCAGACAGCATAGGCAGTCTGACGACTAAAAGCGTGGTTCAGGCGTTATTCCTGATTATTATTGCAGATGCTGCCTTTTCTGTAATTTACAGCTGGATGGGGCTTTAAATGAGCGAGCCGGTTATTGAAATTAAGGGATTAAAGAATTATCTGGGTGGCCAATGGGTGCATAAAGACGTTAATCTTACGGTCGAAAAAGGAGAAATACTGGCAATAATCGGAGGTTCAGGCAGCGGTAAGACAACCATATTGCGGTGTTTGTTGATGTTATTGAAACCTGCTGCGGGTAGTATTAAAGTATTTGGAAAGGACGTTCTGAATCTTGACTCTGAACAAGCATTTCAGCTTCGTCGGCGCTGGGGAATGTTGTTTCAGCACAGTGCTTTGTTTTCTGCCATGACTGTTTTGGAAAATGTGATGTTTCCCATGCGGGAATTTACCCAGCTTGATCATGAATTTGTTGAAGAACTGGCACGTTTAAAAATTTCATTAGTCGGTTTACCTAATGAAGCAGCGGGTAAATTGCCTTCGGAGTTGAGCGGTGGGATGCAAAGAAGGGCAGCTGCGGCTCGAGCTATAGCCATGGATCCTGAATTGTTGTTTCTGGACGAACCGACAACCGGACTGGATCCGCGAGGTGCACGGTTATTTGATGATTTGGTGGTTTTTTTAAGAGATTCTTTGAATTTGACTATTGTGATGATAAGTCATGATATAGAATCGTTAAAAAGAACAACTGATAAAGTAGCATTTGTTGGTGATGGGCGAATTCTCAGCGTGGAACCTATAGAAGAATTAATGCGTAATAAAAACCCATTAATTGCTGATTATTTTAGCAAATTTTAAGATACATACTGGATACAGTATCAACCTGGAGGACAGGTTACTTGGAATCAAAAACCAATTACACCATAGTCGGTCTATCCGTACTCATTCTTATGGCAGCGCTTTTGTCTGCCGCATTGTGGTTGTCTGTTGGCTTTAACCAGAAAGTTTATACTTTCTATACCGTTTACCTTCGTGAGTCTGTATCAGGATTAAGCGAAGACTCGCCGGTAAAATATAATGGAGTTCAGGTTGGTTTTGTAAAAAAGATAAAACTGAATATTGATGATCCCCGACAAGTTGAATTAACTTTAAGCATAGAAAAGGGGATACCCATAACCACGAGCACTTCTGCGACCTTAATATCGCAAGGAATAACCGGAGTAACGTTTATCGGATTATCCGCAGGTTCCTCTGACTTGACTCCTTTGCAAAAAATGCCAGGAGAACCTTATCCTGTCATTCCTGCAAAACCGTCATTGTTCAATCAACTCGATGCTATTTTGAAGGAAGTTTCAGAAAATGTGAACAAGGTGAGTGATCAGGCGCAGCACATCTTTAACGAAGAAAACGCCACTTATGTTCGTAACACCCTGGCCAATATTGACAAATTTTCTGCCGTGATTGCAGCCAACAGCTCGAATATAGACAGTAGCCTTAAAAGCGCAGATGTGTTTTTAGCAAACATGGCCAAGGTCAGTACTGATTTTCCGCAGATACTCCAGGAGTTAAAAGCAGGAGTCAAAAAGTTTAATACAATGGCTGATGAAATTGGTGCTGCCGGACAAAGTGTATCCAAAACCATGAATGCAGGAAAAGTTGCTGTGGATAAAATCTCCCAGCAAACGATTCCGCCTGCGGTTCAGTTGTTACGCCGATTAAATACGATATCCGCTAACCTTGAAAAGGTAAGTAATGAAATGCGCCAAAACCCATCTGTAGTTATCCGTGGAACCAAACCACCTAAACCTGGTCCAGGAGAGTAGCCATGCGAATTTTTAATCTCTTTATTATGTGTCTTGTGCTGATGAGTTGCTCTCCTGTGAAAACACCCGTAACTAATGAGTATCAACTGAGCTCCTTTAGTTCCAGGCAATGGGTTGCAAAACCACATCATCTCTCTATTTTGGTTACGGCACCTGAAGCTGTTGCCGGATTTCAGACTGAAGAAATGATGTACATTAAAAAACCTTACCAGCTTGAAGCGTTCGTGAAAAATGCCTGGGCTTCGCCTCCTGCTGATATGTTATTTCCCTTATTGGTTCAGAGTTTACAAAGAACGGGCTATTTTTATGCGGTTACCTCAAGTCCCTACAGCGAACAAGCCGATTATCGCCTCGATACTCAACTGTTGACTTTGGATCAAAATTTTCTAAAAAAACCCAGTATCCTGGAGTTTGATGTGAAAGTGGTACTTACTCGCACAGCAGATAACAAAGTAATTGGCTCTCAAATTATCAGTCAACACATACCGTGTCAGGCAGATACTCCCTATGCGGGTGTTGTTGCAGCTAACAAAGCGTCATTGCAGTTCACTGCCAGAGCTGTAGCTTTTGTTATTTCACATATAAAAAATGACTCAGGAATAGCCAAAAAATAAAAAGAATTGTACAATGGCTCTCCATAAACATCATGAGTGTTTTTTTAATAATAAAAAGAACTAAAGGAGATTGAGGATGAAAGCCGGTTTAATATCAAGATTGGGACTGCTTGCTGCAGGTGCATTGTTAGTCGTTTCCTGTTCCAAAACGCCAGGAAGTGCTGATGGTGCTTCAATAAGCGATGCGGATGCTACTGCTCAGGGTTTAGGTCAAATGACTCATTTTGCTGGTCAGGAACCCGGTGAATCATATACTACCCAGGCACCCCATAACCAACTTTATTTGTTCTCTTATGACGACAGTACTCTGGCATCCAAATATTTGCCTTCAGTGAATGCTCAGGCTGAATACCTGAAAACCCATTCTGGTGCGCGAGTATTATTAGCTGGTCATACCGATGAGCGTGGTAGCCGTGAGTACAACGTTGCTTTGGGTGAGCATCGCGCTAACACGGTAGCTGATATTCTCTTCATGGCCGGTGTGAGCAGACACCAGGTGCGTGTTGTAAGCTACGGTAAGGAAAGACCTGCAAATTATGGCCATGATGAAGGATCTCACGCCCAAAACAGACGTGTTGAATTTACTTACGAGGCAACAAGATGATTAGATGCAAAAAAACCATTATCGCTGCTTGTTTTACAGTAATGCTTCCTTTGGCTGTTTGGTCTGAAGCACCTGTGGTGGACGATAGTGATAATTTTGCACTTTTTGATGGACAACAGACGGTTAAAAAATCGTCTGTTGGTCATCCCAAATATGATGAACCTGTTATAGAAAATGCCGATCTGGATGATCCACAAAACCAGCGTTATTCCATGGATGACATGCCCTCTGATGATGGCCCTGCATTAGTTCAAGATGATCAATCCAGCAGTACGACTAATATAAGTAATAATGCCAAACTCATAGACAAGATACTGAGTCTACAACAAGAGGTTCAGGAGTTGCGTGGCCAACTGGAAGTTCAGGCACACGATTTGAAAATGTTGCAGCAGCAACAGGTTGCATTTTATAAAGATTTAGATGCACGAATAGGTAATGCATCAGGAAAAATGGTTCAGAATAAACCGGCAACTGATCTGAATCTAGGCTCCGCATCAACTGCGGAACACACCAATGGGCAAGGCATCGCTCTTAATAAACCTACAAAAACGCTGACCCCAACTCCACCGGTGGCTGAGGTTTCACGCGCCAATCCCGCAGACGAGCAAATCAGTTACCTGGCTGCTTATGAGTTAGTACAAAAAAAACGCTACGATGATGCTTTAGTAGCTATGGAAAAATTTGCCCAAAAATACCCTAATGGTGGGTATACGGCAAATGCTGAATATTGGTTGGGAGAATTGTATCTGGTTAAAAGAGATTATCCCAAAGCCATAGAGCATTTTGAAACAGTGTTGCAAAAATTTCCCTCATCGAATAAAACAGCCGCCAGTCTTTTAAAATCTGGATATGCCTTTGTTGCAAAAGGGGACAATCAAGAGGCTCGCAGAAGATTTCAATTGGTAGTTAAAACTTATCCTGGTACTTCAACCGCTCAATTGGCGCAAAACAAACTGGAGGCTATTAAAACGCTATGAAAATCCTTGGTAATCAATTGCGAATAACGGAAATATTCCATTCATTACAAGGAGAGTCAGTTACTGTAGGTTTGCCTACGGTATTTGTTCGTTTAACCGGTTGTCCTTTGCGCTGCCAATATTGTGATACCGCCTATGCGTTTAGCGGCGGTACAGTTCGAGAACTTGATGAAGTGCTGGCAACTATTGCATCCTTCAATTGCAAACGGGTTTGTGTTACCGGTGGTGAGCCTTTGGCTCAACCAGGTTGTCTTACCTTAATGGAGCGTCTGTGTGATGAGAACTATCAGGTTTCTATAGAAACCAGCGGTGCTCGCGATATTTCCAAAATAGATTCACGAGTAATGATAGTCATGGATTTGAAAACACCTGACTCCCTTGAGGTAGATAAAAATTTATTTGCTAATCTGGATTATCTAAAACCCTCTGATCAAATCAAATTTGTTCTGTGCAGCCGTAATGACTACGAATGGGCTTGTGCTTTGGTTAAAGAACATGGTTTGGCAGATCGGGTACAATTGCTTTTTTCACCCAGCTGGAATCAACTGAATCCAACTGATCTTGCTAACTGGATTGTGGAAGATAATATCTCCGTTCGCTTTCAATTGCAGCTACATAAGATTTTATGGAATGATGCGCCGGGTCATTGATCTCAAGGAGACGTTTTATGCAGTGGCTTGCTCAGGCACCCGCTAATATTGCTTTGATTAAATACATGGGTAAGAAGGAGGGCGGCGCAAATCTGCCTGATAATGCTTCATTATCCTATACTTTAAATCATCTTTTAACCACGGTAAGACTGGAACAAATTTCTGCGCCAAAGGATGTTTGGGAACCTTTAAATATCCCTGGAGCGCCTGAGTTTGTATTGTCTTTAGCCAGCCAAAAAAGATACATAGATCACCTGGTCATGTTAAAGAATTATTTTGGCTACCGAGGTAGTTTTTTAATTCAATCCAGTAATAATTTTCCGCACAGCAGTGGGCTGGCCAGTTCGGCATCCAGTTTTGCGGCACTGACCAAATGTGCTGTAAGAGCTCTTACAGAATTAACCAATAAACCCTTAATTTCAGATAATGAACAAGCCGAATTAAGTCGATTGGGGTCTGGGTCATCCTGTCGTTCTTTTTTTTCACCCTGGGCATTATGGGAAGGAAATGAGGTGAAGGGGATTGAGCTTCCCTATGACAACCTGATTCATCAAGTGATTGTTGTCAGTAGCGCAGAAAAAAAAGTATCGTCCAGTGAGGCGCATCAACGAGTAAAATCGAGTCCTTTTTATGCTGATAGGCCACAAAGGGCTGAAGAGCGTTTAAAATTGTTGCTTGATGCGCTGATGAATAAGGATTGGGAGCACATTTTTACCATTTGCTGGCGTGAATTTCAGGACATGCATCATTTGTTCAGTTCATGCACAAATCCTTTTTCTTATATATCGACACAATGCCTGGAACTTTTGCGTATTCTCGAGGCTCATTGGAACACTAAAGGAGATGGTCCCATAGTCACCATGGATGCAGGCCCTAACATTCATTTACTTTATCGTCCCGATCAAGCAGAGCAGGCACGACAATTTAAGTCAGAATATTTATTGGGTAACTACGATGTTTTATGATTTTGAAACAATCACCTACGGCAAATGGATTTTGGCTGGAGAACATGCGGTAGTTAGAGGACATGAAGCCTTGGTGTTTCCACTTAAAGAAAGGCAGTTAAGACTGCGCTACAGTGCTCAATCATCTTCTTTAAGCGCAGATTATTCAGGAGTATGCGGCCAGGATACTCATTTATTGTTCTGGAGTGTGCTGGAGCATGGCATGAAGCTTTTGGGTCGCTCTTTAAACCAGATAAATGGTCATTTTGAATTAGAAAGTACAATTCCTGTGGGCGTTGGTATGGGGGCTTCCGCCTCTCTTTGTGTCGCCATGAGTCGTTGGTTTTGCCAACAAAATATGGTTGAGTCTACTTTATGCAATCAGTTTGCTAAAGAATTAGAGCATCTTTTTCATGGAAAAAGTAGTGGGCTTGATATAGCAGGTGTTTCATCAGACGAGGGTGTTTATTTCAAAAGCGGGGTATGCAGCAGCTTGCAGCCAAGGGTTAAGCCATTATGGTTTTTGTCTTCCTGTAAACAAATAGGCATGACATCCCATTGCATCCAACAGGTTCACAATTTGTGGCAACAAGATCCGGCAGTTGCCAAAGAGATAGATTTAGATATGGTAGACTCTGTACAAGAATGTCGTTCTGCACTTGAAACAGGTGGTGTTGATGCAATAGAACGCCTGGCAAAAGCTATAAATAAGGCTGCGCTTTGTTTTTTTCGATGGGGACTGGTGAGTGAGAGTTTACAACAGCACATGAATGCGCTTTTTGATGCGGGGGCTGTCGCAGTAAAACCCACCGGTTCAGGTGGTGGAGGATTTGTTTTGAGCCTTTGGAATACCCCACCATCAGAACCTCATGATTATATCGCAATTTAATCAGCAGCTCGTAATCAATCCTTTTCTGAATCGCCTCTTGGGCTAAAAATATCACCTGGTGTGTTGATGAATTTCATGAAATATCTCTTTAAAAGAGGCATAAGCTAATAATAACTTAAGAATTGGACGTTATAATGGATATTTAATCAGCCATTTAACCCATTATGCCACGTAGTATCTATCCTGAATTGATTAAGTATTTTGGTCATTTGATTCACTCCAGATTGTCCATGAAACCAGAGTTTAAAATAGAACGAAAAGCCATGCGGCTTCTTTCATACGATCATCCGGATAATTTTTACTTATCTCCAAAACTGCAAAAAATATTTGCGTTACACTATTCTGAAGAACTGCAAACTTTTGTTACGGCTTGTGGGAATAGTATTCCTGACAATCATTATCATTTCATTTTAACCTGTGAAGAATCTCCTCAATTGATCATCAACGAATCATTGCATCATTCCGCTATGGCTAATGGCAAAAAGGTATTGGCATCTGGAAGCCTGGTTTTTAAATGCGGTGATTTGGTTACCATAACCAATCATAGCGGCCATTATCGTCCCTCAGACGATGAGATGCTTGATGTAATAAAGGCGCTTCATAATGCATCTAGGGGCACATTGCTGGAATACCAAAGTTATTGTACCGCTGAACCGTTGATATATTCTGTTAAAGAGCTGCTTCATACAGCGAGCTTTTCACAGGTAAGTCCTATTGCATCCGATGAATTAATTCATCCGGTTACGGGTAACCGCGAGAAAAGTGGCTATGATTTTATTGCCGGAGATCGTGCTGTTGTATCAAATAATCGATATGGCGCTCGCTTAAAGCCTGAACGAACTCGTTTTTTTGAAGAGGTGGTAAATAATAACATAACTTCAGTTGATGAAATTTACCACCCGGCAAGTTCGAGTAGCCCGGTATAAAAGAAATTTGTCTATTTTCTGACTGCACTGTATGGTGTTAATTTTATGCGATCCCTATTCAGGATTTTAACGCTCAGATAATTTATGTATTAAGTACATCATTGCCAGTTTGGGCTAAATATGCGGAAAAACCTGATTTGTGGGGAGTAAGGTGGAATGCTTCTTAACGAGAGTTATCCAGCTTTAGTCGACAAATTGATAATAAGTCTCGTGCTCTTTAATCATACCCAATTCGTAGCGTGCCTGTTCTTCAAGGGCTTGCTCACCCCTTTTTAATTCTTTAATATCTGCTTCCAGGGCTCTGTTTCGGGCGGCGAGTTTTTGATTTTCATGCTGATGATCTTCGAGCTTTTTTTCCAAATTAATCCATTCAATGACATTTCCGTCACCAAGCCAAAGCTTGTGTTGCAAGATAACCAAAGCAATGATGAGGATAATCAATATAGGACGCATAATATTTGCCTATTAAAATGTCTAAATAATATTGTATTCCTTAATTGTGTTTCGGAGCAATATACTAAACTTTTAAATCGGTATATTTAGCCTCGCACACGTCGAGGCACCAGGAAATTTGCGCTTGGCCTTGATGGATAAGCGCTTGTTGTTTGAGAAAAATAAAAGCGATGAAACACTCTTAAGACCGATGAGACAGTACTGATTTACCCGCATAAGGGAGATGAGCTGATTCATTAATGCGTATTAATTGATTGTATTTTGCAGTTCGGTCAGTACGGCATAATGATCCTGTTTTAATTTGTCCGCATCCAGTAGCTACAGCCAGATCAGCAATAAACGTCTCTTCTGTTTCACCAGAGCGATGCGACATCACGCAGCGATAACCGTTTTGATGCGCTAATTTAATGGCTTGGCGAGTTTCGCTCAAGGTTCCGATTTGATTTACCTTAATCAGGATGGCGTTAGCGATTTTCTGATCAATGCCTTCCTGAAGAATCTTTGGATTGGTAACAAAAAGATCATCACCGAGGAGTTGAATTTTTGTTCCCAATCGTTCAGTTAAATGCTTCCATCCAGTCCAATCCTTCTCGTCAAGACCATCTTCTATACTGACTATAGGATAGCTGGCAACCAGGTCGGCGTAATAATCAATCAGTTGATTTGAGTCAAAAACCTGCTGTTCTGAAGTCATATGATACAGTCCTTGCTTGTACAACTCGGATGCGGCAACATCCAAAGAAAAAACGACATCTTCACCAAGTCTATATCCTGCTTTTTCAATAGACTCACTCAACATATCCAATGCTTGTCTGTTGGATTTTATATCGGGAGCAAATCCTCCTTCATCTCCTACTGATGTACTCAAGCCTTGTTTTTTCAGTACTGATTTCAGGGTATGAAAAATCTCTGCGCCCATGCGCAGCGCATTAGGAAAATCCGATGCGCCAACAGGCATGATCATAAATTCCTGAATATCCACATTATTATCAGCGTGCGCTCCACCGTTGAGTATGTTCATCATAGGTACTGGCATGGACATGTTTTCGCCTTGATTCAAACAGGCGTAAAGTGCTTTATTTTGATAGAGAGCGTTTGCTTTGGCACAAGCCAGGGATACGGCAAGAATTGCATTGGCACCTAAACGAGATTTATTTTCAGTTCCATCAAGATCACACAGAATTGCATCCAAACGTTCCTGATCATCAACTTTCGCTCCGGCAAGTGCCTGATTGATTTCGTTATTAACATGCGATACCGCTTTAAGTACCCCTTTGCCCTGATAACGTGTTGTGTCGTTATCTCTTAGCTCACAGGCTTCTCGTGATCCAGTCGAGGCTCCAGATGGAACGCTCGCTCTTCCTGTCATGCCATTGCTTAAAATCACATCTGCTTCAACCGTAGGATTTCCCCGGGAATCTAAAAGTTCACGTGCTTGGATTTTGGCTATTTGCATATTCATTCCTGATTAGTATTAAAAAAACAATTAAATCGCAACGGCTCTAAGGTAAAAAGCACTTAGGGTCTGTCTTCAATTAACGATTATTTTATTGGTATTTGTTGCATATGTAACACCCTTTTATATATCTATCCTGACAGTGGGGATAACCAAATAAGTTTCTGGTTGTCTCATAAATTGAGGCAGGCCCTAGGGCAAACGCATCTAATTATGAACATAAATCTCCACCATTTTGCCTACGTCTTGCGCTTTATGCGCAGGAACCATGCGATCTTAGTGCAGGCAAAGATCTGGATTCTGCGCATAAAGCGCAGAACGTAGGCGTCCTGGTCTTAGATAATACGTTTAGATGCGTTTACCCTGAGGCAGGCCCAAGCGATTTCATTTCCTTATATTTTCATGAAAAACCATTGGGTTATAAGAAAGTATCACTAAAGTCAGACATAAATAGCTACCGATGCCATCAGTAAAAAACCGATAATAACAAAGCTGAAATCCAAAAGATTACAGCAACGCTCAACCATAACGCAGCGTTCTAGTCCATGTAAAGTTCCCAGGTAGAGAAATGTTCCTGCAGAAGCGGCAATTAGTATAGGGTCAAATACAGAGCTGGTTTCTATGCCATGCCCAAAATACCAACCCAGATAGATTCCTAATGGGGTCATGAAGCTGAATAAAAGAAAAAAGATAAGGCTTGTTCTTGGTTGCATGGAACTTCTGTTGAGTTGAACCGCAATAGCGAAACTCTCAGCCCATTTATGGGTGATTATTGCTAAAAATAACATGATAATCATAGAGTTGTAATGCGCCAGACCTAGCGCCGCTCCCAACATTATGGAATGAACAGAAAGCATAGCCCAGGCCAGAATTGCAAAAGCGGGGTGCTCTGCACTATGATGGTGATACAGTTCCTTGCCTAAATGTTCAAACCATAAAAAAATCAGAAATACAGCGCCGGTGATAATAAAGGCAAAAGGGTATTCGTAGCCCATGCTTTTAAACAAGGAGTTGGATTCAGGGAGCATATGCAGCAATGCGGCGCCTAAAAATACGCCTGTAGCCAAAGTTTCACCAATTGGGAAATCAATGTGTTGATCTTCTTTAATGCGTTTTCTGAAGGGGTACCAGCCTGCAATCAGGATGACAAGATAAATTGAAACAGCAAAGATAATTTTTAAACTTGTGGCCGCAAGCATGAAGTATTCCTACTTTAAATCTGAGTCATATCACTACATCTTCGCTTGTGCAGCAAGAGTGAGCACAGGTAAAGACGCTACAAAAGGCATATAGTATCGCAATTGCTGATTAATTTACCAGATCAGATTTTATTGAATGAATTTTTTTCGCAAACTAAATAATCTGACTTCTTCTATGTCGGGTTGCAGTTTTAGTACACGATTAACTTTATCTTGTAACTCTTGCCATTGATTAAAGTCTTCAGTGCAAGCAATGTCTAAGTTTAATTTTCCGTTCAAGTAATGGACATTCCAGAACACTATTTGTGGAAAATCAATGCCGACTTCCTTTAACAGTTGCTCTTGAATGACGGTTCTACCGGGTAAATGCGTCGATGGACTACACACTTCATCGTCTTCAGGATCAACATGAACAGTCACGTCCTGAACACTGGCAATTTGTTGCACCAAAGCGTGATGCACGTGTTGGGCGATGTAATGCCCTTCTGAAACCGATATTTTAGGCGAAACGAGAATATGAACGTCAATCAACACATCATTTCCCATAAAACGACTGCGCAATTGATGGATTTTTTGTACCCCGTCTATACTTTGGATAACCTGTTCTATTTGCAATAATAATTCGGAGTCAACAGCAGTATCAACTAACTCTTTCACACTATTCCAGGCATAATCCCAGCCCATTTTAACGATCATCAAGCCCACGATAATCGCCGCAATTGCGTCAAGAGAAACAAATCCGGCAAGGCTACCAATTAACCCAAGCAGAACCACAACAGATGATGCCGCATCAGAACGATGATGCCAGGCATTTGCGATAATCAAAGGCGAATTAATGCGCTGTCCTATGTGTTTTGTATAATGAAAAAGCAGTTCATTGGCTAAAATAGAAGCGCAAATGATGGGTACAGAAAGCCAGTTGGGCATGGTATGTGTTGCGTGGATTAACTCATCAAGTGCATCCCATGCGATGCCAAAACCCGCCAGTATGAGTAATTGCGCCAAAATCAAAGTAGCGGCTGTTTCAATACGTTGATGGCCATAAGGATGAGTATCATCTGCATCCAGGCTCCCGTATTTTGAAGCAAACAGTACCATCACATCAGTGATCAAATCTGAAAAGGAATGGATTCCATCGGCTACCAAAGCATGAGAGTGATAAAGGATACCGCCTATTAATTTAACGACGCCAAGAAGTGCATTGATTAATGCTCCTATAAGGGTAACTTTTTTGGCCTGCCAGTACCGTTCGTTGTGTATCATTAAGATAATCTTCTAAAAAGAGTGAGTGTACAGCAAAAAACAAAGATCTCGTCCAGAAAGTTTTGGCTGGAAAACGTATTTCTTCATTCATTCTGCCATGTTTAAAATACCGCATCATAACATCAGAGCAGGGGTGGTTGACAATCTTTCTGCACGACACGAGGGGAAACATGACAAGTTCTCAAGCAGGTACGATTCGTACTGATTTTACAAGGTATTCTAGGCACTACCCACAGAGTTATCCACAGATTTTGTGGATAACCGCTAGTTGCTTGCACGAATGAAAAAAGCAGTATAACCCTTATTTTATAAGGATTATAAAAAATTCAAGAGGGAGAGTATTAAAAATGTGAGAGTAGAGGAGGAGATTTTATCCACAGGAAGTTAACGTGGTTTTTGAAAATTAAACTTATGTATCTTAGCAAATAAAAAATTAAAAAACAGTCTTGACTTTTGTTTTCTTGAAACTATTTTCAACCTTGCAAAAATTGCTCAAAATTTCCCAACCATCGTACCGTAATGATACGAGCAACATCCGGCATGTCTTTAACAAGTTGTTTTGCCAATGGTGGCAAAAGTGACAACAAGGATTTATCTCTTTGTAAGTTGGCCAATTTAAATTGTCTGTATCCCGTTTGTTTTGTACCTAATACCTCACCTGCGCCCCTTAATTCCAGATCTTTTTCTGAGATAACAAACCCGTCATGAGTCGAGCGCATGACTTTCAGGCGTTCTGCGCCATGTTGTGATAAAGGGGCTTGATAAAGGAGAAGACAGTGAGATTGTGCTGTTCCTCGGCCTACTCGTCCCCGTAATTGATGCAATTGTGATAGCCCCAGTCTTTCTGCATTTTCTATAATCATCAAACTGGCATTAGGAACGTCAACGCCTACTTCGATTACCGTGGTGGCGACAAGTAAATCTATTTCGCCTGATTTAAATGCAGACATAGTTGCTTCTTTTTCCTGAGATTTCATTTGACCATGAACTAATCCCACTCGAACTGAGCTTAGGAGGTCTTGAAGCTGGCGTGCTGTTTCTGTTGCAGCCATGCATTGCAATTTTTCAGACTCTTCAATTAGAGTGCATACCCAGTAAGCCTGCCTGCCACTGGCTATTCCTGCTCTTAGTCGCTCTATTATCGCTTCTCTTTTGTCCTGGTTTAATACGGCTGTGGTTACCGGCGTGCGGCCTGGAGGAAGTTCGTCTATCACCGAAATATCCAGATGAGCAAAATGGGTCATGGACAGGGTTCTTGGGATAGGCGTTGCAGTCATCAACAGTTGATGAGGAACGTGTTGCTCCTGTTGTCCTTTCTGTTGTAATTGCAAACGCTGTTCCACTCCAAAACGATGTTGTTCATCGATAATCACCAAACCCAGCCTGGAAAAAATCACTTCGTCCTGGAACAGGGCATGGGTGCCAACAATCATTTGGCAACTGGTGTCTGCAAGGGCGGTTAATGCCTTTCGTCTATCAGCGGTTTTCATTTTTCCGCTGAGTCGCATTACCGTGAGATTTAGGGGCTCTAACCACTGACGCAGATTATTAAAATGTTGTTCGCTCAGGAGATCTGTCGGTGCCATAAGAGCGACCTGATAGCCTTGGGCTATGGTTTGGAGTGCTGCAAGAGCTGCGATTACCGTTTTACCTGCGCCAACATCACCTTGAACCAATCGCAACATGGGTTTAGTTTGACATAAATCTAACGCTATTTCATGGGCTACTCGTTGTTGCGCCTGAGTTAAGCTAAAGGGGAGGGCGGTTAAAAACTGTTTACTTAATTCATTTTCTACAGGGATAAGAGGAGCATACAGCTGGCTACGGGAGAGTCTGGCAAATTGCATGCTTAAACGATGGGCTAGTAATTCATCGAGAACCAGCCTTTTCAAGGCAGGATGGTTACCAGTTTCTAATGCCTGTAAGGAAGTTTCTGGTGGGGGATTATGCAATAATTTAATGGCATCACCCAAATTGCAGCAATGATATTCGTGTAATTGAAGCTCATTCATCCATTCCAGTTGATAAAGTTCTTCGTCACACTGCGTCAGTGCAATCTGCACTAATTGTCTTAAGCGGGTTTGGGTTAACCCCTGAGTCGTTGGGTAAATGGGGGTTAGCGTTTCGTTGACTTGACATTGAGCATCGTCATCCAGAAGTTGATATTCGGGATGAATCATTGCCAGTTGATTATTAAATTCACGTACTTCCCCAAAGGCATGAATTCTGGCGCTGTTGTTTAATGCGGTGATTTGATGTTTATTAAAATGAAAAAAACGCAGTTTTATAATCCCTGTTTTATCTTCAACAAAACAGTTTAACATCATTTTTTTGCCGTATTTAATTTCTGTTTTGCACACATGGCCTGAAATGACGCACCAGTCGTTAGAGCGTAAATCCTGAATTGGTGTTATTCTGGTTCTGTCCTGATAACGATAGGGTAAATGAAATAGCAGATCCTGTACGGTATGAATACCGCATTTAGCGAGTTTTGCCGCAATAGTTGGACCTACTCCGGCTAAGGATTCACAAGAGTGGGACAGCACGATATGATTAACAGATAAAAAAAAATTAATGATAACAGGAAATTATATTCCTGGCGAATAAGCACCTAACCAGAACAGGAGTTGAAGCATAATGAGCCGCATCATGAATTTTACAGCAGCGTTAATCCTGGTCTGGATATGCGGTTATTTGCTAATTGCTGGTCGTGGGTTATTGATTCCGCTGGTGATTGCAATCTTTATCTGGCATTTACTAAACACCATAAATAGCGGTATGCAGCGTATTCCTTACATCGGATTTCGATTTCCCAATTGGGTCAGTATGATCTTGTCGCTCATCGTGGTGGCAATTATGGCGAAAATTTTAATCAATATCATCGGTAATAACGTGAATGATGTCATTGCAGCAGCACCAAGATACCAAGATAATCTGGTCACCATTACGAATAAGTTAGAGCAAAAATTCCACATTAAGGCCTTTGCTGATATTGACAGCATCATTAAAAATTTAAGTATTCAGACCATGGTGCTTAATATCTACAATGTGTTTACTACACTAACCAGCTCGGCTGTTTTGATTTCTTTATATGTTGTTTTTCTGTTTGTGGAGCAGCATTATTTCAGTCAAAAACTCGATGCGTTTTTTCCTCAGATTGAACACAGAAAACTGGTAAAAAACATCGTGTCTCATATTACCAAAGACACGCAAACCTATCTTGGTATCAAGACTTTTTTGAGTTTTATAACCGCAACGTCCAGTTGGCTTATCATGAAATGGGTGCATCTGGATTTTGCAGAATTCTGGGCTTTACTCATTTTCTTTTTAAATTATATTCCTAATATAGGCGCTATTGTTGCCACCGCATTTCCAGCGGCTTTGGCATTAATTCAATTTGAAAGTTGGCTGCCCTTTATTGAGGTCACTTCAGGGATAGTTGCCATCCAATTTGCTGTAGGTAATTTTCTTGAGCCCAAATTATTAGGCAAATCACTGAATCTGAGTCCTTTGGTTATCCTGTTTGCTTTAGGTCTTTGGGGGGCAATATGGGGTATTTTAGGAATGTTTTTATCAGTACCTATCACCGTTATGATGATGATAGTGTTTGCTCATTTTGATTCTACCAGGCCTATTGCGGTTTTATTGTCCCAAAATGGTTTTATCAACAAGTCTTACGAGGCTATTGAGTAATTTTACTTTCTGGATAACCTTTCCATATGGTATGAAAAAGAGCATAATAGCATCATTTTTTACGGATAAATGAGTCGTATGAAACATACAGTAGAGCATATTTTAAAACACTCTTTAACTGAGCTGCAAAAATCAGGAGCCATACCTGCTGATCTTGATGTTGAGATCAAAGTGGACAATGCCAAAGATCCTGCTCATGGTGATTATGCCAGTAATATTGCGCTAATATTAGCTAAACCATGCCGTCAGGCACCCAGAAAAATTGCGGAGCTGTTGGTTCAGGCCATGCCACAAGATCCTTCTATCGAAAAAATCGATATAGCAGGAGCCGGATTCATTAACTTTTTCATGCGCAGCAGTGCCCGAGCGTTGATTATTAATGACATCCTAAAGCTGGGTAAGGATTTTGGGCGAAGTAACCTGGGTAATAATCAAAAAGTACTCATAGAGTTTGTCTCAGCCAATCCCACCGGACCTCTGCATGTAGGGCATGGGCGAGGGGCAGCCTTTGGCGCTACTTTAGGTAATGTTTTAAGCGCTGCCGGTTATGATGTGACCTTAGAATATTATGTTAATGATGCCGGACGGCAAATGAATATATTGGCGGCCAGTGTCTGGTTGCGTTATCTCGAACTATCTGGTGAACCAGTAGTATTCCCTGCGAATGCCTATAAAGGCGATTACGTTTATGAAATAGCCAAAGCGGTACTCGCTGAACATGGTAATAATTACGTCCATTCATGGCAGACAGTTAGTGCTGACCTTCCGGCTGATGAGCCTCAAGGAGGGGATAAAGAGCTGTATATAGACTCCATCATTACTCGTGCGCAATCCTTATTGGGAACAGAGGGTTTTGCGTTATTCCATGCTTATGCCTTGAATACGGTGTTAGATGACATCAAAGACGATTTATCAGAATTTGGCGTTTTGTATAAGAGCTGGTTTTCCGAGCAGTCATTATTTGAAGACGGGTCAATTGAAAAAGGAATTCAGGCGCTTAAAGATGGCGGTCATACATTTGAACAAGAAGGCGCACTTTGGTTTAAAGCAACCGCTTTTGGTGATGAAAAAGACAGGGTACTGGTTCGCGCCAATGGACAAACAACCTACTTTGCATCAGATGTTGCCTATCATTGGAACAAATACGATAGGGGTTATGACCGGGTTATTGATATTTTTGGTGCAGATCATCATGGGTATATCTCCCGAATTCGTTCTGCAGTTACTGCTTTGGGGCATGATGAGAGCGCATTGACTGTTTTACTGGTTCAATTTGCCATATTGTATCGAGGCGGGGACAGGGTGCAAATGTCCACTCGCAGTGGCTCTTTTGTCACCTTGAGAGAGTTGCGTGAGGAGGTAGGAAATGATGCCGCTCGCTTCTTTTATGTGGCACGTAAACCCGAGCAGCATATGGATTTTGACCTGGATTTAGCCAAATCTGAATCATCAGATAACCCTGTTTATTACATCCAATACGCCCATGCCCGAATTTGCAGTGTGCTCAGGCAATTAAATGAGCGTGGCATGAGCTGGGATAGACAGCTTGGGTTGCAACATGTCCATCTGTTGGATAAATCGCATGAAACGGCATTAATTACTCTGATGTGTCGCTATCCAGAAATTATTGAAGCTTCCGCTGCTGCATGTGAACCTCATCAGCTGGCGTATTATCTGCGCGAACTGGCCAATGGATTGCACAGTTATTACAACGCAGTTCAGCTTCTATGTGAGGATGAGTCCTTGCGTTGTGCACGTTTGTGTTTGCTTGAAGCAGTGCGTCAGGTTCTGACTAACGGCCTTGAGTTATTAGGTGTTTCGGCTCCAGAGAGTATGTAATGGCTAGAGATTACGGAAACAAACGTTCTGCACCGCATAGAAAAAGTGCTCCTCATCAATTCCTGGTGATAAGCGTTGCTTTTTTGTTGGGTTATTTGACAGCTACTCTATTGGATCCTCAGACTATAAGTACCTGGATGAATACCCAGGTACTTGCAAATCATGAAAAACCAAAGCTGGCTTCCAAGTCGGAGCCTCAGCGTGAGCAGACACCACCTAAACCCAAGTTTGAGTTTTATACCTTGTTAACGAATGAAAAGGATGTGACCCAGCCTGCGACACACTCTAATTCACACGTCAACCATCCAGCTACTGCAAAGAATGGAACCGCTGCTGCAAAACCTTCCCCGGTGAGTAACGGCACAGCAGCAGTTGCCCTTGCCGCCAATAATACAGCAAAGCCTAAAACAGCAGTCAATCAGGCTGCAACTGTAAAAATTGCCGAAGGCAAGCCTTCAGCGGCAGTCTCTAATGGACGAGGTTTGTTTTTGGTTCAAGTAGCGGCATTTAAGGCAAGGAAAGACGCAGAGCATTTACAGGGTTTATTAATCCTCAAAGGATTTGATGTAAAGGTTGTGCCAATAACGAATGCTCATGGCAATTGGTTCCGAGTGGTTGTTGGGCCTTATGCCAACCGGATTTTGGCGCAAAAAGCCCAGCTAACCTTAGCGAAAAATGAGCGGCTGCGTGGTATGGTCACCTCAGCGGGTGGGTAAACGTGAAGTAGGTTACATTAAATAACTGCTTATCTGCTCACCAATACCTGCACGTTGCCCGCATTTTTTATGGCGTGCGGTTTACTCACTGCTACAGTGATTTCATCGAGATTGAATTCTTTTTTAATTAACGCAGAGACTTGATTGGCCACGGCCTCAATCAGTTGAAATGAATTCGATTCAACATATTGAGTGACTAATTGACATAAAGCATCGTAATCCAGTGTGTTGTTTAGTGAGTCTTGGCAATGCGTAAAATCAGACGGAATAGTAATGTCTATGAGCAATTGTTGTTTGATGCGTTGTTCCCAAGCATGTACACCTATCTGTGCTGCCACCTTGAGAGCCGATATTTTTAAGTAATCCATTCGTTAGTCCAGGTTTTGAAGAAGAGAAACTGTTAGCAATGATTTTAACTCAGCGTAATGTATTTATTCAACCACGCTGAGCACTGCAATGAATCTGCTAACGTGTTACCATAAAGCCTTTATAAAAAATGCAATAGAGATCTAACGATGTATGACATGAACCAATCCTTGTTCCTTCGTGCTTTAAGGCGACAACCCATTGAACGGACGCCCGTCTGGATTATGCGTCAAGCTGGGCGCTATTTACCTGAATACAGAAAAACAAGGGAACAGGCTGGTGATTTTTTAAGTTTATGTAAAAATCCTGAGCTAGCCTGTGAGGTGACCCTGCAGCCTTTGCGTCGTTTTGCCTTAGATGCTGCCATATTATTTTCAGATATCCTGACCATACCTGATGCTATGGGGTTGGGGTTGTATTTTGCGGAAGGAGAGGGACCTTGTTTTACTCATCCTGTGCGAGATTTTAAAGCAATCGATGCGTTGGTAGTGCCTGATATGGCTGATTCACTCAGTTATGTTATGGATGCTGCACGTTTGATTCGCCGTGAGATGCCTGCAAATCTGCCGCTGATCGGTTTTTCAGGCAGTCCTTGGACTTTGGCATGTTATATGGTTGAAGGGGGAAGCAGCAAAGATTTTAAACGCATCCTGAAATTGATTTATACCGAAGAAAAAGCTGCTCATATTTTGTTGACTAAATTGGCTCATTCAGTGAGTCAGTACTTGATAGAACAAATCAAGGCAGGAGTAAATGCTGTCATGATTTTTGATACATGGGGTGGGATTCTAACCCCTAAAAATTATCAGGATTTTTCTTTGCACTACATGCAGCAAATTGTTCGTGAGGTTAAAGCGTTTAGTGCGCAAACCCCAATCATTCTTTTTACAAAAGGCGGTGGGCAATGGCTGGAAACCATGGCCAACACCGGATGCGATGCTTTAGGTGTTGATTGGACTTGTGATTTACATTTAGCACGGCAGCGGGTAGGGGATAAAGTGGCCTTACAAGGCAACCTCGATCCGGTTGTTTTGTTAGGTTCAGAGCAAAGCATCAGGAAACAAGTGGGAGAGGTGCTGGCATCTTTTGGATGCGGAACCGGTCATGTGTTTAATCTGGGGCATGGTATCACTCCTGATGTACCTCCCGAGCATGTTGCCGTGATGATTGAATCGGTTCATGAGTTAAGCCCTCAATATCATGTAGTTTCATAAGGGCTTTGTTCACTTTGAGTCGGCAGTGTAATACTGCCGACTCACTGAGTGATTTTATTATGTATTTCGGAATTGCTTGCTTAATTGAATGGCCATTTCTATAGATTGTTCATAATTCAATCTGGGGTCAACCAGGCTGTGGTATGCCGTTTTCAAATCCTCCGCTCCCAGACCTCGTGCACCGCCTATGCATTCTGTAACATTATCGCCAGTCAATTCAAAATGGACACCACCTAAATAACTTCCCATAGCGTGATGAATTTCGAGTGCTTGTTTTAATTCCGCAAGAATGGTATCAAAATGACGTGTTTTCGTGCCATCTGCTGTGGTTTCCGTATTGCCGTGCATGGGATCGCAAGACCAGGTAACGGGTATTTGCGTTTTTTGCACGGCTTCAATAATTGGTGGCAAAAGCCGGTCTATATGCTTGGCTCCTAAGCGGGTAAAGATCAAAATACGGCCTTCTTCACGGCGTGGATTGGCTCGGTACAATACTTCGGTCAGCCACTCGGGAGTGGCTCCGGGGCCTACTTTTATTCCTATAGGATTTTCCACGCCACGCAAAAACTCCAGGTGAGCACTATCGATTTGCGCTGTGCGCATGCCTATCCAGGGAAGGTGGGTTGACAGGTTATACCATAAGCCATCCTTTAACTGACGTGTTAATGCCTGTTCATAATGCAGATGCAATGCTTCATGTGAGGTATAGAAATCAACTTTATTCAGATTACTGGAGCTTATTCCATCAATCGATTCCAAAAAATCTAAAGCGTCTGCGATTGAATCCACAATGTGTTGGTATTCATTTTTTTGAGTTGAATGCTCAACAAATCCTAAATCCCAACGCTGTGGATGATGCAAATCGGCAAAACCGCCATCCAGCAAGGCACGAATAAAATTCAAAGTCATGGCAGAGCAGCTGTAGGCTTGCAGGAGTAATTTGGAGTTAGGCTCTCTGGCTGATGGGGTAAACTCTGGAGAATTAACGATATCCCCTCGATAACTTGGCAGAGTAATTCCGTCTATGGTTTCAAAATCAGAGGAACGAGGTTTGGCGTATTGACCGGCAATTCGACCCACACGAATAATGGGTTTGCGTAAACCGTATAACAATATCAAACTCATTTGTAACATAATTTTTAATTTGTTACTGATGATTTCGGAGCGACAATCGTTAAACGATTCTGCGCAGTCTCCGCCTTGGAGAATAAATGCCTCACCTCGACCTGCTCGGGCAATTTCATTTTTCAAGTTCTTGATTTCACCGCTGGTTACCAGTGGAGGCAAAACGCTTAACTGCTCGACTATTTTATTTAACTGATCCTGATCGGCGTAATTCGCTGCTTGAAGATACGAATAACGCTGCCAGGATTGTGGCGACCAAACCTGCATATTCAACTCATCTGTTTTTTTTGATAACCAAGTATGGAATAAATGAACATTTACTGCAATAGAGATGAAAAGCTAGTCTATATTTAAATCTGCAATGAGGACTTGAAAAATAAAGGTACTGCCCCCATGTTGTATGGTCACGTTAGTCAGGAGCACATTTATGAGCAAACATGATAAAAAAGATTGGAGTAAATTCAAGGAAGAACATGAGCACCATGATGAAGAAGTTGGCGAAGAAGTCCCTGCAGAGGAAATTCATTCCGATCCGGCTTTAGGTCATCCAAGCTATTTGGCTTTGGAAGAGCAATTGACTCTGGCGGAGCAAAAAGCCCATGAGAACTGGGAAAAATCAGTGCGGGCAATGGCTGAGCTGGACAACGTGCGCCGCCGCATGGAGCGTGAAGTTGCGAATGCGCATAAATACGGTATGGAAAAATTAATTTCTGCTTTGTTGCCTGTAGTGGATAGCCTGGAGCAGGCTTTGCAGCTTGCTGGTAAAAGTGCAGATGCTGCCATGCATGAGGGCTTGGAATTAACCACGAAACTCTTTATGGATGTTTTACAAAAATTTGATGTGAGTGCAATAGACCCCATGGGTGAGTCCTTTGATCCACAACAGCATGAAGCCATGTCTATTCAAGATGTTCCCGGAACCCCACCAAATTCAGTTATTGCCGTGGTTCAGAAGGGATACCAGTTGAATGACAGGGTCATAAGACCAGCTCGGGTTGTTGTCTCTAAAAAAGCACCTGCCGAGTGAGAGGCTGCAAGATTTAAAAAAAATGACGGGTAACAACAGATTTTTTTTTGAAAAGCTTGAAATTGGCGTGTTACGCCCCATATGACAGATATTGCATTAGAAACTACTAATTTGGAGCAAATAAGAATGGCTAAGATTATTGGAATTGACCTGGGTACCACTAACTCCTGTGTTGCTGTTATGGAAGGTGATAAGCCTAAGGTAATCGAAAACAGTGAAGGTCATCGTACTACCCCCTCTATTGTTGCCTTTACTGATGATAATGAAGTATTGGTTGGTCAGTCTGCTAAACGTCAGTCAGTGACTAACCCTGATAAAACCCTCTTTGCAATCAAGCGGTTGATTGGTCGTAAATTTGACGATGCTGTCGTACAAAAAGACATTAAGATGGTTCCTTACAAAATCATGAAAGCAGACAATGGCGATGCTTGGGTTCGGGTTAAAGATCAGGACAAAGCGCCACCACAGATTTCTGCAGAAGTATTGCGTAAAATGAAAAAGACAGCAGAAGATTATCTTGGCGAAGAAGTAAAAGAAGCCGTGATTACTGTTCCTGCCTATTTCAATGATTCGCAAAGACAAGCAACTAAAGACGCTGGTCGCATTGCAGGCCTTGAAGTCAAGCGTATCATTAACGAACCAACCGCTGCGGCTCTTGCCTATGGAATGGACAAAAAGCGAGGCGATTCTATTATTGCAGTTTATGACCTTGGCGGCGGTACTTTCGATATTTCCATCATTGAAATTGCAGAAGTAGATGGAGAGCACCAATTTGAAGTTCTGGCTACTAACGGAGATACATTCCTGGGTGGTGAAGATTTTGACCTGGCATTGATTGATTATTTAGCGGCAGAATTTAAAAAGGATTCAGGCATTGATTTGCATAACGATCCCCTGGCGTTACAGCGTCTGAAAGAAGCTGCGGAAAAAGCTAAAATTGAGCTGTCATCAGCGCAACAAACTGATGTTAATCTGCCTTACATCACCGCAGATGCATCTGGCCCTAAGCATTTAAACATCAAGCTTACTCGCGCCAAACTTGAATCTTTAGTTGAAAAACTGGTAGAGCGCACCATAGCACCTTGTAAAACTGCATTAAAAGACGCAGGGCTTACAGTGTCACAAATTAACGAAGTTATTTTGGTTGGTGGTCAAACCCGTATGCCTTTAGTACAGAAGACTGTTGAAGAGTTTTTTGGTAAAGAACCAAGAAAAGACGTAAACCCAGATGAAGCGGTAGCAGTGGGCGCAGCAATTCAGGCAGCAGTATTATCTGGCGAAGTAAAAGACATCTTATTGCTTGACGTCACTCCTTTATCCTTGGGTATTGAGACCATGGGTGGTATCATGACCAAGCTGATTGATAAAAATACGACCATTCCGACTAAAGCCAATCAGGTGTTTTCAACTGCTGATGACAATCAGACTGCGGTAACTGTTCATGTTCTCCAAGGTGAGCGTGAGCAAGCATCTGCTAACAAATCATTAGGTCGATTTGATTTGGGTGACATTCCTCCTGCACCACGAGGTGTTCCGCAAATTGAAGTAACATTTGATATTGATGCCAATGGTATTTTGAATGTGTCGGCTAAAGACAAAGCAACAGGAAAAGCACAGTCTATTGTGATTAAAGCATCAAGTGGTTTAAGTGATGAAGAAATTGAAGCAATGGTAAAAGATGCTCAATCTCATGCAGAAGAAGACAAAAAATTCAAAGAGTTGGCAGAGCTGCGTAATCAGGCAGACAGCATGATTCACAGTTGTGAAAAATCAATGAAGGACTTGGGCGCTGAACTGGCTGAAGATGAGAAAAAAGGAATTGAATCAGCAATTGCTGAATTAAAAGAAGCGGTTCAAGGTACAGATAAAGCACAAATTGAGGAAAAACTCAAAGTGCTAACCGAAGCTTCTGGTAAAATGGCAGAGCGGGTTTATGCTAAAAAATCATCCGAAGGTCAACCTGGAGCTGCAGATGCTGCACAACATCATGAATCAGCAAAACCTGCTGATGAAAGTGTTGTTGATGCTGAGTTTGAAGAGGTTAAAGACGACAAAAACTAATCGTATTTGAACGTCTGTGATTAGAGACTAATCAATAATATTGGGTCGGGGCGATTTCATCGTCCCGTTTGTATTTTGGTTATGATGCGTGCTTTTTTCCAAGAAGTGCATGATCTGTACTTCTTGGAAAAAACACAAAGTCGTGCCAGTGATTTAATAACATGTGAGCAGTTATGGAACAGCGGGATTATTATGAACTTTTAGAAGTTAGTCGAGGCGCTAGCGATGCGGAAATAAAAAAAGCCTATCGTAAACTGGCGATGAAGTATCACCCTGATCGTAATCCCGATGATGCCTCTGCGGAAGAGAAATTTAAAGAAATTCAAAAAGCGTACGCCATTCTTTCCGATCAGCAAAAGCGGGCAGCTTATGATCAGTTTGGTCATGCCGGGGTTGACCCTTCAGCGGGAGGACACGGAGGCTTTGGTGGTTTCGGCGGTTTTGGCGATGTTTTTGAAGATATATTCGAGAATATATTTTCAGGTGGACGAGGACAGGGACGGCAATCACGTGGTCAAAGAGGCTCTGATTTGCAATTTAACGTTCAGATGACGCTTGAAGAAGCGGCAATAGGAAAAGAAGTCGAAATTACAGTTCCTCGTCATGGAACATGTACAGTGTGTTCCGGTTCAGGTGCAAAAAAAGGCACCAGCCCCAAAACATGCGAAACCTGTAATGGCATAGGCCAAGTCAGGATTCAGCAAGGATTTTTCTCCATTCAACAGACCTGTCCTGGTTGTCATGGCGAAGGAAAGACAATTTCAGATCCGTGCAGTAACTGTCACGGTCAAGGTCGAATTCGTGAAAGTAAGAAATTAACCGTTAAAATTCCTGCCGGTGTTGATAATGGTGATAGAGTTCGTCTGAGTGGCGAAGGAGAGGCGGGCATTCATGGTGGCGGTCCTGGCGATTTGTATGTGCAGGTCAATGTTAAAACTCATTCCATATTTGAGCGTCATGAAAATGATTTGCATTGCGAAGTGCCTATTGATTTCGTAACTGCGGCGGTAGGTGGTTCAATAGAAGTACCCACTTTGGAAGGTAGAGTCACGCTTAAAATACCCGAAGAAACACAAACTGGAAAAGTATTTCGTTTGCGAGGCAAGGGTATGAAGTCTGTTCGCGGGCATGGACAGGGTGATTTGCTGTGTAAGGTGGTTGTAGAAACTCCGGTTAATCTGTCCAAAGAGCAAAAAGAATTGTTAACTCAGTTTCAAGAGTCGTTAGAACATGGCAAATCGAATCACTCGCCGCGATCCAGCTCCTGGTTTGCTGGAGTGAAAAAATTTTTTGAAGACATGAAATTTTAAAATAACTGAGTTACAATTAGAGGATTTATCAAAATGTGCATGGAATGCACTGTTTAATTTGTCCTATATAAAGCAAGGATTGACTTGTATTGAACATTAAAGAGCACCTTACACATGACAAATAAACCAGCAATTCTCGTGTTAGCTGATGGCACAATTTATGAGGGAATATCTGTAGGCGCTGATGGTGATTGTGTTGGAGAGTTGGTTTTTAATACTTCAATGACGGGTTATCAGGAAATGCTTACTGACCCTTCCTACGCCAGACAAATTATTACTTTAACAGCAGCTCATGTTGGCAATACGGGTTGTAATGACGAGGATCTCGAATCCAATAAAATTTGGGCTGCAGGTCTGGTTATGCGCGATTGTTCCATTTTGCACAGTAACTACAGAGCGCACCAGTCACTTCCAGACTGGCTTAAAAAGAACGAGATAGTTGCGATTTCTGGTATAGATACTCGTGATTTGACCTTAAGACTTCGTGATCAGGGTGCAATTGGTTCTTGTATTACTACTCAAGCGGATGACCCTGAAGCGGCACTTGCCAAGGCTCGGGCATTTGCCGGGTTAGAAGGATTAGATTTAGCCCAGGAAGTTTCACGACAAGCCATAGAGCGTTGGCATGAAGGCCGAGGGCCTTGGGGATCTGGTTCTCAACCAAATCGGTTTCATGTTGTGGCCTATGATTTTGGGGTGAAAAACACAATTTTACGTATATTACATGATCTGGGATGCTATTTGACCATAGTCCCCGCCAAAACTTCGGCAGCAGAAATTTTAGCCATGAATCCTGATGGTGTTTTTCTGTCCAATGGTCCTGGCGACCCACAGGCTTGTGACTATGCGATAAAAGCTACCAAGGCATTTTTAGAGCATGCAGTTCCAGTGTTTGGAATTTGTCTGGGCTTTCAGATTCTTGCTTTAGCTTGTGGTGGAAGAACCTTAAAAATGAAGTTTGGCCATCACGGCGCCAATCATCCTGTAGTGGCAACGCAAGGGGCACGCAAAGTGTATATCACCAGCCAGAATCATGGCTTTGCCGTTGATGAAGAAAGTCTTCCTGACTGTCTGGAAGTGACTTATCGTTCCTTGTTTGATAATACTTTGCAGGGGATTAAACATAAAAGCAAACCTGCTTTAGGTTTTCAAGGACACCCGGAAGCAAGCCCGGGGCCGCATGATATTGAAACAGTTTTTAACGATTTTATACAGCTAATGAAGGAATATCAGGTTAATCGTCAGCACAGTCTTAATACCTGAAATTTGCCATAATAAAGAGGATTTGCAATGAATGAACGTTATGTGTTTACCTCGGAATCAGTATCTGAGGGGCATCCAGATAAAATAGCAGATCAAATTTCTGATGCGATTTTAGATGCAATTTTAAGGCAAGATAAGACAGCACGAGTTGCCTGTGAAGTATTTGTCAAAACCGGAATGGTACTCGTTGGCGGCGAAATAACCACCAAAGCCTGGGTAGATGTTGACGAAATTACCCGAGGCGTGATCAAAGAGATTGGTTACAACAGTTCGCAAATGGGCTTTGACTGGGAATCTTGCGCTGTATTATCCGCTATAGGAAAACAATCTCCCGATATTGCTCAGGGTGTTGATAACCAGACAACCAAAATATTGGGAGCTGGTGATCAAGGGTTAATGTTTGGATATGCCAGCCGGGAAACCGATGTATATATGCCTGCGCCCATCGCTTACGCTCATCGCTTAATGGAACAACAGGCCTTTTTACGTAAATCAGGTCAATTACCCTGGTTGCGTCCAGATGCTAAAAGCCAATTGACTTTAAAATACGAAAACGGAATGCCCGTTGAAGTGGATACGGTTGTACTTTCTACTCAACATTCTCCTGAGGTGAGTCACAGTGAGTTGACTGAAGCAATACGTGAAGAACTGATTAAAAAAGTCATTCCTGCCGAGTGGTTGACCGAAAAAACACGGTATTTTATTAATCCAACCGGTCGATTTGTAATAGGCGGCCCTCTGGGGGATTGCGGTTTAACCGGTAGAAAAATCATTGTTGATACCTATGGTGGGATGGCCAGACATGGGGGCGGATGTTTCTCAGGAAAAGATCCCTCCAAAGTTGATCGCTCTGCTGCTTATGCAGCACGGCATGTTGCAAAAAATATCGTCGCAGCAGGATTAGCTGACAAATGTGAAATTCAAGTTTCCTATGCAATAGGTATTGCTGAGCCCACTTCAATTTCCGTCGAAACATTTGGCACAGGTAAGCTAAAAAACAGTGACATTATTGATTTGATTCATACTCATTTTGATTTAACTCCGCAGGGAATTATTGATCATCATGATTTACTTCGCCCCATTTACCAAAAAACAGCTACTTATGGGCACTACGGACGGGACCAGTTTCCCTGGGAACGCCTGGATAAAGTTGACGAACTAAAAAAAGCGTTATAATTAATGGATTAAAAATGCATTATCACTAAGGAAGACTCTATGAACTCAGTAACGGAAGCAGTAGTAAAAGTACATAATGCCCATGATTTTAAAGTAGCCGATTTATCTCTTGCCGCATGGGGGCGAAAAGAGATAGCTATAGCAGAAACCGAAATGCCCGGGTTAATGGCTTTACGTAAAGAATTTAGCCAATCACGTCCGCTAAAAGGCGCACGAATAGCCGGGTGTTTGCACATGACTATTCAAACAGCGGTTCTCATTGAAACGCTGATTGCTTTGGGTGCTGAAGTTCGCTGGTCTTCCTGTAATATTTTTTCAACCCAGGATCATGCTGCATCGGCCATGGCTGCTGCGGGTATTCCGGTATTTGCCTGGAAAGGAGAAACTGAGGAAGAATACTGGTGGTGTGTGGAACAGACTGTTCACGGCCCCAATGGATGGACTCCCAACTTGTTACTGGACGATGGCGGCGATTTAACCCAGATAATTCATCAAAAATATCCTCATCTGTTAAAAGAAATCAAAGGGGTTTCTGAAGAAACGACTACTGGTGTGGCCAGATTATATGAAATGGCAAAACAAGGTCATCTACAAATACCAGCCATAAACGTTAATGATGCAGTGACAAAGTCCAAATTTGATAATCTTTACGGCTGCCGTGAGTCTTTGTTAGATGGCTTAAAGCGTGCTACAGATGTCATGATTGCAGGTAAAGTTGCCTTGATTATGGGCTATGGTGATGTGGGTAAGGGATGTGCCCAGGCGTTAAGAGGGCAGGGCGCTTCTGTTTTGATTGCTGAGATTGATCCCATTTGCGCCTTGCAAGCTGCGATGGAAGGATACCGGGTAGTCACGCTTGATGATGTAGCTGATCAGGTTGATATAGTGGTTACCGCAACAGGCAATTACCATGTAGTAACCCATGATCACATGATGCGGATGAGAAATCAGGCCATATTATGCAACATTGGCCATTTTGACTCTGAAATTGATATTCAAAGCTTAAAACAGTACCCATGGGAAAATATTAAACCTCAAGTTGATCATGTCATTTTTCCTGATGGAAAACGGCTGATCGTTTTGGCTGAAGGCCGTTTGGTTAATTTGGGTTGTGCGACAGGACATCCCAGTTTCGTTATGTCTGCATCATTTACCAATCAGGTTCTGGCGCAAATTGAATTATTCATAAACTCTAAGCACTATCAGAAACAGGTGTATGTTCTACCCAAACTGTTAGATGAAAAAGTCGCTCGTTTGCATTTAGGACGCATAGGCGCCAAATTAACCGAATTAACAGCGGAACAGGCGAAGTATCTAGGGGTTAATACTCACGGTCCTTACAAACCAGATCATTATCGCTATTAAGTGCAGGGCAAACGCACCATAATGCATATTGTAAAATAAGATGGTCTACTTTTCGTTTTTTTATGTACAAAACCAGTTATGCCCTTGATTCAAGGGCATCTGGATACCCTGCATAAAACACGGTAACGAGACAAAAAGCATCCTGTTATTATTCAATATTGACATGCGTGAACCAGCCATTAAACGTTCGGTAAGAGATTAAGAATCAGATTAGACAAGGAGCATCAAGTATGGGGTTAAAATCAAGTATTTTGGCATTAGGGCTGGTGTGTGTTGCATGTGGTGTTTCCGCTGCATCTACCAATAATACGGTACGAGTGATTATTAAATACAAACAACAGGGTGTGACTTTGGCCGCCTTGAAATCTCAAGTATTCAAGAGCACTAACCTGTCGGTTAAAGAAATGAAACCTATGGCTAATGGTGCCTATTCATTAATACTGGATGCAACAAATTCCTCTTTGGGTCATACTGGCCATGAAGATAAAACAGATTTGGTTTTAGATAAACTGCGCAAAAATCCCAATGTGGTTTATGCAGTTAAAGACAGAGTAGGGTATTTTAAACCTGTACCTGATCCTGTTATCAGTCTGGAATTGAAGAACTTACTCACTCACGACAGTCAGTGGGATGAATTTCAGCGCCCTGCAGGTATTATGCTCGAATCAAAACCCGGATTAAGAGATGGCGCCTGGGCTTATACCACGGGTAATGGGAAAAAACCTGTGGTAGTTGCAGTACTCGATACAGGAGTTGCCCTTAATGAGAGCCTGGTAAATAACCTGGTTAAAGACAGTAATGATGCTGTTTGGGGTTGGAATTTTGCAGGTAATAATCGTGATTTAAGTGATGAAACAGCGAGTTATCATGGAACACATGTTTCAGGAACTATTGCTGGTTACGGCCAGGTCATGACAGGAGTGGGGGAAGATTTAAAAATCTTAACAGTGAAGATACCTGATGCATCTGGAATGTTTTATGAAAGTGCGGTAATTAATGGGATTTATTGGGCTGTGGGCGGTGAAGTACCTGGGGTTCCTGCTAATATTCATCCTGCAAAAGTATTGAACATGAGTTTTGGAGTAGATGAAAAACCAGGTAAAGAAATTGATTATTGTGATGAAGCGCTTCAGGAAGCCGTATTTTTTGCACGAAAAAAAGGTGCAGTGCTGATTGCTGCAGCGGGAAATGATAATTTGTGGGAGCATTTTAATGCGCCAGGAGTTTGTAATGGCACCGTAAAAGTCGCTTCTACTGGCCCTGAGGGTTTACGCTCCTATTTTTCTAATTACGGGCCAAGCGTTACTCTGGCTGCTCCAGGCGGCGATAAACGATACGGTACCGCAGGAGGTATTTTATCAACAGTCAATCCCGGGGGCGGTTACCACGCATCTGGTTATGATTTTTATCAGGGAACCAGTATGGCATCACCACACGTTGCTGGTGTGGCCGCTTTGGTTTATACCATTAGTGATCGTCAATTGACCGCAGAACAGGTTGAGCAGATTTTGTATGTGACTACGCATGAATTTGGTGTGAGTAATGACGCAAACAAATCATGCGTGGGCAAAAAGCCTTGCGGTCATGGTATATTAGATGCAGAAAATGCGGTGAGAACGGCTTTGACTGGATATGATGTACTGTTTACGGCTCCGCCAATGAACAGTTTATCTTTTACAAATTGTGGTTCTGATACATTTAAACCCAAGCATTCAACTTTGCACTTGAATGGTGTTGTCTGGAAACTGACCGCAACAGGCTGTGAGCCAGAAAGGAGTTACCAACATCCTCACGTCAAAACAGACAAACATGGAACAATCTATGCCAGCTACGGAGCGGTGCGTTATGTGCTTGATCAATCTACCTACAAAGAATGTCATTTGATTGGCTATGACGGGATAGGCTGTTTTAAGTAGCTTGAATCACAACCCAGGAGTAGTGCTTTGACTACTCCTGGGCTGGCGCTGAGCTTTTATAATGGATTTTAATTTTTTCTCAATGCTTTAGGCTAAATTAACCGAAAAAAATCTTACTTTAGCCAGTCACTCAATACATCAATAATCTTTTGTGCTTGATCGGCACTTGATATATTAAACTTTGATTTTTGCCAATATTGATTGTTTCTTTTTTGATAGCGGCGAATTGAAAATTTTACCGGACCATAATCATTTTTGGCGTTATCCCAATCCTGATATTTAAACATTATGGTAGTCCAGGCACCTTTGGATAATACGTGTTTACCCAGTTCTTTGGTTGTTTCGGTGCCGTTTTCAGAATAAGTAATGGTAATATCGTCTACAGTTTCAGTCATCTGAGTTGTTTCCTTAATTAATTGTTGATGGATTGTAGTTTGCCATCAACAAATGTCAAGGATACTGAAGGTTGATATTGCCCTGGTTGGTATATCCATATCTGCGGTTTGGTAGCCGTTGGCACGGGCATATTCACAAATGTGTTGTTGACAACGTCGGGACTTCCGCAGGCATTGTATACTTTACTTACCGGATCATTCATTTGAATACTGGTGCCACTGCAAAGGCTGGTTGCATTGCTGTTACCGCCATTAATTTTGATTCCTTTCACCTGATTATTTACTACGTCGATTTCCATTTGAGCACCGCCACTGCCTGTTTGGATGTTCCAGACCCCATAAAAGGCAGTAGTGCTGCCTTGATTATTATAAATTAATTGCTGAACAGGGATTTTTGAGTTAGTGGTTGATTGGAGTCTTGCATGCTTACCGGTTGCCCACAAGCGGCTATAACCTCATCAGCGGTCATTCCGATGTTAATGTAAGCATGATTTTGCGGACAATAATAAGACTGGTCGGCCAAAAGGCTAAATGGCAAAATAAATAATGCAATGCTGGCATAACGTAACGTGTTCATGTCTTTAATCCGGCTGTCCTTTCAATGCTAAGTATAGTTCATTTAGCCAATTATTCATCTATCCTATCAATCGCCAGGGAAGAGATGCACTAACAAACAATGTAATTACCTTTAAAAGAATCATAATAACAAAAGGAGAAAAATCAAAGCCGGATATATCAGGGATTATTTTTCTTCCCAAAACCAGTAGGGGTTGGGTTAAAACACGTAGAAAGTCACCAACAGGATGCTGCCAGCCTGGTTTTACGTAGCTCATAATGACACGAATCAGCAGAGCATAAAAAAGTAAATCGCAAGGTTGGATGATTAAATCCGCCACAACATAGAGTAAGATGTATTGAACAGGCATCAGGTTGTGAAATGCAAGCAGGCTCAGAACGAGTATTTTTAAAAATTCAACAATCACCAAAAGAGTAAAAGCCATCCAGTCGTATCTTTGGCCTGGTTGATATTTTAACCTGAACAAGGTGTTTATTGGTCTTATCACGGGTTCTGTAAGAGACAAAATCAATTGGCTGAATTGGCTCAACGCACTGAATTTACAATAGCGCAGTGCAATGCGCAGCCATAAGGTAAAAATGACCACACCAAAGAATAAAGATGTTAAAAAAATTCCTACAGCAGTAAAACCAGACATTATTTCCCCTTTAGAGTTCCTAGTTCGTGAGCACGTTGTTTTGCTGCGTTCATAGACGCAAAGACAAGAGCAGGCAATTGCTCTTGCAGAATACTTAAAGCTGCTGCCGTTGTCCCCCCGGGTGATGTTACCTTTGTTCTTAATTGAGATAAACCCAATTCGTCATTAAGAGCTAAATTTACTGTCCCCAAGACCGTTTGTAAGGTAAATGTTTTTGCAATCTGTGGCTCCAGACCCAAGGCTACCGCCGCATCCATCATGGCTTCCATAAAGAGGAAGACATAAGCAGGTCCGCTTCCTGAAAGTGCCGTGAATACATCCATATCTTCTTCGTTAGTGGTCCAGGTAATCAAACCAATTTTAGAAAAAATAAGCTCTGCCCATTGCTTTTGTTGCGTTGTTGTTGCCACATTGGCAATCATCGGTGTTGCCGCTAGGCCAACCGCTGCCGGTGTATTGGGCATGGTACGAATAACTGCCTGATGAGAAGAGCAATGTTGAGCAAACCAGGGCAGGCTTAAACCTGCTGCTACAGAGATCAGTAAACAATTATGCGGTATGAAGGGAGTGATTTCTGTTAATACGGTGCTCATTTGAGCAGGTTTTACAGCAAGAATAATGATGTCTGCATTTTTGATTATCTCTTTATTTTCATGATGTGTAATAATTCCTTCTTTGTTGACTCCCTTGGTTAATGACGGTGCGGCAGCCGAGAGTATAAACGATTTTTCTTGCTCCAACCCTCGGGCTATTGCTTTAGCCATAGCCCCGAATCCAATAAAACTGATGTTCATAAAGATAGACCTTGTCGTTCACCAAAAATAGCCCTGCCAATTCGTACTATGGTTGAGCCTGCTTTAATTGCTGGTAGCAAATCATCGCTCATTCCCATAGACAAAGTATCCATTTCAAGATGTAATTGTTTGTTAATGGAGTGCATGAGCTGATTTAATTCAAGAAATAAATCATATTGTTTTTGCGGATCGCTCATGGGGGGAGGAATAGTCATTAAACCTCTAAGGTTCAGATGCGGTAATTGCCTCACGGTGTCTGCCAATTCCATTGCTTCAGTGCCTGATACCCCAGATTTGGTCAGTTCTTTGGCCAAATTAATTTGCAAACATACATTGATAGGAGGTAAATCCTTGGGGCGATGTTCACTTAAAAGCTTGGCAATTTTTAGTCTGTCTACACTATGAACCCAATGGAATAATGTTGCTATACCTTTGGTTTTGTTGCTTTGTATTGGGCCTATAAAATGCCAACACAGAGGTAAATGGCGTAGTTGATTAATTTTTTTTTCCGCTTCCTGAAAATAGTTTTCACCAAAATCACAAATCCCATTATTAAACGCTTCTGTAATGGACTCTACAGAGTGTTGTTTACTGACGGCAAGCAAGAGCACAGAACCGGGTTGACGGTGCCCGTTTTTTTCTGCCTGGGTTATTTTATCTCTGATGGCGTTGATGTTATCGGATATATTCATAGTGTCGTGATGATGCGGCTAAAGTAACAACCATACCAAATTAAGGGGTGGTACTACAATGTTTGCTGTAGAATCATTCCTGAGCTAACCTAATAGAAATACAATGATTTATCAGGAATATTGAATTATGGATATAGCCGAATTATTAGCCTTTTCTGTGAAAAACAAATCATCCGATTTACATCTCTCTTCAGGGTTACCCCCTATGATTCGTGTGGATGGCGATCTGCGTAAAATCAATTTGCCTGCTTTAGAACATAAAGACGTCATTAAAATAATCTACGATATTATGAATGACCGACAAAGAAAGGAATATGAAGAATTTCTGGAAACCGATTTTTCTTTTGAAATTAATAATCTGGCTCGATTCAGAGTGAATGCGTTTAATCAGGCACGTGGGGCTGCGGCAGTATTTCGAACCATTCCTTCGACTATTTTATCCATGGAAGACTTGAATTTACCTCCCATTTTTAAAGAAATGGCCGGGTTTTCACGAGGACTGGTTTTGGTTACCGGCCCTACAGGTTCTGGAAAAAGTACGACTTTGGCTGCGGTTATTGATTATATAAATTCTTCTCGCTATGAACACATTCTTACAGTTGAAGATCCAATAGAATTTGTTCATCAGAGCAAAAAATGTCTGGTTAATCAGCGAGAGGTACATAAAGATACACTGAGTTTTAATGCGGCATTACGCTCAGCTTTACGTGAAGACCCAGACATTATTCTGGTGGGTGAGTTGCGTGATTTGGAAACCATTCGTCTGGCAATGACCGCAGCAGAAACAGGGCATTTGGTTTTTGGAACTTTGCACACCAATTCAGCGACTAAAACAATCAACCGAATTATTGATGTGTTTCCCGCAGAAGAAAAATCCATGGTGCGATCCATGTTGTCTGAATCCTTACAAGCGGTTGTTGCTCAAAGTTTATTGAAAAAAAATAACGGGGGCAGAGTGGCTGCTCTTGAAATTATGATGTGCACCGGGGCTATCCGTAATCTGATAAGAGAAGATAAAGTGGCGCAGATGTATTCGGCAATTCAAACTGGTCAGGCCAAAGGCATGCAAACGCTGGATCAGCATCTAACAGAATTAGTTAATAATAACATTATATCACGGCACATCGCACAGGAAGCTGCAATAAACAAGTCATTATTCTAAGCGCAAAAAAATTATACTGATTTTTTTACGCACTATACCAATTTGAGTCATCGAGGGTTGGTCACGAAAAAAGAAGCATAATTTGATTAATACATTGAATCCAGAGTGGCGTGATCTGTATGAGGAAATTTGTGCTTAATCGAGATCTCTTGGATGCCTCGGACAAGCCGAGGCACGTAGGCGGGAGCAATTGTCAACGCTCTATGAATATTGATTTTTAATTTAGACATCCAGCAAGCTTTTTGCTTGTTGTGATGGATTAAGCGTTTTTTTGCAATTCAATAAGCTGTGGAATTGCGCCTTCTGCAAGAGCCAGCATAGAGTTCAGCTGTTCACGATTGAAAGACTGATCTTCGGCTGTACCTTGTACTTCGATAAAATGTCCGGCTTCATTCATAACCACATTCATATCTGTTTCGGCAAGTACGTCCTCGGCATAATCCAAATCCAGTACCGGCTGACCTCTGTATATTCCCACAGACACAGCGGCAACGTAGTTAAAAGCTGGCATTTTACGTAATTTTTCCCGTTGCACCATCCAGCTGATGGCATCTCTCATTGCGACACAAGCACCTGTGATTGCAGCAGTTCGAGTGCCCCCATCAGCTTGAATGACATCACAATCCAAAGTTATGGTATTTTCACCTATGACTTTTAAATCCATGCATGCTCTGAGTGAGCGACCTATCAGGCGTTGGATTTCCAGGGTTCGTCCCCCTTGCTTTCCTTTGCTGGCTTCTCGCTCGGTTCTGCTGTGCGTTGCTCTGGGGAGCATGCCGTATTCAGCGGTCACCCAACCCTGATTTTTACCTTTAAGAAAACGAGGAACTCCTTCAATAACCGAAGCATTACATAGCACTCTTGTTTGTCCAAATTCGACTAAAACAGACCCTTCGGCATAATGAGTAAAATTTCGAGTGATTTTAATAGAACGAAGCTGATTGGGTTCTCGATTACTGGGGCGCATGAATTAATCCTCAAAAAAAGCGCTAGTATAGCTCTTTAATTCATGTGATGCACTCATGAATGAAGAATAAGCGAGCAAACCCATTGAAATGATTCTTTTAAAAGCCTTTTAAAAACCGGGTAAAGGCACGGGCATGTCTTCGTTTAGTGTTTTTTTGTCTGTTACAAAAATCTACACTATTGTTTACTTGCATGTGGTGAGTAATGAATTGTCGAGCGAGGCATCTGATCTCTGTTTGCTTGCGTCAAGCGCCATAATGAATTCGCTAACACCGTTAACGTGTTTACCTGCAAGTATCTTACCCAAATCGGATTGGGCAAATCGACGCAATTGATTGCCAAGATTGCCGTTTCTTAAGGCTGGCAGATGGGGTTTTAAATCAACGGATTTTCCCCGAAGAGCCGATTGCAGGGCTGCAACAGCTTCTTGTTTTTCTGTGAAACTGAATTGAAAGGCAGAAAAGAAACTGCCGTAAAAATATGCTTTTGTTTTACCGGATGAGTCTTTTACTGCTGTTCTGTTTATAAGATATTTCTCAAGGATTGAATTCAGTTCTTCCGCATAAATGTTAGTCAAGTTTGTTGGGGTTAACTGAATAGCGCTTTGCTGTTGCTTAATGAGAGCAAAGGTAGATTGAGCCAATTCATTGTCGCTAAGGTCTAATAAATGTACGTTTTGAGGAAGTGAACTAATGAGCAGCTGCCAGTCAGCTTGCGGAATGACATCAAGATTGTTTGCTTGCAAGTTAATCGCTGTGACGCTTTCAGGAAGAGCACCAAGTGCATCAATAAGGCCTCTTCCTTTGATATGGCCAAGATTATTATCGTTTAAGTCCATAGTGCTTAGGCTTTTTGGTAGTGCTGCAATAGCATGAGTCAAGACTGAGCCGGGTAAATCACCCAGATTATTATCGTTTAATTTAAGGCAGTTAACATGTTCTGGAATCCCGGCAAAGCCTTGAGCTAAACGCTCATCAGGTACACTCCCAAAAAGATTGGTACTTATATCAAGAGTCATTAGGTTTTCAGGAATGGCGCTGAGAATTTTGGCTAAATCTGCACCGTGATATTTGGCGAGATAATTACTGCTTAAGTCCAGGGAAATAACCTCGGGTTTAAGGGCTTTTAGCGCTAAGGACAGCTCATCCGCAGATTTTTTATGCAGTTTGTTTTTGCTTAGGTTAATTGAGGTAACATTTTTCGGAATGGCGCTTAGAATTTTAACCAAATCCATACCTGCTATTTGACCAAGGTCGTTATAGCTTAACCCTAGCGAAGTAACTGATTGAGGAAGTGCTTCAACAAGCTGGATTAAATCAGCAACTGATTTTTTACCCAGGTTATTATAGCCCAGATCTATAGAGGTAATTTTCGCTGGAATGGATGAAAAAAAATGGATAATATCCGTAACTGATGTTTCCCTGAGCCTGTATAGTGTCAAGTCAAGATGATTCCCGTTTTTACATGCAGTGTTGAGTATATCAGTTAAATCCTGCATTAATCGTTGCTGTTGGATGCATCTTTTTTCAAGGGTCATGAAATTATCCAGATTTAAGCCAAATAAAGTTCTTTATTTTACCATATAGATCTTTTTAAGTCCAAGTGGGCGCATTTGTGCGGTTAAACAGTGGGTGCTTTAGTCGCATTTTTAACGCAGAGTGCCTCAACAAAGTCAGTTATAGTCTCTACTTCTGAATCAACCAGCTCATTAGCCAAACCGGATTTGATAAACGCTCTTAGTTGATTGCCGAGATTGCCGTTTCTTAAAGCGGGCAGATGGGCTGCCAAATCAATATCTTCTCCCCTTAAAGCCGATTGCAGGGCTGCAACGGCTTCTTGTTTTTCTGTGAAACTGAATTGAAATGCAGAAAAGAAATTGCCATAAAGATATTTTTTTGTTTTACCACTAGAATCTTTTAGTGCACCTCGGTTTATCAGGTAACTGTTCAGTAGTGTCTTTATTTCGTGTTCCTTAGGGTTTAGATTGTTGCCCCAGTGTACTTTTATTCCAGCTGGGGGCGCTTTAAAAACCAGTGCTAATTGTGTATCCGGCAGTACTTCGAAAAGATTAGTGCTCAGGTCAACGAAAGTGACGTTTTTAGGCAGTGCTGCGAAAGCCCGAGTTAATGCTCTGGCTGTTTGGGTGTATAGACCGTTTGATTGCAAATAGAGGTGAGTTACTCCATGAGGGATTGCTGCGAAAATTTGAGCTAGTTGCTTTTCTGATTTTCCACTTAGTCTGTTCCAGTTCAGTGTTAGTGAGGTTACACCTGGCGGTATGGATTTGAAGGCTTGGGTTAATTCGCATTCAGATAAGTGCCAAAGTTCGTTACGACTCAAATTCAAGGCGGTTATGCCATTAGGTAGTGCGCTAAAGAGTTCGACAAGTTCTGCGCCGTGTCTTGTTCCTAAATTATTTCCGGTTAAATCAAGTAGGGCAATGTGTTCAGGCAAATTGGCAAAAGCTTTGGCTAATCGTGTCGGTGATTTTTGGTTTAGAGTATTCCATTTCAGGTAAAGTTCCTTGATGTGTCGGGGAATCGCAGCAAAGACAGTGGTGAGCTCTTCTTCTGATTTTTCGGCAAGCCCGTTGTTGCTTAAATCAATGGAGGTGACACTGGCCGGTATTGCCGCCAGGGCTTGAGCCAGTTCAGTGCATGACATAAAGCTTAAGCGGTTATAAGTTAAATCGAGAGAGCTGATGCCTGGAGGAATTGCTTTAAAAATTCGTGCGAGTTCTTCACCTGTTTTGTATCCCAGAGCATTAAATCCTAAATTAAGCGAGGTCACATTGACTGGAATAGCCGCCAAAGCGTTTGCTAAGTGCTCATCGGATTTTTTTCCCAGCATGTTGCCGGTCAAATTCAGAGAAATAATACTGGCAGGGATTGCACCTAAAACCAGGGTTAATTCATTTTTCGGCAGAGTACCAAGTTCATTAAGAGTCAAATCCAGTGAGATAATGTTGGCAGGAATTTTTGCGAGGAATTGAGCTAATTCTGTCCCTGATTTATCAGCGAGGTTATTTTTTTTCAGGTCAAGAGTACGGATGTTGGCAGAAATTGCGGTAAAAATTTCAGCTATTTTTTCCAAAGGCAAGCCCCCAAGTCCAGTGCTTTGCAAACTAAGCAAAGTCGCAGGAGCGGGCATGTGTGTTATGGCTTGGGCTAGATCGATGCCTGGTTTTTTGCGAAAAAACTCTATCTTCTGACGCATAATAATACCTTGTTTTAACCTTCAATGGGTTTGTCTGGTTTTTATTTTATCATAACCGTTATTTTATTTTCACTTTATCTTGATAGCTGTCTTTTTAAGGGCGCATTTTTTTGTTAAAAACCGGGGCTTTTTGCAGGATGGCTTCACTTGGTGATGCCTTCTCTCTGTCCAATTAGTTAGTTTTGGGGTATATTCCCGCGAAGTTCATTCTAAGGGTTTTTTATGATTCACAGTATGACTGCTTTTGCGCGAACACAAAAACAGACTGATTCAGGTACTTTATGTTGGGAAATCAGATCGGTTAATCACCGTTATCTCGATGTTTCTTTTCGCTTGCCTGAAGCATTTCGATTTTTGGAAACCAGTTTAAGAGGTGCGCTCAAAGACAAGATTCACAGAGGAAAACTGGAGTGTCAGTTAAAATATCAAGACACAAGTAGTGATAATCAGTCTATGCTTATAAATAAGGGTGTCGTTAATGCGCTACTGGGATTAAGTGACGCATTATCTGCTAATTATCAACTGGCTAACGATATGACCGTGAGTCAGGTGCTGGCATGGCCGGGTGCGGTTCAGACAGGTCAACTGGATATTGAACTTTTGGAAAAGCTGGCAGTTGGGGCATTTCATGAGGCTGTAGAACAGTTGTTTCATGTTCGTTCTACAGAAGGGAGTGCGTTGAAAAAGCATGTTGAAGAGCGTTTGGACGCTTTAGACCAGGAAATTTTAAAGGCCAGGGCAGTGGTTGGGAATATGGCAAGTCAGACTAAAGACAAACTGCTTACTCGCCTAAACGCACTTCAACTCGAGGTAGCGGAACAGCGGATTGAACAGGAAATTGCCATGCTTTTGACTAAAATGGATGTAAGCGAAGAACTTGATCGCCTGCAAACACATACCACTGAGGTCAGGCGAGCCTTGAATATCGATAAGGTCGCAGGAAGAAGACTTGATTTTTTAATGCAGGAACTAAACAGAGAGGCTAATACTTTAAGCTCCAAGTCTGATTCAGTGGACTTAACCCAAAGTGCAGTTGAAATGAAAGTATTAATTGAGCAAATGCGTGAGCAAATACAAAATATTGAGTGAGTACTATGGTTGGTCATTATTCCGGTAATTTATATATAGTAGCAGCGCCCTCAGGTGGCGGCAAAACCAGTTTGGTGCGTCATTTGATCGCCAATTTAAACGATATAGAAGTATCCATCTCTCATACTACTCGCCCCATGCGGCCTGGAGAGCAAGATGGGGTTGATTATTTTTTTGTCAATGAACCTGAGTTTGTGGCAATGATAGAAGACAATGCCTTTATAGAGCATGCCAAAGTATACAATCATTTTTACGGTACATCGGTTGCTCAAATTACCCGGAGATTACAGCAGGGTATTGATATTGTTTTGGACATAGACTGGCAAGGCGCTCAACAAATACGCCATACTTTTCCTGATGCAGTCAGTATTTTTATCGTTCCTCCCTCGCTGGAGGAGTTAAAAAACCGATTGATGAACAGGCGCCAGGATAACGATGAAGTCATCAGTGAACGAATGATTAAGGCTCAAGATGAACTAAGTCATTATCCTGAATTTGACTATCTGATAGTTAACGATACCTTTGAGCATGCGGCCATGGATTTGAGAACTATTGTGATGGCGGATAGACTGCGAATTGAGCGGCAGGTAAATAAACAATCAAAATTGCTTTCATTCCTGATGTCATCGCAGTAAAATAAGGGATTTAGGCCAGAAACAAGCAGTATTTTTGTTGCTTCATGGTGCCATTTTGTGAATGACCGGGTCAGTTTAAACCATGGTCGATATGGTGCTTGATCAACTTGTTCTTTAATTTAAGGGTGAATTTTATGGCACGAGTTACAGTAGAAGATTGTTTAGAGCATGTTGCGAATCGATTTGAACTGGTTATGGTCGCTACAAAGCGGGCACGACAAATTGCAGTTCGTGGTGATCAACCCATGGTTGAATGGGAAAATGACAAACCGACTGTTGTTGCTTTGCGAGAAATTGCAGAAGGTTATGTTACTGCTGATATTCTCGATAAAGAGTAGACGATTTTTTTGACTTTGCAGTAAGAGGATTTATCCTTTAAATACATACTTCTTGAAGCACGAGTTGCGGTATTGTTGCAAAGCTCAGAAAAAACAGGCAAAGCACAAACGTAACTTGGGCAATGAGAGGTATTAATGGCCATGTTGGACATTAGGGAGCACTGCGTGAGCTACTTTAAAGAGCTCGATGAAGAGCTTAAATGCTATCTTGAGCAGTCACAAATTGAAAAATGTTACCAAGCCTATGTGGTTGCTGAAAAAGCACATCATGGTCAAATGCGCCGTTCCGGCGAGCCTTACATCACTCATCCCGTTGCTGCAGCTTTAATTCTGGCCAGAATGCGTTTGGATTATCAAACCATTATGGCGACGTTGCTGCATGATGTTGTAGAAGATACGTCCATCAGCAAAGAAGATTTGACTTTGCAATTTGGGGAAGACGTCACTGCATTGGTTGATGGGGTAACCAAATTAACCAAAATAAAATTTGAATCCAAAGCAGAAGCTCAAGCAGAGAATTTTCGAAAGATGGTTCTTGCTATGGTTAAAGACATTCGTGTCATTATCGTGAAGCTGGCAGACCGCCTTCACAACATGCGTACTTTAGGCTCTATGCCCTCTGCCAAGCGCAGACGAATTGCCATAGAAACATTGGAAATTTATGCGCCCATAGCCAATAGACTGGGTATGCATTCAATTTATGTAGGCCTTGAGGATTTAGGATTTCAGGCTTTGTATCCCATGCGTTACAGAGCCATCAAATCTGCAGTGGAAAAATCACGTGGAAATCGAAAAGAGTTAACCCAGACCATAGAAAACGATTTGCAACATGCTCTTGCCCAGCTAAAAATTCCTTATGAACAGGTATTTGGCAGACAAAAACATTTGTACAGCATTTACCGTAAAATGCGCCAAAAAAAGGCTTCTTTTACCGAAATTACTGATGTTTTTGCTTTTCGTGTGATAACCGACGACATTGATTCCTGTTATCGGATTTTGGGAGCCTTGCATTGTACTTACAAACCCGTTCCTCAAAGGTTTAAAGATTATATAGGCATTCCTAAAGCCAATGGATATCAATCCTTGCATACGACTTTATTTGGTCCTTTTGGCGTTCCTTTGGAAGTTCAGATTCGAACTCGGGAAATGGATAAAGTGGCCGATAACGGTGTTGCAGCCCACTGGATATATAAATCATCCGGCCTTGAAGTCAATGAAGCGCAATTGCGCGCCAGGGAATGGGTGCAGAGTCTTTTGGAAATGCAGCGCAGCACTGGAAATTCACTTGAATTTATTGAAAACGTAAAAATTGATTTATTCCCGGATGAAGTTTATGTGTTTACTCCTAAAGGGCACATCATGGAATTACCTAAAGGAGCTACTCCAGTTGATTTTGCTTACACAGTTCATTCGGGAGTAGGAAATAGTTGCGTTGCTGCTAAAGTAAACCGAAGACTTGTGCCACTTAGTATTCCTTTGTCAAATGGTCAGACAGTTGAAATTATTACTGCCCCGGGTGCTCACCCTAATCCGGCCTGGTTGAATTTTGTGGTTACGGGTAAAGCTCGTTCAAATATTCGTCATTTCCTGAAGAGTCAACAACATGCTGAATCCATAGTATTGGGTAAGCGCTTGTTAGAACAGTCACTAAACGAATTGGCCAGTGATTATGCCAAGATCCCCCCTGAATCGTTAAATGCATTACTAAACGATCTGCATTACAAGACAGTCGATGATCTGCTCTATGCTATAGGCATAGGCAATCAAATGGCTATGGTTATTGCCAAGCGTCTGGTTGTCACTCAAGATGCCAACGAACTGGATAAAGTCAGTAAAACTCATCCCTTGGCAATCAAGGGAACCGAGGGTATGGTCGTGCATTTTGGTGAGTGTTGCCAGCCAATTCCCGGGGATAATATTGTTGGAAAATTCCAGCAAGGCAGGGGTATTATTGTGCATGCCAGTGATTGCGATTCTGTGCACAGTTCACGCAGCCATCCAGAGCAGTTTATTGCATTACGCTGGGATGAGCAGGTGCAAGGTGAATACTGGGTTGATATCACCGTTGATGTTGCCAATGAGCGAGGTGTTTTGGCTGCTTTGGCCACTGCCATATCTGAAGCCGACTCGAATATCGGTAATATTAATGTTGATCCCAGAGATGGCAGACATAATGCTGTAACGTTTTCAATTAGTGTTACAGACCGCACTCATTTGGCGCGAGTGATGCGCCGTTTGCGATCCAACAAAGTGGTTTTGCGTTTGTATAGAAAAAAACAAGGGGATAATTAATGCAAGCAATTCATACCCAATTGGCACCTGAAGCCATTGGTACCTACAGTCAGGCAATTTGTTGTGGGCAAACAGTTTATCTTTCAGGACAAATTCCATTGGATCCTGAAACCATGCAATTGTGCAGTGAAGACATTAAATTGCAGATAACGCAGGTTTTAGAAAATTTAAATGCCGTGTGTGAAGCTGCGGGCGGCAGTTTGGCGCAGATAGTAAAACTGAATGTGTATCTGACCGATTTGACCCATTTTCCCTTGATTAACGATGCAATGAGTCGTTATTTTAAGGCACCTTATCCTGCCAGAGCTGCCATAGGTGTTTCGGCCTTGCCACGAGGTGCAAAGGTTGAAATGGATGGAGTGATGGTTTTACCCTCCGCTCAAAGTTAATGAAATGAACGACAGCCATTACGCCCGAGCAGGGCGTGTGATGTTTTTGCTTGCCTGGATTATCCTTTTTGCGGGTTTGTTTTTATTTTTTTACTATTATGATAAATCGGATAGCACTGTTTATGCAGCCAATCACAGTGAGTACATACTCAGTGCCGATAAAAATGGTCATTACAGGATTCAAGGCCGGATCAATGAATTTCCGGTAGAGTTTTTGGTAGATACTGGCGCAACATATGTTGCCATACCTGAAAATGTAGCAAACCGATTAAACATTAAAGGACGATATCCACTGACTATATCAACGGCTAATGGTCAAATTACCGGCTCTTTGACTCGTTTGCAAAAGTTGTCATTTGGATCCTTTGAGCTCAATGATATTAAAGCGGTAATTATTCCAGGTGATGATAAAGATACTGTTTTATTAGGAATGAATGTATTATCACAGTTTAATATAGCTCAGGAAGAAAATCGGTTGGTGCTCAGGCGACGAGTAAAATAGTTAATGTTTGGTGAACTGTTTGCGTAGTGCGTCTTTGTTTTGGGTGTTTCCTGAGTATCCAGAGGTATCTAACCACGAATCTGCGAACTTGGATTGGGCAAAATGCGATAATTTGCATTCAAGAACATGATGCCTACTTAGGAAGATGGCTCACAGAACAGGTATAGTATTGCCTGAAAGGCAAGAGGCATCATCCACAATTTAATATAGAGTTTATTTATGAGTATTATTTCGCTTAATAGTGCCACCCTCATTGTTGCTGGTAATAAAATACTGGATCAGGCTGATTTACAAATTCAACCTCAAGACAGAATTGCTTTGGTTGGGCGTAATGGCGCAGGCAAATCGACCTTATTGAAATTGTTACAAGGTGACAGTGTTCTTGATAGTGGACAAATGCAGCAGCTATCGGGATTAAAAATAGCAGGCTTAATTCAGGAAGTTCCTGTTACCGGAGATGAGTCTGTTTATCATTTCCTGGTTAAAAGTCTGGGTGAAGTGGGGGAGGTGTTGACTCGCTTTCATGAGCTTACCCAACAAAACGATATGGATAAACTGGCATTAATTCAGCAGCAAATGGATAACCTGAATGCTTGGGATCTTCTGCCTAAAATTGAAACCATGGCAAGCCGCCTGGGCATTACCATCAACGAAGAAATGGCCAGTTTATCAGGTGGGATGAAACGCCGGGTTTTGTTAGGTGCAGCCTTATTAGCCTCCCCTGATGTTCTTTTGCTTGATGAGCCAACAAACCATTTGGATATAGAGGCTATTGAATGGCTTGAGTCCTATTTAAAAACATTTAATGGCAGCGTGGTGGTGGTCACCCACGACAGAGAGTTTTTAAGCCAGGTTGCAAATCGCATCGTTGAGATAGACAGAGGAAAACTTTACTTTCATGAGTGTGATTATGAAACCTATCTGGATAGACGAGAAACCATCCGCTTGAGTGAGCAAAAGCATAATGATCTTTTTGATAAAAAATTGGCTGAAGAAGAAACCTGGATACGCACAGGCATCAAAGCCAGGCGTACTCGTAATGAAGGGCGTGTTCGTGCTCTTAAGGCACTAAGAGAAGAATATAAAGCCCGCCGCAATCAGTTGGGTACGGTTAAGTCCCTGACCCTTGATGTGACTCGCTCAGGCTCCCTGGTGATAGAGGCTACAAAAGTAAATTATTCTATTGGTAACAAGCAGTTAATAAAGGATTTTTCCTTGTTGTTGACTCGTGGCGACAAGCTGGGAATAATAGGTCCAAACGGCTGCGGCAAGACAACATTGGTCCGGTTGTTGTTAGGTGAGCTGCAACCGGATTCAGGAAGTGTCAAACAGGGAACCTCCTTGAATGTTGCCTATTTTGATCAACTTCGTCGCCATCTTTTAGAAGATCAAACGGTGATGTTCAATGTGGGTGATGGGGCAGATTTTGTAACGATTAATGGCAAACAAAAACATGTAGCCAGTTATTTAAAGGATTTTTTATTTTCCCCTGAGCGCTTTAATCAACCGGTTTCTTCCTTATCTGGAGGTGAAAGAAACCGATTATTACTGGCTAAACTTTTTGCCAAGCCAGTCAATTTACTGGTTATGGATGAGCCTACCAATGATCTGGATATAGAAACTTTAGAGCTGTTGGAGCAGATGCTCATGGAATATCCTGGTACGTTGATTTTGATAAGCCATGACAGGGCTTTTATTAATCAGGTAGTAACCAGTGTCCTTGTTTATGAGGAAGAGGGTAAGTTTAGTGAATTTGTTGGTGGGTATGATGATTATAAAGCGCACAGGAAACAACAGCGAGAAACTGCTGTAAAGGCTCAGCCAATAAAACGAACAACCAGCGCCACTAAATTGAGTTTTAATGAGCAACGTGAATTGTCAAAACTACCCCAACAAATTGAGGTGCTGGAGAAAAAAATTGCAGCCTTGCATCAACAGATGGCTACAGCCGATTTTTATCAGCAAGATGCTCAAACTATTGCGGATGTCACTAAAACACTGGCTAGTGAAGAGGCATTATTATCTCAGTATTTTACCCGTTGGGAAGAGCTGGAGGACAGGCAATAAGCGCAGCATATTGACTCCTGTACTGATTCGGGTATTTTTGGTAAACCCTGAAGGGGTTTCTGTTGAAACATTTGAATCTCGTGTTATGTTTTACTCTGGATTAAAGGATCAGAAATGTTATTAACTTTAGCTCTTGTTGTTTTTTCTGCGGCCATAATGATTTTATTTTCTCAGGAATTTATTGCAATTTTTAAGAAAATTATGGCAATTAAAGGAGCTAAACTCCTGCTGCCCTTGTTTTTTGGTTCCTGGCTGGCACTTGAATTTGATTATTGGTTTTTGTGGGGCATTTATTATTACAAAGAGATGCTTCATGAGGTAGTTACTTTTTGTTCTCATTTGTTTTCTATATCTTCATATTCTTATTCTGTCTTTTCCATCATTTTTTTAAGCCTGTTTTCGGTTATTCCTGTAGTGTTACTTGATTGGTATCACATGAAAAAAACATTCAAACATTATGAATACCCTTATTTGACCAGTGCTTTGATCTGGATCTGTACCGCTATAGTCTTTGTTGTTGTGCCCTGAACTGACTACTAAGGTGATTTAGTAATCATGGTTTAATTTGTCTGGTTCGGTGTATAATCTCATCTTTTTATTTTCAGGTTGCCCAATGAATAAGCATGATTTTTATTTTGATTTACCCGAAGAGTTGATTGCTCAGTATCCTTTACCCGAGAGAAGTGATTCCAGGTTGTTGATTTATAATCGACAATCCGGTGAATATGGACATTATCAATTTAGAGAAATTGCCGATTTTTTAAATCCGGGTGATTTATTGGTAATGAATGACAGTAAAGTAATTCCTGCACGGCTTTATGGTCATAAATTAACCGGAGGCAAGGTTGAATTATTAGTTGAACGAATCACCGGCCCCAACACCTTTTTGGCACACATTAAAGCCAGTAAAGCATTAAAACCTGGTGGCATCATCCAGCTGGAGCAAGGAAATCAATTAGAAATACTGGATAGAGACGATGATTTATTTATCTGCAAATCCTCTTTGGAAACCATTAATTTGTTGAATACAGTAGGTCATATCCCTTTGCCGCCTTATATCAGTCGTAATGATGAAGCTATGGATAAAGATCGTTATCAAACCGTTTACGCAAAACATGAAGGATCCGTCGCAGCGCCTACTGCTGGTCTTCATTTTGACGATGCTGTGATTAGTAGTTTGCATGCACGAGGAGTTAATATTGCCTATGTTACACTGCATGTTGGCGCAGGAACGTTCAGGCCAGTACGATGCGATGATATAAAAGAACATAAAATGCACAGTGAGCAGTATACTGTAACTCCAGAATTATGTGCTGCTGTTCAGGCAACAAAAGCCGCCGGAAACCGAGTGATAGCCATAGGTACAACAGCGATGCGAAGTCTGGAAAGTGCAGCTAAAGACGGTGATTTAACGCCTGGAACCAAAGATACCGATATTTTTATTTATCCTGGCTATCAGTTTAGGGTATGTGATGGTCTGATGACCAATTTCCATTTACCTGAATCGACCTTATTGATGCTGGTTTCTGCGTTTATAGGTCATCAACAAGCCATGGATCTTTATCAGGAAGCAATCAATAAAAGATACCGCTTTTTTAGTTACGGTGATACAAGTCTGTTAATTTAGAGAGGAAGAGACTATGCCTGGTAAAGCACAATATTATGTACCTCTGGTTACAACAGAAGCGGGATCTTGCCTTACTTGCGCTAATTGGCAAGAAGTTGGCGTGGATGTAATTGCCTGTAATCTGGATGAGTTATTATTAAAGCCCGGGGCCGTATTGCTACAAAAAATCGATAATTTGGCTCATTATTTAGGCTGGACAGGTCGTGTTATCGTGAATGCTTCTCGTCTCAGAGCAAATAAGGAGGGGATCTTTACCCTTGTTTCTCCTTATGACGGTGCACGAATTAAATTGAATTATGCTGAACTGTTTGAGATTGTGAACCGAATAAAACCTGATGTGTTTATCGTACCTGTAAATACTATTAACGATGCACCCTATCTATGGGAAACAGTACATAGCACCATTAAAGTGTTTATTCCTGCTAATGATCTGGTCAACCATCCCTGCCCAAAATCACATGGGGTTTACATTCATTGTGCAGAGGAAAAGCTAAATCATCACGTTCTGGAACATGTGTCCAGGTGGACTCATTTATCATGTTACGTTAGTGGTTATTTTCATGGAAACGAGCTGGGTCAATTACGAGCACAAGGTGTGGAATATATTGAGACTAATGCTCCTGCACTTGCCGGATTAGAAGGCAAGGCATATTGTGGAAAAGAAATAATGGATTTAAGGGATGCGTCTTACGAATTGGATTTTGATAGATTGGACTCATTGTGTTCTTGTCCAACGTGTTCAGCACAACTGACCCGGGCGTATTTACACCATCTTTATCTTAATACCCCTTTATTGGCTCAGCGATTTTTAATTCAGCATAATGCGTTTGCGGCGCAGGGTTTGGCTTGAAAATAAAGGGAAATTGATTCCTTTCATTTACCTTGTGTTCAATTCGCTATATGATGTCACGTTGTTGATTGTAGACCTTGATTTAATAAATTATTGGTAGATTTTAGGAGATTTTATGAGTTTTTTTATTAGTGACGCATTAGCGACAGCCACAACTACTGCTCCAGCCGCACCCAATGATGGAACATTTTCACTCATTATGATCGCTGCAATATTCGTATTGTTTTATTTTATGTTAATCAGACCACAAAATAAAAAAGCAAAAGAACATCGAGAGTTACTTAGCCGATTAAAAAAAGGCGATGAAATCATCACTACTGGTGGTATGTTAGCCAAAGTAGTTAGTTTGGATGAGCAATACGTTAAAATCAGTCCTGCAGAAGGTATTGAGATTGTGATGCAAAAAGGCGCAGTTACCGCTGTATTGCCAAAAGGTACTTTAAAATCTCTTTAAGTTTGTCATAGGGACACGCAAATGCAAAATAAATACCCTCTATGGAAAAATCTGATGCTGATTCTTATTGCGGTCATTGGATTTGTTTATGCCATACCCAATTTATATACCGAACATCCTGTTGTGCAAATCTCAGTAGAGAATGCAGATGATAAAGAGATGGTTATAGGCAGGATAGAAGAAGCATTAAAAGCAGCGAAAATTGATTACACTTCTATTGTGGCTGAAAATCAGAGCGTGGAAGTTGGTTTTTCTTCAACTGACTCCCAGTTAATGGCTCAGGATGTGATTAAAAATACCTTGGGCAATCAGTATACGGTAGCATTAAATCTGGCCTCAACAACACCGGCTTGGATGACTGCTATTCATGCTAATCCCATGAAACAGGGGCTTGATCTTAGAGGTGGTGTTCATTTTCTTCTTGAAGTGGATGTGGAGAGTGTAATAAGTCGCCGCTATGAAGGGATCATGAAGAACATCGGTCAGGAGCTACGGCAAATTGGCATACGTTACTCCGGTATTCGTTATATTGCTGATAAAGGAATTGATTTGCGTTTCCGTGATCAGGAGTCAATGGAAAAAGCTCTGGTTGAATTGAAACAAAAAATACCCGAAGTGGTCTTTGTTAAAAGCAAGATGAAAAATGCGGTATTGGCTTCTATTTCACCGACTGAACAAAACAGCATCAGACAGAATACTATTGAGCAAACAATGAGTATTCTGCGAAACAGGGTTAACGAATTGGGTGTTGGTGAGGCGGTTGTTCAGCAGCAAGGTGCTACTCGAGTTGCTGTTGATTTACCGGGTATTCAAGATGCTGCCAGAGCCAAACAAATACTGGGTGGGACAGCAACGCTGCAATTTTATCTTGTTGATCAGGATAACGATCCTCTGATTGCCAAACAAACAGGTGTTGTTCCAGTCAGTGACAAGTTATATATGATGGACGGTCATCCCATCCTTCTGAAACGTCAGGTTGTCTTGAGTGGTGATTCCATTACCTCCGCAGTATCCAGTTTTGATCAGCAAACAGCGACCCCTGCTGTACAAATTCAACTCGGTGGCGGTGGTGAAAGCTTGTTTACCAAAGTAACTCGTGAAAATATTGGTAAACGAATGGCCATAGTCTACGTTGAAACCAAAAATACCCTAAAAACAGTTGATGGTGTTGAAACCCGTGTAACTCGTAGGGAAGAGCGTGTGATAAGTGCACCAGTCATTCAAAATGCCTTAGGTAGTAATTTCCAGATTACGGGGCTTACAGACAGTAAGGAAGCCAGTAATCTCGCATTATTACTTAGAGCTGGCGCATTGCCTGCGGCGATTTATCCTATTGAAGAGCGTACCGTAGGGCCTACTCTGGGTAAAGAAAATATTCGTCGAGGAATCATCTCTTTGGAAGTAGGGATGGGGATGATTTTAGTACTAATGCTTGTTTACTATCAGCTGTTTGGGTTGATTGCCAACTTTGCGTTACTGCTTAACCTCGTTCTGCTTGGGGCATTATTATCGATAATTGATGCAACGCTTACTTTACCTGGAATTGCCGGAATAGTATTAACTGTGGGTATGGCTGTGGATGCGAACGTATTGATTTATGAACGTATTCGTGAAGAATTGCGTTTGGGGTTATCACCACAGGCGGCTATTCATGCAGGATATGAGCGAGCTTTTTCTACCATTCTTGATGCGAATGTGACTACCTTAATTGTCGCCATCATTTTGTTTGCAGTAGGCACTGGCCCGGTTCGCGGGTTTGCTGTAACCCTTTCATTGGGATTACTCACCTCAATGTTAACAGCTATTACCTATACCCGGGCAATAGTCAATTGGTATTACGGCGGTCGAACCGTTAAAAAATTATCTATAGGTATATAAGGCGAGGCTCAGATGGAATTTTTTAATCCAAATTCAAAAGTGGACTTCATGGGAGCACGTCGCTGGACGGCGTTCTTTTCGGCATTGATTTTTGTTGTTTCGATAGCAGCTCTGGCAATAAATGGCTTGAAATGGGGTCTGGATTTTACTGGTGGAACTCAAATAGAAGTCACATACACCGATGCGGCAGATTTACCGTTAATCAGGGAAAATCTTGCTAAAATTGGTTTTAAGGAAGCTCAAGTTGTCAGTTACGGTACTTCTAAAGACGTGCTCATCAGCATTGCACCTCGTGCCGATAAAGATCCCGCTCTTCTAGTCGAGCAAGTGATGTCAGTTTTGCCTGGGGCAACCAAACAAAGAGTTGATTTTGTCGGGCCTCAGGTAGGGCAGGAATTGGCAACAAAAGGAGCATTGGCTATTATTGTTTCCTTACTTGCCACCATGATTTATATTGCGATGCGCTTTGAATACAGACTGGCGGTAAGTTCTGCCGTTGCGTTGATTCATGATCCGGTATTAATTCTTGGTGTATTTGCTCTTTTTGGCATTGAGTTTGATCTTAAGGCTTTAGCCGGATTGTTGGCGGTTATTGGGTATTCTCTTAACGATACTATTGTAGTCTTTGACCGGGTACGTGAGAACTTTGTTAAAATCCGACGAACCAGCCCAATTGATATTATGAATATATCCATTAATCAAACCTTGTCCAGAACCATTATGACGTCTTTATTGACTTTATTTGTTGTGGTGGCTTTGTTTGTATACGGTGGTGAGACCATTCATGGATTTTCTTTAGCACTTATTATAGGCATAGTGATTGGTACTTATTCGTCAATTTATGTTGCGGGTGCTCTGGCTGTGGCCATGGGCTTGGACAGAAAAGATTTTTTACCCAGCCAACGTAAAGATTTGGATGATAGGCCTTAATTAGCGCAGTTAAACCCGGGATGCGGCAATGCGGTTTGCAGGTTAATGCGTTGCTTGGGAGTAAGCCCGAAGGGCTGAATCCCGGGTTTAGATCTGCATCGACAGATTGAAGATCTAAACATGAAAAAAGCAGTCTAGCCACGGTAGCCTTGATGCAGCGTTAGCGTAATCAAGGTTTATTGATGTCGCACCGTCAATTCATTTTTACAATTCCAACCCGTGATGTGTTTTTCTCATTATTCAAGAATAGGTAAAATAAGCAAGAATTGGGCTGACTTGTTGCTTGAATTTTTTGGTGGATTTGGAGAGTAACCCCTTGATTACGCTGGCGCTGCATCAAGGCTACCTCGACTGAATCCTGGGTTTTGGATTATAGGCCTTAATTCGTGCAGTAAAACCCGGGATGCGGCCTTGCAGGCCTACTCCCAGGCTACCTTGCTGATGGGATAATGAGCTTATTCCTCAAGTAATCGGTCAATTTTTGCAGCACATATGAAATCATTATGCGTTAAACCATTAAGTGCATGGGTCATGAAATTAACTCGACAATAATTGTAGCCTACTTCCAAGTCAGGATGATGATTTTCAACATTTGCTGTCCATGCTATGGCATTAACAAAGGCCATGGTTTCATAAAAATTAGCAAATGAAAAAGACCGCTTGATTATTCTGTGATCTGGAGTAACTTCCCAATGTTTATTAAGTTGTGGCATTAAGTTTTTGATTTGTTCTGCATTTAGTGCAGCTCCTATGCCTTCACAAGACTCACAATGTTTGCTGCTTAAGTCGCTGGTCATATTAGTTCCTTTCATTAGATAAAGTAGTTTTGCAAAGCGCTAAGAAATCGAGAATTTTGTTCTTTGGTTCCTATAGTCACTCTGATAAAACGATTCATTTTATAAGCATGTAATGGTCTTACAATGATACCATTATCCAGCAGATAATTATAAAGTGCCATACCGTCTTCTTTACAGTCAAAGGTCAAAAAATTACATTGCGAAGGTAAATAATCGATATTCAACAGATCAAAACTTTTTTGTACGTCTTTTATTCCTTCCTTGTTCAAATCCAGGCTTTTTTGAATAAATTCGTGATCGTCTAAAGCCGCAAAAGCTGCGTTGAGCGCAATCTGATTTACAGTAAAAGGCAATTGAACACGTTGTAAAATAGTAATGATCTCTGGGTTAGCAACTGCATACCCGAGGCGTAGTCCAGCCATTCCGTATATTTTTGAAAAGGTTCGGGTAATAACCAAATTGGGATAGTCCTTCAGCCAATTGATACTGTTGCAGCTCATTGCCGATGCAGCATATTCATAATAGGCCTCATCAAGAACTAATAAAGTAGATTCAGGAATATTTTTTAATAGATGTTTGATTTCTTCCATACTGGTTAATATACCTGTTGGATTATTCGGGTTAGCTAAAAAAATTAATGCGGTTTCTTGGGTGCAGGCATTAATAAGATTATCGCAGTTGAGGTGCCAATTATCATGAATTGCAACATGCTTTACAGGAATATTAAGCGTTTGTGCCTGAATGGCGTAAGTACTGAATGCGTAATCATGAGTAAGAACATGTTTGTTGGTATGCAATGCAAAGCTGTTTAGTAAAACCGATACTATCTGGTCTGAACCATTACAAAGAAACAGATGATTTTGGGGAACACCAAGTTGATTGGCTAGTTTAGGAACTAGTGGATGATGCATTGGTGAGGGATAGGTTGCAATAGTCTGAGCGGGCAGGTTTCTTAATGCAGTTAACGCTTTGGGACTGCATCCCAGAGGATTTTCATTTGATGCCAGTTTGATTATGTCGGTTAGCCCTTTCTCGCAAACAAGTTCTTCTATGGATTTTCCTGGTTTATAAGGTACCAGAGACTGAATGCCTGGATGGGATAATCGTTGAAAATCAATGGGCATACTGAACTCCTTTTTTCAAATAATTGAATTTTACGTTACCTAAGCTTGTATGTGCTGTATCGAATTCAAAAAAACAGCGGGCTGGGACGAACTTATTCTTGATTCGTATTTAATGGTAGATTGTTGAATGAATGTTATCAAATGAAATTCCAGCTTTTACTGAATATTTCTCTCTTGATCCAAAATGAAAGCCCGTTTTAAAGATGCGTAGAGTTCCTCTAAATTTCAAGCAGTTATACCGGGTTGCAATTTTTTTTCAGGGGCGTTAATCTTGCGTCGGCAACCAACCTCAGGAAAGAATATAATGAAATCGCTTCAGGGATTTTCCCTTATTGAAGTGCTGTTGTCTTTAATGCTGGTGACCACCGTAGCGTTAGGATTATTAGAACAGCACTGGAACACACGCCAATACGTGAATCAATTGGTTTTGCATACCGATGCTTTGCCTCTTATAGACAGTATTAGTGAATCTTTTTATGTTCAAGAGTACACCTTGCCTTTGCTTTCGGCACCATATCATCTGAGTTCTTACCAACAAGCCCACTGTCTGAATGTGCGTATTGAATGGTATAACGGTAAAGAATTTATAGCTCGTAAAAACACATTACGAGAGATAGTCTGATGAACAGGCAATGGGGATTGGGTTTATCGGAGTTATTAATCAGCCTTTTTTTGGCCAGTATCATCATGACGACTTTAATTCATGTTTATATTGCGACCAAGCGTCATTATCTTGAGATGCAAAAAATTCTGGAACGGCGTTTTGAGCTGCAATGGGTCTCTGATCTATTATCCGATAGTATTCGTCGAGCCGGATTTACCCCTTGTATGGGTATAGAACGCCTCAAAAGCCTGGACATGCGCCATTCGGGTGAGCGTCTTTGGGGTGTTAAAACGGATAATCAATCACATCCTTTTATTCAAATTAACAAAATGAGCGAGGTGTTTGCAGAGGAAGTTTCTTTTCTTAGTCCAACCGAATTGGTCACTGCCAGTCCCGTAGTATTTAATGCGCACAGGCCTCTGATGATTGCAGATTGTCAACATGCTGAGGTACATCAGATTTTGAACGTTGAGCCCTACAATTCAGGGCAAAAGATTACTTTAGTCAAAGCTAAAATGTATCCTTATGAGTCAGTAGTTTATGTTGGGGAGTGGGTAGAAGAACGGTGGTTTATCAAATCCAATGCGCACCATAGAAATACATTACACTACCAGTCAACTCAATCAGAAGAGCTTTCGCCATTTATTCACTCCTTATCTACGATTCAGTATCAAATTCATGATAAAACAATTTTAAAGATAACCTTGGGGCTTGAGCAAGAAAAGACGCATGAACTCACCGTTGCGGTCAGAGGATCATGAAGAAGGGACATGCTGGATTCATTTTATTGATGACGATTTGTACTCTTCTTGTGATTAGTGTTTTGGTACTTTTCAGTATGCAGCAGGTCATCATGTATCGTAATGCGCTAAACCGCCAACTTACTCGGCATCAAAATTTTTATTGTATGGAAGATGCGTTGATGCAAATAGCCGAACAAGAACTGCATCAGATTGATCCTGGCTGCGTTGTTTCGGTTCAAGGTGCGGGCAAGGTAATTGATAAATTGGTTCATAATGCCGGCTGTTTGCTATCAACTGGTGGTAAATCGTACACCTATTTAGTTGAAGATCTGGGTTATTTTCCTTGTCAGATGGTGCAGAAGGGTAAAAAATTTTTTATATCTCGTCACCTTAGAGTCACGTTATTACAAAGTACTGACGAATACAACCATACTGCATCGGTAATGCAGGTAAGGGTTATTAAAGGCAGCTCATCTGCTCAATCATGCCCAGGAGAAAGACGCACAGTATTAGAGGGTGTGAACAGTTGGCGTTATCTTCCTGACGTGTAATGCTTCAAATTTGTAAATTCAGTCATGAACATAATGCATCGTGATTTGCTTGAGTATGAGCAGGCAAGGTTGTATTGTTATAAATACAGATAATTAACAGGCTTGATGGATGCGTTTATTCAATGTTTCCGAATTTAAATATTGGCCGCAAATCAGTGTGATTTTATTGTTGGCGGCTGGCTATGGCTGTTATCGATATTTTGCCTATTACGATACCCGTTCTAATGATTCCTATGTCTCTGCAAATTTGGTTAATATGGCCTCATTGGTTGCAGGCCCCGTAACTCGCATATACATCAATGAAAATCAAAAAGTCAAAAAAGGCGACAAACTCATAGAGATAGATCCTCTGCCCTATATCTATGCCGTACAGCAAGCAAAAGCAAAATTAAAGATCGCAAAATTAAATTATGAAAACGACCAATTGGCGGTAGTTAAAGCAGAGCAGCATTTGAAGCAATGCCAGGTCATGCTGAGTTTATCGCAAGATCACTTTAAGCGTTATAAACCACTCGAAGCAAAAGGGGATGTGCCGGACATTATTCTGGCAAATCTGGTTGATAAAATGAAAGAGCAGGAGGCGGCGATAGCAGAAGCCGAACAAGAGTTGAAAATTGCGCAAACAAATCTGGATGACAGCGAGATTTTAGCCGCACAAGCGGAGTTGGATCAGGCGCTTTATTTACGCAATCACACCACGCTTATTGCCCCTGAAGAAGGATTCATTACCAATTTTAATTTGCGTATTGGTCAATACATTAAAGTCGGTGAGGGACTTTTTGCTCTGATTGAAACCAAACAATGGTGGGTTGAGACCCGATACAGAGAAACAGTGATTCGCAAGATTAAACCCGGAGATAAAGCTGAGGTGATGATAGACATGTATCCTGGAAAAGTGTTTCACGGTCATGTAAACAGTATTGGTTGGGGTATTAATCGAGTGGCACAGGGTAATGTGGCCAATTCAACTTTGGTGTACATGAAGGCTACTGAAGACTGGATTCGAATTGCTCAGCGATTTCCGGTACGTATTTACATAGACGATGTGACCGACGAGTTTCCTATGCGCATAGGCGCTAGCGCTACTTCAATAACCTACAGGTGAGCCGGTGTTATCTTGGCCGCAAAGCGTTGAACACAGGGCAGCGATAAGAACAGCCATAGCAACGCTGGTTGCTGTATTAATTTCCTTTAAATTCCATTTAGAGACGCCTTATTGGTCAGGTATGACGGTTGTTATTGTTTCTAATTTATATACAGGTAGTATTATCGATAAAGCAATGATGCGGATTATTGGAACTATTGCAGGTGCTTTTTTAGGGTATTTTATTGCTGGTTTTGTGGTGAATAGTTTTATTTTGTATTTGGTGTGTTGTTTTCTGGTTATTGCAGTCAGCGTCTATTTTTTTAATTACAGCAAACACGGTTATGCCTATTTGCTCGGAGCTTTATGTATTTTTATCGTTATTTCTCAGGTTGCGCTTAACCCACAAAATGCTTTTTTTGTGGCGATTTGGCGGCCTGTTGAAATTGCCATTGGCGTATTGGTAGCCGCAATTAGTGCCTATGCGGTTTTTCCCAATCATATTAAAGACAATATAGTTCACCAGGTTCATGATATTTTTGCCGATTTTTTAGTTGAAATAAAACTACTTGAGACGTTGGTTATTCATTCCAAAATGAATAGTGCTGAATTGGCCGATTGTAATTTAAAAATAAAGAAAAAAATAAGAGCTGCGATAGAATTGATAGGGGCATTGAATCAGGAAATTGGTGTTAAAAAAGAACAGGTGGATAGATTTAGAGCTTATATGGATACCTTGTATTCCATCTCACGACAGTTTCAATACCTGGTTATTACCGAACCGCAAACCGAAGAATTAAGTGCATTAAAAACACTGGATATTGCTCCTTTATTTGCAGCCATTGAACATGATTTATTGGAGTTTCAGTCCAAATTTGATCTGCGTCAATCACAGGCTATAGCATTACATACCCCCGATGTTTTGGCTGAATTTGAACAAAGAATTAACAGCAATGAAAAGACATTACCAGTGAAAAGCGATTTTATCTATTCTTTTATTCTTTTTTTAAAGCAGCTTAATCAGTATTTTATTCTCATTCAATCTTTATGTTCTTCAGAATCCCTGGCTATTACTCCAAAATACAAAGTGATAAGCAAACAACAACGCTTACGTTCTGATTATGATTTGATTAAGCATTGCATCAAAGCAGGATTGTCTGTTTTGTTGGCATTGGGTTTTTGGTTAGTTAGTAATTGGCCCGGTGGATTAAACGGAATCATCAGCAGTTTGATTTTATCCATTAAAAGTAAAAATCTTTTTGATATGAAACAGGTTAGTCTGCATCGCTTGACAGGGTGTTTTATCGGCGGGGGAGGGGCGTTAATTGCTTTGGCTGTATTTGAGATGAATCTGTTTGAGTTTGTCTTCATTGTATTATTTTTAGTCTGGGCATTGAGTTATTTTATGTTTCGCTTTACTCGGTATGCTTATATAGGCTTACAGGCCAATATTGCACTAATTATCACCCTTGCTCAGCAAGGAGGGCCTCCAGTAGGATTGGATCCGCCCCTGCAGCGGCTTGCAGGAATTGTTATTGGAATTGCTGCAACGTTTATTGTTGCCAATGTGGTGTGGCGCAGTGATGTCTGGACTATTTTAAATCGTTATACTGACAAATTATATCGGTTTATAGCGTTTAACCTGGAACAGGTTATTCTCGTTGCGGAAGATAAGCGTTCACTTCATGATTTGGCTAATCTTTTTTGGCTTTCCAGAGGGTTGATTACGTCATTGGGTAATGAGCAATTAAGTCCCAAGAAACAAAATCTGCTGCACTCTTTAACGCAACGTTTTGAGTCACTGGTTATTGTTCAGGCTGCAATCAGTCACATTCTAGTTGCTCTGGATTTGACTAAAGCACGTCAAACTGCTGCATTGTTTCATTTTGATTTACTTTTTTATGAGCAGCAGTTAATTACCTTTTTTAAGCAACATGACTTTGAGGGCGGTTTAAATTTAAGTCGGGTTTTTGAGGATTTTGTAGCCCATATAGACCAAAATGCTGCTTTTGCCAGTGTTTCTGATGAGGACTTGCGCCACTTATTTGCCTACATCAACGCTTTGAAACAGGTGGCTGTTCGAATTTATTAATAACTATTTTTAAATTCAATCCATCTGAAAATTGGAATAAAAACAAGAATAAAAGCAACCAGCTCGGTATATGATGAATTGTCAAGGGTAATTTTTAGTTGCAATTTTTTCCATGACGTGTAAAATTTGAACTCTTATGAAAGCAAAAATTATCTTTTTCACAGTCGCTCTGGTATTAGTGAGCATGGGAATTGCGGTATGGTGGAATTGGCCATCCCAATCGGTTTTTCGTCAGGTAACTTTTAATCAGTTACCCGGTTGGCAAGACGGCGATTTCACAAAATCCTTGCAGGCATTTAAGACCTCTTGCCGTACCTTTATCAAGCAGGATCCTTTACGTAGTGTTGGTACCAAGGTCATAGACTTACAAGCTAAAGATTGGCAGCCAGCCTGTTATGCAGCTCTTGAACTTGATCCAGTTGATGCGCAATCAGCACAATCATTTTTTCAGAAGTGGTTTGCTCCGGTTGAATTCTACGATGGCAAACCGGTAAAAGGATTATTCACCGGGTATTACATGCCTTCCTTAAAAGGCAGTTATAAAAAATCCGCAGAATTTAGTGTGCCTCTTTATGAGCGTCCAAGTAACCTCGTCACTATAGATTTAGGACTATTTGTTCCGCACCTGAAAAATCGCAAACTCGTTGGCCGAATCGAAGGTACTAAAGTGGTTCCTTTTTATACACGAGAACAAATTAATAAAGGAGCAATTAAGGACACAGCTAAAGTTTTGTTGTGGATCAATAGTCCCGTAGATCGACTGTTTTTGGAAATCCAAGGTTCTGGTATCGTGACACTTGAGGACGGTTCGCAAGTCTTTGTTGGTTACGATGGTGAAAATGGTGCGCCTTACACGGCTATTGCCGGAGTATTAATTAAAAAAGGCATTATGACCAAACATAACGCCTCTATGCAGGCAATTAAACGATATTTGGAAGCTCATCCAAAAGAAATGGATAAAATCATCAATAAAAATAAATCCTTTGTCTTTTTTCGCAAGTTATCCTCTGATGCCGCACTGGGGTCTCAGGGAGTGGCATTAACCCCTGGATACTCTTTGGCTGTAGACCGAACCTGGATACCTATGGGAACACCTCTTTGGTTAAGTACTACAAGACCGGATAGCAAAACCCCAGATAAGAATAAGCCCATGCAACGCCTAATGATAGCGCAGGATACCGGAGGTGCTATTCGTGGTAAAGTCAGAGGCGATGTATTTTGGGGCGGAGGCGAAAAAGCAACTCTTATTGCCGGTCATATGAAAAATGAAGGACATTATTGGTTATTATTACCTCGACATGTCTTCTCCCGCCTGGAACAGTTGGCTTGATTATCAGGTTATAATTAAATGCCAAAAGTTATCTTAATGAATGAAATTATGACTGATGGTATCGGAGATTTTTCACATTTCCTTGATATTTATCTTTTTTTACGTGAGCATCATGCAACGTGTCAATTTGAATTAATACCGGTTATCTGTTTTGATAGAGATCCTGTTAAACCAAATGCTGAACGGCAGTTTAACAAAATACTGAGTATAATTAAGTCGAATAATATTCCCCTTTATTTTTATGGTGATAAAGAGGCATATGATAAAGACATATCAAAAAATACAGCATTAATTCAGTGCTTTACTGAAGCAGTGCAAATTATTAATATTTCATATCCTGCTGTTGGCTTCTTCACAAAACTGCTGAGTTATGTGCATCCAAAAGCCAGGTTAAAATCGATAGGGGAACATGAGTTTGATTTTTCCCCCCAAGGATGGATGTCTCGCTCATTGGGTCTTGGCTCAAACAGTTATGGAATTAAATGCAAACAGATTGAGCGCTTGGAACCGGCTGACGCTTTTTCAGTGATTGCACATTATAATCCCCTCTTCACAAATATGCTGTTGAAAGTTACTGGCTCTGATAGTTTTTTTTCGTTTCAAGAAAATAATATTTTAACCTCGGCATATTTTCAGCCTGAACGAACTACAGATTTAAAATTATTTTTACTGTTATTTTCTGTTAATCAAAGTCTGCCCAAAAACAAAGATATTGCTGTCTATTTATCTTCAAACGGAGCCAATAATTTTGTTGACGAAATCAATAACGCAACAGAATTTAAAGAGATATTGAGTAACTCAGATCTTAAACGCATTGAATGGATTTTTTCTGATGACTCTCAGAGCAGCATTGAAATTAATTTAACTGGCAATAGAGTCATCAGAGTTTTTTTGGGGTTTCATCTCTGTGACACATCTTACAGCGCTCTATATCAATGTTTGGAGATAGCATTGGTTACCGGCGATAATACATTGGAGCAGGCTATTTCATCCTGTGTCTTACCTGTTTACCGCTCATTTAATTATAGTTATAAATCAAGAACCTTATGGGCACTTGTAAATATCATTAAAGAAACTCTTGGGAGTGCTCCTGCTAAATTACTCCAGGATATGCAATTATTCTTCGAATACGCACCGGTATCAGAAATGGGTGGTTATCAACGATGCTCAAAAACATATGCACAATTTGCTGAAGAGTATAAAGATATGGATTTAATATCCATGATAAAAGTATGGCCTGTAGTTGCAAAGCATATTCAGGATAAATACAATTTTTTTGATAAACTGGAAGAGATTTTTTTTGAGGACTTAGATCCCGAATTACTGGCTATAGCGTACGATCAAGAAAGCAAAGGAATAAAGCAGGACTTGCGTCCTCAGGTTGTATTTAGTCAGCAAGAAAGGTGCAGCTTTTTCTCAAGAGATAAAAATAAATTTTTTATTGGGGGAGCTGTTGCCGCAACAGCGGCAGCAGCATCATGTATCTATTGGGCTTCCTGTGCACTATAATGCTCTTTTACTGTCCTTTAAATTGAGTACTGCAGGTTGTGAGGCACGAGTTTAGAATGACGAGCTGGCTTGATTTCTTTATTAATCCGAGAAACTTGGGGTGCTTAAATCATACATAAAAAATTGCTCACCCCAGCATTTTGATCCTCTAAACTATACCTTCCCATGACTAGGGCGCATTGAAAATTGCCCCCGTCTACGTGCCTCGGCGTGTCCGAGGCATCCAAGAGGTGCTCAAATTAAAAATACAGCTAAATTAAACGCATTAATCCGTTGATTAAAAAGAGCGAACTTATAATCTAATGGCCCTGACACCAAGTATAAAACGAGTTTGCAATGGCTAGGCTTATGCTCAATGATGCGCTATGGGCTAAGCTAAAGGATATCATGCTACAACATAGGATTTATGAGAAGCCTACTCTTCGTTTATTTGGCTTCCTATGTAATCAGCTCAATTTGAATGATATTATTCAAGCGAGTCCAAAACTCGATAACAAGGAAGAATAAATGAACGTATTTTACGTCTATATGATGGCGAGTAAGCGCAACGGCACTCTATATGTCGGATCAACGTCTGATTTGATCAAACGGGTTTGGGAGCACAAAGATAAATTAATACCAGGATTTACTGCTCGGTATAATGTTCATATGTTGGTCTATTACGAAATGCATTCAACTTACCTGGAAGCCGCTTGACGTGAAAAACGTTTTAAAAACTGGTGCAGACAATGGAAAATTAATTTGATTGAAGATCTTAATCCCGAGTGGCGTGATCTGT
>NZ_LNZC01000007.1:0-66495 GCF_001467535.1 Legionella worsleiensis
GCAGTCGTTCCTTGGTTGCGGTACTGCCGGGAGGTACAGGCCATGCTTGCTCGTGTTTATCCATCAGTGCGCACAGCACTAGGGAAAAAACTTCGGGGAGCGGCAGATACCATACGGTGGAAACCCGCTTTCCCTCATGCTCTTCCACCAGCGTGACCCGGTCAATTTCTTTATTGAGAATATTGTTATCCAAAATTGTGCTGAGCCAGCCTCTGGTTGAAGGTTCCAACACCGATGATTTGGCTCTGCGTTCGTAACGTGCTCTGATACGCCGCATTTTTTCTCGTCCAGCAGAACTTTGGGATATCCCAAGAGTCATGGATGAGTGTTCTTCAGTAGAAGAAGAGGAGGATGCAGCGGTAACCGAAGATGAGGATGCGGCCTGACTGGAGCTACGGGCGTTGTGTTCTTGCAAAAAATATGTTCCAGCGAGCCGGATGGCAAGCAATGCAGCAGCGTTTGAGGTGACATGATTGTGAGTGCTCTGTTTTTGTTGAGCTTCTTCGAGTATCTGGTGATCAAGATTAAAAGGCATGCGCTATGGACTTTGCAAAATTTAAAGTGCTTTACATTATCACGAGGAATGTAAAATGTTCAATATGAAAAGAACTGGCGCTTTTTGGATGAGAGAGGTGATGGGTGATGCGTTTTAACTGTTGTTTTACTTTCTCATGCGTTAGCTAGAGAAAATGAGGGTTAATTGTGATATCAGTTTAAGTAAAATTTGTGCGTAGGTGTTTAGGGCATGCACAGAGATCGCATCATGCCCAATTGCCACTCGTTGTTTATAAGGCAGGACTTTGCACTTTAACTGCATCCAACTCGCTCTCCTTTTCAGTTGTATCCGCAATGTGTTGCTCCTTATCTATGACTACAACAAACGAATTCATACCTTCGATTGAAAAAGAATCAGAGAGGGATAACGAGGTTTGTGAGGACTTAATTCTATGGGGTATAAATGACTTGAAATATTTTTGCGCAGCCTCTTCTGTTTTTTTTGGGGCGTCCTCTTTTATTTTTTTTTGTGCATCAACCGCTTCGAGTATGCGAAGTGATTCAAATTTCGACAGATGTTTAGCATGTTTTATAGGGGTATAACCATCGCCAAGACTACAGAACTGCACCGCATCTGCTTTTTCTTTTAGGGGTAGGTAATACAGAAGCAGGTGTAAAGAATCTGGATACAATACTGCACAATGCAGCAACGACATTTGGTTATTATTACATAAAGTCACCACGCCAACTCTGTCAGATTTGGGCAGGCACTCCATGAGTATTTTTATCAACGCAGGATCATGTACCACCTGGTGTGCTACTGATTCACCAAGTGTGTTTTTAATTTCTACAGCAGTTGCTCTTTTTTCTGGGGGTAGGTAGATCAGAAGACTGATTAAGGCTGTGGCGTCTGTTTCTGCCAGGATGTGTAATACGTCCAATCCATTGCCATTAAGTATCATCAAAGCGTCCATTCTTTTATCTTTTAGCAGATAATTCAGCACGTGTTTTATGAAGAGGGGATGGTAAAAGGCGATCAGGTGCAATAGGTTGTTGCCGTCTTCGTATTTTTCCAGCAATGCAGTGTGCCTTTCACTCTCGGAAAACGATCTTAGAATGGGGATCAACTGATCGGGATTAGTTTTTGCAATTTTTCGGAGCTCAGAAGCATTAGGTTTGCTTCTCTTCAGGAGTCTAGCTAATTTGTTTTTACTATCCCCTTCAGATTTTTGTACAGCCTGTTGCGCATGTTCCATTCTTCTGAACAATGAAAATCTGCCGTGGGTTGGCGAAGAGTCTGAGACTGATGAGGAGGCAGGTGAGGATGATAGGCTATAGGTATTCTGAGCTGTAACTAACAAATCAACAGAGCTTTGCTGATTTTGATGTGCTACTGAGGCTACTCTTTCTCTTGTGGGCAGGTAGTTCGTTAGCTCTATCAGGACTGTGACATTTGTTTCTACCAGAAGACGCAATACATTCAAGTTATTGTCATTCGGTATTCTCAAAGCGGGAGTTCTTTCATCTTCTAATAGATAATCCAGAAGTCGTATAAGATAGTCCGGGTGAGTTTGGGCAATCACGTGTAATAGAGTGTTGCCATTTTTGTACTTTGCCAGTATTGCGGCATGTATTTGTGTTTCGGAAAAAGAATCCAGAATTTGTATTAATAGTTCGGGGTTGTGTCGTGTAATTTGTTCCAGCACAACACAATTTTCTTTATTCCTTGCCGTTAAAGCCGCAAAGTATGCAGGTTTAGGAAGCCAGTCTAAAAACAGTTTCAGGCTATTGGAATTATAAAATACACAATGCGCCATGTTATTGCCGCTCTTATCGCATGCTAATGCAGCGTCAGCTTTTGCTGTTTTGGTCACTAGCTGAAATAACTGCGTTAATGCCTGGGAATCAAGTGCCACAAGATGCAGCAAAGTAGAGTCGTCCTTGCCTTTTTTCATCACTACATTTTCTTTTAATTCCAACAGCAAGTAGTCAATGAGTTGAAGAAGTATTTTAGGGTAAGTCATGGCGATCAGATGCAAGATGGTATCACCATCTTCGTTTGTTGCCATGATTGCGTCTGATTTTTGTGTTTCTGAGAGGCAGTCAACAATTTCTATCAATAATTTAGGCTTATTTATTGATATTTCATGCAGGAGCGTGTTGCCTTTATGATTTGTTTCCATTACGGCAATAAATCGGTCGTTTTCATTTAAGAGCAACAGAACGTGTTTTAGTGCTTTAGGGTTGTTTTTTATCACCTGCTGCAGCACGGTGGTACCATTATCGTCTTTAAAGTTTAACAGAGACATCAGTTCTTTTGGTGAAAGTGGATCTACCCATTTTGTCAAAGTGCCAGGATATGTTTTATCAGCCTGATGCAGCAGGCTAGTATCCTCTGTTAACATTTGCTTTTGCTCTTGTTGATTATCACGCCAATCAGTCGTTACTATTGGATCGGGGGAAGACGAGGCAGTAGAAGAAGATGCTGCGTGAACTGAATCATTAGTTTTTTTTTGTTGCAAACAATAACGTGAGGCCAAGAGCCTGACAAGCGTTTCGGCGGCTTTAAATGAAGCGCTATCACGAAGGGTCTGGATGCTTTGCTCTTCTTTGATTGCTTCTTGTTCGATATTGAAAGGCATATACAGCTGTCTTTGATGAATTTAAAGTGCTTAATAATAACATAAGGTTCGTAAACTGTTTAATTTGCATCAAAACAGACGTTTTTGGATGATCTTTTGTGAAAAGACAAATTAGAACTCATGAATACTTGGCTGCTTTTCAGAGACCATGAAATGTTTAATGGGATCATATAGAATGTGATCCCATTGGTTAGTGAAAATATAACTGTGTCCCGAATCTATTTTAGAAAAGCTCCAGGCACTGGTTGTAGATAGATACCGCTGGCATATTCTTGCCAGTTATCGGCATTTTTAAAGTTGCAATGTTTAGAAACCATATGCCATCCTGGTTCCGGGTTAATACATTCTGCTTGTAAAGGCCCTGCTGCAATAACCATGGAAGCAGCGATTATTAATCCAACTAATGTTGATTTGATCTTCATATCGATCTCCTTGGTACTTATTGGTGCTATTTGGGCAAAAAACAGCCATTTTAAGTATAGCCGGATCTGTGGTATATGCAAACATTAATAAGAAAATTTGTTGCCTTTAATGTTATTCAAAAGAGTAGATAAGTAGTTAATTGTTCAATTGATTTGTTAATATTGGCTTAATTTCTTTTTGATAAAATAAAAACCATCTAAATTATCCAGAGCTATTGCATGTCAGTGATCACTAATTTTTGGGGTGGTGTGTTTAACGTGGCAACACAACCAACCCGCTTTTCTTATAATTGCCTTACTGCTCAACCTGATGGTGACTATGATGTTACGCCATACCTTCTGTTCCCAGTAGGTGTACTGACGATTATTCCCAGTTTGCTTATTACTGCTGCCTTATTGCCTGCTGCGCTAGGTATTGGGTTATTAGGTACTTTATGTATTTTATTAGGAAATGCAATCAAAGCCGTTTCTGATTGCGTTGATAATACCTTGGCCCCAAGCTTTTAATCTGTTTTGCTTTTACTGAATTGATGGATGAGAGTTAATTGATTTTTGTGTTCCCAAAAATCGGTTGACTTCTCTGTCCTAATTTAAATCATTAAATGTGTACAAACCAGTTTGTTCTTTTTTCTATATCTTTTTGATTTGCTCTTAAGACGTTGACGTATGGCTTGACGTTATAACTGTTTATTTATCGAAGTAAATTAAATATCAAAAATTCTAAAGTTATTGCCAGGATTCTGTATTTTAGTATTCAATAGGCCGCATTTAAAATTACAATAAAATGATGGGATTAAGGATGAGAAAATTAATTGTTATTGTGTGCTTATTATCAGGTTTTAATAGTTTTTCTTATCATGTTCGCTTGTTTTTTACTAATAATACGCCAGATAAGTTTAAGCCTCTGGCGATAATAAATTACAGTAAAGCAGGTGTTTTTTATGAAAAATATATTGAGCCAGAAGTTTCTGTTATTGATTCTTACGCTCAAAAGGTAAAAATTGATAAAGATCGCAGTGGAATAGACAATTATATTTTAGTATGGTTTGAACTCAACGATGTGTACAGTCACTATATTACGGCATGTCTTGCTAGTTATATTGCACTGACGCAAAGCAATGACATCTATTTCACCTTATCCCAAAATCCGGAAGCGCCTTATCAATACCTTTGCGATCACCAGATCAATGAAAGTGCAGGGGAGTGATTGAAAAAAAGGAGAAACAGCGTTAAACAATACTGCGCATAAATGCGCAGTATTGGAATTTTTATTTCAAATCTTAGAGCGATAGAAATTAAATAAAAAAAGTGTTTGTATCAAAATATTAAGCGTTAAAGATGTAGTTCAGAGAGAACAGAACCTGATCTTGTTGGATGTCTGCTTTATGATTCCAACGAAAAGCAGTTACACCATCAATAAGATCAACATTCACATCACCAAACCATGTATGAGCATATTCCATACCCATATTCCAGTTGTTGTTAAGAGCAACTAAAATACCGGCACCAGCTTGACCGCCAGTAAGGGTTTTGCTGTAATTTATACCGGATAATGGTGCAATACCTCTATTCCAGGTAGAGCTAATATTTCCGAGGCCTAACTCCCATTTGCCTGCTTCAACACCACCCAGGATGTAAGGAGTAGCATTACCCATCTTCATACCCAAGCGGATGTTACCACCGTATTGGAAATCATTGCTAACAGTGACGTCGTGATTTCTTACAGGATTAGTTGAAGGACCTGTACTGGAGCGTTGAACGCTATCCTGGCTGTTATACAGAACATTTCCAACCAAAGCCAAATACACATTGTTGGCCAAAACGGTTTGAATACCCAACAAACCGCCGCCTATAAAGCTGTTATCACCGAGGCTGGCATAATGAGTGTCTGTGTTTACTGGATTATACCCAGTATAGTCGCCTTGCAGCATACCAATACCAGCGGCACCACCGATAAAAAAGCTATAACCTGAATCTTGAACAACTGGTCCCATAGTACCGGCAAAGGAAACAGCTGATGCCATAGCAAGAGCAGAAAACGACAATTTTTTTAACATGATATGTCCTTATTTATTTTGTTATTGAAATAGAATTTATACTTTAACTTTATGAAAAATAATCAAATACATTTCATCTTAATCAAAATATTAGACTAAATCAACAGGGGTGCGTATCTATATGCAAATCATGCCGGCTTTTAAAAATTCTACCTTCCTGGTTGCCTGATTTTGACAGAAATTATCCCGGCAGCACTTGCACTTGATGATGTCCTTGGCTAATTTCGCTTTAACGATTGTGTCTATTATCTATTGTTTCACTTGCGGCTCCATGTAGTTTTAGATTAACCCCGTATGGATAGAATGATAGGGCTCAACTATTAGGAGAAGTTTATGATGAACATCATGTTTTGTTATATGGCTTTTTTCCAGATAACTAAAGGCAGTTTTAAACAGTGTTTTTTCTTGATTTAAAATTAGTGTCTTATTTGTTGCTTAATTTTGAGTTAAAAAGCAAAAGATATGCGCTAAAAGCAGCTAGTAAAGAGGTTTTTTATGGTTTGATGAACTTCAGGTTTATAAAAACTTTGGGGGCATTTGATTTTGTGATGTGCAAAGAATTGGGCGCACTTTCTAAGAAAAAAGGCAGCGTAAATTATTACGCTGCCAATTGAGATATTTTTTAGGCTGTAAATTTAAATTCAACAAAAAGTTGGTTTGCTTCCAGGGTACCTTTCCATGGAATTCCATAACTCCAGCCATCGCTGTTGGTGTAAACGTAACCAGGACCTCTGAATGTACCACCACTAAAGTATCTGTAGCCAATGTTAGCGCTTAAATGACTTGCATCGGGTTGGATGTTAATACCAACACTTCCTTGCCAGGCAAACGATGTATTGCTTACAGGGTAGGCTATTGATGTAGTAGAACCTACGTTAGCTGTAGGTAAAGGAATTACGCCTACAGTATGGAAGTTATTGACTTTGTTATAACCTGCACCAATACCACCGCTAATGAAGGGCATTACATTAAGTGACCAGGGTGTTTGGTACGCTGAATCATTGTGTAAAATGATATTCGCTAAAACTGATTTATTATTCAGAGTAAAGAAACGGTTTCTTACAGAACCTGTGAATCCAGGGGTGCCGCTGGCTCCAGTTTGGAAGATTTGGTAATCAATATCTTCGTTATTGTAATAACTGACGCTTAAATCAATGTAGCGGTGAATCTGTTTTCCAATTGTGAATGTATAAAAACCTTCATTAGACAACTCACCGTCGTAGCCTTGCGCCGCATTATCCCAAAATGTAGGCTCAGGATTTACGATACCGGAGCGCTCAGTCCAGGAATAACCTGTTCCAATTGAAGCAAACCAAGGCATAGGATGGGAAATTTCTCCCATTGTTCCTGCAGCAGCAGGTAATGAAGCAATGCAACATAAAGCAAAAACATGTTTTTTCATAATCATCCTTTATTATTCTTATTATTTAGCGGGAAGAAATATACCTTTAAAAAAAACAGAATTCAATCATGAGGTTAAGGATTTTTAATTTCGATGTTATTTCTACTTCGTATACAAATAATCATGAATCTGACTGATAGAGCAGTTTTAATGAATTATCATAGGAGGCATGGCTGATGAATGCGTTCATATAGGCTAAATAAAAATCTATGTTGCTGATTAATATCTGTTTTATTAATTGAAATAACCTGCTGATGTGGGTACTATACCTGCGTTTTTGTTGCAAAAAGTGAACATTAACGCTCAATCCCGCTTGTGCAGTGGAAAATACGAGGTTTATTTTAATCTCTTAATTTTTTCATCAGTTAATCATATTCCTTGATATTAACCAGATACTTCACTGTGGGAATTGGCAATAAAGGATTGTTCAAAATTTGTGTATTTTTACAAAGGAAACTAATCAGGATAAGGATGAAGGATGTTTAAAAAAACAGCACTTACGCTGCTTGTTCTAGGGAGCAGCTCCGTTTTCTCAGGAACTATGGGTCCAGTTTGTACCCCTGGAAACGCAACGGTTCCTTGTGAACAAACGACTTGGGATATTGGAATCCAAGCTCTTTATTTACAATCAATGTACAGTAATAGCGAGTTAAATAATCTCAATATTGGCAGTGGATCCGGGGTTCGTATTTTTGAAAAATACCCTGATAATTTTGAATGGGGTTTTCGCTTGGAAGGGGCTTATCATTTCAATACCGGAAACGATTTGACTCTGAACTGGACCTATTGGCAGGAGCCCAATGATTTAAGAATTAATCCGGCTCCTGGACGAGTTGCTGGTCAGACCCAAGCGACTATTATTGATTACCGATATCGTGGCTCTGATTTTAATCAGGTCAATGTTGAGTTTGGACAGCATGTAGATTTTGGTGCTAATAAAAACATCCGTTTTCACGGAGGAGTGCAATACGCCAATGTGGACGTTACTTTGATAGCACGTCAAATCGTTTCGGGATTACTGCCTCCAGATGATGCGTCTAACGGCGACATCAGCATAACAAACCGATATAAGTTTAGTGGGGCGGGTCCTCGAATAGGCACAGATTTGTCCTATGATTTTTTGAATGGTTTTGCGATCTATGCTAACGCAGCAACCGCATTACTTGCTGGAGACACCAAGTATTCTGATAATGCACCGTTCAATCAAACAGGTCGACCGGTTCGCTCATCTTATCTTGCTTTGGTTCCTGAGCTTGAGGCTAAAATAGGTGCTACTTATACCTATGGAATGACCCAGGGTAACTTAATCTTTGATTTGGGTTATATGGTCGCTAATTATTTCAGTCCATTGCATGAAAATGATCTTAGTTTGGAAACGTTGACATTCAACACGCGGCCAAATTCAGATTTTGGATTGATGGGAGCTTATGCAGGCATCAAATATACCGGTTCAGTATAGCTGGCCTTAATTTTATAAGGCCATAAAATGAATTCCATCATCCGATGCGTGCAGTTGGTTTGTTGTTTTGCTCGATGCGGTTATTGAGCGCTTGAACAAACTCACGAACTGTGGTGATGGAGTTTTCCTCATTAGTAAGAATTGAATTTGCTCCACCTTTTTTGACAAATGAACGTATCATCTTACCTAATTCACCATTTCTTAATGCAGCGAGTTGCTCTACAGTGATGCTAGAGGCATTGGTCGGATCCTTTATTGCTGATTTCAGCGCATTAACAGCATCTATTTTCTGTGTTTTACTGTGTCCTAAGCCTATGCAGAAAAAACTGTGTTTGTATTCATCGTGTTGCTCTCTTACTGTAGTGTATTTGTCCAGGTTCATGAGGAATGTATTTTTTTGAACCGGTAAAAACTTTGCATCAAGCTGTTCCCTAGACAATTCTTTAGTTGTCCTTTGACGCCCATTGGCTCCTGTAGTCGTTATTGCGTGATGAATTGCTATTACACTTTCGTTGGGTAATTTTTGAGCAGCAGAGTTGACGGCATCAATGTTGGGTTTTCCATCATCTACAACAACCACTTGACCAACCCATTCGGGTTTCTTGCTAAGAAAAGCGGTGAGTAATGTCCCTTTTTCGTGATCAGAATTACCATGTAAATATTTTATTACTACTCCAACGGCGTTTACCAGGCTAGTCTCTTGTTCTTTTGTTGCAGGAAGATTGTTTTGACCTTCTTCAAATGCAATTCCTGCTTCAGTGTTTGCTATATTCAAAAGTGGTTTGTAACGATCGTTTGAAAAAAGCTCTCTGGTTATTTCATCAGTAGTTTTTGAATTACCATGGGTTATGATTTGTTGATCGAATTCCTGTTGAAATTCATAAGCTAATTCTCTTTCACGCCAAAGAATATCGCATGTTGATATGACCCCATGAACGGTTAATTCCTTGGTTTTTAAATATTCAATTAACCTTAAACGGTCATTTATCTGTTCCTGAGTAATTCGCATTGAGGTAAACAGGTAAACATCCAAGATTCCTTCAGCAATTAACTTTTCTATTAATACATCGTTATAGCGAATTGCGGAACTATCTCCAAAAATTAGGGTATTATCAACATCCAGCAGTGCGACAGGTTTTTTTAGCTCTTTTTTTGTGTAAGTCATAAAATACCCCAATAAAGTTTTCTTAATTAGGATTATATTCAATTTTGCAATTAATGTCTATATTATGATCTTTTGGTTCAAAAATATATCTTTTGGCTGTGGGTTGATAAAAAATAGTAACTCATGAATTTATTGTTTGCTGAATATAAGTACAAAACTGACTGCGGGTATAATCATGCCAATCAACAGGATTGCTATGAATGAGCCTGATACTGGCACTGAATTTAATAGGTTATTGCCCATGAGTTTTTTTTCTTTAGACATCAGATAAGCCAGTAGCAAAAGACCGTAAAAGTGAAGTGAGTAAATGCTTATCCGCATTAGCAAAGAGGGAGTAAATCCTGTTGCTACGTAATCAAAGGGACAATTAATCAAAAAGAAACAAAACAACCAAGCTTTCGAAGGACGTTTTCCGGAAGTGTTTGTAGGTACCTCGTTGAACCAACACAAAGCCAGGGGCAGAATTAATAATGAGGAATAATAAATCCAACCCAGAGGACTAAGCAGCAGCATAAACACCAGAGTGAGGCAAAATCGGTAATGATTGATCAAATGGATGCTGTTTTTTGGGGGAGAGCTCTTCAGCAACCAGTAATAAATACCGAGTACAAGGGGAAATACGAATAAATAAATCAGGTTAATTTGCTGCCGCATTTCATTAGGTACATAATAGCTGAACGTAAACAGTCTAAATAAGAAACCGTAAATACTGGCATTCCAACTGTCGGCATACCAGCTTACTTGAGTCATAACGTTAAAGTAATCGAGATACAGTTGCGCACCATACAGGATAAAGGGAATGGCCCAAAAGCATAAGCATGAGCCAAGCATAATCAGTATTAGTTTAAATCGCCGTTCTGCCAATGCATAAAAAAACAATAATCCAGGAAACAGTTTGATTGAAATGATAGTTGCCCAAAAAATACCCGCCCAATAATAGTGTTTTTTTAAATAAAAATGGTAACCGGCCATGACAAATAAAAACAATAATGAGCCTATTTGGCCTATAGCAAGATTCATGATGGTTGAAAAAAGCATCAAATAAAAAAGAGTCAATAAAAAACCATATTGGCTTAAACTTTTTTGATTCAAAACCATAGAAAAGCTTATTCGAGCGCCTATTAACCCAGAAATAAAAGACACAAGCAACCAACACAGCAGAGCTGGATGATAGCTCATCAATCCAAGAGGATAGGTTAGAATGAGGAAAAAAGGAGGACACAAATTATGAGGCAGTGTTCTGGGAACTGCTAGATAGTCGGCTGTTAAGGATGCGTATGGATTATTGCCATGACTTAATGCCTGTAAGGATGAATAAAAAGTACTGAAATCAAGTTTGAACTGATCGTTTATCGATAAATAACCAAGTAGTGTGTAAGTAATTAACACCCCTAAAATAATAATTGATTGCCCTATCGATTTTTTTATCAATTTAAAAAATTTAATCTGTTTGCTAGTACCCAAGATTAGATTAAGTCAGGGTATCGTTCAACTGTATTTGTTAGTGTTGGTTGAATGCCATTGCTGGATAAATATCCTGCTTTCCAGATTTTTATCGAATATTCTCAAAATGTTTTCCGATAATCTATACCATCCAGCAATAGGACTGATTTTCGGGATGAACAGGAAAAAAAAATGTTATGGATGATGTGTTAAGTTATGGTTTGGAAAAAAAGATTTTAAATTGTCCTGATTGGTGTCATTAAACCAATCAGGCTATTTGTTTGCAACCGCTTTATTTTTTTGTAGAAATTAGGTTCTCTTGACAAGCCACGGCACGTAGGCAGAGGTGAATGACAACAGACCCTAAACATAATAATGTCAAAGAGTATCAGTCCATACGATCATCGCATGGGCTAATACTCAATGGCGTTTGAGCAAAGGCGGAGTTATTGTCCTAATTCACTCATTGTAGAAACGGCATGGTACCCTGCGTCTACATGAACTACCTCACCGGTTATTCCGGATGCCAGGTCTGAACATAGAAATGCGGCGGTATTTCCTACCTCATCGGCAGTTACGTTTCTTTGCAGCGGTGTAATGTTTGCGTAGGCTGCCTGAATCTTACGAAAATCTTTAATTCCAGCTGCAGCGAGGGTTTTTATTGGACCTGCTGATATGGCATTAATTCTAAGTCCCCTTGGTCCGAGGCTTGCTGCGAGATAGCGGACAGCTGCTTCAAGGCTTGCCTTGGCTATACCCATTACATTGTAGTTTGGAACAGCTTTTTCAGCTCCATAATAGCTCAGCGTGAGGATAGAGCCTTGAGTTTCTTGCATCATGGGTAATGCGGCCTGAGCCAGTCCTACCAGGCTGTAGGCGCTAATGTCGTGCGCTATTCTAAAGCCTTCTCTGTTGGAGCACTCGAGAAAATCACCGCTGATCTGATCGGCAGGGGCGTAGGCAACGGAGTGAATCAATACATCCAGTTTATCCCAGTGAGTCCCCAGATTGCGAAATAAAGCGGTTATGTCTTCGTCTCGAGCTACATCACAAGGAAATGTGAGATTGGAATTAAACTCGGCGGCCATGGTTTCGACCCGAGACTGTAATTTTTCATTTTGATACGTGAAGGCAAGCTCAGCGCCTTGAGCATGAAATGCTTTTGCAATTCCGTAAGCTATGGAACGATTACTTGCCAACCCGATTATTAATGCTTTTTTTCCAGATAAAAATCCCACCGTAGTCTCCTTCGTAATGCGCTTATTTAGTAGTATGTGATGCGAGTAATTCACGCATTTTAGCTTGAATCATTTCTATAGCAATTCTATTTTCACCACCACGTGGTACGATAATATCAGCATAGCGGCTTGATGGCTCGATAAATTGCAAATACATGGGTCTGACTGTGGTTTCGTATTGATGAAGTACCGATTCAAAGGATCGATGACGCTCAACAACATCTCGTTTTAAACGGCGAGTCAGGCAAACGTCCAAGGGAGTGGACATAAAAATGCGAATATCCATAATTTCCCGCAGCGCTTTATCACTGAACAGTAAAATTCCTTCCAAAACAATAATTGCATGTTGCCCAATGGTTCTGGTTTCTGGCAGACGCAAATGTTTTGAATGAGAATAAATAGGAATATCGACAGCATTACCCGTTCTTAGTTGCCGAAGATGGTCGCATAGCAGGGCATGATCGAAGGAGTCTGGATGATCGTAGTTTATTTTTTCACGATCAGCGAAGGGCATGTGACCATTGTCTTTGTAGTAAGCATCCTCCGAGATAACAACGACTTGTTCGGAGCCAAGTTCGCTTACAATAGTATTTGCCAGCAGGCTTTTACCTGATGCAGACGGTCCAGAAATTCCAATAATAATTGCTTGTTTGGTCATAATAGTATCGTTTAAAATTTTGCGCAAATAGTAAAGCTATTTTGCGATAATTTCAATTAAATAGAGTGTTTTTCCTGCTTTTTAATCTTTGTTTTTCGTTTTATTCATTGATCCAATCTCAGCATCATACCCAGTATGCATCCTGGCAAAGTGACTATTGGAGCACTTTGTCAGGATGATTTCCTGTAATGACGCTTATTTTTCAGGATGCTGTGTTGAATCGTTCCAGTACTTCATGAAGCGGTACACCTACAGATTCGGATGGTGGTTTAATCATTAATAAGGCGGATAAGGTAGCCGCGATATCTGTAGTATAAACTGGTCTTGAAATCAGTTCGGGTTTAAATTTGGGATTTACAAACAATAAGGGCACGTAACTGTCGTATTGCCACGGAGTTCCATGCGAGACCCTGTCTTCCTGTTTATCATGATGTGATTGATAGGGTGGGGGAATGAAGTAAACATCTCCTGATCTGTAGGGGTAGGCCATTCGGTTTACCTTTTTTGTGAGCCAATTTTCAGAACTACGGGTAACTGGCAATGAATATGCCATGTATATGCCTTGCTGGTTGGTTAAAGCATTCGCTAAAAAATCACTCACATGAGACAGATTCAGCTTATGATCTGCAATGATCTGATGATTCAGATAGACAAATGGCGGAGTGACGGACATCAGTGCATCTTTTGGGAGCTGGTATTCTTTGGTTAGCATCTCCCGTACTGACTCTTCCAATGCCTGAACATCCAGAGGTTGTCCCTGAGGAATGTGATACTCTTTCAGGTATGCGGGGCTGTCACTGACACCATGATCTGCTGTTAATATGATTAACGTATTCTCAAGACCAATCTGTTTATCAACTATAGATAGAAAATGCTCCAGTGTTTTATCCAGTTGCAGTAAATTGTCCTCTGCTTCAAGGCTGTTGGGACCAAATTGGTGTCCTATAGTATCTACAGCGGAAAAGCTGACTGCAAGGTAGTCGGTCTGATTATTTGAGCGCCCTATGCCTTCGTTGATTAAGAGTTGCTCGGCAAAATCTCCGGTCAACTGATCTGCTTTGGGGGTTCTGGATAAGGATTTGAAATAAGATTCTGAGGGTGGGTTGGTGATGTGATGAGGAAAAGTTTGGTTGAAGTCCCCATAATTTGCCTTAAACGGTTTTGTACGGCTGTTTTGGTAATAGGTCAAAGGTTGGCTGAGATTCCAGTCAAAGACCTCGGGTTTGTAATTTTTATTCCAGTTTTGAACCCACTGTGGATAGCTGGAGTAATAATAATCACTGGTAATAAAGCCCCCATTCATTTTATCAAACCAAAATGCTTTACCTGAATGCCCCGCCAGGGTAATCGCAGCACGATCTTTTAACGAGACCGCAAAAACTTTTCCTTTATTAGCCAGGTTCATTTCATCACCCAAAGTCGTGCCTTGCATGTTTTTGGGGGAGCGACCTTCTAATGGCATCCTGGTGTGTTGAGTTGGTAAAATTTGGCTGTTTAAATCCTCCATGCAATAAACAAGGTGTTTGGATTTGCGGTCAAACCAATCATTATCAATCACACCGTGTAAAAAAGGATAACTACCAGTTGCTATAGTCGCATGACCAACACAGGTTGTGGTGTTTGCATGAGGATGATGGGTATTATTGAAGTTTAATCCATGGTTTAACAAATAATTAAAGCCTTTAGCACCAAATTGATGTTGATGGTGAGCCAGTAAATCACCTCGAAGCTGATCAATGACGATTTGTAGGATCAGCTTGGGTTGGGCGCTATAGGAATAACTGTTAAACGCACACATTATCAGCAGAAATCGGAAAAAAATATTCATTATTGTCTTTATTAGTAAGTAAACTCCGGGTTAAATTACCGCAATAAAGAAGAGTAATGCAACATAAAATTTGATTGCATGAGCTATTTTTTTTTCAATTCATTTCGTTAGGTTTTGTTAATTTTATTCAAATTTTTCTCATTAAAATCAATTGGTTGAAATTTAATTGGGTAGTGTAAGAAAAATACATGACGTAAATGACTAATTGGTTTACACTGATTTTTGATGTGCGAAATTCATCAATCCTGTTAATAGAGTTTTAGGAGAATATTTTATGTCTTTTGAGCTGGTAGCCTACAAATTATTAAAACAACGCATTATGGAAAGCATAGCAACATTGATTATTGCTCACGCACCTAGTGAAGAAGAAAAGAAGCGTCTACAACAGTTGATTGCGGAACATTCATATTCAGCTTCAGATTCAGGTTCCGATGAAAAGTATCTTGAATTTCTCTGGAACAAATTGGAAAAAATTTCTGGCCCACGTCAAGTGCAATCCCGAGTTCTATTAAAAACAATTGAACTTCTTAATGGAGAGGATGATTTGCGTAAAGCGGCTCTTGTATTAAATACACTGGCTTTTTATATTCATGAAAAAATAGTTGAAACATATAGCGGCATATGTTCTTTTGTAACAAGTCCTGATAGCAGCACATTAAAGCGTGGTTTGTATAATTCGCTTAATTTAAAAGACAATGTGCCAAATGATATCGATTTGGCTAAAATGTACGAAGCTTTGTTGGAATTTTTAAATCATCATGTTTATGTTGAAGGCTTTAGTCCCGAAGGTTATTTACACATCCAACCTTTTGATATCAAAGAATACAGCGTCGAGGATGATATTAACGATTTAACTCTTAAACAGGCGCATGCAGTAATTAAAAATAACAATGCAGCCAAGGTAAAGTACAAACAATCAGGCGGCTCGCTTAAATCCAGTTCCAGTATCTTTTCATCAAGTCCCTCGCAATCTTATTTACGGACGAGCTCAACACCTTCAGCAGAACCAGTACCCATGCCATCAAGGCGATTTAGCTGATTGGGTGAGCATGGTATGGGTTGTTTTTTATAAAATGCAGATGTTAAAAAAAACATCTCATCCGCAAAAAACGAGCCCATATCAGGTCTCGGTACGGGGCTGTTTTTCGTCTTGTACCGAGAGATGATCTCAATTCGAGATGATAACGGGTAAGCTCTTGCTGTGCTAAACCTGTTTTTAGGAAGAAAAAATTATTATCGCTCGACAGGATAACCAAACATAGCCCAGTCCATTATTCCACCATTAACCGAATAAACTTCCTGATAACCCAAATCTAGTAAACACTGCGCCGCATAAAGCGACCGAACACCGCTTCGGCAGTGCAGGTAAATGGGTTTGGATTTATCCGATACTGAGTCGGCAATTCGTGATGCGATCTCATCTTTGGGAATATGCAAGGTTCCTGGTATCCGAATATCGTTACGTTCATCGTGCTCTCTGACATCAATCAAACAGATATTTGATTGAGTATCCATTTTGTTTTTTAGCTCATGAACATCTACGGTATTAATCTCATGCTTTGTCATAACGAATATCTCTCATTGATGGTCTGGTTAATGTTGAATGATGCAGCAGCCAATAAATTGTTGCAGTCAGCACACCACCTATTAACGTGGCAAATGCCCAGGTAGGAGCCGACACCAGAACAGGTTTTTGCCCTATTCTGTATAAATTTCCGGCATCTCGAGCTACGGCACCAGCAAAGATTACATGCAGCAGGCCATTGATTAAAGCAATTAAATAAAAAAAGGTTTCCAGCTGAGTACTGAACTGCTTGGCTAACTCCCCAATCATTAATCATGCTCCTTTAACGGGTATTGATTGTCTCCATGATAACAGAAAAATTGCAGAAATGACTAAAAGAATAGCCAGCGTTTGCATGGGGGAGGGGGCTTCACCGAAAACAAGATAACCCCAAAATAATCCCGTCAGGGCAACGACTCCACCGGTTAAACTGTAAAATACAGGACCAGCCAAACGTATTAGAGTAAAAAAAATCAAATACCCTATGCTGGATAAGATAATTTCCAACACAATAATTTGTTTCACAAAAGTAAATGGGCCTGCAAGGGAATAAAAAGCACCTTGGGATATAACGAGGGGAAAGAGCAGTACTGTTGCTGTAAGCAGCATGCCACTCGCAGCCTGAAGCGCATTAATTCCCCTGGGTTGTTTTATTCCTATATAAACCGAGCACAGCGCAAAACCAAAAGGACTCAACAACGCAAGCAATGTCCAGCCAGAATAAAACCCGCTGGTATTTACTCCTATGATGCACATGATTCCTGTCATACCGAGTATTAATGCAAAAAATCGCCATCCATCCAATTGTTCCTGTTTTGTTACAAGAGCCAGTGGGTAGACCAAAAGAGGGACTGTATTAACTAGCACGGCAAGTAATCCTGCTGGTATATGGCTGGCAATGAAGTACATGTTGGTATTTGGAATAGCGATTCCTATCAAGCCGCAGATGAAAAAATAGGGATAGAACGACGGGTTGAAGAAGCTATGTTTTTGGGTTGCGATACAAATACAGGATAAAAGCAACGCAGGCCCCAAGGATTGCCAGAAGGCATAACCAAGTGGTGGTACTCCGTTGATCATGGCAAATTTAGCCAATGAGTAACCCGACCCCCAGATAAAACCTAAAATAATCAGAAGCAGAAGTGCTTTGAAGGAGTTTAATTTATCCATAAACAGGTATGAGCATTGGTAATGTGGAATTGATAGATTATGACACTCAAGCACTTAAGAAGGCAATGCGTGCAGTTTGCAAGATCATGCCCGCAGCAAAAATCACTTTATCTTTCATTTTAACATGAACATAAGGTAACATCTGACCATTGCCAAACTTAGAGAATACAGATGAACGCTAATGAAATACCGGTTCCGCATTTGACTACTGCTCAATCAGGACCTTTATATCATGTAGAAAAAATTCTATTAAATCACATCGCACCAATCGAGGCTTGGTTTAGGAAAAAATGGAAAGAGACTCCAGCACCTTTAACTTCTTCGGTGGATTTACGTCATGCCGGTTTTAAACTGGCTCCAGTAGATACTAATCTATTTCCAGCCGGGTTTAATAATCTCAATCCTGATTTTCTGCCATTGTGTATTCAGGCTGCTCAGTCGGTATTGAACGATTACATCCCGGGTTGTACTAAAATTTTAATATTACCCGAGAGTCATACCCGTAATAAATTCTACTTAGAGAGTTTGAATGTCTTGCGTACTGTTTTTACTAAAGCAGGGTTTATCGTCAGAATCGGTAGTCTTGATCCTGAAATTACTAATCCTAAAGAAATCATGCTTGAACATGGTGAAAGTTTACTGATAGAGCCTTTGCGCAGGCAAGGAGACCGAGTAGGTCTGGATGATTTCAGCCCTTGTTTTTTACTGCTAAATAATGATTTGTCTTCCGGTATTCCGCCGTTGCTTGAGGGGTTAGAGCAACGTATCAGACCTACTGCCAAACTGGGTTGGGCATCTCGTCTTAAATCAAGTCATTTTCAGTTTTTTGCTGAGGTGGCCGAAGAGTTTGCTGAGTTGATTAATCTCGATTCCTGGCTAATTAATCCTTATTTCAGTGCAATTAATGGCATAGATTTTATGGCTCAGGAAGGAATAGAGCAATTGGCTCTGGAGGTTGATAAAATTCTTGCCCAGGTTAGAGAAAAATACGCTGCATATGGAATAAAAGAAAAACCTTTTGTCGTAGTCAAGTCAGACAATGGTACTTATGGTATGAGTGTAATGATGGTTCATGATGCCAATGAAATCAGGCAGTTAAATCGAAAACAGCGTACCCGAATGTCCAGTAGCAAAGGAAGTAAAAAAGTAGACAGAGTGATCATTCAGGAAGGTGTTTATACTTTTGAAACCATGCCTGATGGAGCGGTGGCCGAGCCTGTGGTTTATATGATTGGTCAGTTTGTTGTCGGAGGATTTTACCGAGTCCATAAAGGGCGTGGAATTGATGAAAATCTGAATGCTCCAGGAATGCATTTTGAGCCACTTGCCTTTGCTCAGGCTTGTAATATGCCATCTGATGAATTGGAAGTAGTGGATTGCCCTAATCGTTTTTATGTTTACGGGGTTATTGCCCGATTGGCTGCTCTAGCTGCCGCAAGAGAAATAAGAGCTATAGGAGGCGAGTAATGAAACTTGCAGTTTTAATGGATCCGATAGATCGTTTGCATCCTTATAAGGACACAACGGTTGCCATGATTGCCAGTGCTCAGGCCATGGGATGGTCGTGCGTTTATTTTACTCAGGAGGACTTATTTTGCCGTTTGGGTCGTTCTTATGCATGCGTTCATGAAATCAGCCTGGGCGATTTACATTCCCCTCATTGGGCTAAAACAAAAGATTTGGGGGAGCAGGCATTAAGTGATTTTGATATTATTCTGATGCGTAAAGATCCTCCTTTTGATATGGAGTACATTTATTCGACTTATGCTTTGGATTTAGCTGAGCGAGATGGGGTGCTGGTTGCTAACAAGCCACAAAGTTTGCGTGATGCTAATGAGAAATTTTTTACTTTAAACTTCCCCCAGTGTTGTCCGGTTACTTTGGTATCCAGAGACATAAAAAGATTAAAAGCTTTTTGGCAAGAACATCAAAACGTGATTTTTAAACCCCTTGAGGGAATGGGCGGGAGCTCGGTTTTTCATGTTGATGAGCAGGGAAGAAATTTATCTGTGATTCTTGAAGTATTAACTAAAGGTCAAAATAAATGCATCATGGCTCAATCCTATATTCCTGAAATTGCCCAGACCGGTGATAAAAGAATTCTGGTGATTCACGGTGAGCCTGTGCCCTATGCTCTGGCTCGGATCCCTGCACCGGGTGAGTTAAGAGGAAATTTGGCCGCTGGTGCCAGGGGTGAGGTGGTTCCTATCACAGCAAGAGATCGCTGGATTTGTGAACAAATTGCGCCTGTACTGCAAGCTAAAGGTTTGTACTTTGTTGGTATTGATGTGATTGGTGATTACTTGACTGAAATTAACGTGACCAGCCCCACTTGTTTGCGAGAGATAGCCGCCGAGACGGGCTTGGATATTGCCGGAGATTTTCTGAAAGGTTTGGCAAAACTTCGTCACTAACGAGTTTGATATTGGTTGCAAAAAAGAGGGCTTAATCAGGGCTTCCTGTTGTTTTAGGGAAGCCACTTCTTAAATAATAGCTTGACTACTTACTCATCTACATAATCATTAGCTGCCGCTGATTCGTCTGCCTGTACGTCTTGGGCATAGAGAGAACCATTATCTTGTTCTGCTCCAGTAATAAGATAACTTCTGTGCTGTAAATAGGCATCACGAATAAATGAGTATTGATCCAACGCTTCACTCATTAACCGCTCTGATTCAAAAAGTTGTGAACGCAAATCAACGTACCTTAAGCCTATAAGTCCAAAAGCCAGGGCATCATTCTCCATATATACGTAAGGACTCCAGAGAGCAAATTGAAACAGCCATCCCGATCCATCTCTGATTGTGCTGGGGCCTATAAAGGGAATAACGATATAAGGTGATTTTTTATCTCCCCACTTGGCGAAGGTTAGCCCTAAATCATTATAATGGGGAGGCAGGCCAAATGTACTTGCTACATCAAAAACTCCAGCCACACCAAGGGTTGAGTTAATCACAAAACGCCAGGAGTCTCTTATTGCCCATTTTCCTTTCGCTTGTAAAATATCATTGGCTACGGTGGGCAACATATCAAGGTTATTAAACGCATTATTTACCCCTTTACGTACTACCGCAGGCACAACAGCTACATAAAGACGGGTCGGTGGTTTGAGTACGGTTGCATCAAATGCCATATTAAAGTTATGAACTTTGCGATTAAATGGTTCATATGGGTCTATGGGATTTGTCCCTTTATGAGCACATCCTGTTAATATCAAAGAACTGACCACCGAAGCAAATGTAACAATTAAGCGCATGATTATTTCTATTTATTAGATACTTAAAATGATGTTACACCAGTTTATACTTCTTGCAAACTGCTGTTTCATCAAGAAATTTAATGAATAACAAACAAGCCTTTTGCTTTATGATTTATTTCGCTTTTGGTGCAATTATTTGGATGTAATTTAAAACTGCATTAAAAACGTAACCGGTCCATCGTTACATAAATGAACCTGCATGTCCGCCCCAAAGCACCCGCTAGCCGTGTTGGGATGAGCTGTAAACGCCATGTTCAGTAATTTATCAAAAAGCTGTTTACCAAGTTCTGGTGATGCTGCATTTGAAAAACTGGGTCTGAGGCCCTTTTGGGTGTCCGCCATGAGGGTAAATTGCGGTACCAACAAAAGACCACCGTTGATCTCTTTCAGGCTTAAGTTCATTTTGCCTTCACTGTCAGCAAATACACGGTAATTAAGACACTTATGCAGCATCTTGCTTAACCGGGATTCTGTGTCATCGGGTTCAAAACCACACAAAATCATAAGACCTTGCTTAATTGATCCAACGGTGGTGTTATCAATGTCAACTCGTGCTTCGGAAACTCGTTGCAGTACGGTTAACATGCATCCAATCCTTGTTTGGATATTTCTTTGGTGGCATAAATGATGGCATCAATTATTCCTGATTCTCTGTCTGAGTGTCCGGCATCTCTGACTATTCTAAGATTGGATGCAGGAATTGCCTGATGCAGCTCCCAAGCGCCGGCCAAAGGGCTCACCAGATCAAATCGTCCGTGTACAATGTAGGTTGGTATGTGTCTGATTTTACTGACATTATTCATCACCTGATTTTCTTCAATGAAATAATGATTGGTGATGAAATGTGATTCCAATGTAGCCAGGGCAAGCGCAAAATGAGGATCGCTGTATTGATCAATCACGTACAGATGCGGTTGCAAGCTACTGCATCGTGCCTGCCATAATGCCCAGTTTTTTGCAGCACTCATCCGCAGCAGATCGTTAGAACCTTGCAGGCAATCTGCGTAAAACTGTGGAATACGATCTTGCTTGTTCTCTGGAACCATGCTGATAAATTCCTGCCAATAATCAGGATAAACAAGACTTGCCCCTTGTTTGTAAAACCAATCAATGTCCTGTTTCCGACCCAAAAAGATCTGATGTAATAATAATGCTTTGATTTGTTGAGGGAATTTTTGTGCATAAAGAAGGGCCAAGAGCGATCCCCACCCACCGCCAAAGAGAACAAATTCTGAAAGATTTAGAAAATCTCGAATGGTATCTATGTCATCCAAAAGTAATGAAGTAGTGTTTTCTGTAATGTCCAGGTGAGGGGTTGAACGCCCGCAACCTCTTTGGTCAAACAGAATGATTCTGAAGCGTTGAGGATCAAAAAAGCGTCTGAGATGAGGGTCTGCTTCACCCCCCGGACCTGCGTGGAGCACAATAACCGGAATACCTTCAGGGTTACCCGTTTCTTCGACGTACAGCTGATGCGATTTGCTGACCCTAACCTCATGTTGGGCATAGGGTTTTATTGCTGGATAGAGAGAATGCATAGTAGTCCTTTATCATTTTTTTTATAGTATACTTGAATTAATTGTAAAACAAAAAATTACCGTATTATGCGTTGTGAATACGTTTTAAAAACAAACTCGTTTTTCAGGCTTTTCTATCCAGGACGTGCATAATCCCTTTGTCTTTATGAGTTAAATTGAAGATAATGTCCCATCTCTATTCAACTGGACTGTATTTATGAGCATGACAGAGCTCCTTAAAGGCTTGAATGAACGACAGTACGAGGCTGTTACAGCACCTTTAAATAATATGTTGGTTTTGGCCGGTGCCGGTAGCGGTAAGACTCGGGTTTTGGTCAGCCGAATTGCCTGGTTAATTGAAAAAGAACAGCTTTCACCCCATGGAATTCTTGCTGTTACCTTTACGAATAAAGCCGCTGGAGAAATGCGTACTCGACTAAGCAGCATGCTAAAAGATCCTGTGATGGGACTTTGGGTGGGTACTTTTCATGGTTTATGCCACCGTCTGTTGCGTCGCCATTATAAAGAGGCTCATTTGCCCGAGCAGTTTCACATTCTGGATTCTGAAGATCAGGCTCGAATGATTAAACGGGTTATTGCCTCGCTAAATCTTGATTCTGAACGGTGGCCTGTCAAGCAAGCGCAGTCCTTTATTAACGGTAGAAAAGATGAAGGCATAAGGCCTCAACATGTTAATGCCCTTTCTTACGGTCCAACTAAAACCTTGGTCGCAATATACAGTGCTTACGAACAAGCCTGTCGAACAGCGGGCGTTATTGATTTTGCCGAATTATTATTAAGAACCCATGAGCTGTTAAGAGATAATCCTGAACTGTTGGCGCATTACAGGGATAGATTCCAAGCGATATTGGTTGATGAATTTCAGGATACTAACACCATTCAATATGCCTGGATTCGTTTACTTGCCGGAGATAATACTCCTGTATTAGCGGTAGGCGATGACGATCAGTCTATCTACGGTTGGCGTGGTGCCAAGGTAGAAAACATCCAAAAATTTGCTACAGACTTTAAAAACACGCTTACAATAAGGCTGGAACAAAATTATCGCTCAACGGCTACCATTCTTGAAGCAGCAAATGCCTTAATTACCAATAATCAGTCACGTATGGGTAAGGATTTATGGACGGCAGGAAATGCAGGTGAAAAAATCACGGTATACAGTGCGTTTAACGAGATTGAGGAAGCCCGTTTTGTTGCCGAACGCATCATGATGGAACTGAATCAGGGTGGCAGTGCTGATGAAATTGCCATATTGTATCGTTCTAATGCTCAATCACGGGTGTTGGAAGAGGCCTTATTACGCGCCGGAATTGCCTATAGAATCTATGGGGGGCTGCGATTCTTTGATAGAGCAGAGGTAAAAGATACCTTGGCATACTTACGTTTGGTAGTCAATAATCACGACGATACCGCATTCGAGCGTGTTGTTAATTTTCCTACTCGTGGAATTGGTGAAAAAACGCTGGAAGATTTACGGCATTATGCCAAGACAGAGCAATGTTCCTTGTGGAGTGCCGCACACTATTTGCTGCAATCCGATGCCATGACACAGCGCTCCGCTACATCGTTACAACGCTTTATCCATTTGATAGAACAGTTGCAGTTAAAAACTGCCGCTACGGAATTGGATGAGCAATTATCCGAAGTGATTCAATCAAGCGGGCTTTATGCTCACTTCAGTAAAATTAAAGGTGATAAATCAGAATCACGATTGGACAACCTGCAAGAATTGATTAATGCGGCCAAACAATTTCGCTACGAACAGGATCAGGACGAAGAACTTCCCTTGGTCAACGCATTTCTAGCTCATGCTTCACTGGAAGCGGGCGAGATGCAGGCTGATGAGTACGAGCGTTCTGTTCATTTAATGACCTTGCATGCAGCCAAGGGTCTGGAATTTCCTTGCGTATTTTTGGTTGGTCTTGAAGAGGGTGTCTTCCCAGGCAAACAATCGCTTGAGGAGCCGGGACGCCTGGAAGAAGAGCGTCGCTTATGTTACGTGGGCATGACTCGAGCCATGCGCAAATTGACTTTGTCCTATGCTGAAGTCAGGCGTCAATATGGGCGAGAAGAATACCACAGGCCTTCACGCTTTTTACGAGAATTACCCGAGCAGTTGCTCGAACAAGTGAGAGTCAAATCACGGTTTACTCCTGCTGCCAGTGCACGTAGTTCTATTGCTCAGGTCCCTGAATCTTCCGGTATTCCTATGGGGCAAAGTGTGATTCATGCGAAATTTGGGCAAGGCATTGTTCTTGCTATCGAGGGAAGCGGTGCGCACACCCGAGTACAGGTTAAATTCAGTGAGCATGGAGTCAAGTGGCTGGTTTTAGCCTATGCTAACTTAACGGTAGTTGATGAGCTCTCTCATTTTTAATGGAGAGTTGGACGCTGGATCCCACAGCATTTGTTGCAGTGGGATTGTGTACATCAATTAGACTACCATGCTGGTTGGAGCGTGTGACGCTTCTTCAGCTATTTGAATAGGGGTCTGAAGTCGCTCCATAAGCGTCGTCAAGTCTGCAGTTCTCACTCGGCATAAGGCAGTTATGGCACGCAAATCAAATACCACAGCATACGGCGCAATAATATTTGTGCCTAGTACTGACCAGAGGTTATAAACGGATCCGCGTGTAATTGCAAAATCAATACCTAAACCAGGTGTATTAGCATCCCAAGTCTGCCAATTAGATAACAACACATTACCTGATTCTACCTTTAAAAACCTTAGAGAACGTTTTAATCCATCTTTAGAACTTGGCGTTTCTTTAAGATATGGGAAAGGATTACAATACTCGTGCCTAACGTGTGCTGGTAAATCTCGCTGAGCCATGCCTACAACCTTACACCAGTGCGCTTCCAACTGAGACGTACTCCAGGAATTACAATTATTAACACAGGTTTGCAGTGCTGAAATAAGAGGCTTAAAACTAAAGTGTTCTTTTTGCTCCTCGGCTTGCTTTAACAAGTCTTTTCTGATTTCCTCTCCCTGTTCGTTTTGGGGAAGACAATCGATCATCATGTTATACATGTGGGTATCCATAGCCCATAGGGCATATTGAAATGCAGTACCTGAAAAGGATGCCCCGGTTATGTCTTTAAAAGGACTCAATGGTCTGTAACTTAATAGTCCAATATTTTTTCTGAGAATGACTTCCGCCTCATTTTGTCTGCCATACCCTACATGTTCGAATAATTCTAATGCCTGTGCGGCTACCCAGGCCCGGTTGTATTTTTTAATTTTGTCAGGTCCAGGCTGACATGATGTCTCATCACGCATAAGCCCAAATAAAGTCAATTGCAGTTTGCGTTTGATGTCTTCGGATATTTTTTCTTCTGTTGCTGCCATGATTGGATGCTCCTATTATTTATGAGCGTAAATTGCACACTAAATGGAATGAAACAAATAGTTCATAATGATTTGCGTTTTATCAATTGATAAACGAAAGGTCAAGTTCATTATTAATTATTGAATTTTTCTTTCGTCGATGCTAGGGTGCAACTGGCTAAAGGAACTGGATTCAATTAAAATTCAGTCGCGGTAGTGAATAAACAAAAAAAGCTGCCGAAATTAACTTGGATTATTAGTTAACCATTAATAAGGGGAATTGTGTGAAATTTTCAAAATTTTTAACCGCAGGAGCACTGGCAACATCTTTAGTATCACCCATGACCATGGCCGCTGATGCTACAACTACCCCTATGTCTGATGCTCAAAAAAAAGAAATTGAACAACTGGTTCATGATTATTTGATCAGTAATCCAGAGGTATTATTAGAAGCCTCTCAAGCATTGCAACAAAAACAACAGCAAAACATGCAGCAGCAAGCACAGTCTGCTATTTTAGAAAATGCAGATCAGCTGTTTCAGGGTAAGTTGACTACTGTAGGTAATGCCAAGGGCGCTGTTAGCATAGTCGAGTTCTTTGATTATCAATGCATTCATTGCAAAAAAATGTCCCCTGTCATTGATGGTTTAGTGAAAAAAGATTCAGGTCTTAGGGTCATTTATAAAGAATTTCCTATTTTTGGTAAAAGTTCTGAAACGGCATCAAGAGCAGCTCTTGCCGCTGGTATGCAAGGTAAATACCTCCAGATGCATGAAGCTCTGTTAAAAATTGACAAACGTCTTGATGATAAGCTGGTTATGGATGCAGCCAAATCTTTGGGTTTGAATATGGATAAACTGAAAAAAGATATGGACAGTAAAGAAGTTACTGATATTTTAGAATCCAATCGTCAATTAGCTGAAAAATTACATCTGATGGGGACACCTGCGTTTATTGTTGCATCGACTCCAGATGGCAAATTTAAAGCCGGCTCTGAGCCTTCATTTATTCCAGGTGCAGCAAGTGAAGAGTCTTTAAGAGAACTCATTAAGAAAGCAGCTGGAAACTAGAGTAATTCTGTGACCTCTTGACGTGATTCTGGATGTGTAAGATTGTTCTCTAACAAATCACATACCAGAAGCAAATAATTATAGAGACTGTGACTTCACAGTCTCTATAAGTTTCAAGCCTGATGAGGGCAGTATGATGTCTAAGCCAGAGAAACACTAAAAGAGTCGCCATAAACCCCCTTATTGTTAATTTTGAGATTTTCATGACAAAACCAACTACATTTCAAGAAATCATATTAACACTGCAGCAGTACTGGGCTGCACAAGGCTGCGTTATTCTGCAACCTTTGGATATGGAAGTTGGTGCAGGTACTTTTCATCCTGCTACCTTTTTAAGAGCCATTGGTCCTGAGCCTTGGTCAGCTGCCTATGTGCAACCATCCAGAAGACCTACCGATGGGCGCTATGGGGAAAACCCCAACAGAGTGCAGCACTATTATCAGTTTCAAGTCGTGCTTAAACCTTCTCCATTAGATATCCAGGACAAATACCTTGATTCATTGCGAGCTTTGGGTGTTGACCCTTTGGCTGACGATATTCGCTTTGTTGAGGATAACTGGGAATCACCTACTCTGGGCGCTTGGGGCTTAGGTTGGGAAGTATGGCAAAATGGTATGGAAGTGTCTCAATTCACCTATTTCCAGCAAGTAGGTGGATTGCCGTGTAAACCTGTTACCGGTGAATTAACCTATGGATTGGAACGTATTTCCATGTTTATTCTGGGTGTTGATAATTTGTTTGAATTACCCTGGTGTAAAAATTCGCAGGGTATAGTGACTTATGGTGATGTGTTTCACCAAAACGAAGTGGAAATGTCGGCGTATAATTTTGAGCACGCCAATGTTGATGAATTGTTCAGACAATTTGATTACTACGAAAGTGAAGCTCAAAAACTGATTGCTTTACAGTTGCCTCTGCCGGCTTATGAGATGGTAATGAAAGCATCTCATTCGTTTAATTTACTGGATGCACGTAAAGCCATATCGGTTACTGAGAGACAACGTTTTATTTTAAGAGTACGTCAACTTTCCAGGGCGGTGGCTCAGGCTTATTATGACGCCCGAGAGGCTTTGGGTTTTCCTATGCAAAAGGTGTACGATGGTCAATGATTTTATTTTTGAGTTAGGGTGCGAAGAATTACCCTCTGGAGCAGTTTGGCCCTTGGCTGATGAGTTTGCTACTCTCTTGCTTGCTGCATTGGATAAAGCCCAATTAAGCTATGGTGAAGTAATGCGCTTCGCCACCCCAAGACGCTTGGCTGTAGTGATTCGTGATTTACAAGCAGAGCAAAAAAGTCAAACAGTAACCAGAAAAGGTCCGGCTGTAATAGCCGCTTTTGATAAAGAAGGCAAGCCTGCCCCTGCATTAATTGGTTTTGCCAAATCTTGTGGTGTACCTATAGAAGCCTTGACCCGAATTCAGACGGATAAAGGGGATTGGATGGTTTGTGAGATGCACAACTCCGGTGCGCAGACTAAAGAGTTACTTCCTGCTCTGGTTGCCCAGTCCATCACTTCGCTCTCAATTGCAAAACCCATGCGCTGGGGCGATGGTGATGCCGAGTTTGCCCGGCCTGTACATTGGGTGGTGATGCTTTATGGTGATGATGTGCTTGACTATGAGATTCTTGGGGTTAAAACGGGACGAGAAAGTAGGGGGCATAGATTTCACCATCCGCAGCAAATCAGGATTAATAACGCTCAAAGTTATGAAGAACAGTTGCGTCAGGCCTATGTTATTGCCGATTTTGCAGAGCGTCGCAAGATTATAAAAAATCAGGTGGATCAACTGGCTCAATCTTTAAATGCCATGGCCGTAATGCCTGAGGAGTTATTGAACGAAGTAACTTCTATAGTGGAGTGGCCTCAGGCACTGGTTGCTAATTTTGAACATGAGTTTCTTGACGTTCCAGCAGAAGCGCTGATTGCCTCCATGCAATCGCACCAGAAGTGCTTTGCCTTGAAAGATAAAAGCGACAAATTGTTGCCTCACTTCATTACGGTTACAAATCTTGCCAGTACCAAACCTCAGCAGGTAATTGCGGGTAATGAAAAAGTCATGCGTGCTCGTCTAAGTGATGCGGCGTTCTTTTTTAGACAAGACAAAAAAAATCCCCTTGAAAACCATATAGCCGCAACTGAAAAAGTGGTATTTCAGAATAAGCTGGGAAGTTTGCATGAAAAGACTTTGCGTATCAATGCCATGATGCAGCATCTAAGTCAGCCTCTTAATTTATCAATAACACATGCTGAACGTGCTGCAAAATTAAGCAAATGCGATTTGATGACTGGAATGGTGGGCGAGTTTCCCGAGTTACAAGGTTTAATGGGATATTACTACGCTCTAAATGACGGTGAAGATGAGAGTGTAGCAAAAGCGCTTAATGAGCAATACATGCCACGTTTTGCTGCTGATATGCTGCCCAAAACGGAGTTGGGTATGGCGCTCTCTTTGGCGGATAGAATGGATACTTTAGTGGGGATTTTTGCAATAGGTCAAAAGCCCTCAGGGGTCAAAGATCCCTTTAAACTCAGGCGTCATGCTTTAGCTGTAGTGAGAATGTTGATTGCAACACCATCGCCACTTAATTTATCGACTTTGATTGATGAAGCCATAGCCAACTATCGCACAAAAGTTCCTGTAGATAAGGCTACAGCTGTTGATTTAAAAGAATTCATTCTCGATAGATTGCATTCTTATTATCAGGGGCAGGGTGTGAGTGCTGATGTGATCCATGCTGTTCGTGCTCGACAGGAGGATTGGCTCTTTGATTTGGACTTACGTCTGAATGCGCTAAAACTGTTTATTACATTATCGGAAGCGGCGTCCCTTTCTGCTGCATGCAAACGAGTTAATAATCTGTTGGCTCATGCACAAACAACAGATTTGGCAGATGAAATTGACGTCAACCTTTTAGAGGATGGAGCAGAAAAGACACTTTATACGAGCATTAATGCAGTCAGCGAGTCTACAGCTACTTTGTACACTGAAGCCAATTACGGGTTAGTTCTAAAACAATTAGCCAGTCTTAAACAGCCGGTAGATGCTTTTTTTGATAATGTGATGGTTATGGTTGATGATAAGGCTGTGAAAAGAAATCGTTTAACGCTGTTATCCAAATTAAACGATTTGTTGCAGGGCGTGGCTGATATTTCAATGTTACAGTGGTTATGAGGCAATTAATCTTACTGGATCGTGACGGTGTGATAAATCAGGACTCTTTGCATTATATCAAAAGTGTGGATGAGTTCATTTTTATTCCCGATAGTGTGGCAGCCATAGCTCAATTGAGCCGGGCTGGCTATACCATTGGGGTGGCTACCAATCAATCTGGAGTTTCCAGAGGGCTTTATACTGAAGATGATCTGGCTATGATTCATCAAAAGATGACGCAGGCAGTCCTGGCCGCTGGAGGCAAAGTTGACGCAATTGAATATTGCGTGCACCTGCCTTCCCAGCAGTGTTTTTGTCGAAAACCTAATCCGGGTATGTTGTTATCACTGGCTAAAAAGTTTGGGTGCTCTCTTGCAGGCGTTCCCTTTATAGGCGATAGAATTTCCGATATACAAGCTGCTTATGCAGCTGGAGCAACTCCGGTGATGGTATTGTCTTCAATGACTGATTTGGATGGCCTAAGTGCTTACCCGGAGGTTCCGGTATTTCATTCCTTGGCTGAGTATGTGGCTCAATTATTGGCAACCCCATGACTATTATCACCAGTTTAGGGTATGAACATGAGGATTTGAAAGACTCTGCTGTCATACTGGCACAACAACTTCATCTTAACCTTGATAAAGATGCCACAAGTTGCTTGTATTTAACTGCACACAAGCTTACCTTGAAATTACCCAATTTTTCATTGCTTTATCCCGACTTTACTTTTGCCACCTGGAGTAAACGAAGAGCGGAAGGAAAAAAACAAGGGCTGATCCGTGCTTGTAAACCTGCTGCCGGTTTAAAGATCATTGATGCCACTGCTGGATGGGGGCGGGATGCGGCGATTTTAGCCAGTTTCGGAGCACAAGTTACCATGCTTGAGCGTAATCCCATCATGGCTGCATTATTATCTGATGCACTACTTCGCCAGAGTGCTGCGGATAAAAATAATCTGAAGCTGAATATTGAGACTCTGGATACCCGAACTTATTTAACCCAACTCGATCCTGCTGAGTATCCAGATGTCATTTACATCGATCCCATGCATCCACAACGTAACAAATCGGCTTTGGTTAAAAAAGACATGCAAGCGTTACAGCAAATGATAGGTACTGACGAGGATGCATGCGATTTATTACATGTTGCTTTATCTCATGTCACACAACGAGTTGTGGTTAAATGGCCGCAAAAAGTGACTCCTTTGAGAGTTCCAGATGCCAGTATTGAAGGAAAAACTGTTCGATTTGATCTGTATTTTAAAAAGTAGCTTGGTTTGTTGTTTTATTCATTGCAGTAGATTCAAGCATAGGTCTCTCCTTGTTATTAATCCAGAACGATAATTATTAACTATAATGAATATTATTTTGGTATCAAGGTGAGTTCATGGCAGAAATAACGGATAAATACTGCAAAACTTCTGCATTGTTGGTTGTTTTGATTCTGCTTCTTTTTTCTACAGGAGTAATGGCAAACGATACCGCTTTTGGTGGAGAGGGTTCTTTGCCTATCCCAATTTCACAACCAAATATTAAAATGGTTGAGGAAGTCATCATCATCACCGGCACTAATCTGGATAGCTCACAAATGAACGGTGCTTGGCACTACAGTTGTGATTTTAATTTTCAAAATACACTGAATGCACAACTGAGCGTGTCCATGGGGTTCCCTTTTCCTGTGTACGATGAAGAATCAAGTGTTATTGCTTTGCCTGAAGGTCAGAAAACGGGGCAGGGAAAGCCTTTGGTTTATGATTTTCAGGTGCTTGTTGATGGTCATACAGTATCTGCCCATAAAGAAAAAATTGCTCCAAACAGGGATAAAGGTTTGTATTATGAGGAAGCATATTTATGGACTCATGTCTTTCCTCCTTTGGCATCGGTACGTATTCATCATAATTACATTACCGGCGCTACTTTTGATGTAATGGGATATCACTGGGTTGCCTACGTTCTCAAGACGGGAGCGCTTTGGCATAAACAAACCATAGGACATACCCGTCTGGAAGTCATCCCGAATACCCCAACACGGTTATGTTCTGAAATTGACGGCAATAAGGACTATCTCAAGACGACACCAAAAGGTATGACCATTCGGGGTACTGGCGCCAACAGGAGTTATGTATGGGATTTGCTGCAATTCCAGCCTGAAGAGGATCTGTCATTGTGTCTGTTTACTCCTAAAAGTTTTGTTCGCTATAAAATGATTTATCCCATTTTAAATTCTGAAAAGCCCATGGATGAGCTATCTGAAATGACTCCTTCACAACTAAGACTCTTGCGTAATACCGTATTTGCTCAGTATGGAAGATCTTTCAACTCCCCTGATTTGCAGCATTATTTTAATAAGCAATGGTGGTATGAGCCCAATCCAGGTTATTCAGACAGTATGTTAACCGATGAGGATAAAAAGCTCCTTTCTTACATGAAACAAATACACGAATGATCCCAGTATCGTTCCTTATGAAATTCAAAGAATTGTTTCTGATTTAACTGGGTTTGATCTGTGTTTTTTGCGATTTGATGAAGAAATAATGATATAGTTTTTGCAAAGCTGAGTTATTACAAGTACTGCCATTTTAATTTTAAGGATGAATTATGAAAGCAATAGGTTATTTAAAATCATTGCCCATTGATAATGATCAGGCTTTAATCGATCTGGAGCTGCCAGCTCCTAAAGTTACAGGGCGTGATATTCTGGTTGCTGTGAAAGCAATTGCTGTGAATCCCATAGATACTAAAATAAGACGCAACGTTCAACCACAGGATAATGAGCCTAAGGTTTTGGGCTGGGATGCCTCTGGTGTGGTTATTGATGTGGGGCCTGAAGTGACGCTGTTTAAATCTGGTGATGAGGTGTGGTATGCCGGAGATTTAACGAGGCCAGGCACAAACAGTGAATTTCATTTGGTTGATGAACGAATTGTGGCTAAAAAACCAGAGTCTTTAAGTTTTGAGCAAGCGGCAGCCCTTCCTTTAACCAGCTTGACAGCCTGGGAGCTCCTCTTTGATCGTTTGGAACTCTCACCTACCAGACCAGGTAGTCTATTAATTACCGGTGCTGCCGGGGGTGTTGGTTCCATTTTGGTTCAATTGGCAAAAAAATTAACTAAGTTAACTGTTATTGGGACTGCCTCACGTCCGGAATCGGCTCAATGGATCCTGAATAATGGTGCTCATCATGTCATCAATCACAACAAGGATATGCAGGCTCAATTGCAGGCAATAAATTGTCCAGAAGTCGATTATGTCATTAGCCTGACGCACAGTGACGAGCACGGCAAAGCATTGGTTGATGCTTTAAAACCTCAAGGTAAATTTGCTTTAATTGATGATCCGCAGCACTTGGATTTTAAGCTATTTAAACTTAAAAGCATTTCCATTCACTGGGAGATGATGTACACCCGTTCGATGTTTAAAACTCCTGATATGGTGAGGCAACACGAGATTTTAAGTAAAGTAGCTCAATTGGTTGACGAGGGTCAAATAAAAACGACTGTGGCAGAACACATGGGAACTATTAATGCGCTCAATTTACGTAGAGCTCATGCCTTACTGGAAAGCGGAAAGGCTCGAGGAAAAATCGTATTGAGTGGATTTTAGTTGATTCTAAATACATCGATATCTCCTGCAACTGGTAAGCGATATTTTTAAGATATTCTTTTTCCAAATTTAACTGTTTATTATTGGGGTTTCTTAAAATAAATATCGAGCGTTACTGGTAGAGGGGGATGTTGAGTTATTGAATTGATATAAGTATTGATGGAGTATTAAGTAATGAATTACATGTATCAAAATTTGTATTTCAATACCAAAAGGGTGCGGTTGAAGAGATCCCAAGGTGTTTTAAGTACAACCTCCCGGATTACGGCTTCTCTTGCATCCGGGGTCGGTCAGATCTAGTTTCAAGACAGAGTTTAAGCTTATTTTCAGTTTAGTTAACCGAATTCCGCAAGCTCTTCTCTTAATCTTTTTTCTTCAAACAAATCTTCTATTTTTCTGCGCCGTTCCAGTTTTGTAGAAGGACTTGGTTCTGGAATAATTGGTGCCACATCATTTACATCTTCAATATCAGTGTCAAAATCATCAAAATCACGAGTACTCACAGCCATCTCCTTAGCCAACCCGTTGAATTCCAATTTCTGTAAAAGGAGTTGCAACATTAGTTATTGATAATAAATATCTTAAAAAATATAGATATATTGTAATAAGATACCCAAAATATTGTATCAACTTTGCTGTTGATTGCCTATTAAAAATATCAGATTTTAATTATTTGGAATAGCCAGGCTAGCATTGAAGCAGCGCCAGCAAAATCAGGGAATTACGCTCCAAATCGACCTAAAGGATCAAGCACTGAGTTAGCCTAATTCGTAGTTGTTTTTCTGTTCTTAAATAATCATGAAAACACAATACGAGTTGAATTTGAGATTAATTGAATGCGTAGCATATAAAAAACCTTGATTTCGCTTACGCTGCATCAAGGCTACCAGCTGTTGCTCGTTTATTGATCAGAAAAGTAGCCTTGATGCAGCGCCAGCGAAATCAAGGAATTACTCTCCGAATCGACCTAAAGGATCAAGCAATGAGTTAGCCTAATTCGTAGTTTTTTTTCTGTTCTAAAATAATGATGAAAACATAATATGGGTTGGATTAGAAAATAATTGAATGTACTGTATCAAAGCTATCTTGAGTGCTAAATACTATCCAAATTCAAATTGATATATGAAGTAGAGGGCGAATAAGAAGGCATTAGCGACATTGAAAAGTGCTACTTTCTTGACCAAACATCCATTTTCAAGGAAAATATGTCATATTTAAAACAATCATGATTTTTTTTGTTACAAAGCAAATCCAGCACAATCGGCAAGTTGCATGCAGATTTGACAGAGGAGCATAAAAATTCTGTTATAAATTCTAAGGATTCACAATGCGTTTTAACCCTTTTTCTTTTTTAAATGAAAGCAGAGACAATCCTCATGCCCGCACACTTCGTACCTCTTTCTCTGAAAAATTGGACGACACTTATTCTGTATTTTATGGCGATGTATATACGAGCAGCAGAGATGCCAGAATGGGTTTGTTTGATTGGGCGACTTTGGGAATCACCGCTTTTCTAGCCCGTTCTGAAGTGTATATGAACAATTCCACTACTCTTTGGTCTCTGCTATTGGGAGTTCCTGTATACGCCCTGAACAGAATGCTTGATATTCCCAGATTTCTGGTGTCGTTTATTGCTAAAATTGCTGCTGCGCCTATTACTTTTTTGGTGTCAGAGATTGTGAGACTGGTTGACAGAATTCAATGTCCAAACGGTCTTGAAGAGGTTGGAATGATACAGGGTACTGTAAAATCAAATTGGATGTCTTCTAGCAAACCTGTTAACGAAAGAGTAATGTCATTAGAGCAATTATTTAAAGAATCAAATAGTGGCATTAATAATATGTACTGTACAAAGATCACATCCGATCAAATTGAAATGCACATTTTTGGATTTTCTTCCGAAGGTCCCCCAACGTATACATTCATGTGTGACAGAAATAACGAACATGCAAATCGATTTTTTCGTTATAACATAGGGAAAATTAATAATGCTGTGGAAAAAAGCTCACCGACCCCCTCTGTTAATCCTTAGTTGATCAGAAAAGCCTTGATGGAGCGTAAGCGAAATCAAGGAATTACTCTCCGAATCGACCCATAGGATCAAGCACCGAGTTAGCCCAATTTCTGCTTGTTTTTCCTGTTTTTAAGTAATGATGAAAACACAATACGAGTTGAATTAGAGATTAATTGAGTGCGTAGCATATAAAAAACCTTGATTTCGCTGGCGCTGCATCAAGGCTACCAGCTGTGATGCGAAAATTAGCTCATATCATTTTTGGAGTACTTAAAAGCAAGCAACCTTTTAATGAAAATTTTGCTTGCCTTTAAAGACAGTATCTACCAGCTGTTGATCGTTTATTGATCAGAAAAGTAGCCTTGATGGAGCGCCAGCGAAATCAAGGAATTACTCTCCGAATCGACCCATAGGATCAAGCACCGAGTCAGTCCAATTTCTGCTTGTTTTTCCTGTTTTTAAGTAATGATGAAAACACAATACAAGTTGAATTAGAGATTAATTGAGTGCGTAGCATATAAAAAACCTTGATTTCGCTTACGCTGCATCAAGGCTACCAGCTGTTGCTCGTTTATTGATCAGAAAAGTAGCCTTGGTGGAGAGCCAGAGAAATCAAGGAGTTACTCTCCGAATCGACCCATAGGATCAAGTACCGAGTTAGCCCAATTTCTGCTTATTTTTCCTGTTTTAAAGTAATGATGAAAAGACGAATGAGGCCAATGATGTAAACACTCAACCAAACCGTGCTTGATAGGATTGTAATGAATATAATTCACGTGATTTTCAAAATCTTTAGCGTCTTTAATAGTATGCTCCCAAAATCGACGTTGCCACAAACAATATTCGTTGTGCCTTGTTTTGCTTAATGGAAATGCTGATTTATTTATAGATTTTGAGAACAGTGCCTTGATTTTTTTCCACCGTCCAGAGTAATTCGCATCTCCCTCTGGCAACTGCCAAATCATGTGGAGATGATCGGGTAAAATCACATAGGCTTTTATTAAAAAAAGGTGTTGAGCTTTGGTAATTTGGACCGCTTCTTTTAATAGATGAATTTGATCTATGAGCACACTTGATTTTCTATTACGCAAGGTTAGGGTAAAGAAAAAAGTCCCTCCCGAAACAAAATTTCTTCGATAATTTACCAATTTTATATTCCTTGAATGGTTGGATAAAAGAATATTAATTGAATGTGCGATATAAATAAACCTTGATTTCGCTGGCGCTGCATCAAGGCTACCAGCTGTCCAAAGTTAAATTGAAATATGAATTAGAATTAGAAGGCTTTCGCCAAATTTAGAAAAAAAGTGCTGTTTTCTTGACCAAATATCTATTTTCAAGGAAAATATGTCACATTTAAAACAATCATGATTTTTTTGCTACAGTCAGTAAGTTGCATGCAGATTTGACATAGGAGCATAAAAGGTCTGTTGTAAACTCTAAGGATTCACTATGCGTTTTAACCCTTTTTCTTTTTTAAATGAAAGCAGAGACAATCCTCATGCCCGCACACTTCGTACCTCTTTCTCTGAAAAATTGGGCGACACTTTTTCTGTATTTTGTGGCGAAATATATCCGAGAAGGGAAGAAGCCAGAATGGGTTTGTTTGATTGGGCGACTTTGGGAATCCCCGCTTTTCTGGCGCGTTCTGAAGTGTATATGAGCAATTCCTATAATCCGTGGTTTTTGCTATTGAAGTTTCCTGTGTACGGTCTGAACAGAATGCTTGATATTTCCAGATTTCTGGTATCGGTTATTGCCACATTTACTGCTGCGCCTATTACTTTTCTGGCGGCAGGGATTGTGAGACTGGTTGACAGGATTCAATGTCCAAACGGTCTTGAAGAGGTTGGAATGGTACAGGGTAATGTAAAATCAAATTGGATGTCCTCTAGCAAACCTGTTAACGAAAGAGTAATGTCCTTAGAGCAATTATTTAGAGAATCAAGAAGTGGCATTAATAACATGTACTGTACAAAGATCACATCCGATCAAATTGAAATGCGCATTTCTGGACGTTCTTTCGAAGGTCCCTCGACGTATACATTCATGTGTGACAGAAATAACGAACATACAAATCGATTTTTTCGTTATAACATAGGTAAAATTAATAATACTCTGGAAAAAAGCTCACCGACCCCCTCTGTTAATCCTTAGTTGATCAGAAAAGTAGCCTTGATGGAGCGTGAGCGAAATCAAGGAATTACTCTCCGAATCGACCCATAGGATCAAGAACCGAGTCAGTCCAATTTCTGCTTGTTTTTCCTGTTCTTAAATAATGATGAAAATACAATACGAGTTGAATTAGAGATTAATTGAGTGCGTAGCATATAAAAAACCTTGATTTCGCTTACGCTGCATCAAGGCTACCAAATGAGAAAAATACACTTCGGGTTGGATTAGTTTTAAAGACTGTATCTGCATTTGATGAGCAATTATTGTGGAAAAATATCTTTTTTGATACAACGGTTGTTCATTATAATACATTTCTTTTTTAGCATTCTGTCAGAATTTAAGGTATATCCAAAATGCAACTCATTGCTCCTGCACTGCTTGTTAATGCGCTTGATCATTTTGAACTAAGAGAATTACTGATCGAGGATTTGACTCTTGCTCCTGCGGAAGATACAAACAGTTATGCCAAATGGATTATGGCATTTTGGCTGGGGTCAAGTATCACTCGCAATGCGTTGCTTGCTTCATTTAATAAAGAAACATTGGCTGTATGTCCTTATTTGGATTGGGGATATTTTTGTGTGCTTACTATAGACCGACATTTAAGTTTGTTGCAAAAAGACTCACAGGCGTACCGGATTTTGCATCGCATTTCAGCTTCGTTTTTTCTGCATTTCAATGAGCACTACACATGCTTGCAACAGGCACCCAAAGTTCTCTTTTATCCTTTAATTCATGGCGTTGGTGCCTTGTCTGTTATTCCTGATTGTTCAGTGGAAGAAAAAAAAATAGTGATGAGCGCCAAAATACTATGTGTCGAGTTACTCTCTCAATTAATGCGTTGGACACAAATTACGCCTTTTATGAATCCAGTAACCTCAACGCCTCTCTTTACCCCACGTCCTTTTTCAATAAAACATAACAGGTTTAATCTCAAACAACATATCACAGAGCTGTTAACTTCCAGCTGCATGCCTCTTCACCCATTTTCTCCTCAGTCGTTTGAGATTGAACGTGTAGCCATGCCCACTTTGAGCATCTATAAATTTTTATTGTCTGGTCATGACGGTGTTATTCTTGAAGGTCTGCGTATCAGGCAAAGGCAGAAACATTCTGATACCACAGTACTGGCTTTGGTTGGTCAATTACAATTGGAACATGGTTATATTCATCAGATTCAACATACTTTACCTGAATTTTTTAATGCTGAAGTGGTATTAATCAATCATCGTAATTTTTCTTTGCATGCAAGTAAACGAGCCGACACTCTTGGTGATATTGTTTTAGATGTCATTGCATTTGCTAAGCACGAGGTCTCTCGCAAAAAATCACTGGTATTATATGGAATGTGTGGTGGAGCAGGGCCTATGTTATTCGTAGCAGAGCACTTAATGAAACATCAGATCCCATTTAAAATTATTCTGGATAGATTTGCTGAAAGTTACAGTTCTTTTTATGATTATAAAACCATTAACAGGCGTAATCATCTGGTGAAACAAATCAGAAATGAAGTGTCTTTGTGTCACTTCCAGCACTCGCCATTTCTTTGGTTACTTCTTGATGTTATGGCCTATTGGTTTGTTTTGCTCGCTTTATGTATAGTGCGTATTCCTTCTCGTTTTGATTCTATTGTTCAACAAATACCTGAGTGTGATTTGTTGATATTGCAGGCAAAAGGGCCAAAAACGCTGCAGTCGCCATTATGCAAAAGTTCTGATAGTCGCAAATGCTCATCCAAGTTAAGAGCTGTCTTTGTTGATATGATGGTTCATCCTGAACATGAATTAAGAAATACCGTAAAAGACCAAAGAAATCAAAAAAAACTCGTGTTGAAAACATTAAAAAGAGATGCTTTAATGCTCATCTCCTGCGTTACCTATGATCCTGGGCTTGAGTGCTTGTTTAAACGTTTTAGGGATTTTTTTGATGCATGCCTTCAATGTATTGCCAATGAAAAATTGACACTTACTACCTCAGTCGAAACTGCTCGTCCTTTAGATATTCACTGTCTTCCTTTAACTTTTCTTGGTACTCGAAATCATCTTCCTGTGAGCCAATTTATTTATGGTTTTTATGCCAAACCCTCAATGCCATCTGCCCACTCGATTAATTTGTTAGACAGTTCGGTTATTGAGTCACTTATTAAACGGGTTGAGGCGCATTATTGTGATAAAGAATCTGAATACAGCAAGCAATTTTCATCTTTTCTGAATGCCTTTATTACTCGCATCAAAAATAATGCCAGTTTTATCGGAAATTTGGCAGATAGACTCGCTATTACAAGTCAACATAATCTGGTGTGTATTATTCAGGAGTTAAAAGATGGTGCACAACCAATTCGTCAAATAGAAAGTGAATCGAATTTCAATCAGCTCAGTAATCAACCAGGATAACAATTTACTAAAACAATTAAGTTTCATAATGAGTATTCTCTTATCCAATTCGTATAGTATTTTCAACATTATTTACGAACTGAAAAAAAAACCACGAATTAGGCTAACTCGGTACTTGATTGGAAAGTAATTCCTTGATTTCGCTTACGCTGCATCAAGGCTACAACCTGATTAATTAATGAACAAAACTCGGTGATTTTATCACCAACGGCTCTCCCCAAAAAATGTTTGGGAGAGCCGTTTTGCATGGTGTGGTGTCATTTAAACAGTTGGAGCAGGATTAGGATTATCCCCAGGTTGTGGTTGTGGGGGTGGATTATTTTTATTTTTAAGGGCCTGAATGGCTTCTTTTGCATAGCTGTTTTTGGCTGACTTGATTTCAGGTGCTTTTAATGTGGCAAGTTCCTGTTGAATTTCAGCCGCTCTGTTTTGTACCCGGCTAAAAGCTTCCGAGTGGTCTTTAAAGATTTCTTCAAGTTTTAATTCTCTACCTGATTTGTCGCAAATTTTGATTTTGTCCAGAGCAAATCCGGCTCTCACCGAACCTTCTATAGCTTGTCTTGCTCGTTCCATCAAAGTCTTGGGATCTTTAATGTCTATAGTCCAGTTGATTTTATCGTTTCCTTGAGTCTTAATCAGTTGCGATATTAACAGGAAATCGGTAAGCGGTTTTTGGGCAAGACTTTGATAATATCTTGGACTTAATACATCGAACTGAAATTTAAAAACTCCTGGCTGTTCTTGCTTTATCTCCATGCCGGTCATTGATTTAAAAGACTGAATGTCTCCCAGTTTGACGTTGGTCATTTTTATTTTTGCCCCAGTTTCATCGACATTCGCAAGTGCCACACTGGGTACATTGACCTTTTCCTCATTTTCCTCATTTTTTTTTCTGTTTTTTTCAGCCAAGTGTTCAAGCATTGCAACGTTATCGTTATGTGCTCTTTTGAGGGTTTCTATCAATCCCATTTGCCGGTATTCTTCAGCAGAAGCCTGATGAAGTTTATTAATCGAAGCAGAGGTTGATTTATCAAATTCAGCTAACTGAGTCTTTTGTGCATTGACCAGATCGTTGATCATGGTTGTTTTGATGTGAGCAAGTCTTTGATCTGCATCAGCATCATCTTTCTTTATACCGTAGACGGTTTGCAGGTTTGCCTTAAATTCTTCACTGTCAAATTGTTGTTCCAGATGATTTTTGTCCAAATCCTGTTGTGCCATTATCGCTGCTCTGGCTTTATCAATGTAATACTTGTAGGTGCTCAGTAGTGCTTCTGCACCAAACTTTTCATTGGGAATTTTCTTTACCAATTCTTTGAAGAATGTAATTTGATCATTGTATTTTTTCAAAGCCTTAGTATAAGCAGGTTCGGTTTTAAGTTGATTTGTCAGCGTATTTTTTATTGCTTTGGCAGCTTCTGATGCTTCTTTATTTTTACGGTCGTCCATTTTGTCAAAAATGGATGACCCATACAGGTCTTTTGATTTGATGAGCGTTACGGCATTGCTTTCTGTTCTTTGGGAATCCAATGTATTAAATGCCTGGTCAGCAAAGCTTGGATTATTTCCAAGCCCTATGATATTACGGTACGTTTTACCCAGATCTTCAATAGCTTTAGGTGTCAGCTGATTAATGTATTCATTGGAAAATAAATGTTTGCCGATTAACGGTATGCGAGTTAGTAAAGGACCTGGCATATGTATCTCCGAATCATGGGACGTGTTAATTAAAGTATAACATGATTTAATTAAGAAAAAATTATACCTTTATTAACGCAATTTTTGTTAACGCTCATCAGTTACTTGTGCTCCAGGCAGGTATTGCGGCATCACCAAAAAGTTGCTGCGCTTTTGTTTTCACTTTATCAGAGTTCAATGCTTTGACAAAAAGCTCCAACTGCGGTCTTTTTTCTGTGTTTTTACGAATGACGATGATGTTGGCATAGGGTGAATCTTTGCTTTCTGTAAAAAGGGCGTCATGGCGTGGATTTAGTCCTGCCGGCAGGGCAAAGGTCGTGTTAATAACTGCTGCGGCAACATCAGGTAGAACTCGTGGCAACTGAGCAGCGTCCATTTCTTTAAACTGCAGATTTTTGGGATTACTTTTAATTTCGGGTACGCCAGCGCTGGTTTCATCTTTAAGTGTTATTAAATGAGCATTTTCCAGTAATAAAAAAGCCCTCATTTCATTACTGGGATCGTTGGGTACGGCAATAATGCTGTTATCCGGTAGCTCTTCCAGAGATTTGTATTTTTTGGAATAAATGCCCATAGGATAAACAAAGGTTCTTCCTATGGCTTCCAGGGTATAGCCATGAGCGGCCATGGCTGCTTTGAGGTAGGGCAAGTGTTGATAAACATTAGCGTCCAGACTGCCATCTTGCAAGGCTTCGTTGGGCAGGTTGTAATCATTGAACTCTACAATCTTTATCGTCAACCCAAAGTCGTGTTCAGCTACTTCCTTGGCTGTTTGGATGAGTTCAGTTTCAGGTCCGGCAATTGTTCCTATGACCAGTGTATTGGGTGTGGGCTTGCTGCTGCAGGCAACCAGGCTGAAAATGAATACTAAACAACTTAAAATTCGCATGTGATATCTCTTCATTAATGGTGAGTACACCGTTTAGCCAAATAGTCTCCAGTCATTTGCATGAGCTGAACCAGTAGAATTAATACAAGCACTGTTGCAATCATAATGCCCGCATTAAATCGTTGATAACCGTAGTTTATTGCCAATGTTCCCAATCCGCCAGCGCCAACGGTGCCTGCCATTGCCGAGTAATTTATCAAGGTAATTGCTGTAACCGTAATGGCATGAATTAAGCCGGATTTGGCTTCAGGCAGCAGGATGTGACGGATAATCTGGTTGGGACTGGCTCCCATTGCATAGCCTGTTTCTATCAGACCGGAAGGTAAACTTTGATAAACATTATCAACCAATCGTGCAAAAAATGGGATGGCTCCAATGGTCAGGGGAACTATAGCTGCATTCATGCCAATAGAAGTACCTACAATGAGCCGAGTCAGTGGAATGATGGCGACCAGAAGAATAATAAAAGGAATAGAGCGTAATACATTAATGATTACCGAAAGTGTTTTATGCAATTTGGGATTATTTTTGATTCGGTGGCTTGCATACAGTAATGTTCCTAAAGGAAATCCCAGCAATACGGCAAAAAAGGTACTGGTGATCACCATGTAAAGTGTTTCACCAGTTGCATTGAGCAAATCAAAGACCATCGGGTAGGACATAACCTAATTTCTCCACAGTTAAACCGACATGATTGCAGCGCTCCACAAAGGCATCGAGCAATAAGGGGTTTGCAGTTAATTCCACAACAAGCACACCGCAGGTGACCGAATCAAATCTGTCGATGTTGGCCAGTAAAATGTTAATGTCTATATTCAGCTCCCTACTGGTTTGACTGATGAAGGGAACGGTTGCTTCTTCGCCCTGAAATAACAAGCGCAGCAGGGGTTTGTCCGTTGCATAAGGCGCCATTCTGCTGGTCAGGCAAGCAGGCAATTCGGGGCTGAGCCGGGCGTAGAGCATAGAACGAGCGAGGCTGTTTTGATTGTCCAGTACATTGGACAGCGCAGTTGTTTCTACTATGGAGCCATTGATCATCACCGAGAGTCTGTTACAGATTCGTTTGACTACATCCATTTCATGGGTAATGAGAACAACAGTAATGCCATAGATCTTGTTAATTTTACTGAGCAGGCTCAGGATTGCATCGGTTGTTTCAGGATCAAGAGCAGATGTTGCTTCATCACAAAGCAGTATTTTGGGGGAGCAGCTTAGTGCTCGGGCAATAGCCACTCGTTGTTTTTGTCCCCCACTGAGTTGGCCAGGGTAGGCATTTTTCTTGTCGGTTAATTCGACAAGAGGTAAGAGCTCATTGATTTTTGCACTGATGGTCTCTTCATCTATTCCCTGAATACGCATGGGCAGGGCAATGTTGTCATAAACATTTTTGGAATTAAGCAAGTTAAACTGTTGAAAAATCATGGCGATTTTATGACGAGCAGTGGCCAAATCGCCTGATGATAAATTCATGAGATTCTGGCCATCGATTAAAACATCGCCACAATCAGGACGCTCCAGAAGATTCATACACCGCAATAAAGTAGATTTTCCTGCACCACTTTTGCCTATAATTCCGAATATCTCGCCTTCTTGAATGAATAAATTAATATCCTGCAAGGCGGGTTTTCCAAAAAAGGATTTCGTTACTCCACACAATTCAATCATAACAATAACCTGGAATATGCTGCGGAAGACTTTGAAGAGGGGGGTAATAACTGCCCGCTTTAGCCGTTTTTTCAAAAAAGAGAACTTTTTTGAGCGTCCGCAAGCTGAATGTTCAAATCGACGCAAGTTGACATTATACACACTATGGCCTTTGAAATAAAGCAGATTGTTCATAAAATTCAACACAGCTGTTGGTTTCAGATCGGGTACATTATTGGCTTGCTGCGATAGAATCTCTCCCAAATTTTAGTATTGGGGATATTGTTTAAATTATGTCTAAACTTTTTATGGTTGATATTTTTCTTAAATTATCTATTCGCTGCGTCCACCCGCAGGGTAAAAGCATCTAAACGTATTATCTAAGACCAAGACGCCTACGTTCTGCGCTTTATGCGCAGAATCCAGATCTTTGCCTGCACTAAGATCGCATGGCTCCTGCGCATAAAGCACAGGACGTAGGCAAAAGGGTGGAGATTTATGTTCATAATTTAGATGCGTTTGCCCTGCGTCCACCCGTTCTCTTCGGATAAATAAATTCATTTTACCCGAAAAGGAAATGATGCTGGCGAATTAGAAAGTTGGAGAATTAACTGATTCTATTTTTTCTTCAACGCAGTTTGTTAGACTTTCACCATGAGCTTTCCAAAAAGCAAAGGTACCTTTACTCGCTTTCGAATAAATACCTAGTGTTAGAATATGGAAGATGTATTCTAAAAATTTAATTCCATTTGATGAATCACGACGATTTTTCAATATATTTTTGTTTTCTTCGGAAAGTACACTTTGCATATTGTTGATACGATCAGCTATGCTGTTCACAGTATTATCATTAAGATGGTTATTCATGGCGTTAACTATTTTATATTTATTTAAAGCCAACGAAAATTCATGAGTTAGTTGATTTGATAAAGTTCCTGAGGACGAGCATTCTATGCCAGAGTCATTAATATTAATCAGTTTATCAATATCAAGACTGCCATCCATATGATAGCACTCCTTTATAAACTTTTCTGGTATTTGAAGTGCGAGTTTAAGTATTGATTGCTTAATATGATTTTGATATTCAGAGCATTTTTTTGTCAAGGTAAGCAAAATATTGTTGACTAAAAAAATATTTAACTCTGACTCGTTATCAATGCAAATTCGTTCAAGAAGGTCTTTATTCTCTTCATCTTTAAGGGAAATTAGTTTTGATGTCTGATCAGAAAAAAGCGATGTATAGTAGGGGCCGCGTAAGTCTTCAACAATATTAGCGTATAACTGCTGCTGCTTAGAGTCTAGTTTTTTATTAAATGAAAACCGTCTTATAACAGCCAATGCAATTCGTTCACGAATAGCTTCTCTTTCTTTAAATTGGTTTAGTATATCAGGTTTATTTTCAGTGAAATGGCTTATTATTAATTCAGCATTATGTTTAATATTGTTATACATTACAACAGGGTCATAGGGTATTATATTGCATTGGTCAGTATTGAATGTATACCCATAAGCTGGGTTAGAATAAAAAATATTAAAGACTTTATAAATAAATTCCTCTAAGCTCATGCTGGTTCTAAATTCAAAGTGGTCATGAGTACCCTCTTTGACCATTACCCCTGATGCTGTTAACCCTGGGACGGCTTCAATAGTGTATGTTTTTGATTCATCAATATTTCCTGGAGTTATAATCTCATTTAACAGTGCGCCTGCATTGATCAATGATATCCCTTTATTTCTATTCAATACCGCTTTAAGTGCTCCAGGAACAATTGCTTCAAGATTTTTAATATAAGACTCAACATCCTGTTTTTCACTAAAATTCCAATCTTCATTGTCATTGTGCTTATTAAATTCACTTTTTACCGCTTCTAATAACTCTGATTTAATTTGAAGAATCTGAGGATGTTCGAGTTTAAAAAATCGATTAAAAAGGAGATTTCCTTCTGATTCTATGGCAAAACGAAAATTAATTGAATTTATAGATTCTATAATTTTTTGTTCTATGAAATGTTTTAAATATAACCGTAAAATACTTGCAGATCTTGGATTGAAAAATATTTTTTCTAAGTTAGAACACTCGCTGCTGTTATTCTTATTCAACAGTTCTGCTAAATTATTCACGATTGCCAACACTTGGTCATCAGATGTTTCTTTAAATAATTTAGGCAAACCTGTTCCAATTTTAGCTAGTTGATTATAGCTTTCCTTGGGTAGTAGAGATGCACCGTCTTTATCAATAAAATAACAATGAAAACGCTGGCCTTTTTTTATTAAACTCAGGTTTGTTCCTTCGCCAGAAAAATCTGAGTCTTGAACAAGAAATTCGCCTATATTAGCTGCAAACAGGTTCCCAGAAATTTTAATTTCTGATTGAGTTTCATTATCAAATATAACTTGTTTATCAACATCTAGCGTATAACGTTGTTTGATTTCCTTAGCTTGTTTGTTGTGCCCTAAAAACCCACTGTCAGGCCACCAATTAGTATAGGCTTGCAGGGGCATATATCCATCTATTGCACGGCTAGCCATCGTTATATTAGTTGTATTTTTCTCATCATTTATAACAGTTCTTGCTTTGGGTGTAGAAAAACCAATAGCATTAAACACTTCGAAGATGAAGTACTCATGATAGCTGCCCCGTTCTGCCAAATAATAAGCTTTTGGTTTAGATGTCTTGAGCGAGTGTTTAAAAAATTGACCTCGTGCACCATGTGTTCCACCAAAGACAGATCCCTTAGTATCCTCTTTAAACTGCTTTCTCGGCTTTAATAACGATTTAGTTATTCTATGGTTTTTTTTTATATCATTATCACGCATTTGATTTCCAATGGCACATAAAGATAACAATAATACCATGTGTTTAATTATGAATCAATATAATGCTTTTCCACTCATATACTCTAATAAAAACTTCCAATAGGTATCCCTTTGAGCTTAAGTGATGAATAATAATTTTGTATTACTCGCTCACTATATATCCTCTGAAAACAGTCTTGCCAGCGTAAGCGGCCAATCATTAGACATTGCCATTGAGATAAGTTGAGAGAACTCGCTTATACATTGTGTATTTCTGTAATCCTGTTGTCATCTTTTATCTTTCAGTATATGCTCAGGATCCAATCAGCATTTATTTATGACAGAGTGACTCTTATCGAAACGATAACCTTATGTTTTGTAAATAATTAGTCGGTTGTTTGTGGGTATCGAATCTTTGGTTTTATGAACACATTTTTGATTCAAATGAGTCATGTCACAAACGCATGCGGTGTTCATTAAACTGAAGTAATGGTAAGTTTTTGTTTTATTATGGAGAATGAAATAATGGATAATGTGTTAACCTGGTTACCTGATTTATTGGGCTTTAAGGCAGACCCGAGTGAGTATAGAAGTGCATGTTATCAAACTTACGGGGGTAATCCACCTCGTTGGGGGGGCGTTATGGACTCCTGTGCACTTAAGTCATCGGGCTACGAGGTGCTGTATGGTTTTTTTTCTGTACTTGGTGTGGGTTATTTAGTGATGTTGTTCCTGGCAGCTGCTGTGCAAAAAACGAATAAACAATTATCCCTTGAGGGTCCAGAAAGTAGCAATGAAGAAGGTTTGTCAACCTTAAGTCCAATCAGGTAAGGTACATTTGGATTTTTTTTAATTTTGCTCTGGCACTGCTTTTTGGTGCCAGAGTTTTTTGATATTTCTAAATGCTCAGAAATATATGTCATGAAGTATGTAGTACTATTTTTCCACCAACTTCATGACACAAACAACGAATCACAAAGAGTTAATTTAATAACTCTGTTCTGTTTTTAAAACACTCCAAAGCCTGAGGATTGGCCAGGGATTGAATGTTTTGTACCGGTTGGCCATGAACAATTTGCCTGACCGCCACCTCGACAATTTTGCCGCTAATGGTTCGTGGAATGTCCTTGACCTGCAGTATTTTGGAGGGAACATGCCTTGGTGAGGCATTTTCTTTTATAGTGCGCTTGATAAGCTGTATTAAATCCTCATCAAGGTTAATGCCTTCGCGTAATTTAACAAATAAAACTACCCGAACATCATCTTGCCAATCTTGACCTATGACGATACTGTCCATGACGGCGTCAACTTTTTCAACTTGCCTGTAGATTTCGGCTGTACCTATTCGAACGCCACCGGGATTGAGTACGGCATCTGAACGTCCATAAATGATGAGGCCGTCATGTTGGGTTATTTCAGCAAAATCACCATGAGCCCATACACCCGGAAAACGGGTAAAATAGGCATTGGTATAGGCTGTTTTATCTTTATCGTTCCAAAATCCTACCGGCATGGATGGAAAAGGCCTGGTACAGACTAATTCACCACGTGCCTGGTGTATGGATTTCCCTTCTTCATTAAATACATCCACGTCCATCCCCAAACCAATACATTGGAGTTCACCCCTATATACTGGAAGCATGGGATTGCCTAAGGCAAAGCAGGAAATAATATCGGTTCCTCCCGAAATGGAGCTGAGCTGAACGTCATTCTTAATGTGTTCATAAACAAAATCATAATTTTTGTGCAGCAGGGGAGAGCCTGTGGAGAGAATGCATCTGAGTTGAGATAAGTTGCATTGTTCGTTGGGTCTTACTCCTGCTTTTTCTATAGATGAAATGAATTTTGCGCTGGTTCCAAACACTGTAATACGTTCTTCATCAATCAATTTGAATAAGCGATCAGCTTCAGGATAGGTGGGTGAGCCCTCGTATAAAGTGAGTGTAACACCTAGCGCAAGAGCAGATACCGTCCAGTTCCACATCATCCAGCCGCAGGTGGTATAAAAACATAAATTGTCAGTATCTTGTAAATCGGTATGCAATCCCAATTCTTTTAAATGCTGGATTAGAGTGCCGCCCGCACCGTGAATGATGCACTTGGGTTTTCCTGTAGTACCTGATGAAAAAAGGATGTAGATTGGATGATTAAAAGGCAGAATTGCAAACTCACAATCCATTGCCGGTTTTAGGAAATCATTCCAATATAAGGCATCCTGGAGCTCGTTGATGTTGATTTTTTCATTAATATTGGGGCAAATCACTACTTGTTTTAATGAGGTAATTGCGGTTTTTAATTGAATAATTTTTTCAGCGCCACTATGAGTTTTTCCCTGATATTGATGCCCATCGCAAATAAACAATACCTTGGGTTCAATCTGTCCCAAACGGTCTATAGCCGCCTGTGCTCCAAAATCCGGTGAGCAAGAAGACCACACAGCTCCTAGAGAAGTCGTTGCCAGCATGGCGATTATTGTCGAGGGAATATTGGGCATGAGCGCTGCAACCCTGTCGCCAATACCTACACCAATAGCCTTGAGCCCAGCTGCGCACTGTGCAACTTCCTTGTACAATTGCCCATAACTTAGTATTTGTTTTTCATTTGCTTCGTTAATGCTGATAAGTGCTGGATGTTCATCTTGGCGTGATAATAATTTTTGTGCAAAGTTAAATCGTGCACCGCTAAACCAGTGAGCATCCAGCATGGACTCATAATAATTAAGTATTTGATGCGGCGGGGTATCAAAAGTGAGTTCAAAAAAATCGCACACAGTTTGCCAGAAGGCATCAGGATGTTTAACCGACCAACTGTGCAGATCATGGTAGTTTTCAAAAATCTGGCAATGTTGCTCCGCTGCAAAGCGCATAAATTGCCCCATGCGGGTATTTTGAGGGTTTTTAGGGGTCCATATTACTTCGTTCATGAATTGTTCTCTCTTGCTGTATACTTCCCTGATGTGTCCTATGAGCAGCAATCAGGCCTGAATGAAATGGGTTAATTACAGGGATTCGCCAGTAATGCATTGGCTACTTTGGATTGATTTTTGCGTCCCAATTGTTTGCAAATCATGTCTCCAGTCGCCACGATTTTAAATATATCAACTCCAGTATTTATTCCCAAGCCGTGCATCAGATATAACACGTCTTCGGTGGCAACGTTACCGCTTGCGCCTCGGGCATAGGGACAGCCTCCAAGACCAGCTACAGAACTATCAAAACGATACACTCCGTGGTGTAGCGATTCATGGATATTGGCAATAGCCTGACCGTAGGTATCGTGAAAGTGCATGGCCAACTGGTCTAAGGGGATAAGTCTTAAAATTTTATCCAACACGAGTTGGGTCTGTCTGGGAGTCCCAACGCCTATGGTATCCCCGAGCGATATTTCGTCCACACCCAGATCCAGCAATTTTTGCATAACCTCAGCAACTTTAGCGGGACTTACTTCTCCTTCATAAGGACAACCAAGAACACAGGAAATATACCCTCTGACTTTGACTGCGTTAGCTTTGGCCAAATCAAGAACGGGCTTGAATCGCTCTATACTCTCTTGAATGGAGCAATTGATATTTCTTTGGTTAAACGATTCACTTGCTGCGGTGAATACGGCCACATCTCGAACCCCTGCTTGTAGCGCTTTAATCATGCCACGTTCATTAGGAACCAGTGCTGAATAGGCTATGGATGGATTTTTTAAAATCGCACGATATACCTCTTCACCGTCCGCCAGTTGCGGTATGGCTTTGGGAGATACAAAACTGGTTGCTTCTATATGCTTTAGGCCTGTTTGACTAAGTTTATTGATGAGTTCAATTTTATGTTCCGTGGATACAAAAGAGGACTCATTTTGCAGGCCATCACGAGGACCTACTTCTATTATTGTCACGTGTTGAGGATAGTCCATATTAATCTCAGTAATTTATGAATCCGATTCACTGAGTGAAAGCAATTCCGCTCCTTCACTTACTTGTGCGCCTACTGTGTAAAATACATCCGCAAGTATACCATCTACTGGAGCATGAATGGTGTGTTCCATTTTCATCGCTTCCAGAATAATCAATCTGTCCCCAGCTTTGACTTGTTCTCCTGCTTTTTTCAAAATGGCAACTACTGTTGCAGGCATGGGGGCGGTCAGTTGACCTTTATGTTGCGACGCATGTGCATCCAGCTTATTCCAGCGAAAGCGCTCGATGTTTATTTGACCCTGACTGGAATATAAAGTCAGATTTCTTTCTTTGTTATCAACAGTCACTTGATAATGATGTTGGTTGAGCTCTACTTGTAAGAGATTGTCATTACAATTTGCGCTAATGAATTCCTCGTTATCTGCCAGCTTGAGTTTGAAACTTTGCTTGTCAATTGGGGTTACATATACTTCGGTAATATCTCCATCGTGTTGGTAACGCCAAACCCAGTGACTTTGAATGTGCATCTGCCAGGCGAAAGTGTCTTTTAGTAAGGGGTCACCCACCGAGTGCACCGTTTGCAAATAATCATAAGCGACTGCCAGACGTAGTGCCAAATGCCAATTCGGGGTTGATAACTCAATGTGTTCTTGTGTTAAAAAATCAGTACTCAGCTCGGCTTGAGTAAATTTAGGGTGCTGACATATGGCTTGCAAAAACGGAATATTGGTTTTTACCCCACCTATATAATAATGGCCAAGCGCCTGACTCAAGCGTTGCAACGCTTCTCCTCTGTTATTTCCCCAAGCGATTAATTTAGCGATCATGGGATCGTAATACATGGTGATATGAGAGTTAACCCTGACTCCTGTATCAATACGAATTCCTTCGCCATTGGGTTCTTGCAAAAAATTCAATTGCCCAATTGAGGGGATAAACCCGTTAAAAGGATCTTCCGCATAAATTCGACATTCTATAGCATGTCCTTTGGCCTTAATGTCATTTTGCGCCAGAGGAAGCGGTTGATTAGCGGCTATTTTAAATTGCCAGGCGACCAGGTCTATTCCTGTAATCATTTCAGTCACCGGGTGTTCAACCTGAAGTCGGGTATTCATTTCCATAAAATAAAATTGTTCTTGACTGTCAACCAGAAACTCAACTGTACCGGCGCCTCTGTAGTTAATTGATCGGGCTACTTCACAGGCAGCATCAGCTAATCTGCGTCTTAAGGAATCTGTGAGATTGGGAGCAGGGGCTTCTTCGATTATTTTTTGATGCCTTCGTTGAATGGAGCAATCTCTTTCAAATAAATGAACTACAGATCCGTGATTGTCAGCGATAATTTGTAATTCAACGTGACGGGGATTGAGCAGTAGTTTTTCAATGATCATGGTGTCATCTGCAAAACTGGCGAGCGACTCTCTTTTGGCTCCAGCCAGACACGCACTAAACTCACTTTCGTTATGAACGGCTCTCATGCCTTTACCGCCGCCGCCATTCGCTGCTTTGATCAGTACTGGAAAGCCAATTTTTTTTGCTTCTGCCAGCAATCGGTCTTCTGATTGATCCTTGCCATGGTATCCTGGAGTTAAAGGAACGTTGGTTTTTTCAAGCAGTTGTTTGGCCAGCTGTTTTGAGGCCATGGCATCCAGTGCTTCAATTGAAGGTCCTATAAAAACAATGCCGGCTTCTTCACAGGCTTTAGCAAATCCGGGATTTTCTGACAAAAACCCGTAACCAGGATGAATTGCCTCAGCCCCACTGTCTTTTGCTGCCTGAATAATATGATCTATATTCAGATAGCTGTCTTTTGCCACCGCCTCTCCAACATAACAGGCGCTGTCAGCCAATTGAACATGAAGGCTGTTCTTGTCTGCAGATGAATAAATTGCTACGGAATGAATCCCCATGGAGCGCGCTGTTTTTATGATTCTACAGGCTATCTCACCTCTATTAGCGATCAGAATTTTATTAAACATGCAAGTTCCTAGTTCCAGTTAGGTGTTACTTTATTTAAAAAAGCGTGCAGGCCTTTTTGTCCTTCAGCAGAAATACGTTTTTGAGCAATAAGGCTGGCTGTGTAATGAACCAGTTCCTCATCAATGTCTTTATTCGCTACATGTTGAGCCAGTTTTTTGGACATGGTCACTGCTTGAGGTGCGTTATTAATGATTTGTTTGGCGTAATTCAAAGTAAAGTCCAGTAATTGTTCTTCTGGGACAAGGTGTTGCACCAAATTAAGAGAGCAGGCTTTTGCTGCATCGAACACTTCAGCTGTCATAAACAGCATTTTTGCGTTTCGCTCTCCGATAGCTTTTACGACATAAGGACTGATTACTGCAGGTATCAATCCCAATTTTACCTCTGAAAAACAAAAGCGAGCGGAATGTGCTGCAATACTAATATCGCAGGCAGCTGCAAGTCCTGCTCCACCACCAAATGCAGAGCCCTGGATCATGGCTATGGTTGGTTTGGGGCTTTGATTCAGGGTGTGCATCAAGCGAGCCAATATCATGGAGTCTTGCAGATTTTGTGCTTCATCAAAGTCAATCATACTTTGCATCCAAGCCAAATCAGCACCAGCACAAAAATGCGCTCCATTGGCTTTGAGCACGATAACCCGGACACTGTCGTTATTGATTGCTGCGTCAAGCTGTGTTTGCATCTGTGTGAGAAGATGGTTATCAAAAGCATTGCGTTTGTTAACCCGGTTAATGGTTAACAAACAGAGGTGATCTTGAATTTCATAAAGAAGGTCGCTCATGTGTTTTATTCCAGTTACATGCGAAAAACGCCAAATTGAGTTGATTCAATGGGTGCATTTAAAGCGGCAGATAAACCAAGCCCCAGTATCATTCGTGTATCCTCTGGAGCTATGACGCCATCATCCCATAGCCTTGCACTGGCGTAGTAAGGATTGCCTTGTGCTTCATACTGGGAACGCAGCTGATTTTTAAACTGCTCTTCCTCTTCAATAGGCCAAATTTTACCTTGTTTGGCATATTTTTCGCTGTTGACCTGCGCCAGCACATTGGCAGCCTGCTCTCCACCCATGACTGAGATACGTGAGTTAGGCCAGGTCCAGATAAAACGGGCATTATAGGCACGTCCGCACATGGCATAGTTTCCAGCACCAAAGCTTCCGCCAACGATCACGGTAAATTTGGGTACATTGGCATTAGCAACTGCGGTAACCATTTTTGCGCCATGTTTAGCAATTCCAGATGCCTCGTATTTGGAACCTACCATAAAGCCGGTTATATTTTGCAAAAAGATCAAGGGAATTTTACGTTGACAGCACAATTCAATAAAATGGCTTCCTTTTAATGCACTTTCACCAAATAAAATTCCATTGTTAGCAATGATGCCAACTGGATAACCATAAAGTCTTGCAAATCCGCAGACCAGTGTTGTTCCAAACAAGGCTTTAAATTCGTCAAATTCGGAGCCATCAACCAAACGAGCGATAATCTCTCTAATATCAAAAGGTTTTCTGGGATCACTGGGGACAATTCCGTTAAGTTCTTTAGGATCGTAAAGTGGCTCTTTTGTTTGGGTGCGTGTAATGGTTTCAATCTTTTTTCTGTTCAGGTTTTCTACGGCAATACGTGCCAGATGCAGGGCATGAGCATCGTTTTCTGCATAGTGATCTGCAACGCCTGAGTGTCGGCAATGTACTTCTGCGCCGCCCAGTTCTTCCGCACTAATCACCTCACCAGTGGCCGCTTTAACTAAAGGAGGGCCGCCCAGAAAAATAGTGGCCTGATTTTTAACCATGATGGATTCGTCCGCCATTGCAGGAACATAGGCTCCGCCAGCGGTGCATGATCCCATAACTACCGCAATTTGTGGGATGTTTCGGGCAGACATTTGAGCCTGGTTATAAAAAATCCGGCCAAAATGATCTCTATCAGGGAAGACTTCATCTTGAAGAGGTAAAAAAGCGCCACCCGAATCTACAAGATAAATACAGGGCAGATTATTGGCAAGGGCTATTTCTTGAGCTCTTAAGTGTTTTTTAACGGTAAGCGGGTAGTAGGTACCCCCTTTTACCGTAGCATCATTGACCACAATAACGCATTCAGTTCCAGATACTCTTCCTATACCGGCAATAACGCCTGCGGCCGGAATGTTGTCCTCATAAACCTGATAGGCTGCAAGTTGTGATAATTCAAGAAACGGACTACCAGGGTCCAATAATTGATGCAGACGTTCTCTGGGCAGTAATTTACCATGCTGCAAGTGTCGGGAGCGGGCTTTTTCATCGCCACCCAAGGCGATTTCCTTGATTCTGTTACGAAGCTCATCCACCAGAATCTGCATTGCAGCCTGATTGCTTTTAAATTCCTGACTGCCCGTGTTGATTTGACTGATTAGTTGTGCCATGCCTGAGTCCTTAACGAATCAAAATAACGCTCAATACGATGATGGTCCAGATTACCCAGACAACAGCAATAAAATGAGGCATCTCTCGGCCTTTGATAGCCCTGTAAAGAAGGGCGGGTATTGCCGTGATCACTATGGGCATAAACATCAATACCAGCACTTTTCTTATAATTAATCCCCATCCAGTCTGGCTGAATATTGGTGTTAATTTCAGATTGATGTAGGTAAATAACAGATCAATGTAAACAATAAGCAGGTGCGCATATCTGGCAAAGATTACAACCAGAACGCTCAATAAGAGATAAATAAGACTTTGTCGTAGCATGTACATCCTTTATTTTTATTATTAACTGTTCGCCACAATTTTAACATGAATCTTTGACGCCAACGAAGTGAACGGTACTATGAAAAGAAGCATGGTTAAATCCACGCTTCTTTTCATAGTGTCCATCACCTGGATAGGCACGGCATTAGAACGATTCACTATAGGGTGAGGTATAAGTGAATTTTTGCTTGGTTACATCAGTTCAATAGCCATAGCCGTTGCTTCACCGCCACCAATACACAAAGAAGCAACACCACGTTTTTTGCCTTGTTGTTTTAATGCATGCAATAAAGTAACCAGTATACGTGCACCTGAAGCACCTATAGGATGACCCAGAGCACATGCGCCACCATGAATATTAACGTGTTCAGGGTTTAATTCAAGTTGCGATATTGCTGCCATGGTGACTACTGCGAACGCTTCGTTTATTTCATAAAGATCAACATCATTTTGTTTCCATGATGCTTTGTTCATTACTTTACGAATGGCGTCTACAGGGGCAGTTGTAAACCATTGAGGCGCTTGAGCATGACTGGCATGAGCAACTATTCTTGCCAAAGGAGAGATACCACGCTTTTCCGCATTGGCCGCACTCATCAGGATAAGGCTTGCCGCACCATCTGAAATAGAACTGGAGTTGGCTGCTGTCACCGTACCGTCTGATTGGAAGGCTGGTTTTAATTGTGACATTTTAGTCAGTTTTGCAGGATCAGGACCTTCATCCGCACTTACAGTTACGTCACCTTTACGGGTAGTTAAGGTCACAGGAACAATTTCATCTCTAAATGCGCCACTTTCCATAGCTTTAAGTGCATTGGTCATAGAGCGGATTGCAAATTCATCCTGCTGTTCTCTGGAGAAATTGAAATGTTTGGCAGTTGTTTCTGCAAAACATCCCATCAACTGTCCTTTTTCATAGGCATCTTCAAGTCCGTCAAGGAACATGTGATCTTTCAGCTCACCATGTCCCAGTCTATAACCTGAACGTGCTTTTGCGAGTAGATATGGCGCATTACTCATACTTTCCATTCCACTTGCCAGAATAACTTGTGCTGATCCTGCTTTAATCAAGTCATGTGCCAACATGGCGGCTTTCATTCCCGAACCACACATTTTATTGATGGTTGTGGCACCAGCAGAATTGGGTATTCCTGCCTTGATTGCAGCTTGTCTTGCAGGCGCTTGTCCTATTCCAGCCTGGAGTACGCAACCGCTAATGACTTCATCGATTTCTGCAGGGGTAAGTCCTGATTGAGTTAACGCAGCCATGTGAGCTATTGCGCCAAGCTCTGGTGCTGAAAGAGCAGAAAGCGAACCTAACATCGCTCCCATAGGAGTCCTTTTTGCTGCTACGATTACCACATCGTTTTGTTCCATGTCACTATTCCTTATGCAGTTTCTTTAAAAAGTTCACGACCTATCAACATTCTTCTGATTTCAGACGTGCCAGCTCCAATTTCATACAGTTTGGCGTCTCGTAACAATCGTCCTGTGGGGTATTCGTTAATGTATCCGTTACCACCCAGGGTTTGAATTGCCTGAAGCGCCATTTGTGTTGCTTTTTCTGCAGTATATAAAATAACGCCTGCTGCATCTTTACGACTTACCATACCGTTGTCACAGGCTTTTGCAACGGCATACAGATATGCTCTGGATGCGCTAAGTTCTGTGTACATATCGGCAAGTTTACCCTGGATAAACTGAAACTCTCCAATTGCCTGATTAAATTGTTTGCGTTCATGCACGTAGGGCAAAACAACATCCATGCATGCTTGCATAATGCCCACAGGGCCTGCTGCAAGAATAGTGCGTTCGTAATCAAGGCCACTCATTAAAACCTGAACACCCTGATTGACTTCTCCAAGGACGTTTTCAGCCGGAACTTCGCACTGTTCGAAAACCAGTTCACAGGTATTGGAACCTCTCATGCCCAGTTTATCGAGCTTTTGGGCCGTTCTAAAGCCAGCCATTCCTTTTTCTATCAGAAAAGCAGTGATGCCTTTACTTCCCGCCTGCTTGTCTGTTTTGGCGTAGACCACCAGAACGTCGGCATCTGGCCCGTTGGTTATCCACATTTTGGTGCCATCCAGAATGTATTTATCACCATGCGAACGAGCCTGGAGTTGCATGCTGACTACGTCTGAGCCTGAGTTTGACTCACTCATGGCCAGAGCGCCAATATATTCTCCGCTTATAAGCTTAGGCAGATATTTTTCTTTTTGCGAATTGTTTCCGTTCAGGTAGATTTGATTCACACACAAATTGGAGTGAGCGCCATAACTCAATCCTACCGAAGCTGATGCCCTGGAAATTTCTTCCATGGCTATGGCATGCGCCAGATACCCCATATTGGCACCGCCGTATTCTTCACTGACTGTGATCCCTAACAATCCCAAATCACCTAATTTTCGCCATAATTGATTGGGGAATGTATTGCTTTCGTCAATGTGGGCTGCCAGAGGAGCGATTTCTGTGCGGGCGAATTGGTAGACCGTGTCTCTTAACATGTCATAGGTTTCACCCAGTTGATACTTTAGTCCGTTGTGCATGGATTATATCCTGTTGATTTTACAAATACTCAAGACTATACCCAATCGATTCGGCCTTGTCCATTCACTGGCGGTTTCTAACACAGTGTATTTTAAAAAGACTCTTTACCACGGTTAAAAAATAACCTAATCTTAAGCCGAAACACTACTTTTGGGTCGTGATAAGTTTTTCCTGAATTCATGGCAGATAACTCTGTGATGAAATTGAGCACGGAATTCAGGTTCATAGAGGAGAGTTGCTCATGCGTAATCTGGTTTTATGGGGGCACGATGTCAATGAATACAAAGAAATGTTTGATTTGTCAGAAGAAGAAATTCATACAAAGATTTTAGAATTTGGCTGTGGCCCTAGTGCAGTAAACACTCAGCTTAATAAAAAAAATATTGAGGTGGTTAGTTGCGATCCTTTGTTTGTTTTGGATAAAGATACTTTATATTCAAAATCAGTGTTGATTTTTTCCCAAATGGCAGAAGAAATTAAAGCGGTACAAGACCATTTTGATTTTAGCCAAAGCGGTGGTTTTGAACACTTGCTTGCCAAACGAAAAGCGGGATTTGAACAGTTTTTTGCCGATTATCCGCAGGGAAAGACCGAAGGAAGATACTTGGGCGTTAACGATTGTCAATTACCTTTTGCTGATTTTACTTTTGATTTTGCTTTGTGTTCTCATTATTTATTCGCTGATTTGGAGAATCAATCGGTAGCGTTTCATTTGGATGTACTGCGTGAGCTGGCTCGAGTGGCAAAAGAAGTCAGAATTTTTCCTTTGATCGACAAAGACGGAAATACTTCGCCTTTTCTGGGGCCTGTATTACTTAGCCTGCAACAGGAAAACTACGGTATTGAGGTACGAGAAGTCGCCTTTCATTTACAGAAATCAGGTAATGCCATGTTAAGAGTATGGGCTCAGGAATGTAAGGTTTAGAGGATGCAGTGGTTTGCATGAATTATGGTTTTATCGGAGGTATTTGAATGTATTCGCTGATCCGTCCTTTGTTATTTAAACTGGATGCGGAGACCGCTCATCACTTGGTTTTATCTACTCTGGATAACTTGCCTGGATGGTGTTTTAAAACAAATGCAGGTAAACCTGTTCATGCCATGGGGCTGGTTTTCCCGCATCCGGTTGGATTGGCTGCAGGTCTTGATAAAAACGCCGATCACCTTGATGGTCTGGAAAAACTGGGGTTTTCTTTTATAGAGGTGGGAACAGTCACCCCAAGACCACAGTCGGGAAATTCCAAGCCTCGTTTGTTTCGTCTGCCCGAGGCGCAGGCGCTTATTAACCGAATGGGGTTTAATAACCAGGGTGTCGATGCTCTGGTTACTCACGTTAAAAAAGCAAAGTACAACGGGATTTTAGGCATTAATATCGGTAAGAATAAAGAGACGGCATTGCAGCATGCGGCTGATGATTATTGTTATTGTCTGCAAAAAGTATATGAACATGCCTCATATGTTACCGTTAACATTTCATCACCTAATACCCCTGATTTACGCCAGCTGCAAAAGGGTGATTATCTTGTTCAGTTGTTGTCTTTGTTGCATACGGAGCAAAAAAAACTCGCTGATCGTTATCAAAAGCATGTGCCTTTGGTCGTCAAAGTATCTCCTGATGAGGATGAAGAAACTTTGAAAGTCATGACTGATGTGTTTTTAAGTCATGGTATTGAGGGAATTATAGCGACCAATACCACCTGCACTCGAGAGCAGGTTAAAAATCTTACCCATGGCGATGAGCAGGGCGGTTTAAGCGGAAAACCTGTTGAAGAACTGGCGAATCGATGTTTGACTTTGTTGAAACATTATGTGGGTGATGCGATTACTCTGATTGGAGCCGGTGGTATTGATAGCCCGGAGGCAGCCCAAAGGAAAATTGCAGCTGGGGCATCCCTGATACAACTGTACACTGGATTGATTTATCAAGGCCCTGGCCTGGTGAATCAGGTGATAAACAAATTAAGTGAAACATGATGTACATCACCAAAGAGCAAGCGGCGCGCATGGAAGCGTGCATCAAACAAACGCATATTGAAGTGACTCAAAATTATATAAATGGAAAAACATTAGAAATAAATGGCGGTGCCGCCTGTTTTTCTGGACATGATTCTTTTTTATCTCAGGTTGTGGGTTGGGGATTTTATACAAAACCAAAGTATTTCAAGTCTGAGATTGAAACCATAGAGTATTTTTATAAGGAGCGTGCTCATAGGCAGGTTGATATAGAATTATGTCCCTACGTCGGTAATGATTTGATGCGTTTTTTATGCGCAAGAGGATACAGTATTAGCGAGATCAGCTCAGTTTCTGTTCTTGATTTATCTTCGGTTAAAGAGGACGAGCAGCCGGGCAGTTTCTATCCAATCAGGATAGTACCGGCGGATGAGTTGAATTATTGGGCCAGACAAGTTGCTGCAGGATTTGGTTATCCTGAAGCTCAGGAGCAGTTTATTCGTTATGCCAGAGCAAAAGGGGTTGTGGTGTTTGGTGTTTATGATGAAGATCGGATTATTGCAGGTGCTACTCTGGCCATGCATGGAGAGGTATGTGATTTGGGAGTAGCCAGTACTTTACCTGCTTTTAGAGGAAAAGGGTTGCAAAAAAAATTGCTTTTAGCTCGATTACATTATGCAAGACAATATGGGTTGAATACGGCTACAGTAACCACCGAACCCGGAACTATATCTGATTTGAATGTGCAAAAGACTGGTTTTCGATGTGCCTATTCTCGCATTAAAATGTCCCGAACAGTAAGGTCCTGAAGCGTCCATTTGCTTTTTACAGCGAGTCTAATCCAATCGTTTTGTTGCATTTTTTGTCGCTTATTCTTTTATTTCTTCTCCAAGAGTGTTGGCACAAAATCACAATAAGGGGTACAATTTAGTTCATTTGCCAACCTTTGACCCGCTAATCAATGAAAAATAATACTCCTGTTAAAACCAGTCTGCTGTACAAACGTTTATTATCCTATGTAAAACCGTTTTGGCCTGTGCTGATTTTAGGAATATTGGCTAATATTCTTTATTCTGGAATTGATGCCACGTTTACTTATTTAACCAAGCCTTTTCTTGATAAAGGTTTTATCAACATTGATATAGATTTTGTTAAAAAAATCCCGCTCATTGTGTTGATAGGTATTACTTTGCGGGGTGTGGTCAGTTCATTGGGTAGTTATTGCATGACCTGGGTTGCCCGTTCGGTTGTAAAGGTACTCAGGCAGAAGGTTTTTGCACATATAGTCCATTTACCTGCTGATTTTTATGATGAAGCCACTTCAGGCCAAATGTTGTCCAAAATTCTTTATGACGTGGAACAAGTCGCACAGGTCAGTGCGGATGCGTTGACAGATTTTGTGCAAAATACATGTCTTGTTATTGGTCTTCTTACAGTGATGATGGTTATATGTTGGCAGCTTTCCCTGATGTTTTTACTCACCATTCCGTTTATTGGTTTAATCGTAAATTACACTAATAAACGAGTGAGGCGAATAAGCCATAAGGTACAAAAAACCATGGGTGAAGTTACGGAAATTGCAAGTGAGGCTATAGAAGGGTATAAAGTCGTCCGTATTTTTGGCGGTGAGGCGTATGAGGAAGGAAAATTTAATGCCGCAACAGAGCATTCTCGAATAAATGACATGAAGGTTGCGGTAAGCAAGGCGGTTAATGTCTCTGGAGTGCAGGCTGTTATTGCTGTGGGGATAGCAGCTATCATTATGGCCGCAATTCAACTTTCAACAGTTATTACAATAACCGCTGGTTCATTTTTGGCAATTATCGCTGCCATGTTGCAGTTAATTAAACCCATGAAGACCTTAACCACATTGAATGCCACTATTCAGAGAGGACTAGCTGGTGCTGAAAGTGTGTTTCATATTCTTGATTTGCCCATAGAATCAACGCAGGGTATCGCATTAAAGAATAAAGCATTGGGAGCAATTGAGTTTAAAAACGTGTCCTATGCCTATAGAGATGGGCACCGTGTGTTGCATGATGTCAGTTTTAACATTGAGGCGGGCACTTGTGTTGCTTTGGTTGGTCACTCTGGTAGTGGTAAGACTACGATTGCCAGTTTGTTACCTCGTTTTTATGAAGTATCTGAAGGCATGATTACTCTTGATGGCATTGACGTGAATCAGATCAGTTTAAACAGTCTCAGGGAACAAATGGCTTTAGTCAGTCAAAACGTGATGCTGTTTAATGATACCTTGGCAAATAATATTGCTTACGGGCGCAGTGATATCAGCCGGCAGCAGATCATTAACGCAGCAAAATTAGCTTACGCTGATGAATTCATTGCACAACTGCCGCAAGGATACGATACTCGAGTTGGCGAAAATGGCGTATTGTTGTCCGGTGGACAAAGACAAAGAATAGCCATAGCACGAGCCATCTTAAAAGATGCGCCAATTTTAATTCTTGATGAAGCCACTTCAGCTTTGGATAGTGAATCGGAGCAGTACATACAAGCAGCATTGGAACAGGTTATGAAAAATCGTACTACCCTGGTTATTGCGCATCGATTATCAACCATCAAACATGCTAATAAAATTATTGTCATGCAGCATGGCCGTCTTGTAGAACAAGGTTCTCACCATGAGCTGTTGCATTTGCAAGGTCATTATGCCCAGTTGTATAAAGTACAACAAATAGGCATGGTTCCAGAGGACGCACTGGCTTGATGACGGCTTTTTTTGAACAATTGTGGTATAAAAATCATCCCTTACGTTGGTTTTTATTACCCTTTTCCTGGTGTTATGGTTTTATTACTCTGATTCGCCGCAGGTATTTGGAGCTTTTTTGTCAACACAATCCTTCTGTTCCGGTAATTGTTGTGGGGAACGTATCGGTAGGTGGTGTAGGAAAAACACCCCTGGTGATCGCTTTAGCCAAAAACATACGCCAAAAGGGGATAAAAGTAGGAGTAGTCAGTCGAGGATACGGGGCGAAAATCAAAACCTTTCCCTACGAAATACAATGCACTGATACTGCATTAGATGTTGGTGATGAGCCTTTAATGATCGCACAAAAGACTGATTGTCCGGTAGTTATAGCCCCTAATCGTATGGACGCTGTTCATCATCTTGTCAACAAACATCAGGTTGAACTGATAATTAGCGATGATGGTTTGCAACACTACCGTATGGGACGATCTATAGAAATTGCCGTGATCGATGGTCTTCGTGGCCTTGGAAATCGCTTGTTATTGCCGGCAGGTCCTTTACGAGAATCTCCTGCGCGTTTGAATGAAGTGGATTTTATTATTGTAAATGAGGGCACTTGGGATAAGGCCTACCCAATGTGTTTAACCCCTGGAAAAATCATTAAGTTATCTACAGGTGAAGAAGTTGAGCCTGATGAGTTGAAAAAAAGAGATGTGGCAGCAATCGCAGGGATAGGAAATCCACAACGTTTTTATTCCACTTTAACTCGTTTAGGGATAGAATTCAAAACTTATTCTTATCCTGATCATTATCAATTTGAGCCTATTGATTTTAATCAACCAGAATCTCTTATTATCATGACGGAAAAGGATGCCGTGAAATGTCGTTCCTTTAGTTCTGACAAAATGTATTATCTACCTGTTGACGCAACATTAAATAAAGCCTTTTGGGACGCATTATGGACGCACAAATTATTAAAGGGTTATTGCTAATATGATATCAGTACGAATTTGGATGATTTTATTTTGCTTGATTATGGTGATGAGCAGTTCGGTGATAGCGGCTGATGTAGCGTCTGAAGAAATTGATGAAATTTTAAAGCCCGTGGAGCCTTTGGTTGGCAGCTGGACTTTTTCCGGCATGGTAACCAATGAAAGCGGAGATCGTTATGGTTATTTTTTTCAAATCCAAAGAGAAGGTACTGATTTTCATACAAAAACAGCATTAATCGATGGACAGACCAATAAATTGGTTCTTTTTTACGAGGGAAGCGAAAAAATTGAGCATTCAACTCAGCTCAATTGGCAGGTTGGCCGTTCTTTTATCCGCTACAATCCTATCAACGACAGTTGGATATTTGGTGTGAAGAGCGCAGAGGGCAAAGGGTTTAATTTTAAAGTGGATATGTTAAAACAGGCCAAAGAAACAAATGAAACGCTAACTTTAAGACCTGGTGTTGATTTACAAGCACTGCAGACCAGTCGTTTAAATGGACACATCCAAACAGGGTCTGAAACAAAAGAGCAATTCGTTACCGGAAATAAGGCTTGGTTCGGCAAAGTATGGTTTAGTAAAGATCAAACAACGCCTCATGATGTGAGTACGACTTTTTGTCGCCTGGATGATGATAATGGATTCTACTCCGCAAATCTTAAAGAAGAAGATGCCACAGGGGCTGCGGTTGCAGGTTGGCGTGACGCAGCGGGTAACAAAGTTAGAATGTCGCAATTTATTTCCATCAAATCGTTGGAATCCAATCAATGTCTTTTGAGTCTTGGATTTCCTAAAATGAGTTTAAAGTTATTGAACACTTTATCCTCTCAAGAAAAACCGCTGGATGATACTACTGCTGCATCCAAATCCCATCTATCTGTAGCGGGGTTTTCCGAAAATAACCCCAAAGGATTTTGTTTTATTACCGAACAGTCTTTTGCTCAGGTCAAAGATGCGGCTGTAGCGGCGTTGGCAACTACGGCTTAATTCAACTAAACAAGCTTATAAGGTCATAGTTTATGATATAACGTATGACCTTAACGAGCTTGTCTTTTCCCAAAAGATAACCTCAGGATGACGTGCGATTAATCTGTTTTTTTTCGGGAAGGAAGTGAGTCAGTATGCTTGCCATGATTAATCCAGCTGGAATAATCAGTAAAGCTTTCTGATAATCTGCGAGAATGTAGATGCCTGGATGCGCACTGAACCCATCCAGCAAATACCCTACAAGCGGTTGTAAAACAGGGGCTGAGAGCATGGCCAAAGTATTGGTAAATCCGGTACATGTAGAAAGCGATTCCGGGGGCGCAAGCTCATTGGCAATTGAAAAAGCAAGCATATAAGCCCCACAACACAACCCTATAATAAACAGCAAGCTTCCCATCAACACCGTATTGTGAATAGGAAGATAGAGCGTAATCAATAGCAGTAGGGCAGTGGACAAACAGGATGCGTGAATCAGCGGCTTTCTTTTAGCACAGTGAACAGATAAAAGCCCAAATACAGGGCAACTCAATCCCGCTCCCAACAGAATCATTGAAGTCAGTATGCTCGCTGTTTTGATGGTGCAATTGAGTTTTAATTCCAAAAAGGGAACTGCCCACAATGCGCCAAAAACCGTAATGACTGCAAACTCCAGACCAACAAAAATCCCGTTTATCCAGGCAAGCCTGTTTTTTAAAATAAGAAAGAACTGGGTTTTATAATCGTACTTTATTCGGGATTGAGGTTTATGGCTGGGAATAAATTTGAAACATAATGACGTAATTAACAGACCTAAAAAGCCTGCTCCAGTGATAAAATAACGCCAGCCAAGGCTGGTAATTAAAGATCCCATACCAATCATGCCAAAAACGGTTACAGTAAATCCCAGTGTTTCAGATAAACCTATCATAAATGCATAGTGTTTTAAGGGATAATGTTGGCGTAATAGATGAGAGAGGCCTACAAACGCAAATGAAGACCCAGCTCCGATAATAAGCCTTCCTAAAAACAGGTAGGGAAGAGAATGTCCTGAAGCAAAAATAAAACAGCCAAGAGCGCACAAAGCCACATTAAGGGTTAAAAGAGTTCGGGTATTGTACCGATCAAATAACAATCCAACCGGGATTTGAAATGTGGTATAAACATAATAAAACGCACTACTTAATAATCCAGCCAATAACGCTGACAGATTTTGTTCGTACATGATGGCGCCTACAATAATCCCTGAGGATAATTGCAGAAAAAATTGAAAGAGTAAAAAAAATACGCCAACCAGCCAAATAACAGTTCTGGGAGCATGTTGTTGCGTTGTAATAATCAAAAGTAACCAGTTTTGTTAAAAAAACAGCGACTATATAGGATATAGCAGAATCTGTAAATTTTTTTTATTGGTCTCTTTTAACGAGCTGTTCCCAAAACTTTCTCTGTTTTTTTTGGAAAATTGGTAAAACACAGAATTTAATGTTTCCAGTCGCAATGAGCAATCTTTTTAACTTAGAGTAAGAGTAACTCCCCAGGTCGTCATCCAGAGGAGCGAAGCGACGAAGGATCTCCAGCAAATGGCACTTATTAAATTAATGTAAAAAAT